>JAURZI010000149.1 GCA_030653435.1 Methylovulum sp.
TAGTAAAGATTTAATTTTTACGGATGATTAAATTTAGCTATAGTTACATACCCTAGACGTTAATGCTAACGAAATTTGTCTTCTGCCAGTTTTTAACCTATTGTTTTTATTAAAATCATAAGACCGACATACTCCTAGCAGATATGCCGGTATCATTGATAATCGGTTGGGGCGTAACAGTAACTATCTTGCTGGTGCTCAATACGCTATCGGCGTTTGTTGCCATGCCACGAATATAATAAGTGGTGCCGTTGACCAATTTGGTCAGTGTCTATTTATTGCTTTTGGTGATTTTTTGGATGCCGTTAGCATAACTGGTGCAGGCATTCATATCTTTGATGCTTTCAGTTGCATAACAGAGAGTATAGGCTGACGCCCCTGTCACTTTGCCCCATTTTAATATGATCTGCTGGCTAACAGGGTAGGCGCTAAGTTTAAGTACGGTTGCCGCTTGGGTTATTTGCCCATTCGTTAACAACAAAAATCCGAAAACAAACAGACGTTGACGCTGTTTAAAAACAGTGTCGGTATACCTTTTTTGCAATGATGTCATGTGTCAATCTCCAGTGTGGTGGATGGTTTGGGGCAATACAATTTTTTATAGTTCCTGTACTTCAGCATTGTTTTAAAGTAAGAGCCTGACATGTTATTCGTTGGTAGTCCTATCTTATTGCATGATTTCACGCCAACTGAGACGACTTTTTGATGCCGTACCTAAATTTAATCGTACTGTGTTCAGATTGCCGGAGATGACAGAAGAAACCCCTACACCAATATTGCTAGAGGTGTCGTTAAAATTTTCAATCAATGTCGTTCCGCCGAGCGCCAATCCAACTTCGTATCCTCCGGCATGGGTATCATCGTTATTAAAATTGCCATTCCCACCAGTATCGAAGATTTGCCGGGAAGGTACCGCACCGCCGCTTGCATAGTCCAGAGCCATCAGCCAGCCGGTACCTGTCGAACAGAGCGTGGAGGAAGGAATTAATGTGTTGAAAAAAATTGCTTTATTAACAAGCTTGGGTACACCGGTAATACGTTCGCCAGCAATAGGCAAATCCATATACCAGCCCATATGGGTAGGGGTACAAGCGCCGGAACAATTTGCAGCGTTGAAAGTGGCGGGTGGGGCGGGGCGCCAATTAATGGGGTGGCTGGTAGGTAAGCGGAAATTGCCTCCCGCCAACGCCGATTCTGTCACAGTTTGTGGCAGCAAATCAGTGTCGCGCGAAGCTACCGGGGTGCCTAAGAGATTGGCATTATGTCTATCCCAAATACCGTAAAAAGTTTGAGCCTTAAAATCGGTATTGTCAGCAGCCTCGATATACTTACCAGTGCCGAAAAGCACCAGTTGTCCTGAATCCGGGTGCAGGGTTACCTCAGGTGGCCAGATGATAGGCTGGGTAAAACCACTATTGTTAATCGCCTTGAACAGAGGGTTACAGGTGCTTGGTGTTAAGTTGGCACAGGTCGCACTTGAGAAGGCCAGCTTCCACGTTGACGGATCATTAGTAACGCTGCTATCACTGGGATTAGGGCCCACCAGGAATTTCCACATATTGCCTTTTAAGTCTCCAGCATAGATCGTATCGGCATAGCCGTCATCATTACTATCAAAAGGTACAGGCGTGGACAGACCATTATCATTGGCTGTTGGTGCATCGACGACAATTTTTACAAAATCCCCTAAATTCCAGTTTCCATCTATGCCATCTTCGATAAAAAGTATATACAGCACGGCCTTACCCGAACTGCTGTTATAGCCGTTGCCGACGATGGCCGCCCATTTGCCGTTTGCCAGTTTGATAATTTGTTTTGCTTGCGCCGTGTCTGAGTTGGTTGTTGGCAGATTGAAGGCAAAGCCCATATCGGCATCATCAGTGTCGTTAAACTCCCATAATAAAATATTGGCGGCGTTGGCTTCGGTAAATTGACTGGGGTCAGTGACGTCCAGGGCATAATATCCTTTGCCACCAGCGGCCATACTACCTATCAGCACTGTGCGCCAGCTTGATGATACAAAAGCATCGGCGATCATGGGTGAGCCGTCAACAAAATAAAGATGGTTGAGGTTATAGGTTTGGGTAGTCAGTTTGGTGAGATTTGGAAAAACAGGTGAAGGAATATACGCCAATACCTCATCTCCCGAAGTCGCTGTCGGTACACCGGTAGGGACTGAGCTGACATTCAGGGAAGCATCGAAGCCGTGGAGCATGCCGTCATTACCCGCAGAGTAGACGACGGGCTTACGGGATTTTTTACTAATCCTGAACGCATTGTAACCGGGGTTATTGACATCGGAATATCCGGCCGATGGCGCACCGACAAACCAAGGATTGGAATTGATGATGTCACCCAGCTTGCTGGTGAGGCGTTCGCGAAAATTATCGGTTTCCTTAGTGGAAGCACAAATAAATTTGCCGTTGCTTGCTTCGTGGGTTTCAACGCCGCGCAGATAGTCAACCCGCTCTTGTCCACAGTTATCAACGTTGCCTGATGAATTCGTGTCTAGCAAAATTTTTTGACTGGCGGTTAAATTGGCATACGCGAAGGCAACACCGTCGGAACCCGCTTTGGTTATGATTACCCGATCTGTAAATGGATTTAGATCATTGATGTGTTTGCCAGCATCCCATTCAGGCGTACTACTCAGGACACCATTTTTACTGAGTTGGTAGGACAATAGTTGCCCGCTCCAGTCCAGGCTGTTGAATCTCGCTTGATAAACCCGGCTTTGGGTTTTTAAGCTGGTTGAATTGGTTGCTACGGCGGAAGCCGAACTGTCTCGCGCGAGAATTTCAATAAAAGCCCTGTCCAACTGTTCTTTAAGCTTGCTGGCATTGGTAACCAGGAAATAACTGTCAGGGATGCCGTCAGCGCCATCACGGGAATCCCACTCTGAAGGGTCGAGTATATTGTTATTGTTGCTGTCGATAAAACCACCCCATTTGGCGGCGTACCATAAGGGATCGTGCTGTACGAAGGCAGCCGAGGTGTTAGTGCCAACTGAAAAATTACGCGTGGTGCTGGTTGGTAATGCGACACCACTACCCCGATTGTGTGGAGTATCCAGGTAGTAGTCTACGTCACTTCCGGCATCCGTGTCAGGATCCCTGACTTCCAGATAGATGCCATCTGTCGAAGTGCCTGAGATAACGTAACCCATATGCTGGATACAACCCCCAGCGGCGTAATTTGAGGATAATTTAATGTCCAGGGTGTTATCTGCTTTGGCAATCAATTCGTATTCGGTAATGGCATCCATATCATGATCTGAACCATATTCAGAATCTTCGAAGTTGATTCTGAACTTCGCATAAGGTCTGCCATTATTGATGGTTGCGTCGGTATTGCTTAGGTCAGTGTTTTTGATGGTATCAACATAAAAGTCGACAATTGTATTGGTGGGTTGATAGCTGCCTTGTGCGGCAGAGGGGCCGCATCCTCCTACCGTTTTGGCGAATGGAACCAAAGTGATGACATGTTTATTTAATGGAAAGCTAATGCGTGGTAAAGGTGATGCCAGGGCGACGCTGAAGGTATCAGTTTTTTGATTGCCATCGGCGGTGTTTAAATCATGGGTCTTTCCAAACAGAGCGACGCTGGCTGCATAATAGCCACCTTCTTGAGTGGGTTCTTCGGGGGAAAGCCCGCGCATATTGCCGAAACTGGTGACGGTTTTAGCCGTAGGTGCGCCGTCATAACTCGGCGTATTCGAATCGGACTGCCCGATAAACAGGGAAGCGGGAGAGCCATATTCGCCATTCCAGATGGTATTTGCAAGGCTTTCA
This sequence comes from Methylovulum sp., assembly GCA_030653435.1. GTDB lineage: Bacteria > Pseudomonadota > Gammaproteobacteria > Methylococcales > Methylomonadaceae > Methylovulum. Next base: position 3,792 of record JAURZI010000149.1, read on the forward strand.
ACGTTCATTCCGGTGATGTCGCCAGTAAAAGAAGATGTGGCAGAAGGCGAGGTATAGCTATGTCTATTGGGAAGCTGATTCGTATCGAAATTGGGATTGATGTCACTAATCACAAATAACGAAGGCTTTGAACATTCGGGAAAGCCACCGCTGGCCAGCGACCGGTAGGGATCCTGCCAAGCCGGCAAAGGCAAGCCCAAACCGCTGTCATCGTTCCCGCTACTGGCAATCGAATAATCAGTGGTTGGAGAGCCTTTTCCGGCAAAATAGCGTAGCCCTTCATACATGATTTCCGCAGTAGGGTTGCCCCACATCCGGCATCGTCCTTCTGCCAGGGGTCCGCCGACTTCAGGCACTTGGCAGTTTTGGTCGTAGGAATAGCTGCCGCCAAAACCGACAATTTTCAAGGCATCGATGGTTTTTATGATGCCATTGGTGGCGGTAAATTGACCTGTTGCAGAATCAATTTCGTCGGTCAATGAGGAAATGTTTTTTCGTAAAACGCCGCCGGATACATTTTTTGCGTATGAACCGGTGATCAAACCAAACGCCATCCGGTTAGTTTCACCATATTGTTGCAAAATGCCGGCGGGTTTGTACTTGGTTGGATTGTCATTAGGATAGCCCCGACATTCATTTTCAAGCAGGCCGGAAACACAGGCATCTACTCGCACCACATAATCAGTCATAGTCGAAGCAGAGGTTGATCGTTGCCACCAGAGCGTATAACCATCCCCTCCTTGCGCTTCTTGCATACGGTAAACAATGGTATGCGTACCTGCAGAGAGATTGATAGTACCACTATGACTCTGGCAATTACAGAATGCATGTCCGCCGTAATAGCTGGCTACCACGTTGCCATCGATTTTGACTTCCTGTGCATCATCCCCATCGACTGCAAAGGTAAAGCTCCCCCCCATACCCGCTGGAATAACCAAATTACCGCTTATTATTGCCAGATAATTTTCTTGAGCCCCTGAAGCTGCGGAGTTTACATTACATTGACTATTGTTACTGTTACAGTCAATGTTTGAAGCCGAGGTGCTGCCAAACAATGCCGAACTGTAATTGGCAAAAAGCGTATCAAAATCGCTGGTAGAGTTGGGATAGTTGGTTCCATAGCCGGTCGTGTTGTATGTTTTAATGGTCAGATTGGAGAAATAGCTAGAGGGAACTTTTTCCCAGTTTGTACTTCCGGCAATTGCGCAATCAGATCTCGAGTTATTACCTGTGGCGCATTGCGTCCCGGCTACGGGGCGTTCAATGGATAACCATTCCCATACCCGAAAATTGCTGTTTTGTAGTACCCTTAGCAGCGGATCGGTGGTGTTATACAAAGTAGTATTGGCAAATATATGGCGACTGCCTGCTGCCGGTTGTGCAAGCGGGGTGTAATCGGAGATATCATAGCCATCTAAATCTTCACGGGTATACTCTTTTCCCCAGCTATGAGCATCCTGGGGAATAAATGATCGTTCGAGCACTGTGGCAGGATCAGTATCCGTGCTGCGTTTACCGCCGTACAGTACCCGCCTGAGCGCATCCATACGGGATGTGGTCAAATAGTTTAAATAATCACCACTCCACGCACCGCTGCATTGCTTGTTTACAGTGATTGTGCTCGGGCTGAATTTGCCTGAACCGTAGGTATAGCATTTATATGAATCAAAATAGCCAAAATAGGTGATGCCGGGATTGTAGCGGATATCGAGTACGCCATCACCATTGATATCTGAAGCATCATTATAGGCTTCATAATACAGCTTATGGTCGCGTTCCATGGTTAACATGATCAGCGGTGTTCCGTTATGGCTGAGATACAAAGGGCCTTGGGCAAGCGTCAAGGCGTGTGCTGAAGCTGGGACTAAACCGAGCAGAAAAATAAAAAGGCTATGTTTTGCGTTCATTTTTAATTCCAATGGTTTAACAGTGGTCTGGCTTATAAACTTCTTGCAGCCACACTACCGAATTGGCGCTAGTCCCTTGGGCGCGAACGGTAATGCGGAAGAAGTTGGATTGATGCCCGCAACCGGTTGATTGTCTTCTTAAAACTTCAATGAGGTAACGGGGCTGGGCAGATAGGTTGGGTATGGCGGTGGCGTTGGTAAAACGACCAAAAGCGACGCTGGGTGCGGCGCTCATGTTTGCAGTGTCCCAGATAGACGGGGTTTGCGTGTCGATGACTGTAAGTCCGAAGCCATTCGAGCCGTTATAACAGAGGCCATCATCGCTGTCGTCTACAGTGGATGCGCCACAATCGGGCGAGAAATCACTGATGCCAGAAATGTCTCGGGCGGCCGCAGCAACGGCGTTGGTAATATCATGTTCTGCATCGCGCAAAGCTGATTCTGCTGCCTGGAATGCGATGTTGCGATCTCGCATATTGCCGGACATTTTTTCTGACAACCCGGTAACCTGGCTGCCGGTTATGCCAATTAACGTGAGTAACAGCAACATAATCAGGCTGATAGCCATCACGGCACCGGATTGCTGTTTCCAGGCCGTCAAATGCTGAGCGTGTTTTGGGATGTTGTGGTTCATGGTTTTCATCGTTATGACAGTCGGTTACGCAAGGCAATTGTTGACGTAAACACCCGCCTGATTGTCCTATCTGTAGCAGCCGGTGTGATAGTTACGCCGTTGAAGTTATAGGGCAAGGGTTGTGCGGCTAAGTTCTCACTGCTGCGGAGTAACAGGCTGACTCTAATGCTAACAACTCTAGCCATGTTTAAGCCAGGGGTTCCAAATGGGACATAGTAATCCGGCGTAAAATCACCGTTGGCATCATCGCCATATAAAATCTGCATATTTTCAACATCTTCTACCAGTTCCCCATCTGAATTTGCATCGACAGGGTTAGTCGCCTTCTGTAAGCCGGGCCTCCCTCCTACGCCAGGTTGTATGGAATAGGTGATCGTAATTGGCACAGGCACACCTGTACAAACACTGGGCGATAGTTGCAGGCTGATGGTATCCGACCCGTTTAAGCCGGTATCATCAACACCCGTTATGGGGGACGGCACAGTGTAATTGAGACACTGCGTATAATTTGCCACGTTGATCTCGCGATAACCCGCCATACGGAGATCCCGGCTTATAAAGTCCATAGCAAACCGGCCATTCTCCTGTAGTCTTGATAAGCCTTCCTGCATTCTATAGGTTTGTTTAGAGCTGACAAAAATTTGTACGACACCGCCTATTAAAAACACCCCCAATAACATGGCGATCATCAGCTCTATCAAGGTTAAACCGCTTTGAGCATATTTAGGGCAAGAATTTTTCATAATCCAAGACTCATTTGAAAGCTGGGGTCATCGTCCGTGTCGCCATCCCCGTCAATATCACCTTCATTTGCGCCACCATCGCCATCAACATCGCCATCGTGATTATCATCCCATTGAATGGTAACGGTAAAAAGTGTGCCATTAACAGCTATGCTTGCACACTGGACACTGTTACAACCGGGCAATGTAGTGGCTATTACGTTATTCCACTCATAAAGGTCGTTTTGCGCCATATCGGCGGCTGTGCAGCTTGCACTTACAGACATACAATCAGTCTGGGCGGCATACGGTGGAGCTGCTATATAAGCGCTGGTTGAGAGAAGGTTCGCATTCACAACATTAGCACGAATTCGATCGGCAATGTCATAAGCCAGCAGCGTAGCCTGACTGCGGTTATAGGCGCTCTGGTTGTTGTTAAGTGAAGTCGCTTGCAGCGCCGCCAATCCTAGCAATCCGCCGGACAGCACGACCAGCGCGACTAAAATTTCAATTAACGTAAATCCGGAGGCTGGTTTCATAGCTAAAAGCCTGTGCAAGAAGATAGTTCTACACCATCTTTTTCAGGAATGCCGTTATGGTCGACATCCACCCCCATTCTTATCCGGCCTGTTCCAGAGACAATGATTAGCCTAGAGGTGTTGGCTTCGGGGATGTCGTTACTATCACTATTGTCACAAACAACAAAGCTGCCTCCAACAACATTGCTGATCGTGCCATCCGGCTGGTAACGGACAAAATTAACAAAGTTGTTATTGCCTGTTAAGATGAACGATGGTCGTAGCGGTTCATAGGCCCTAAGCAGACAATCTTCAGTAGCTTCGCAAAGGATAGTGTCACCGTCATCAGCAAATGCGCCAGCAATTGCGAGAGGAGGAATATCTACAAAAATCTGCCAGCCATTTTGCCATCCTGCGCCGGTTTGACTCACCACGACTTGTTGCTGACGTTTTATTGCTTCGCTACGCGCCAGATTGAACGAGGTGACTAATGCATTCGCGGCGGCTGTTAGCCTGCTGCTACGAATGGTGTCTTGGAAGCTGGGAATGGCTATTGACAAGACTACTCCTGCGATCGATATCGTCACTAGAAGCTCTATGAGCGTAAATCCAGTATTTTTTGACGGTTTGTTGTGCATATCTTTGGTTTTGTTAGCCTAGAGGTTGTCTTCTAATATCAGTTGACCAGCAATCCGAACAAATTGTCCGGTAACACCCACTATTGATGTGCTTATGTAATTCCAAGCTAACTCGACTGCTTTGGGCTGCTCAAAGGAACAATGTTTTTCAATGAGCTTGCAATACTTTCATCTAACCGAGCCAGTGAGTCTGCCACAAGAATATCATAATTCATCCCCAGTGCGGACATTCTGTCGCAGGCTTCACGATAATGTTTATTCTTGAGCCGCTCAGGAGCGATAATCAGAATATCGACATCCGAGTTGCCGTGAAATGTTCCCGTTGCGTAGGAGCCAAACAAATAAACCAGGCAATCAAATCCTTTAAAGGCTTCATTAAGATAGGCCATTATATGGGCCTTCTTTTTTTTCCGGGCTTGCTGGATAAGATCGGGTTTGCCGTTACTTTTGTCCATAAAGTTGCTCCAGAATCATTAAGGCCCTGTCCAATGTATCTATGGCTGATTGCGCCTGTTTTTTGGTTATGATATCAACCGGCGCATCGCAAGCGGAAGGGTTGCGTGCAATCGTGTTATATTGGCTTAGTTCTTTATAGCAATCAATGTGTTCTTCATCAAATGCTTCAGCGTCAAGCAGTTTGTTGCAGTCTTTAGCTAATTCATGTACGGAATGGGTGTGCCTAATGGGTTGGCCTGTGCTGCTGATAATAAACTTTAGCAGTTTTTCAACGGATTGCTGGGCATGGTAACAGACGCCATCCCATTTGTTTGCAGAGAACAAGATATGGGTCATTTCAAAATCGTTGAGGCTTTGCCTTAACCAAGCATATTGTGCGCCATCTTGTATAGCTATTCGTGCCAATTGCTCAGTATTGTACATAGCTGCTGTGAAGGTTTTGTTAACGTTGCTGTGCTATTTCAAATTATCCGTCACATGCGGCTCAATCAACTGGTACATCAGTTGGTGCATTTTAGGGCTGGCGGCGATGACATTGCCCGATGCCAAGTAATTGTCATTAAACGAAAAGTCTGTGACGACGCCGCCGGCTTCTTTTATCAATAAAATACCTGCCGCCATATCCCACTCCATGATGCCGATTTCCCAGAAACCGTCCAAGCGCCCGGCGGCAACATAAGCCAAGTCGAGGGCTGCGGCGCCCGCGCGGCGTATGCCGGCGCATTCGGTGGTTAAAGCCCGGAACATGCCTACATAAGCATCCAGATGCGTATCCGTTTTAAACGGGAAGCCCGTGCCGATTAAGGCGCCTTTCAACGTGGTTTGGTTAGTGACCCTAAGCCGACGATTGTTCAGCATGGCGCCGCCGCCGCGTTTGGCGGTGAAAAGTTCATCGCGTAAGGGATCGTATATCACGCCGACTTCGAGCCTGCCTTTGTGTTTTAAGGCAATGGATACGGCATACTGGGGAAAACCGTGCAGGAAGTTGGTGGTGCCGTCCAGCGGGTCGATTATCCAGACAAAATCATTGCCTTGATGGGCGCCGCTTTCTTCTGCCAGGATCGCGTGTTCAGGGTAGGCGGCTTTGATAATGTTAATAATTTCCCGCTCCGCCATCCTGTCGACTTCACTGGCGTAATCATTTTTGCCTTTTTGGTCTATGCGAAGATGGCCGATATTGTCGGATGAACGGAGAATCAAGTCGCCCGCGCTTCTGGCTGCGCGGACGGCGGTATTTAACATGGGTTGCATAGTGCCTAATTTAAAGAGCTAATTAAAACTCATAGGATAGCAAATCTTTTGGTAAACTTGGCGATTTTTTCAACCAAGGATGCAGGCTTGCTTTCCCATATAAAAATTGTTCTCGTCGAAACCACGCACCCTGGAAACATCGGCGCGGTGGCACGCGCGATGAAGAACATGACGATGACCAATTTGTGGCTGGTTGCGCCTAAGGTTTTCCCTAGTGCGGAGGCGACGGCGCGTGCTTCCGGTGCCGATGATGTGTTGGCTGCGGCGACCGTGTGCCAAAGTTTGCAAGAAGCCATTGCCGATTGCCAACTGGTGATTGGCGCCAGCGCCAGATGCAGGACGATCAGTTGGCCGGAAATGACACCCAGAGAATGTGCTAGGCTCTGTGCGGTTAGCGGATCTTACCCATCGGTTGCCATTGTTTTTGGTCGCGAAAATTCGGGCTTGAAAAATCATGAACTGGATTTATGTCATTACTTACTGCGGATTCCCTGTAATGCCGAATACAGTTCATTGAATATTGCCGCTGCTGTGCAAGTGGTGTGCTATGAGCTTTTTGTTGCTGCCGGTGTGCAAGAGTCAATACCGGTGGGTGATAAAGGCGAATGTCCGTTGGCGACAATGGCGCAAATGGAGTCTTTTTATGCACATTTATACGAAGCATTAACCGATATTGGTTTTATGCACCCCGATAAATCAAAATCCATTATGCGCCGGTTACGGCGTATCTATAACCGGTCCCGGCTTGATACCAAGGAGCTCGATATACTGCGGGGGATTTTAAGAATGTCGCAAGATAACCAAAAGAGCAAGTAAATGTTAAGTCGAATAAAGGAAGACATCGCCTGTGTTTTTGAGCGCGATCCTGCGGCACAATCGGTGTTTGAAGTATTGACCACTTATCCCGGCGTACATGCCGTACTGGTCCACAGATTGAGCCATCGTTGCTGGAAAGCGGGGTTTAAATGGTTGGGGCGGTTTATTGCCTATGTCAGTCGTTGGTGGACGGGCATTGAAATTCATCCCGGCGCCGAGATAGGGCGACGATTGTTTATTGACCACGGCATGGGGGTCGTTATTGGTGAAACGGCGGTGATCGGTGATGATTGCACGTTGTACCACGGCGTAACGTTGGGGGGGACGACGTGGAACAAAGGCAAGAGGCATCCGACACTGCATAGTGGCGTCGTGATCGGTGCCGGTGCGAAAGTGCTGGGGCCCATAGAGGTTGGGGTGGGTGCCAGAATAGGCTCAAATTCAGTGGTGTTAAAGTCAGTGCCGGCTGGTGCTACCGTAGTAGGCATTCCCGGTCATGTTGTCGATCCGAAAGCAAAAAAAACGACGCTTATGCTTGACGAGGCGGCCGTTAAAATGGATTTCGATCCCTACGGTTTGACGGCAGATATGCCGGATCCCATCGCTTATGCCATTAACCGTATGCTAGACCATATCAATACGCTGGATAAACAGATTGAATCCATGCAAAAAGCCCTTAATGATGCCGGGATTAAATGCAAGGAAACCCCCATCTGCACGCTGGACGGCTGCGAAATCAACGATAGCTATACACAAAACAAGAGCTGATGGTGAGCAACACACTAATTTTGTTAAATTTTTTAAATGCCTAGCCTGCGGGTTGCCCAGTTGGAATAGTTGACTATTATGCTGGGTTAAGTATAGTGACGTTAACTTAACAGATTTATAAAAGGACGGTTTTGTGCGTTTAACTACCAAAGGTCGGTATGCGGTAACGGCAATGCTTGATCTGGCTTTTCATAGCCAAATCAAGCCGGTTACATTAACAGAGATAGCAACTCGTCAAACCATTTCGCTATCTTATCTTGAACAATTGTTTGCACGGTTACGTCGTGCCGGTATAGTAAAGGGTGTCCGGGGACCAGGCGGCGGGTACACTTTGTGCGGTTTGGCGAGTGATATTAATATTGCCGATATTATTGCGGCAGTTGATGAACAGGTCGATGCGACCAAATGCGGCGGCGAGGCTAATTGCCAGAAGCACCAAGCGTGCCTGACCCACGATTTATGGATGGGTTTAAGCGACCAAATTCGGGATTATTTAAAGGGTATTACCTTGGGCGAGTTGCTGGAAAAGCATCATGTCCAGGAAGTCGCACAGCGACAAGAGCAAGAGGCCCAACATATTATCGAAATTCACCGGCATATCGCGGCTAATGCCTAGGCTTGAATGATCTACCTCGACCATAATGCGACAACACCGATAGACGAGCGGGTGTTGGACGCGATGTTACCTTTTCTGAAGATTTTCTATGGTAATCCTTCCAGCTTATACCGACACGGCAGGCTTGTCCGTAGCGCTATGGACACGGCCCGCGAACAAGTCGCAGCGGCCTGTGATGCTAATGCCTCCCAACTGGTGTTCACTAGCAGTGGTACGGAAGCCAATAACATGGCATTGGCAACGTTGTCGGCTCAATCCTTATTCGCTATTTCAGCTGTTGAACACCCGTCGGTAACTGAGCCTGCACAGCATTTAAAAAGTCGGGGGCATGCGCTGACCATTATTGATGTCGATGCGGATGGTTTAGTCACTGAGGAATCCATCGCCAATCTAATTCCGCAACAGCCTGAGTTGGTGTCGATCATGCTGGCCAATAACGAAACTGGCGTCATACAGGATGTTGCCTTTTACGCTGGGCAGCTAAGCGCACGCAAGATTAATGTGCATACCGATGCCGTGCAGGCGCTGGGTAAAATGCCTTTATCATTTAAGCAGCTAGGTGTCGGATTAATGTCATTGTCCAGCCATAAGATCTATGGGCCGAAAGGTTGTGGTGCATTGGTGTTCGATAAAAAAATGCTCATAAAACCGTTGTTGTTTGGCGGCGGGCAAGAGCAAGGGCTAAGGGCAGGCACGGAAAATGTTGCCGCTATTGTTGGTTTTGGCAAGGCGGCAGAGCTTGCACAAACCGAATTGGCCGGGCGTAATCGGCATTTATGCCATCTTAGGGATGTGCTGGAACAGGGGTTGGCGCGTATTCCAGGCCTGACTATGTTTGCCCAACACGCCAAGCGCTTGCCCAATACGGTGCAATTTGGCGTTGCTGGCGTAGATGGGGAAATGCTGTTGATGAAGCTGGATAAAAAAGCAATTGCGGTTTCTAGCGGGTCGGCCTGCGCTAGCGGCGGCACTGAACCCAGTTCTGTATTGACTGCGATGGGTGTTTCTGGCCAGCAGGCTAAAGCAGCGATTCGCATCAGCCTAGGAAAATCGAATACTGAAGAAGAAGTGTCCGAATTTATTAATGTATTGAATGCCTTGGTCAACCAGGCATAAGGAAACCATAATGTCTGTTTCACTTACCGAAAATGCTGCCCGCCAAATAAAAAAACAATTGGAAAAACGTGGAAAAGGGGTCGGCTTAAAGTTGGGTGTAAAAAAATCCGGTTGCTCCGGCTACGCTTATGTGTTGGATTATGCGGATCACCTCGAAGATGACGATGCTGTCTTTGAAGATTTCGGCGTTAAAGTGGTTGTAAAAGAGGGCGATCTGGGCTTGGTCAGCGGTATCGAGTTGGATTACCGCAGGGAAGGCATTAACGAGGCTTTTCAGTTTAATAATCCGAATGTCAAAGGCACCTGCGGTTGTGGCGAAAGCTTTTCTGTCACATGACTGTTTGGCATGATAATGCCATTACAGTCATGGGGATGACCCTTGCGGTTATCACATGACTGTTTGGCATGGTAATGCCATTACCTTCATGGGGAAAGCCCGCGCAGTTAAAAAATACCTCCTCCGCTGATATTTGTAAGTTCAATACTGATGCTAACACCTCAACACACCGTAGGCAAAATAGCCATTTTTACAGATGACCCAGGCTGGCACGGCAGGCAATTACAGCTTGCGTTTGCTGCTCGCGGTTATGCTAGCGAATATGTGTCTTTAGCGGAGTGCCGCTTTCGTATCGGATCAGGGCAACAACCCCTATTGATTCCAGGCTTTGGACATAGCCTGCCTGTTGCCGCTTTTGTACGTGGCGTGCCGGGTGGGTCACTGGAAGAAGTGGTGTTTTATCTGGATATACTGCATGGGTTAACCGTGCTGAACATCCCTGTCTACAATGATGGTCGTGCAGTGGAACGTAGCGTCGATAAAGCCATGACTAGCTTTTTGCTGCATCATGCCGGTTTGCCAACGCCGCAAACCTGGGTACTACGCAATAGGGCGGATGCGTTAAGTCTTGCTGAAAACGAGTTGAGAAAAGGCCATTTTCTGATAAGCAAGCCGTTGTTTGGTTCGCAAGGGGAGGGCATACGCCGTATTGAAAAAATGACCGATTTATTCTGGCTGACCAGCAGTCACGGTGTTTATTACCTGCAACGCTTTGTGCATTGCGCGGGTCCGGGCTTTTCCGATAACCGTGTGTTTGTCATTAATGGTCGTGCCGTTGCAGCGATGCGGCGACGGGGTAAGTTTTGGCTGAATAATGTTGCACGCGGGGCCAGTTGTGAACGCATCGCATTGCACGCCGATCTCGCTGAATTAGCGGTTAAAGCCGCAAAAACACTGGCTATGGATTATGCCGGTGTCGACATTATTCAGGATAAGAGCGGGGCTTACACGATCATTGAGGTCAACAGCATTCCAGCTTGGAAAGGTTTGGAAAGTGTTTGTGATGTAAATATTGCCGAATTATTGGCAGATGATTTAATCAGCCGGTGCATTAATGCCGGCTCTGATCAACCCCGAAAGGTTCATGATTTCGCCTGCACAGCTGAGTGAATTTTACCGGCAAGCCTGTGAAATTGAATTGCAGGCATTTAAACCGGGTAATGTCAGTGTGTATGCCGATGGGCATGGGATGACAGTGGCGGATTTTAGATGCAGCGCTGAAGCCAGTGCCGAACCGCTTTGTCGCCTCGACTATAGCTTGGGCGAAAAAATCTTTTATGCGGTCAAAGCGACGCGTGATGCGGTAGGCTGCAATACTAACCTAGGCATTATTTTATTGTCTGCGCCATTGATTCAGGCGATGGGCCGAATAAGCTCAGGGTTGACGCTGAGGCAGGCCCTAGGACAGGTTTTGTCGGCAACAACGATAGCTGATGCGGATTGGGTTTTTAGGGCTATAGCACTAGCATCGCCGGGTGGTTTAGGCGCATCAGAGCAGCAAGACGTGCATGGGCAAGCCGCAACTACCCTGACCCAAGCCATGGCATTGGCGGCTGCGAAAGACCGTATTGCTTGCCAATATACTACGGGTTATAGAGATATTTTCGATTTTTCTGTCGTTGTGTACTATAATGCCTTGAGTAGATGGGGCGATCATGATTGGGCAGCGGTGGCAGTTTATGCCGAGTTTTTGCGCCGATTTCCAGATAGCCATATCGAAAGAAAATACGGCAGCCAGTATTCTGAAATGGTCGCAGATAAGATGATGTCAGTCTGCGAAGCACTATCCGATGCAATCAGGCCTGATTCTATTATGCCTCTGCTTTATTGCATAGATTATGATTTCAAATCAAAGAATGTAAATCCAGGTACTACGGCGGATATAACCGTAGCTACGGTTTTTGCGGTATTTTTAGAAGACTTTATCAGGTCTTCAAATAAATTTGTTAAAACAAACAAATAAGGAGACACGTAAGTGTCAATATTAGCTCAAATTTTTTCAACTTTTTCTTCACAGGGGAAAACAAAAATGGCGAAAATTAATAAATTGTGTGTTGGTGAATCTTTAGTCGGTGAAGGCAACGAAATTGCCCATATTGATTTGATCATTGGCCCAAGAGGTTCAGCTGCTGAAACTGCATTCGCAAACGCGTTGACCAACAACAAAGACGGTTTTTCTACGTTGTTAGCGGTTGTTGCACCTAACCTGATGGTTAAACCAGCAACTATTTTGTTCAACAAAGTAACCATCAAAGGTTCTAAGCAAGCTGTTCAAATGTTTGGTCCAGCACAACGCGCTGTCGCCATGGCTGTTGCTGATTGTGTAGAAGACGGCACTATCCCTGCAGACGAAGCTGATGACCTGTTTATTTCTGTTGGCGTTTTCATACATTGGCAAGCTGAAGATGATGCTAAAATTGAATCATTCAATTATGCAGCAACTAAAGAAGCCCTGAAACGCGCTATTGCCGGTTCACCAACTGCGGCTGAAGTAGTTGCTGGCAAAAAAGAAGCTAAACATCCATTCGCAGTTAATAACGAAGCATAAGTTATTAGCTAACGGATGTTAAAAATACCCCGGCTTGCCGGGGTATTTTTTTGCCTGAAATTTCTTCGATATCCTTGCGCTTCAGTGCCCCAGAATGCAGGCTGCTTGCTATTAGCGCCTGTTGCACGCCAATTTGCCTTAGCTGCATTAAATCATCTAAATGTCTTATTCCGCCTGCGGCGATAAAGTTTTTTTCTGGGTATTGGGTGCAAAATTGACTTAATTGAGCCACGTCAGGGCCTTGGTTACTACCTACGCCAGCCAAGTTCATGACAATAATATTATCTGGCCAAAAATGCGGCTCGAAAAACAGGCTTTGCGCGCCTAAAGCGCCGGAGATCGAATAATCCAAAGACAGGACAAACTGCCCTCTAAACGCGTCTAGCTCGCAAACCGTTTCATCCTGGTAAGACTCACTGCCTAAAACGGGCAAATAATGCCTCCATTGTGATAACTCTGGACAATAAGGCTGATAGCCCTTATCTATCCAGAAACTAATATTTGGGTAATCAGCCAGGAGCTGCTGGATTAAACGGTCATGGCTGCCTTGCTGGGTGATGGCATTTAAATCGGCGATATAAAAGGTATCAAAATCGTAAATACTCAAGAATGCCTCTATCACAGCGAAAATATCCGAAGACGGGCACAATTTGGATTGGATCGGTTGATAATGTTCACGGTCACCTAGCCTGGCATGCACGACAACACCATTTTTTAAATCAAGGACAGGGATTATTTTCATTAGTTATGCGTATGAAAGTTTTAATATTTGAGTATATCACCGGTGGCGGTCTGAATAAGCAGGCGTTGCCCGACTCGCTGTTAAGCGAAGGTCGGTTGATGCTTGCCGCCCTGGTAGATAATTTTTCCAGGCTCAAGCAGATAGACCTGGTCGTTATGCTGGATGCGCGCTTAGTTGGGGCCATTGAGTTGCCGGGTGTCGAAATAGTGTCCATAGGCGTCCTAGAGGATAGTCATGCAGCGTTTGAACAATTAATCCCATATTGCGATGCTGTTTGGCCAATAGCGCCTGAGTCTGACGGCATATTAGCCACGTTATGCCGGTCTGTTGCCGCACAAGCTAAACCGCTATTGACGTCACCAGCGGATGCGGTAATGCAAACAGCGAATAAATATACGGTTTATCAACAGCTAAATCGGCATCATATCGCAACAGTACCCACCCAACACTTAAGTGCGGCCCAATACGAATTCGGGGATTGGGTGGTCAAGCCCATAGACGGTGCAGGCTGTGCAGGCACCCGTATAGTGGCTGACCGGCAAGATTTTGAGGGTATCCGTAGCACCAAGGGGACGGTGCAGCTTATTATCCAACCCCATTTGCACGGCCAAAAAACCAGCCTGTCTTGTTTATTTAAGGGCGGACGAGTATGGCTGTTATGCGTCAATTTACAACAATTCGACATTGTCAATAAGCACTATAAATTAACAGGCATTAGCGTTAACCATCAACTAGCCGACAACCATGGCTACCAACAGATAATCGACGGTATTGCCCGTGCGTTTCCCTGTTTATGGGGATATGCAGGCGTTGATTTGATCGAAACGCCGGAACAACTTTGGGTGCTGGAAATAAATCCGCGTCTAACCACGTCATTTGTGGGCATTTATGCTGCGCTGGGCATTAATGTTGCGGAACAAGTGTTGCGGTTGCTCAATGGCGAGCCTTGTTGGCGCTCAAGCGCCAATCAAGCCATAAGCATTACAATAGGGCAGGGATGTTTGTAAAAGAATGGCTATCTCTTAGGCAGCGTAAAGCTGAAAACACTGCCCTGGCCTGGATTGCTTTCCACTGCAATAGTACCGCCCAGCCGTTTAATTGCTGATTTGACGTAATTCAGCCCCACGCCTTCACCTTCGACAGTGTGGTTACTACCTCGGCGGAACATCTCAAAAATTTTTTTCTGGTCTTTTTCAGAAACGCCCAAACCGTTATCCCTAACAAAAAAGCTAACATGATCGGGCTGGTTATCCGCCCATATTTCTATCTTGCCTGGACGTTTGGGATCCAAATATTTGATGGCGTTCGACAATAAATTTGCAAATATTTGAGCCAGCAAATATGGGTCGGCTTCAACAGGCGGCAAAGGTTGTACCTGAAACTGGGCGCTAGCCTGGTCACTTTGGTATTTAATCGCTTCGATGTTGTCGGTTACCAGGCGTTGCGTATCGACTACGCTAATATTCAATTCTTGTCGTCCCAAACGGGAAATCTTTAAAATTCCGCTGAGTAACTGGTTCATTTTGGCAACACCACCGGTAATAAAACGTGTTGATGTCGGAATGTCATCATCCAATATTTCCAGTAGTGCGGCTTTTTTGTGTTCGGGAACCAGTGCCATCACCTCATCCATATTTTTACGCAAGTCGCCCAGGCTTAAGGCTAATTCGTTGACGAACCCCTGCACATTAATCATCGGCGCACGCAAATCATGCGAAACAATATACGAGAAATCTTTAAGCTCTTCGTTGGATGCGCTCAACTGTCGCACCGTGTCACTAAGGCTACGGGTACGCTGCTCCACTAACTGTTCCAATTTTCGGCTGTGTGCGCTGAGCATGTCGTCTCTCAGCTGAATTTGTTCAAGCATGGCATTAAAACTTTCGGTTAATTGCCCTATTTCATCATCCGCATATTTTTTTGCCCGTAATGCGTAATTTTCATCATGGCTAATGAGTGTTGCAATATCAGCCAAATGCCGGATAGGCCGTGCGAGCACCGTTCCCAACCGATGCGCCGTAAAAAATGCCAACAGGCAGAAAATCGGCAATGCGCCGGCAAATAGTGCCAATGTGTTACCCAGCCCTTTATATAAACGGTATAAATCCGCTTGCAGATAGAGTCTGCCCAGTACGTCGCCATCCATTTCTACAACCGTACATAGAATAACTTGCTGGCTGGTAAAAACAGCCTTACCGCAAGGTTCTTGAGCCGTATTATGCAGTGCAAGAGATGCCTTGGCATTTTTATTGGCCGTGAACATGGCAAACGGCGTGGCGGCGTTATTGAGATACAGTTCGGCCGCTAACAGGTCTGGCTGGGTTTTCAGGGCTTGCAGCATTTTATGCGCGGCCTGGTCATCGCCGAATATCATAGCAGGGGCTACGGCAAAGCCGCTAACGCCGGCGAGGCTGTTTAATTCATGGGCGATGGCTTCACGGGATGAATAAAACTGGCTCCATACCAGCACGATGCTGCTGATAGCCAGCACTATGAATGCCGTTAAGGTAATGATGAAGGTTAGCTTGCGGGCAATGGAGTTATTTCGGAAGGACATTATTTCAGGGGTATATTATGTTCATCGTAAACAATCATCGCCAAGGCGAGCAATCGGGAACTGATTAATACTCCCGCATCTTTGGCGGCAAGCAAATTGATGGCAAAGCGGATTTTCCCGTCTGCGTTGACCAATCCGATAGCGCCGCCCGCTTGGGCAAACCCCTCTATATCGCTGACCGTGAGGGTGTGCTGCTGATGCGCCGACTTAAGCAGTTGCGCCATATTGCCACGCTCGGAAGCAGCAATAAAGATGATTTGGCATGCTGTCAAATCATCTGATTTATTTAACAGTTTTGTCACTAATTGCTTATCTTGGGTGACACGTCGCCCATCGATAGCTTTCAGTGCGGCAAACCCAAACGGGGAGTCGCCGACTATGCACAGGTTGACATAAGCATGGGCTGTGTCTTCCGGCCATTCTACAAATTTGGCAAAGTTATAGACGAATCCGGCCTTAACCTCATCTTCGTGAAGATCCAGGTCTTCAGCGCCGGCGCTACCGTCTATCACGACCCATAATGCAAACAGCGCCATACCCCATTTCGGTATCATTAACGTGGGCGTTTTTCTTTTTACCAGGCCACAACCGCTTTACCGTAAACGCTGCGGGGTATTTGACTGGTCACAAGATCGTCAGCGACGAATTCAGGATGTCTGTCATCCAGCAGGTTTTGCCCGGTCACGCTTAACTCCAAGGCCTTCAGCGGTCTCCAGCCCAGTCTCAAATCCAGACGCGTGTAATTAGCCACGTTGACGCCTGTATTTTGGGTGACGGCGGTATTGCTGAGATTATCGACATAATAAACTGTGGTATCAAATTCGATATTATGCGGCAGGCTCAGTTGCGAACGTATTGAAAACTGATGTTGTGGATTGCTGCCTTCAATTTTTAATCCCAGCGCAGTATCGATAGCGTTGTTTTTAGTGCGGGTATCGACGGTCAGCCAAGTGTAGCCGGGTTGCAACCGCCAGCTATCGGTCACTTTCCAGTTTGCATACAACTCTGCGCCGTAGGATTCACCCTCCAGGCCATTGACCATGACCGACAGGTTCTGCGTTAATCCCGGAGATTGAACGACCTTGGGGTATGAAGATAGCAAGTTGTCATAAATATTGTAAAACGCCGCGATATCAAAAGAGAGCTTTTGGGTCATCTGCCCTCTATATCCCCATTCGAACGCCGTCACTTCTTCTGATTTAAAACCGGCATCGCCGACGATGGATCCTACCGTGGCATTCGGTAAAAAGGGCGGCATGGCCGGAATGCGATATAAGTCGATCCTGATATCATGAAAACCGCGTGACGGTGTACGCACGGCACGCGATACGCTGGTCCAGGTACTGTGGTTTTCATTGGGCTTCCATAATAAACGCGCGTTGGGCTCATATTCAAAACCGGAATAATCGTTATGTTCGAGCTTGCTGCCTACGGTAAGCTTAAGCTGGTCGGTCATGCTGAATTGATCCTGTAAAAATAAGCTAAACAACTGGGTTGTCCGCTGGGCTGGACTAAAGAACACACCGTTAAAGTCACTCAACTCATCGGCCACCAACCGGTAACCGAGGCCCCAGGTCATTGCATTGCGCTTCCCGGCTTGCATATTGTGCTGAAACTCTATATCAAAGGTGTCAATGAGTTGGTTAATAGAGTAGCCGTTTCGTTCATCTGATGAATAAAAGCTTTGCAAATACCATTCGCCACGTTCGGTCTGATGCGTCAATTTTGCCAGCGCATTGGCGGTTCTTTGGGACATGTTGTTGTCAATTGCACTTCTTAAACCGATAGTTTCATCGCCTGCCATTTCCATCATGTCGCCGCTAAACGATAGTCCGTCTTTCGGGGTAAGCTTGTAATCGGCTCGGAAACCGCCTTGTCCGGCATTCCATTGGTCATGTGCATCCTGACCTAAAGCGTTCAGGTAGTCGTCATGATGTTTGCCTTTGGCATAAACGCGGTATGTGCCTTCTGTGCCTAATTCGCCGCCATAGCGGACTGCCCCGCCATCCTGATAATTGCCGCCATATGCGGACACCAATCCGCCTTGGGTATATTTGCTGTGTTTGGTGCGGATATTAATGACGCCGTTAACGGCATTGGCGCCCCACATGGTGCCTCCCGGACCGCGAATGACTTCGATGCGGTCGATATCTTCCAAAACGACATCTTGTGCGCTCCAATAGGTCCCGGAAAACAAGGGCGAGTAGACCGTACGCCCATCAATCATGACGAGGAGTTTGTTGGAAAACCGGTCATTGAAACCGCGTATGGCTATAGCCCAGTCATGAGCATTGATTTGCGCCACCTGCACCCCCGGTACCATACGCAAAGCCTCTGGAATGCTGGTTGCCCCGGAGCGGCGAATGTCTTCCTGAGAAATGACAAAGGCCGCTGCTGCGGTATCCGCCATCGCCTGTTCTTTTTTAGCAGCTGAATAGATTTTAATGTCCATCAGCTCTTCCAGGCTAAGATCCGCCACCTCAGCTTCTGGAGCCGCTTGGGCTATAGCCATACCCAGGCTCGCCGACAGGATAGTTAACATCAGGGTGTTTTTCATAATTACCATCGTGTTGTTCTTGTAAAAACAGGGCTCACTGATACCGGCTGGTGCAGAAGGCGCTCGTGACGCGTCTCCCGAAGCGGGACTGTCCCAGCCAGTTTTGTGGGCACACGCCCCGTCAGGCCTGCGTAACATCGATCAATTAAACATAAAACCTTTTTGTAAAAGCATTAACAAATCTGGGGCGGGCACAGGGCGACTACATAGATAGCCCTGTCCCAAGTCGCAACCCAGCTGTTTCAGATATTCCAGTTGCGCTATGGTTTCTATGCCTTCGGCAATAACTTGGCAATTCATGCTATGCGCCATAGAAGTGATGGCTTCAATGACATTGAACTGGCCTTTCCGGCCTATTTGGCTGACAAAACTTTTATCTATTTTAATGTAGTTTAATGGCATGCTGCTGATTCTGGATAATGAAGAAAAGCCGGTGCCGAAATCATCCAGGGAAATTTCGATGCCCGATGCCTGCACATGCCCCAATGTGTTCATTAGCTTGATAGTGTCGCCCATCAGCGCGGTCTCGGTAATTTCAAGCTTGATCCGGTGCGGCGCAACCACATAGCCAGACAAAATATTGTGCATATGGGCCAGCCAATCATCCAGGCGCCGAAACTGTGTCGGGGACAGGTTAATGGCAACTGAAAGCTGATTAAACCCGCGTTCATCCCATAATTTAATTTGCTTAACAACCTCCTTGACCACGAATAAGCTCAGCTCATGAATAAAACCACTTTCTTCGGCTACAGGAATGAATTCATTGGGCATGACCATACCCCATTCAGGATGTTGCCAGCGCGATAATGCCTCTACCCCGATGACCTGCCCGTCACTTAAGCGCCAAACCGGCTGGAAAAACACTTTAAATTCCTTTTTTTCCAAACTGTCCTTGAAAGCGCTTTTATACTGTTGGCGCTTACCCGCTTCCCGGTTCATTTCAGCGGTAAAAAATTCAAATCCATTCCTGCCGGTCTCCTTAACCCGATACATGGCGGCATCGGCATGTCTGATCAGCGATGTATCGTCTTGCCCATCCGCAGGATACATGGCAATGCCGATACTGGCGGAAATGGCTGCGTCAACGCCGGTTGCCGCCAGGGAAAACGGTTGTTCCAACAATTTTAGTATCGTTCTGGCAATTTGTTCTAAATCATGGTTCGTGCCTAGATTATTAAGGATAACGGTAAACTCATCGCCGCCCAAACGTGCCAGTGTGTCGCTGTCGCGGACGCAAGTATTCAGCCGCTGCGCCACTTGCACCAGCAATCTGTCTCCTGCCTCATGCCCGGCGCTGTCATTAACTTCTTTAAAATGATCGAGATCAATAAACAGTAACGCCAACTTTGTGTTATTGCGCTTGGCCGAAGCGACCGCCGAATGCAAACGGTCTTGAAACAATTGACGGTTGGGCAAGCCGGTTAGCTGGTCGTAGTTGGCCTGGTAATGGATTTTTTCTGCGGCCTGTTTTTTTTCAGTCACATCGCCAAAAATAGCGATGTGCCGTTTGATCTTGCCGACTTCGTCATAAACATAGGAAATCGATGTGGATTCGGCATACATGGCCCCGCTTTTATGCCGGTTCCAAATTTCGCCTTCCCAATGCCCATAATGATTCAGGGATTGCCATAATGAGGCATAAAAAGCACTATTCTGTAGCCCTGAGCTAAGTATGCTTGGATTTTTCCCCTTAACTTCATCGAGGGCATAGCCGGTGATTTTTGTAAAAGCCGGGTTCACGGCTTCAATACAGTTATGGGCATCGGTAATCATAATCCCTTCATGGATAGTATCGAACACCAGCTCCGCCAGACGCTGTTTTTCCAGGGCTTGTTTGGACTCGGTAATATCGATCAGAAATCCGCGTAATACATAACCGTGCCCGGAACCCATTTCCACTACGGAAACGATCTGTCTAAGCCAAAGCTCACCGCCGTCTTTTTTTAACAGCCGAAATTCAAGCCCCTGTTCTTGCTGGCTATGTGCCAAAGAAGAACAAAAGGCGGTAACTTTGGCATAATCTTCAGGATATAAACTGGCTTGCCAAAAACCGTCTGAAGTCCATTCTTCCAGGCTATGCCCCGTCAATTTTTCCGCCTGTGCGGAAACATAGCTGAAACGTTCGGCGGCAGGCAGGTATTCCCAGGCGACAACATGGGTATGCTCAATCAATGAGCGGTAAAAGACCTCGCTTTTATTTTTCTCCAGTTCTGCGGCTTCTTTTTCTGCAATTAAGCGCTGCTTTAGCAACACCTTACCCAGTGTTGTCGGCAATAATTCCAAATAAGCGCCGCCGGCATCCTTGAGCACAAAATCTTCTGCCCCTTGCTTAATGGCATTGACCACCAATTGCATATCATCGACACCAGAAATCATCACGCAGGCGGCTTTACACTTCAATATCTGGATACCCTTTAACACCTCCAGACCATTCATGTCCGGCAGATAAAAATCGATCAGCACCACTTCAAAGTCTTGTTCACGCATCAGTGTCATGGCTGCGTTGCCAGTTTCAGCATGTGCAACCTGATAGCCTTCCCGTTTAAGTTTGATGCGTACCAATTCTGCAAGGCCTAAATCGTCTTCTATATATAAAATTTTGGTGTAAGGGATAATGGACATATCGGATTTCATAACAATAGGGAAGGCGGGTCATTTAATTGAAGGTACGGAAATAAGCCCGATCATTAGCCCTAATTTACGCACTGCTTCGGAAAACAGGTCAAATTCGACCGGTTTAGGCACATAGAGGTTAGCCCCTAGACTATAACATTCGTCTATTTCGCGCTGATCGTCGGTGGAGGTTAAAACGATGACCGGGATGTCCTGAAGTTTAGGGTCTTGTTTAAGGAGCCGCAATAATTCCACACCGTTCATGACCGGCATGTTTAAATCCAGTAGCAGCAAGGCAGGTTGGCTAAGGGGTTGGCCTGTAAAATCGCCCAGTCCCTGGAGATAGTCCAGGGCTAGCTGGCCGTTAGCAAAGGCTTTGATAGGGTTTTCGAGGCCGCTACGCCGTAAATTTTTCTCGATTAATTTCGAGTGGCCGGGATCATCTTCTACGATGATGATCATGGCAAACTGACTCTCAAGCACTTTTATAACCCCAAAAATGAATAATTATATCAGGCGACCGCTTGTTGCTTCGCCGTACGCCAAAGTTCCCGTTATGCGGCAAGCCCGGTATTGCCGGGGCAACGCTGTTCTGTATCTACTCGGAGTGTCGAGATTTCGGTTTTTCATGTAGGGTTTGTAGTGCTTATCTTTACAGAATGATGACAAAAATCAACATAAAAGCTACGCGATGCCTGCCTTATGCAAGATTGGCATTTGTGAACAGGACGTTGAAGCATAACCATGGGCGGATGGCGCAGCAACGTAATCCGTAGATAATGTGTTGCCCAGATCAGCCGTCCGTATCCGCCCAGTGCTTGCGCCCTAATATAGCTTAAACTTTGCCAAGTATCCGAAATGGTCGGAAACAACGGGGTAGAAATCATCGTTGAAAATCACCTCCATGTATTTGACTTGCAGGGGATGGCCATTGCGCTTGAAGATATGGTCAATACGTTTCGGCGATGAGTTTTTCCAGCCATCTATCTGACCATTATAGCTGGGTTGGTAGAAACGATGAGGGTGTAATTCGTGGAATTGGTCCACATATTCCGCATTGCCGACAATATGGTTGTAGGCCTGTTCCCCGGCAGGTGCATTGAAATCGCCGACCATCAGATCGCCCCTGACACCGAAATGCAAGCGTGAACGGATCAGTTTGCGGAGGTTATCGTATTCCTCAAAAAAACCGTGGTGCGCCCAACTTAAATGCACATTGGTGATATGTAACAGCCCGAACCACGGCACGTCGATGCACGACACGGTGATATTCCTGGACATATAATTGTTCTTGCGACGATCCAGCGACACATAAGCGGAATAATTATGGTGCATCGGATAACGGCTCATGATGGCGGTGCCTTCCCGCCAGCGATGAAAGCCGATGTGGCTCCAGTCCTGGTGAATATGGTAGTAAAGCCCCCACTGACGCAATTTTTTACACACCCGAAAAGCCATGTTTGAAGGCGCTTCACCGTAAGGGGTCGTGATCGGGTCATGCTTATATTCCCCAACTTCCTGGAAACAAATCACATCGATTCTTAAATGGGCAATCGCTTCGGCGATGATGTTGACCTCGCGCTCATGTTGATGCATGGTGTCAAACGGGCAATGGCGGGGATGTTGTTCATAAGTGTGAAGGTTTAGCGTCAGCAGCGAGAGTTCCATGGCGTCAGTTTAGTGGTTGCGTCGGTCGCCTAACATACCATGAGGGGGGCAAAACGCGACCCAAAGAAATAACGCAGCAGAGTCCGGCAGTTTCAGCACCCATGCGAACTCCATATTTTTCTTGACCTTGAAAAATATTTCCTGATAAATAGCAACACCTTATGATTTTGCCCTATACAAGATTATCGTGATGGCCGAACTGGTTTCCAGGGTAGGGCATCTAGGTGCACTGGAAGTGCTAGCTCTCGTAGGGACACGTTATTTAACCCGCCCCCATACTGAGGACACTTTATGTTTGATTTGGCTGAACAAGCACTAAGCATACGCATTGCACGATCCGTTGAGGCTATCCAGCGCTCCTTCCTGGACAATCTATTCTATGTCATGGGCAGGACACTTGAGGATGCTTCGCCCGTGGACCATTACACTGCGCTGGCATACACGATCCGCGACCGCTTGCTCGCCAGATTCGTCTCCTCCACAGAACGGTACCGGCAGTCTAATGCCCGGACCGTGGCTTACCTGTCGGCTGAGTTTCTGCTGGGGCCGCACCTGGGCAACAACATCCTCAACCTGGATGTCTGGGGGAATACCCGGGACCACACCCGCGAAGCATTGCAAAATCTGGGCCTGGATCTGGATACTATCCTGGAGTCCGAATTGGAGCCGGGTTTGGGGAACGGCGGACTGGGGCGGCTAGCCGCCTGTTACATGGACTCGCTCGCCACTCTTGAGATTCCGGCTATCGGTTATGGCATCCGTTATGAATACGGCATTTTCGATCAGGAAATTCGCGATGGGTGGCAATTTGAGATCGCCGATGCGTGGCTGCGTAACGGCAATCCGTGGGAGCTGCCCAATCGGCAAATTCACTATCCGGTCAAAATGGATGGGCGCATCGAACACTATATTGACGATGCCGGACAATCACAAGTACGCTGGATCCCCGCAACTATTATCTATGGTCTGGCTTACGACACCCCAATTCTGGGTTATGGCGTGACCAATGCAAATTTGCTCAGGCTGTGGAAATCGGAGGCGCGCGAACCGTTTGACCTGCTGGCGTTCAGCCACGGCGATTATCAGGGCGCGGTCAGCGACAAGGTCGTCGCCGAAAATATCAGCAAAGTGCTTTATCCCAACGATGAGCCGGAAACCGGCAAAGAATTACGCTTGCGTCAGCAATATTTTTTCGTTACCTGTTCTTTGCAAGACATGATTCAGATGACCTTGCGCGACCAAGGCGAAATCACCGAGTTTGCGGACAAATTTGTCGCGCAACTCAACGATACCCATCCCGCCATCGCTATCCCTGAACTGATGCGCCTGTTGCTGGATGAGCACGGGATGGACTGGGAATCCGCCTGGAGCATCACCCGGCGAACCTTTGCCTACACCAATCACACCTTGCTGCCCGAAGCTTTAGAAACGTGGTCGCTGCACTTGTTTCAGCGTATCCTGCCGCGCCATCTGGATATTATCTATGCAATTAACGCGCGTTTTATGGAGCAGATGCGCTGGCACTTCCCCGGTGACAACGAACGCCTGGCGCGCATCTCCCTTATTGACGAAGAGGGCGATAAACGGGTACGCATGGCTAATTTGGCCTGTGTGGGCAGCTTCGCTATCAATGGTGTCGCCGTTTTGCATAGCGATCTGTTGAAAAAAACAGTCCTACAGGATTTTTATAAAGTCTGGCCGGAGAAATTCAACAACAAAACCAATGGAGTTACGCCGCGCCGTTTTATTGCGTTGGCTAATCTTCCGTTGGCGGCATTGATTGATTCCAGCATAGGCTCCGGTTGGCTGCGGGATATGGGGCAATTGCGTAACCTGGAAACCCACGCCGACGATGCCGAATTTCGCTTGGAATGGCGGCAGGTCAAGCGCATCGCCAAGGCCAGCCTGTCAGACTATATCCGGCGAATGACCGGCATCGCTGTCGATCCAGACAGCCTGTTTGACATCCAGGCCAAGCGTATCCACGAATACAAACGCCAACATCTCAATATATTGCACATCATCAGCCTCTATCAGCAACTCAAGCAAGATCCCCGCTTGGATATTCCGCCACGCACCTTTATCTTCAGTGGCAAGGCGGCCCCCAGCTACACCATGGCCAAGCTGATCATCAAGTTGATTAATTCGGTGGCCGAGGTCATAAACCGCGACCCGCAAATCAATGGGCTCATTAAAGTGGTGTTTGTGCCGAACATGAATGTCAAGCTGGGGCAGCAGTTATACCCGGCTGCCGATTTGTCGGAACAAATATCCACCGCCGGAATGGAAGCCTCCGGTACCGGTAATATGAAATTCGCGATGAATGGTGCATTGACGATTGGTACTTTGGATGGCGCTAATGTCGAAATCAGGGAGGAAGTGGGCGAGGAGAACTTTTTTCTTTTTGGCCTTGGCGTAGAGGCTGTGCAGACCTTGCGTGCTAACGGCCACTGTAGCAGGGACATCATCGAGCATACGCCTGCCTTAAGGGAGGCCTTGTATCTGCTGGCATCCGGGCTGTTTTCACACGGTGACAAAGGACTGTTCGAAGCGCTCCTCGATAACCTCTGGAATCACGACCCCTACTTCATTTGTGCCGACTTCGCCAGCTACGCCGCTTGCCAGGAACAAGTCGGCAGCCAGTTTAAAGATACCGAGCACTGGAGCCGCATGTCCATACTCAATGTTGCACGAATAGGCAAGTTCTCCTCGGATCGTGCTATCCGCGAATATTGTGAGGATATTTGGAAGACATCGCCAATCAGCATTGCTCAAAAACTCAATCGGGCATAGTGTGTGGCGTGGACAGGCATGTCCGCCCCTTGTGCGGTATTACGGCTGAGCTTGCCCTCCCATCGTATACCCTCAAAACTTACGCCAGAAATGGCTGGCTATGCCAAGCTATTGCTATCCGCCCATCCGTTACCGTTTGACCGATAGGCGCAACGGCCGGGGTTCCAAAACCCTGCTTGATGGCGTAGCCTATCGCAAACGCCCGCAGATCCAGGCCCTGCCCAAGGCGGACTTGAATGGCTTTATGATAGCTTCAAAGCCAGTCAGCCCATCCGGTCTGGTTTGCCCAACACGTTACAATTTATTGATTTAAATTAATTTAATTGCAATACTTCATTTTTGTTATGTACAGAGCCACACGTTATCTATGCGTTATCAACGAATAATCCTGTTTTTTTTCCTTTATGGTTTTATGGCATCGGCATGCCTGGCCGACGCAGGCTTTGACGAGCTGATGAAAATGTCTTTAGAGGAGCTCATGGATTTATCAGTAGAAACCTCATCAAAACAAAATAAGAAACAATTCAATGAATCCGCTTCAGTTTATGTGATCACTCAAGAAGAGATTAGCCGCTCTGGCGTGACATCCTTGCCAGAAGCGTTACGGTTAGCCCCAGGCGTGCATGTTGCTCGTATCAGCGCCAATCAATGGGCCATCAGCATTCATGGCTTTAATGAACGCTTTTCAAATAAGCTGTTGGTTCTCATCGATGGCCGTTCCGTTTATTCGCCGCTGTTTGCCGGTGTTTATTGGGATGCACAGGATGTTTTGCTGCAAAACGTCAAACGCATCGAAGTGGTTAGAGGACCGGGCACTGCGCTATGGGGCTCTAATGCAGTGAATGGCGTGATTAATGTCATCACTTTTTCGGCTAAAGAGACTCAGGGCATCGAATCAACGGCGGGGTACGGGACTGAGGAGCAAGGCTTTGGTTCTTTACGGTATGGCGGGGCGTTGGGGGAAAAAACGCATTACCGAATCCACGGCAAATATTACAACAGGGATAATGGGGGCAGCTTCAATGAGCAATCGGCCAATGATAATTCATCCATGGGCAGTGGAGGTATCCATGTTGACTCGGAGCTTACCGAAAACGACAGCGTGCTGGTTACAGGTAGCGCCTATGATGGCAACATGGGCCAGTCTGGTGATCTGCCCGATATAAACTCACCTAATTTTACCCGGTTTATTAATAACGATGTCAAGGTAACCGGCGAAAACTTATTGGCGCGTTGGACTAATCAAAAAGAAGAGCATAAAAACTGGGCATTACAAGTCTATTATGACCACACCAGCAGGGAAGACAGCGTGTTGGGCAATCAGGAAGTTAATGTCACGGACTTCGACTTTCAACGCCATTTCGCTTGGCTGTCTAACCAGGAACTGGCCTGGGGGCTCGAATACCGGTATGTCAATAATAAGCTGGATTCAGGGTCGTTAGTCAGTCTCAACCCAAAGGAAAGGGACACCCATTTGTATAGTGCATTTCTCAGTGATGAAATTTCGCTGTTCCGGGATCAGTTTAAATTTAATCTGGCATCACGCTTTGAGCATAACGATTTAACCGGCTTTGAAATCCAGCCTACGGCACGGATGACCTGGTTAATTGATGATAACAATACCTTTTGGGGCGCTGTTTCCCGTTCTGTAAAAGTGCCGTCGATCAGCGATCAAAACGCAACATTCGAACCCAATATCCGCGACATAGGCGTAGGGATCCCGGTGGTTATCAATGTTGCAGGAAACAAGGAGTTTAATAGCGAAAAGCTCATTTCCTATGAGTTAGGTTATAGAGCCCACTTTAGCGATGGCATTCAACTGGATATAGCCACATTCTTTAATGATTATGATGACCTGCGGACCTTTGAAGAAGGCCAGGGCTTTGTTTTACAGAACCCTCTACGCTACGTGCTCCCGTATGGATTTGATAACAACATGAAGGGGCATGCTTATGGCCTGGATTTATCAGCGAACTGGCATATAAACCCCAAATGGCGCATGAATGCGGGCTACAGTTATGCTAAAACAAATTTATTTTTGAAAAATGCCAGCACAGATCAGTTTAGCCTAAGCCTGCCGATATTTGCCAATTCGCCACAGCAAATGCTGTCGCTTAGGTCTTCTTGGGATATTCAAAGCAACTGGAAGATTGATTTATGGATGCGTTATGTCGATAGGCTGGAGTCAACCCATGTTAACGCTTATGTCAATATGGATGCACGCCTTGCTTGGCAAGCCAGCCGCTCTGTTGAATTGAGCGTGGTTGGTCAAAATCTTTTGGAAAACCAACAGTTACAGTTCTTTAGGGATACCGCCACCAAGCTGTATAACTCAGAAGTTGAGCGCAGTGTTTATGTGAAAATAAAACTGGATTATTAGACGTACTGGCTTGGAACGGATGCCGGCGATGCGTTCTTATGCTTCTTTTCATTAATTTTTCTCACCGTTACTATAAAGGTACGCACATACTGTAGGGCGTGCCGCGCGCGCCTTCTCCGCGTGTCGATGTATTGGCACCTAGTGGCGCGCAAGGCGCGCCCTGCAGTGCGTGGCAAACAGTGCGGGTTCCGGGGCATTCAAAATATAGTGGCATCTACGCGGCTTTCGGTATTTTTACGTCATCTGCGAGTGTTACAATGGGCCAAATCAACCACGCACATAGAATATCAGTGAATTCATCATTCCCCCCCTTGTTTTCCGAAGCGTCGCCGACACGGTTACGTGAAATCCCTTATAACTACACGTCTTTTTCCGACCGCGAAATCGTCATCCGTTTGTTGGGCGAAGAGAGCTGGCGGACGCTGGAATCGTTGCGCGGCGAACGCATAACCGGGCGTTCCGCCAAGATGCTGTTTGAAGTCCTGGGTGATATTTGGGCAGTCCAGCGCAACCCTTACCTCGAGGACGATTTGCTGGACAACCGCAAACGTCGCAAGGCATTGCTGGATGCGTTGCGCCATCGGCTCCGGCAAATGGAAAAGCGCCATACCGAGCACGAAAGCGAAAACGCGGATCGGGCCCAGCGGGTCGCACTGCTGGTCGCTGCCGCACATCAGGCCGTGGATGCTTTTGCGGCCCATTTTGACCGCACCGGTGACATGCGCCGCAAAGCCTTGGCCTTGCTATCCAAACATACCCGTAAAGATAATATCGCTTTCGACGGCTTCGCCCGCGTCTCGCATGTCACCGATGCCACCGATTGGCGGGTCGAATACCCGTTTGTCGTGTTGTATCCGTGCACCGAAGCCGAAGTCGGCCATTTGGTACGTGATTGCATCAAGCTGGGATTGACAATTATCCCGCGCGGCGGCGGTACCGGCTACACGGGCGGCGCAGTGCCGTTGACGCCTTATTCCGCAGTAATCAATACCGAAAAGCTGGTTGAAATAGGCCGCGTGGAGTCTGCATCCAGCCTGCCGGGTGTCGCCCAGACCTATGCCACTATCCATACCGGCGCCGGCGTCGTGACTAGGCGCGTCATGGATACGGCGGAACAGGCCGGCTTGGTGTTTGCCTGCGACCCGACGTCAGCGGATGCGTCGTGCGTGGGCGGCAATGTAGCGATGAACGCGGGCGGCAAAAAAGCCGTGTTGTGGGGGACGGCCCTGGAT
The DNA here is from genome assembly GCA_030653435.1 of Methylovulum sp. Taxonomy (GTDB): domain Bacteria; phylum Pseudomonadota; class Gammaproteobacteria; order Methylococcales; family Methylomonadaceae; genus Methylovulum. Next base: position 32,661 of record JAURZI010000149.1, read on the forward strand.
AATCTAGCATCCTGGCGGATGGTCACACCCGACGGTAACTGGCTGGATGTTGAGCGTTTCAACCACAATTTCGGCAAGATTCATGAACAGGCGCAAGTGACTTTTGTGCTGAAGCGTTTCGATGCCAAGCATCAGCAACTGCTTTCGGAAGAACAACTGGTCATTCCCGGTGCCGCATTCCGCAAGGGCGAATTGGGCAAGGACGTGACCGACAAGTTTCTCGGCGGTTTGCCGGGTATACAAAAAGAAGGGTGTGACGGCATCATCACGTCGGCGCGGTGGATTTTGCATAAAATGCCGCCGCATACCCGCACTTTTTGCCTGGAGTTCTTCGGGCAAGTCCGTGAGGCGGTCCCGGCTATCCTGGAGATCCGCGATTATCTGGCGGCTTTACCTAAAACCGGCCCCGCGCGGGTCATGCTGGCCGGTCTCGAACACCTGGACGAGCGTTATGTCAAAGCTGTCGGTTATGCCAGTAAAGCCAAGCATCATGGCCGTCCCAAAATGGTGTTGTTAGGCGATATAGTCGGTGACGACGATAAACAAGTTGCGCTGGCGGCTTCCGAAGTTGTGCGCTTATGCAATGCCCGTAATGCCGAAGGTTTTATCGCGGTCAGCCCGGAAACCCGCAAGACTTTCTGGCTAGACCGCGCGCGCACCGCCGCCATCGCCAAACACACCAATGCCTTCAAAATCAATGAAGATGTCGTGATCCCGTTGCCGCGCATGGGCGATTATTGCGACGGTATCGAACGCATCAATATTGAATTGTCGCTACGCAACAAATTGCGCTTGTGCGAGGCGCTGGGCCAATTTTTGGCCGGTGATTTGCCGCTACGGGCTTATGAAGATAATGTTGACAAAACCGAGCTGTTTGGCGACCGCCGCAGTTTGGCGCTGGCTGCGGTAACCAGTGTTCGGGGACGCTGGCAGTGGCTTTATGACAACCTGGATTTACCGTTGCAGCAGGCGGAAGCTACTTTCAACGAGCTAGGCATCAGCGTCTCTGAGCTCAGCAATCGCGCAGAACAGCCGACTTTATTCCACCGTTTGCAAGACCGTTCGTTACGGGTGTCCTGGAAGCAGGAATTGCTGCCCAGGCTAACAGAGATTTTCGAGGGCGACAATTTTCGTCCGGTTATCGAACGGATAGAGGCGGTGCACAAAGAAATATTGCGGGGCAGGGTGTTTGTTGCGCTGCATATGCACGCCGGCGACGGCAATGTCCATACCAATTTGCCGGTCAATTCCGACCATTACGACATGCTCCAGGAAGCCAATGCGGCGGTGGCCCGCATCATGGTGCTGGCGCGTGAGTTGGGCGGCGTGATTTCCGGCGAGCACGGCATCGGCATCACCAAATACGAGTTTTTAAGCACGGAAGAGCTGGCCAGTTTCCATGATTACAAACAGCGTATTGACCCTGAAGGCCGGTTTAACCGCGGTAAACTGATGCCGGGCGCCGACCTGAGTGCGGCTTACACCACATCGTTCAGCCTGATGGGCTTTGAATCGCTGATTATGCAGCAAAGCGACATCGGCGCGATCTCCGATTCGGTGAAAGATTGTTTGCGTTGCGGCAAATGCAAACCCGTGTGTTCCACGCATGTGCCGCAGGCTAACCTGCTGTATTCGCCGCGCAATAAAATCCTCGCCACGTCGTTGCTGATTGAAGCCTTTTTGTACGAAGAGCAGACCCGGCGCGGCATTTCCATCACCCATTGGAAAGAATTTGAAGACGTGGCCGACCATTGCACCGTCTGCCACAAATGCTTTAACCCGTGTCCGGTCGATATCGACTTCGGTGAAGTGTCGATGAATATGCGTAATCTGTTACGCAAAATGGGCAAGCAAAGCTTTAACCCCGTCAAAGCGGCGGCGATTGCTTTCCTATCCACCAGCCGCCCGAACAGCATTAAAGTGATGCGTAAGCTACTGATAGAGTGGTCTTACAAGGCGCAGCGCTTGGGCCATTTTTTCATCAGGCCTTGGGGCCGCAAGCAGCTGGCGCAGCCACCGTCATCGACAGGACAGCCGGCGCTACGCGAATATGTCGTCCATTTCACAAACCGCAAAATGCCTGCGGATGTGCCGTCCAAAACGGCACGCGCGCTGCTGGGCATCGAGAGCGACCAGATTGTGCCTATCATCCGCGACCAAAACAAAACCCGTGCCGATTCCGAAGCGGTGTTTTATTTTCCAGGCTGCGGTTCCGAGCGTTTGTTCTCGCAAGTCGGCCTCGCCACCCAGGCCATGCTGTACGAGATCGGCGTGCAGACGGTATTGCCGCCGGGCTATTTGTGCTGCGGCTATCCGCAACGCGCAGCCGGGCAATACGACAAGGCGCAGAAAATCACCACCGATAACCGGGTGCTGTTTCATAGGGTTGCCAATACCTTGAATTATCTGGATATCAAGACCGTCGTCGTCAGTTGCGGCACCTGTCTGGACCAGTTGCTGGATTACGAATTTGACAAGATTTTTCCTGGCTGCCGCATGATCGATATCCACGAATACCTGCTGGAAAAAGGTGTGAAACTGGACGGTGTTAACGGTAGCCGGTATCTGTATCACGATCCTTGTCATAGCCCGATGAAGCAACAGGATGCCATGAAGACCGTCAACGGCCTGATAGGCGCGACAGTCAGCAAATCCGAACGGTGCTGCGGCGAATCGGGGACGCTAGCTGTCGCGCGCCCCGATATTTCAACCCAGGTGCGTTTCCGCAAGGCGGCCGAATTGCAGGAAGACGAGGCCAAGCTACGCGCCGACGGTTTCGACGGGCCCATTAAGATGCTGACGTCTTGCCCATCCTGTGTGCAGGGCTTGCAACGGTATCGGGATGACGTGGATCAGTTGGAAGTGGACTACATCGTCGTGGAAATCGCCCGGCATGTGCTGGGCAAGAACTGGATGAAAACCTATATCAAGCAGGCAGCACGCGGCGGTATAGAACGGGTGTTATTGTAAGGAATGAGCATGTAACAAGTTGAGCAACTGTAGGCGTGCCGTGCACGCCACCAGCGCTAAGTACGTTATTCAAGCATCGGGAAAGGCGCACGTCGCACGCCCTGTGCTTCAAAATAGATTAACGAGGATCTGAACGATTATGTATAAGTTATTTCGTGCTCATTCCTAAGTTTGGTCAAGGCAAACAAGGAAACGATCAGGTGATTTTTAGGGCGCATACGCCGATTATTCTGATAGTGGATGACGAGCCGGTCAATGTCGAGATTTTGGCCACTTTATTGGGTCAGGAATACCACGTCAAAGTCGCAGGCAACGGCAAGACCGCTTTAGCCATCGCGGCTCAGCATCCGCAGCCCGACTTGATCTTGCTGGATGTGATGATGCCGGATATGGATGGTTTTGAAGTGTGCCGACAGCTAAAAGACCATGTTGCCACCCGCGACATATCGGTGATTTTTATTACCGCCGCAGCGGGTGAATTATCGGAAAGCCAGGGTCTCCAATTAGGCGCGGTGGATTACATCATCAAGCCCATCAACCGCGTCACGACCTTGCTGAGGGTAAAAAATCACCTGGTCCTCATTCAGTTGCAACGGCGTTTGGTCGAGCGTGGCGGTTTTCTGGACACCTTGATAGAAAATGCCCCGCACGCCGTGTGGGTGTTAGCCAGAAACGACCGTTGGTTGCTGCTTAACAAAACCGCGTTGGCTTTGCTGGAATGCGACGACTTGCAGCAAGCCAACAGCCTCCCGGCTTTTGCCTTTGTCGATGCGCCTTATCGCCAAGCTTACATAGCAAGCCACCAACTGGCCTTAGCTGGCGGCTCTACGGTCCTCGAACTGGAGATCACCGGTGTCAAGGCTACCCGGCGTTGGCTGGAAATCAGCGTGTCATCGCTGTCCGACGCCTACCACCAGATTATCGCCACGCTGTCTGTGGCTAATGACATCACTCAGCGCAAGCAAGGCGAAGCCGGTTTGCGCTTGTCCGCCAAGCTGCTTGAAAACGCCCAGGAAGGCATTCTGATCACTGACTTGAATGGGAAAATCCAAAATTTGAACCCGGCTTTTTCGCGTATTACCGGCTACGAACGCGATGATGTGCTGGGCCGTAACCCCAAGCTGTTGAAATCCGGCTTGCAATCGGATGAGTTTTACCAGCTGCTCTGGAAATCCATTCAAAACGACGGTTTTTGGCAAGGTGAAATCTGGAATCGTAAGAAAAACGGCGAGTTAGTTCCGGAATGGCTGTCTATCACCCGCATCCATGACGACCACGGGCGGCCTGAGTGTTATCTGGGGGTGTACACCGATATCACCAAAATCAAACAACATGAAGAGCAACTGAAACAAATCGCCCATTACGACGCCTTGACCGGCATCCCCAACCGTATTTTGCTGGATGACCGCATGAAACAGGGTATTGCCCGGTGCAAGCGTGAACAGAAGCTACTGGCGGTCTGTTATCTTGATCTGGATGGTTTCAAGGCGGTTAATGACGAAATAGGGCATGCAGCCGGCGATCTGGTGTTGATCGAATGTGCCCGGCGTATTACTCAGGTGATCCGCGAAATGGACACCGTTGCACGCCTGGGTGGCGATGAGTTTGTGGTTTTGCTGCAAGACATTGGTCATGCCGGGGAGTGTTCGGCCACCCTGGATCGGCTGCTGGCCGCCATTTCTGTGCCGGTGGTTATCGGTAACCGTATGTTTGGGGTAGGCGCAAGCATCGGCATTGCCTTGTATCCGCCCGATGGTGAAGAGCCTGATTTGTTGCTGCGTCATGCCGATCAGGCTATGTATATCGCCAAACAATCGGGCAAGAACCGTTATCACTTCTTTGATGCCGAGCAGGATGACCGCTTGCGCCGCTTTAACGGGGCCTTGCAGCGGATTTACCAGGCCTTCGACGATGAGGAACTGGAATTGTTCTATCAACCCAAGGTTGATTTACAAACTCACCGGGTTATCGGTGCGGAAGCGTTGATCCGTTGGAGACACCCTGAGCGCGGCCTGTTATCGCCGCTGGAATTTTTGCCGTTTATCGAGCAAACCGATCTGGAAATCAGGCTAGGTGATTGGGTGATAGATAAAGCGCTGACCCAGTTAAGAGAGTGGCAGCAGCAAGGCCTAGTCCTCGAATTGTCTATCAATATTACCGCCAATCATCTGCAAGCCGATAATTTCGTCGTTAATTTGCAAAAAAAGCTGGCTGCCTATCCTGAGTTGGCAAACGGTGCTTTACAAATCGAAATCCTGGAAACTGTAGCGCTGGAAGATTTCGACAAAGTGCGCGGCATTATTACCGCCAGCCAGGCATTCGGCGTTAGTTTTGCACTGGATGACTTCGGTACCGGTTATTCATCGCTGACTTTTTTGCGTAATCTGCCCGTCGATACCATCAAGATCGACCAGAGCTTTATTCGCGATATGCTTGTGGATCAGAGCGACTATGCCATTATTCAGGGCATTATCGCGTTGGCTAATGTCTTTGATCGGCAAATCGTCGCGGAAGGGGTCGAGACCATGGCGCATTTTCAGGCTTTGGCCGGGATGGATTGTCACATTGCCCAGGGCTTTGGCATAGCAAGGCCGATGCCCGCAGGCGATTTTGTCCTGTGGTGTATTAATTACGCTGCCGACCAGCGTACTCATCCCATTTGAGCGGGAGGCTGTAGCCTTAGCTTTACACGGATTTTTGTCATTTTAAAGTTATGTGTTTCCCAAATAAGAAGGGCGTAAGAGGTAATTATTCAACCTTTTCCACCGTAGGGCGCGCCGAGCGCGCCATCGACGACTCGGTACCGGAAAAGGCGCGCTCGGCGCGCCCTACTACTACGTTTCTTAGGAATGTGCAGGATACAACCCGACAACACTAACGAAGTTGTTTCCTGTGCGCGTAGATCATATTGTATACAGCGTGAAAATGACCAGAGAATCCTTTCGACCTTATGCTTGGCCACTGCACATAATCGTCCTGGCGGTAGCCTATTTTATAACCGGTAAACTCGGCATTTATTTGGCTATACCCCCAGGTTATGCAACAGCCATTTGGCCGCCTTCCGGTATTGCTTTGGCGGGCGTCCTGATCTGTGGATACCGTGTGTGGCCGGGTATAGTCCTGGGGTCGTTCCTGGTTAATATCCCGACATCATTAGTGGTTGCCCCGTCCTTAGACTTGCTGCGTCCAATAATAGGCACGTTGGCTATAGGCTGCGGTGCGAGCTTGCAAGCTATCGCAGGCGCGTATTTAGTTAAACGCTTTGCCGGTTTCCCCAATTCGCTGTCCAAAGAGAAAGAAATCTTTTTGTTCTTGTTCTTTGGAGGCGTGTTAGGCGCACTGGTCAATTCGACTATTGCCGTCTCCATCTTAGTGGTCATGGCGAAGATTCCCGCTGCAAATTTCCTGGTCAACTGGGGAACTTGGTGGATGGGAGATGTATTAGGCATATTTATTTTTACCCCGCTAGCTTTGCTCTGGACGCAACATCCAGGGGAATCTTGGCGTGACAGGCGCCTTGCGGTGACGCTGCCCATGCTTGCCATGTTTATGCTGACCACGGCAGCCGTGTATTATGAAGGGCAACACAACAACGAGCGTTTACGGCTTGATTTTAATCAACATGCCGCCGAATTGAGCGCTGCATTGGAAAAGTCGATTTCAGCCCATATTAATCTGCTGCGTTCCATAGGCAGTTTCTATGCCGCTTCGCCTACGGTTGACCGGACAGCCTTTCGGATTTTCAGCACCCATTCATTGGATAATTATCAAGGTATCCAGGCGCTGGGATGGAATCCGCGTATTCCGGCATCTGAACGGGACGTCTTCGAACGCGGCGTACAAAGCGAAGGCTACCCAAATTTCCGCATCACCGAGCGGGATGCCCAGCATCATGTTTTAGTGGCGGGAAACCGTGCGGAATACGTTCCCGTAGGTTTCATTGAACCCTACCAGGGGAACGAGAGCGCCCTGGGTTATGATGTATATTCCGATGATTTACGGCGTGAGGCTCTTGATAGGGCCAGGGATAGCGGAGACATTGCGGCCACTGCCCGGCTTACTTTAGTTCAGGAACGCGAAGACCAATATGCGATACTTGCTTTTATGCCTGTTTATCGCAAAGGTTTGCCGCACAATACATTGGCGGAACGGCGTAGCCATATCTTAGGTTATGTCGTTGCGGTATTTCGGGGTGAAAATATTGTCACTACGGCACTTAAAGGCTTGAATCAAGAAAAGCTGTCTTACCGGCTAATTGACGCGAGCGCACCGGCAACCGAACAGGTGTTTTTTGCCAATAACGCGCAAGCATTGAAACCCCTCATCCTGCAAGAACAAGGCTTGTTCGGCAGAAAAATTGCGCTGGCAAGCAGCTTTGCCATTCCGGTAGGGGGGCGGTCATGGCGGTTTGAGGTCGCTGCCACGCAAGATTATTTTGCCTACCAGCGATCAGACAATGCCTGGTTAATTTTGTTGGCGGGCCTCATGCTGACCAGCATGGCAGGCACTATCGCCATGGCGTCTTCAGGCCGCGAAAGCGTGCTCCGGCAATTGGTGAAAGAACGCACGATGGCGTTGACGCAAAGCGAGGCGTATTTTCGCGCCACTTTCGAGGAAGCACCGGTCGGTGTGGTCAATGTGTCGTTGGAAGGGCATTTTTTAAATGTGAATCAAGGCTTTTGCGATTTCGTCGGTTACCGGCGCGATGAACTGTTAGGCATGACTATCAGCCAAGTGACGCACGCCGATTATCATCAGTCCGATGCCCTCATGATTAAGAAAGCTTTAGCGGGCGAGACTTCCAGGTTCAATATAGAGAAACAGTATTTACGCAAAAACGGTGTAGCTGTCTGGGGTAATTTATCGGCGCAACTGCTCCGCCGGATTGATGGATCACCGGATTACTTCGTCGCCATTATCGAGAATATCAGTCGACGCAAACAAGCGGAAGCACAACAGGCCAATTCCTTGTCATTGCTATATGCCACGTTGGAATCCACCAATGACGCCATTCTGGTTGTTGACCTGAACAACACCTGGGTATTACACAACCGCCGCTTTGTTGACTTGTGGCATATCACCGACGATATTCTTGCCGGCAAGGACGATAAGGCCGCATTAGCCTATGTGTTGGATCAATTAGATGACAGGACCGCCTTTTTACAAAAAGTGCACGAACTCTATGCGGCCCCGGAAGCCAGTTCTTTCGATTTCGTTAAATTTAAGGATGGCAGAATCATAGAACGCTATTCGATACCGCAGCGCAGTGATGGCAAGGTAATCGGCAGGGTGTGGAGTTTCCGCGATGTCACCGAACGGGAACTGGCTGAACAGGCCTTGAAAAGGGAAGGCGAGAAGAACCTGATGCTATTACGTAATGCCAGCGACGGCATTCATATCCTCGACACCGACGGTAATATCCTCGAGGCCAGCGATTCATTTTGCGCCATGCTGGGCTACCGGCGTGATGAAATGCTGGGTATGAACGTCAACCAATGGGATGCCAATTTTTCCAATACCGAGTGTATCCGGCTACTCAGGCAACAGTTCAAAGAGCCGGTACGCTCCCTGTTCGAGTCCCGTCACCGCTGCAAGGACGGGACGGTTATTGATGTCGAGATCAGTGGTTTTCCGCTGGAATTGGATGGCAAGCCGGTGTTGTTCAACTCCTCGCGCGATATTGCCGCACGCAAGGCTGCTGAAATCTCGTTGCGTAAGCTCTCTTTAGCCGTGGAGCAAAGCCCGTGTTCAATTGTGATCACCGACCCGGATGGAAACATCGAGTATGTCAACGAGACGTTCGTCAAGATAGCGGGCTACCGTCGTGATGAAGTGATCGGAAAAAATCCGCGCCTGCTGCGCTCCGGCAAGACGCCGAAAGCAGTCTATGACGGGATGTGGGCTACCTTGAATGCAGGCGGGGTATGGAAAGGTGAACTCATCAATAAAACCAAGGCCGGAATCGAATACACGGAATCCGTATTGATATCGCCGGTATTCCAGTCCGACGGAACAATCACCCATTATGTGGGCATTAAAGAGGATATTACCGCCAGTAAACAGGCGGATTTGCTGTTGCAAGAATCGGAACAGCGTTTCCGTAATCTTGCCGACGCCGCGCCGGTGCTGATTTGGTTGGCGGATATAGACCGGCGTCATGTTTGGTTTAATCAAACCTGGCTGGATTTCACCGGCCGCCCCATAACGCAGGAATATGGGAACGGCTGGGTCGAGGGTGTGCATCCCGACGATGCGTTACGCTGCCTGGATATTTACACTAGCCATTTCGACCACCGCGAACCTTTCTTTATGGAATATCGCCTGAAACGCAGCGACGGCGAATACCGATGGGTTCAAGATAATGGCGTACCCCGCTTCGACGCTGATGGAACGTTTGCCGGCTATATCGGTTCTTGCTCGGATATAACGGACATGCGGCAGGCGCAGGAGCAACTCCAGCTCAGTCATGACCTGTTCACGTCGTTATCCCGGCAAGTTCCTGGCGTGCTTTACCAGTTCAGGCTTTTTCCTGACGGGCGCACAAGTATTCCGTTCGCCAGTACAGCGCTCAAAGACCTTTACCCAGTCAGCCCTGAACAGGTGGACGAAGATGCGTCGCCGGTGTTTGCGATGCTGCACGCTGACGACTATGGACGGGTCATGGCCGGCATCCAGGAGTCAGCACGGACCTTACAGCCTTGGCAGCTGGAATACCGGGCCAATCTGCCCCAACAAGGTGTTCGTTGGCTTTCCGACCTGGCCCAGCCAGAAAGACTGGGTGACGGCAGTACGCTCTGGCATGGTTTCATTACTGATATCACCGAACAAGTGATTGCCCGGAATGAAGCCCGACAAACCAAGGAAGCACTGGAGAGCATCCTTTCCTCTGCCACCAAAACCAGCATCATCGCGACCGATGCGGATGGATTGATCACTATGTTTAATCGCGGGGCAGAACGCATGCTGGGTTACAGCTCTGAGGAAATGGTCGGCAAACAGACACCGGCGCTTATCCATCTGCAAGAAGAAGTCGAACAGCGGGGCCGGGAGTTGACGCTGGAACTAGGTCGGCCTGTCTTCGGATTTCAGGTCTTTGTTGAAAAAGCCGCACAATTAGGGCAGGAATCCAGAGAATGGGCCTATGTCCGTAAAGACGGCTCAAGCTTAACGGTTTCCTTGGTGGTGACGACTATCCGTAATCAAAAGAGTGAAATTACCGGTTACCTGGGAATCGCCGAGGATATTAGTGAACGCAGACTAGCTGAAAATGAACGCGCGTTGCTGCTGAAAATTATTGAGGATGCGCCGGATTTTATTGCCACGGCAGATCTGCATGGCCACCTAAAGTACCTTAACACTGCGGGAGCCCGGTTGGTTGATCTGCCTGCTGATGTTGATCTGGCGAATTTGGAAATCAAGGATATGCACCCGGACTGGGCGACAAAACAGATATGGGAAATTGGCATGCCAACCGTGCTACGGCAGGGTTTCTGGCAGCATGAAACGGCCTTGCGGGGAAAAAATGGCCGGGAGATACCGGTGTCCCAATTGTTGCTGCTCCATCGCGATGCCTTGGGCAACCCGGTGCTGTTATCCACCGTCATGCGCGACATCACCGTCCACAAACAGGCTGAACAGGCCTTGCGCCAAGCCAAGGAAGCGGCGGAGAGCTTGGCCCGATCCAAGTCGGAATTTCTGGCGAACATGTCGCATGAAATCCGCACACCGATGAACGCTATTATCGGCCTGTCGTATTTGGCGCTGAGTAAAGCGGTTTCCCCTGAAATACGGGATTATCTGGACAAGATTCACAGCGCATCAAATAATCTGCTGGGCATTCTCAACGATATCCTCGATTTCTCAAAACTGGAAGCCGGACGCATATCCATTGACCCGGCGCCCTTCGATCTTGATGCCATACTGGGCAATCTCCGCAATCTGTTTGCCGACCGCGCACAACAGAAACGCTTGGTTCTCAACATGGAGGTTGCGCCCGATGTGCCCCGCAACCTGGTGGGAGATGCGCTAAGGCTGCAACAGGTTTTAACCAATTTGCTGGGTAATGGCGTCAAATTTACCGAGCATGGCTCAGTCACGCTCAAAATTGTTGTCCAGGACATGGATTCATCGAAAGTGCGCCTGCTATTTTGTGTTGAGGACACCGGTATTGGCCTGTCGGCCGACGACCGCAAAAAGCTGTTCCAGCCGTTCAGCCAGGTCGATGGCTCCAATAGCCGCCGTTTTGGCGGGACAGGCCTGGGCTTAGTGATCAGCCATAATTTGCTGCAAATGATGGGCGGGGAGTTTTCGGTAGCAAGTTCGCCGGGTAAGGGCAGCGCTTTTAGTTTCGAGCTGGTGATGGGCGTGTCGTCATCCGTCCAGCGCAAGGATAGGTTGCAGCTATCAGTCACCGCCGCGACGCTGGGCGATATGGGCAAGGCGCTAGCCGGGAGCCGTGTTCTGGTTGCGGAAGATAATCCCGTCAATCAACAGGTCGTGCGCGAGATTCTTAAGCAGTCTGGGGTTGATGTGGGGATGGTCAATAATGGCAAGGAAGCGATGGCCTGTTTGGAGCATGGTGTTTTTGACGCCGTATTGATGGATATGCACATGCCTGAAATGGACGGCTTTGAAGCAACAAAACTGATCCGCAGTCAGCCGCGTTTTGCCGGTCTGCCGTTGATCGCGCTGACAGCTGGTGTAACCCAAGAAGAACGGGATAGATGTATGGCCTTGGGCATGGACGATTTCATTGAAAAGCCGGTTAAGCCGCAAAAATTGATAGCAACGCTGGCGCGATGGATTAGGCCCGTTAGCTCAGCAGCAATGGATACGGCCAAATCCATGCCTGCACAGCCATCCGGTCTGGGCAGCCCGCCTGATTTCGACCTGCATAATCTATTGGAGTTGTTAGGCAACGATCAAGAGCTTGCAACGCAGCTGTTATTGACGTTTATGGAGAGCATGAAAAACTTTCCCGACGACATCGAGGCCATGGTCTTAGCCGGGGATTTTGCCTCAGCCGGGCGGCGGGCACACACGATAAAAGGGGCGTCCGGCACTATCGGCGCCGTGCGCTTGCATGCCGCAGCGGCGGCGTTGGAAGCCGAACTCAAAGCGGGTCTGTTTGCCGCCGCGTTCGGTACCTTCCGTGAGGCGTTTAACCAAACCATGTCTCTTATCGCCACACTGTATGAGCCGGAAAATATACCGTCGTCCCCCCCCGGCAATGCCGAGGCGCTGAATGCCGCCGGCGCCGAACTGGACAGGCTGCTTAAAGAAAGCGATTTTATTTCCGAAGCCTTGTTGAATACGCTCAAGCCCCATCTGGCATTAACCCAACTGGACCAATTTGCCCAATTGCGTAAATTGATTAAAAACCTCCAGTATGACGAAGCCCGCAAGCTGTTGCGGCAACTTGCCAAGCTGCCCGAAAGTGAAATGTAAGCGTCCAGTCGGTTTTGGCCTGGGGAAGGTTAGATCTTGAACGTGCCCAGCGATAACGACAGGTCATGGGTTTGATCCTCCAGCGATTCAGCGGCAGCGGCGGCTTGTTCAACTAGCGCGGCATTCTGTTGCGTCACATCATCCATTTGCCGGATAGCTTGGTTGACTTGGCCGATGCCGGCAGTTTGCTCGGCAGACGCGGCGGTAATCTCAGCAATAATGGTTGTGACATTGCGGATGGAATGGACAATTTCATCCATGGTTTGCCCGGCGGTGGAAACCAATTGGCTGCCATTGTTGACTTTTTCAACCGAATCGTTGATTAAGCGCTTGATCTCGCTAGCCGCATTACCCGCCCGTTGCGCGAGATTCCGCACTTCTGTCGCCACCACAGCAAAACCCTTGCCTTGATCGCCCGCCCGTGCGGCTTCAACGGCCGCGTTTAAAGCCAATATATTGGTCTGGAAGGCGATATCGTCAATGACGGAAATAATTTCGACAATCCGGTGTGAGGACTGGTTGATGTTATCCATCGTTGCAACTACGGAGTCAACTGCCGAAACGCCACGCGTGGCAATGGCGGCGGCTTGTCCTGCCAAATCATTAACGTGCGAGGCGTGGGCATTGTTTTGCCGCACGGCGGATGTCAGCTCCTGCATGCTTGCGGTGGTCTGTTCCAGGCTGGCGGCTTGCTCTTCGGTACGGTGGGACAAATCATTATTACCCGCAGCAATTTCTTTGGCGGCAGTGTTAATCATCGCTGACGCGCCATGAATTTTGCCTATCAATTGTTTTAAATTATCGGCGGTATGGTTAATGCTTGATGTGACGGCACCAAAAATGCCGGGGTAATTCTGGTGTATGGATTGGGTCAAATCGCCTTGTGCCAGTGCGTCGGCAACACGGACGATATCATTTAAGCTGTTCAGCGCATCCAGCGTTAAATTAATATTGTCTTTTAACAGCGCCAGTTCGCCACGCCCTTCAACCGTGACGCGGTGGCTGATATCGCCTACGGCAATGCGTCCCATAACCCTGCCAATATCGCCGAACATGGCCTGCATGGCTTTTTCTGCCGATACGGCATTATCGACGGCGTTTTTAAATTCGCCTTTAACATGGGTGTCGACGCGTGTTGAAAAATCGCCGTTGCGTAAGGCTTGCATGGCTTGGTTTAATGCGGCTATGGTCAAGGCCAATTCTTCAACCGTCGAGTTGACCGTTGCTTTCAAGCGCTTTAAATCGCCGTTGACATTCGCATGGATACGGACGTTAAAATCCCCTTTTTCCAGTGCATCCATGACTGAATTGGTTTCTTGCAAGGCGGTTTGCAGGGAGGCGAGCATATTGTTAAATGCTTGCGCCGTCTGTCCGATTTCATCCTCGGCTTGATAATGGATGGTTTTAGAAAAATCACCTGTTTTGTCCACGTCAACAATTATGTCTTTCATCATGGTTAGTGGTTGGGTGATGGCGCGGGTAATTAATCTCACCAGAATAAACGTGCCCATAAACACGATAGCGGTGCCGATAAGGTTAACCATTAGCGCGGTTAACGCGTTCGTTTCAATGGCGTCGGCACTGGCTTGCAAATCGGCAACCAATTTATCTTCGACTTTTTTCATGGCGTTGATCCGCAAGGTCGCCATGTCAAACCAATAATTGCTGTCAACACCCAATGCGCTGTCCAGCGGTGATTGCAAGGTATGTTTGCGTAGCCTTTCAACTTCATCAACGGCTGAGCCTGATACGGTTTTAGCATGAAAGGCAATTTGTTCAGGCGTTGCAATTTGTGTGAACTGGCTTAAATTAGCATTGTATTCGCCTAAGTTTGCCGAAATGCTTAATAAATGCGGCCTGTCCAGTTTGTCTATGGCAAAAATGCCGGACATGACCGCGCGTTCCCGTCCTGCGCGTTCCTTCATGTTCAAATAAGCTGAATAAGTGTTTGCGCCTCGCATGATTTCATCGTCTTTAACCACTTTGCCGATGTTGTTTGACAATTCAAGCAAGGACTGGATCACCGCAGTATATTGTGCGGCCGCAGACAAACCATCGATAGCAAATGCGTCTGCCTGTTGGCGTAATGTTTTGAGTTGGCTTAATTGCGTGACGGTGTTTGCAATGCCCGCCTTACTTTCAGCGATGCGGGCATTTATGTCGAGCAGCAAGGGTTGGATGGATTTGTCGCTATCCGTGCGTAAGCCTGGGAGTTTATCAGCCATTTTTGCTCCGTGGCTGCTGATAAAGCCGACGGTTGTACCGCGTTCTTTTTGCAGATTGTGGACAACTGCGCCAATTTCAGCAAAAAAATCGCTGTCTTGGATCAATTGCTTTGACATTGAAAATCTTGCGTATTTGTCAACAACCATCAGCGAGCTAAAACCGACGATGCCTAGCATCGGCAAAACCAGCATCAATAATAATTTGTGTTTAATGGGCATGTTTTTTAGGGACATTTCGTGACCTTTTTAGAGTGCTGTCAATTAATTTGGAATAGTATCCACCCAGCTTATGCCGTTCCATCAGGGCGCAGGGTGCTGGATATTATCCGCAACAGCTCTGAAATCCTGGTATGAGCGGCATCGAAAAACGTTGGGCGCTCAATCGCCAGGGCCGGAGCGGCGAATCCCTCGCTGCATAAAACCGTAAAGCCCTTCAACCTTGTCACGTGCCCAAGGTGTTTTACGCAAAAATTTGAGGCTGGAGGTTATGCTGGGGTCATTGCTAAAACAGCGTAACGGTATGCGCTCAGCCATACCAGCCCAACCATAATGCGCCACCAGTTCCGTGACTATGGTTTCCAGCGTGATACCATGCAAGGGGTTATGGCGTTGCTTCTGTGGCGATGGTCCAGTTTGCGCGGCGGTAGGGTCGGCAACATCGGTGGCGGGCAATTTCATCTGTGCTGTTGGTAGGGTAATGGGGTTGAAAGGGCGCGCGTCCGATACGGTGCTATCATTTAAGTCGCTAGAGATTGTGTCGATACTGCGCTAATTCCAACTCAAGCGAGGCATCTACAAGCGAACAGTCTAGTCCTGCCTGATTTTCACATTATAGCAAATAACCCCATTGGGTAATCAGATTAGGTGGGGCGGTAAGGTGTTATACAACCTATACTTTTTAAATCGTTGCAACACCATCGTGCACCTACTAATGAGAAATGTTTTTCATGCTCTGCAATTTGATAAATGGCACAGCCAGGGTTAAGATTCGTCCGCGCAACATTTAACCATCAGGCTGCTCCATTTATCCGCAACGCGCCGCCAACTAAACCTTAGCGACTTATCCCCCCTGCAACCGAGGACAGGCAATGAATGAATATCCACTCAATCAACTGATTATTATCGATAGCCGGGTCACTGGTTGGCAGAGTTTAATCCGCACATTTAGCCCGGATGCTAAGCTATTGATCCTCGATTCCTCGCGTGACGGGCTGGCACAGATATATGCACGCATCGCTGCTTTGCAGGCGGCACCCGATGTTACGCCGCTACAAACAATACACATTATTTCCCACGGCAGCGCAGGTAATCTGCAGCTGGGCGCCACGACACTCGACACCGAAAACCTTGCTGAACACGCCCGGCAACTTGCGGCTATCGGACGCACACTTAGCCATAACGGCGATATTTTACTGTATGCGTGCGATGTCGCCGGAAACGGGACTGGTTTGCAGTTTATCAAGCAACTGGGCGCACTGACCCATGCCGAGGTCGCCGCCTCCGATAATTTGACCGGATCTGCCTTGCAAGGCGGCGATTGGCTATTGGAGCAAGCGACAGGAACTATTGAATCCACCCCGTTAAGCGGCGCTGCGTTTGATGTGTATTCCGGTGTGCTTGAATTCATTACCGGCACGACTGGCGATGATTATCTGCCGGGGACAAATAATGACGATATTTTGGACGGTAAGGCCGGTGCTGACCAATTATATGGCTATGACGGCAATGACCAGCTCACCGGCGGAACCGGCAATGACTATCTGATAGGCAATGCGGGTGCTGACACTTATCCGATCGCCAAGGGCGACGGACATGATGAAATTAATAACTGGGATGCCGACAACAGCGTCGATACCGTACAATTCATCAATGTCGCTTCGACCGACATCAGCGCCAAATACCGCGACCCCGGTTCGGCCAATTACAACAACGGACCGCTGGTCCTGCAATACGGTACAGGCGGCCAGTTAACGGTAGACGATTATTTCTACAGCCCGGAATACCGGATCGACCAGTTTAAATTCTCCGATGGCGTCATCTGGGGCTGGGACGACCTGAAGGCATTAGGGTTGATCGGCTCGGCATTCGATGATTCTATCCACGGTTATGCCGGGGGCAGCAACACGCTCAAAGGCTTGGCGGGCAATGATTATCTGAAAGGCGTCGAATTGGGCGATGTGCTCGATGGCGGCGCGGATGCAGACCGTTTGTACGGTGATGACGGTGCGGACAAGCTTATCGGCGGCACCGGCAACGACTACCTGGAAGGCAATGCGGGCGCTGACACTTATGTCATCACCAAGGCCGACGGCCAGGATGAAATCTATAACTGGGATGCCGACAACAGCACCGATACCGTGCAATTTATCA
>JAURZI010000010.1 GCA_030653435.1 Methylovulum sp.
CAAAAAGTTTTTGACCTTGCCTTCCATGAAGGTGACGCCGTACAGATGGCTCATCCTCCTCAGCATTTCCACCTGGATGGCGGAGATGGCCAAAAAGTCAAACAACGGCACCGGCACCAAGCCCGCCGCCATCGACACGTACATGCTCTTCTTGACCAGTTCCTGGGCGTCTTCGTAAGTATTGTTTTCTGCTTTTACCAATTCTGTCATCACACTCTCCTCAGTTCATTTATGGGTTAACCTCGACCGCGTCTACACGACGGTTTTAGGATAATAAATATAGTTAGTCCTAGCAAGCTTTAACTTGGAAAGCCGCAGCCGCCATGACCAGCAATTTTTGGCTATGATGTTGCCATACGTCAGCAACAGGCACACAGGGCTAACGCTGCATGCCCTTCCTCCTTTACACGTTGTGCGCTTAGCCCGTGTTTCTTTTGGGCCTTAGACCTTACCGCAATTTAAATGCTGAATAGTCCAAGGCAGCTTACCATTTCCTGCCCTCCTTAAGCCGGTTTAGAACACTTTGATTAACTGCTGCATAGGCAACTGCTTGGGATCTATTGAAATAATCGTGAACAAATCCGTTAAAATCTTAAACGAGTCACGATTCCACGTGGAATGTTCCTCATCATCCACGTCGGCTATTTTGTAAGTCATCCCCAAATATTCAACTTCCGCAACAGCCGGAGTCAACTTATCATGTTCTCCCCACCTCATTTTCAAAATTGGCTTTCTTTCAAAATCAGGCACTTCGGTAAGCTTTCCGCCAGTCTGCAACCATTCGTCAAAATGTTGTTGTGAGTGCCCTACCGCCCCCAATATCGCTGAAAAAGGCCTCATAATAAACGATACTTTTGGAATCCCGTCACTCGTATTGAGCTTAACCATGCCATCTTGCCAAAAACTATAGCTCGGATCTGAATACAGTTTCGTTAACAAATCCCCGGCTTCAGGAGGAATTTCCAAGACATTTTCGCCTTTAACCACATTAATATTAAGGGCTTGATTAAGTTGCAATTGCCGGGTTAGCGCGGCTAAGCGCAAGAAGTTCCTGAAATTATGGGGCCGCAACTTGTTGTCCGGCATATTGTTTAACACCATTTTCTTGCCCGATGGATATTCCAAATTGACCGATACCAATAATATCCTCATCAATTGGTCAACAGGGACGCCTTGTCTGAGCTGCTCGAAGAAAACTTTAGTGTCAATAGGCGAAAATAACGATGTTGCAAAAACCTCTCCGCTTAACGGCGTAAAGGAAAAATTCGGCGATTCCGTCGCACTCAGGCCAAGCGTGCCGACAAAGCTGAAGGCCTTGGTTAACACGTTCGCAACGACTGCGCCGATTGTTCTTGAGTCAGTGAATGTGCCACCCATCGTGGCGCCAAAAGAAAACGAGGAGTTAATGCTGGACATCTGCATAAAATAACTCGAGTGTGAATTCGCCCTGCGCGCCAAATTCATCAGCATTTGCTCATTGGACAAGTCCGCATAGGTTTGGGACATCTTGCTAAAAGAATCTTTTAAAGCCACACCTCCGCACCCTGACAGCACAGCCACGCTTAAAAAAATCGTTAGCCCTTTAACAATTATAGATCCTGCACAACCCCGTTTTTTCATGTATCCCACCTCGTCAGTTAATCAAAAAAACCAGTTCCATCGCTCATGCTCGATCCGCTACTGTAACATACTGTCTTCTACCATAAGGCCCATGTCCATAACAAATAACCTGTCACAATGGGTGAAATATTTTTCATCATGGGTCACGACGATAACCGTCTTGTTCAGATCTTTTAATTTTTGCAAAATGACTTCATAAAAAAACTGCCTGAACTCAGGGTCCTGATCGGCCGCGACTTCATCGAAAACATAAATCGACTTGTCTTCCAATAAAGCAATAATCAAGGCCAATCGCTTCTTCTGCCCTGTCGATAAACTGGTATTGGTGAAGCGTCCGTCCTTATAACCGGTTTTTTTATCCAGCCCCATGATTACCAGATATTCGTTGACTGAGGCGGTATCAATATCGTGTTGGCCATAAAACCGGTCAAACAAATGAAAATCGGTAAAAATAATTGAAAACAGGTTGCGGTAATTGTTTAACAAGCTGCTGTCTATGGCATGGTCATCGACCACTATGGATCCCGAATCGGGCTTATAAAGCCCCGTCAATAGCTTAAGGAAAGTGGATTTGCCGCTGCCGTTGCCGCCACGGATAAAAACCAGCTCGCCGCGATTGATGGTTAAATCAAAAGGCCCTACGGCAAATGCCCTGGTTTGGTTTGGTCCGGGATACATGAACTGGACGCGGCTGATGACTAATTGCCTAAAATAATCAGGCGCCATAAATACGACCCGCTCGTCGGTTATCGCCTCTTTTGCCGCAAACAGCCTCTCCTCCAGATTATGCAAAAAATCCACCGCAACATTGGCTCTGGCTACGCTGGGGATCATATCAATGATGATGACGATAGGCCCCATAATAAACAAAACGATAGTTGTGATCGACATAATCTTGTCAGCATCCAAGTCGCTGATCTGCGGCAATAAAAAAACGATGCTGGCCATCAGCACATAAAAATAAAGCTGGGCATAAAGCTGTAGATTAACATTGCTGATGTCGGTTTTCGTATTATGCTGCATCGCCTCTTCGGATACGCGCCCCATATAATTGCGGTACAAGTCATCGCTTTTGTCGCGATTGATCTTTAACTCGTTAAAGCCATCCAGCACATGCTGCATATAGGTTAAATACTCATTTTGCTTGGCCAGGGCCTGCTGCATGGTCTTACTGATGGATTTGACCAACACATAGATAGTGATGACCGCCCCCGTGATACAGATCACCGCCAGCAAAAAAGCCATTGTAGAAATACTGGCCATATACGCAAAAGAGCAGAGCAGCATGACCATCGCCGGGAATCCGTCGGCCAAACGGTGCGCTCCCTGGGAAATCAGTTCGGTTTTTTCCGAGAGCACCGACAGGATTTGCGACTTGCCAATTTCTTCATAAGACAATAGCTTCAAATCCCTGAGACCTTCCAAAATCCTGCCCCGGTATTGAAAAATACCAATTTGCACCAATCGGCTGATACTGTGGGTGACATAACGCTTGCTCAGGAAAAAAAGCGCCACGCACAGCACGAATAGCAGGAATAGACGGGCATCCAGTTCGGCATTGTCAAAATCCTTGGCCGCCGCGTTTAAAATAACCAAAACCAGCGCATTGATGGCACCCGATACCGTAGATGCAATGACCAGCAGCAGCTTGGTGTGCGGAGTCCTGATCGCTAAAAAATCAAGCAATTTTGATTTGATGACCGGACTCTTCATGCCCTATTGCCACTGAGCAGTTTTTTTAACTTAAAAATAAACCGGTTGAAGCGCAACACCCAGTGCCAAGGCAAGCGGTTCATCAGCAGCATGACGATTGACCGTGACGAGTTAAAATTGCGCCAAAAAGGCCGTACTTTCCAAAAGTGGTTGCAGGAACACACATAACCATCACCTAAGGCTATTACTTCATGCCACCAATGGGTCGGGATGTACAACAGCTGCCCCGGATTCAATACCAGCTCGTACCGATGCTGTTTGGCCTTGCTGTAATCCGGGTGTTTATCCAGGTCGGGATTATCGATATTGACCTGGCTGACCCAGAACGGCAACGTATCGTAAAAACCGAATGGATATAAATAGGCGGTTTGTTCCGGCGGAAACAAAATAACTTTCTTGCTGCCATGTAGCTGTATCAAGGTACCGTCGCCGGGATCAAAATGCAGGGGTTCCGCATGGCCGGCCGGACCCACCCAGACATTCAAGGTCGCCCCGCGGATAGCCGGTTCCAGGCCTAAATCCCGCGTTAAAAAACTCAGTTCGGTAGCTATGGATTTTGCCGCTTCGGTATGGCCGATAGGGCTTTGCGCCAAATACAGATGCTTTATTTTGGCGCTGCCATCCTGGATACAGGCAGCAAACGCCGTCATCGTCATCATTAAGTGGTCGCAGTATTTAGTCCATAAATGCCTGGGCTTGGCAAAATGCCCTTCCCCGTAGTGGCGAACCAAATACTCATCATCGCCCAAATGACCACACAAAAAATTGAGATCCCAATCCACCGACGGCTTAATAAAATCAGTAATGACTACAGGTTTGCCCCGATTCCGGTAATCCTGGATAAAGCGTTGTGCCGTTAAGTCCGCCATTGACAACTCATCTACCCGCATCCCGCCTAGCGATTGTTCATTCATCGTGTATTCTCTCTAGCGTTTCATTAATTAAACGCGCCACATGGCTAATCTGCGGCGTCTCCATCATGTTTTCATGGCAACCCGGCAACCAATGCAAGCTTATGCCTAGCCCGGAATCCTGGCTCCAGCCTAAATAATCATCGTCGGTGATGCGTCGGGCGCCGTCTTTGGCCCTAAACAACGTGATCTGGCTATTGATAGGCGCAGGGTCGTATAACATCTGCAAATTGCTGCGGCAAACATCGAAATAACGCTTGCAAGCCTCATCATCCATAGCTCTGGGCACTAAGCCAGCTTGTTTGGCGCGGGCAAAAACCCGTTTTAACTGTGCGGCTTCGTCATACTCGCGCAACGCTTCGGCGTCAAAACCCAAGCTCGAAAACAGGCTGACCAGGAAGTCGGCATGGTCGGTTTGGGCAACACCGGCTTGGGTCAGTTCGGGATGCGCGGTATCCAACAAGCCCAGAAAAGCAATGCTTTCGCCGACGGCCTCAAGCTGGCAGGCCATTTCGTAGGCAACCAGCCCGCCGAAAGAATAGCCTAATAAACAATAAGGGCCGCGTGCCTGGACTGTTCTTATAGCCTGCACATAATGGGCCGCCATAACCGGCAGCGTCTGCACGATGTCTTGTTGGGCATCCATGCCGGCGGCACGTAAACCGTACACAGGTTGCCCATGCCCTAGCGCCTTTGCCAAGTCGTTGTAGCAGATCACATGGCCGCCTACCGGATGGATACAAAACAGCGGTGTCCGCTCGCCTTGCGCTTGCAACGCGACTAATGGCGTCCACTCTGTTTGGATATCGTCAGCGATTAACCGCGCTAAGCTTTGGATGGTCGAGGCTTGGAAAATAGCGGCCAATGGCAGGCTTTTGCCAAAAGTCACCTTAATCTGCGTCATTAAATCCAGCACCAGCAGGGAATGCCCGCCCAGCTCAAAAAAATCATCATCTGCAGACAATTCCCTGTCCAATTGCAGGATTTCCCGCCATAGTTTTGCCAACGTCTGCTGAACATAACCGACCGGCGGCGACAGCACTGGCGCTACCGGCAAACTTGCCTTAGGGTCGGGCAAGGCTTTCCTGTCCAACTTGCCGTTCGGTGTCAACGGAAACTCGGTAAGCATGACCAAGGCCGCAGGCACCATAAAACCAGGCAAACAGGCTTTGCATAGCTCATAAAGCCGTGCCTCCAAGGAAGCGACATCATCGGTGGACGATTTGACATAAGCCACTAATTTCCGGTCACTGGCGGCCGCATCACCTAGCGTCAACACGACACAATCCTCAACACCGGCGTCCGATAGCAACAGCGTCTGGATTTCGCCTAACTCAATCCGGTAACCCCGTACTTTCACTTGGTGGTCCAGCCGTCCGTGATAGACCAGCTCACCCAAAGCATCCCCGTCAGGCGCAGTAAAACTGACCAAATCGCCGGTGCGGTATAGTCGCCCGCCGACAACACCGCTAAACGGGTCGGGCACGAATTTCTCGGCCGTCAGCCTGGGTTGCTTATGATAGCCGCGCGCCAAGCCCATGCCGCCCAAGAACAGCTCACCCGGCGTACCGGGCAATCCCGGCTGCCCATAAGCATCCAACACATAAGCCTGGGTATTATCGATGGGTTGGCCTATGCACGGGCTGGCATGCGCCGCGCGTAACGTGTACGTCGAGTAAGTCGTGTCTTCCGATGGCCCGTATAAATCGTAGACTTTTTCAATATGCGGTTTGGCATACAGTTTATTCACTAAGTCTGTCGATAAAGGCTCACCGGCCAGATTGACTATCCGCACGGAAACCGGCAAGGCATCGGCGCGCAATAATTCTTCAGCCGCCGACGGCACGGTATTAATCAAGCCAGGCGCCAGATAGGCAAACTCGGCAATCTCGACCACATTACGCAGCAATACGACCGTGCCGCCCGCCGCCAGCGTGGCAAATATCTCAAATACGGACAGATCAAAGCAAACCGACGTACCCGCCAACACTCGGCTTAATTGTGCCCCGCTATATACCGTTTGCGCCCAGGCCACCATCGCCACGGCGCTGCGATGCGTAATCGCTACGCCTTTAGGTTTGCCGGTAGAACCCGATGTGTACAACAAATAGGCAAGATTCTGCTGGCTTAGGCGTTGCCGTCCTACCTCCAGGTTTAAATCGGCATCCGGCCAGGCTTGATCAAGCAGCAGCATCGAGGTCGCCGCCAAGCTGGCGTGTAACTGCATAGTGTGTGATTCCGTCAGCAAGAGCAGGACATCCGCATCTTGCAGCGCGTGTGCCAATCTGGCGCTAGGGTAATCCGGATCCAGCGGCACATAAGCCGCGCCGCTTTTCAATATTGCCAGCAAGGCCACAATCAAATCGGGGGTTCGCTGTAGGCACACGCCTATCATGGTTTCCGGCCCGGCACCTTGTGCGGTTAAAATCGCCGCCAGCCGATCCGCTTTGGCATTGAGTTCGCCATACATTAGCCGAACCCCGGCCTGCTCGACGGCAATAGCTTCAGGACAGCCTACGGCACGTTGCTCGAACAGGGTATGCAAATAAAGCTCAGCGTTGACCGGCACTGCGTTTGCGTTCCAGTGATGGACAACCCGTTGATATAAGCCGTCATCCAGTAGCGAAAAATCCCCTATCCTGCCGGTGGGCTGCCGCGCTATCTGCTCCAGCACCCGGAAAAATCCATTGCATAGCCTTTGTATGGTTTCCGCTTTAAACACATCGGTATTGTATTCGAACACGCCCGTCATCTGCTCGCCGCCTTCTTGTATGGCTAGCGTCAAATCGAATTTGGCCTCTTTTGCGACCAGCGGCAACGGTTCGACCTGTAAATCTGCCAAGCCCAGCGGCTCCGTACCGACATTTTGATACACGAACAGCACTTGAAAAAACGGCGTCCCTGCCAGATCGCGTTCAGGTTGCAAGGCTTCGACCAGCTTTTCAAACGGCAAGCCTTGATGTGCAAACGCATCGATGACTGTTTCCCGCAGTTCGGACAGCAAGCCGGTAAACTGCGGATTGCCGGTAATGCAATGGCGCAACACCAGCGTGTTGACAAAAAAACCGATCAGCGGCTCGGTTTCCTGCTGAGTCCGGTTGGCAACCGGCGTGCCTACCGCAATATCCTGCTGTCCGCTATACCGCGCCAAAAATACCGTTAATGCCGCCAATAACAGCGTAAAAAACGAGCATTGCGATTGTTCCGCAAGCCGCAGCAAGCTTCGGGTAAGGCTGGCGTCCAGGCTAAACGGCACCGAAGCCGCCGCAAATGTCGGTAGTGCAGGCCGGGCAAAATCGGCATGCAAATCCAGCGCGGGCGGATAATCGGCGAGCTTCCGCCGCCAGTATGCCAGCAGGGTTTCCAGTCTTGCGCCATCCAGCCACTGCCTTTGCCAAACAGCATAGTCGGCATATTGTACGGGCAAAGGCGGCAATAGCTCAGCCGGGGCAGTATCCGGCTGCGCACCATAGAGCACAGCCAGTTCCCGTATGAACAAGCCTTGTGACCAACCATCCGACAACAGGTGATGGTTGTTGATGACCAATACGTGCCTGTCCTGAGCCATCCGTAACAAACGCACCCGTATCAGCGGCAAACAGTCCAGCGCAAACACATAAGCCGATTCCTCAGCCAGGATGTTTTGTAGCTGCTGCGCTTGCACCCCGACATCGTCAGTGCACAAATCGTCGTGCTGGATCCGCAATTCGTTAAGCCCCAGGATTTTTTGCCTGACTTGCCCGCCTTCCTGCACAAATACCGTCCTCAGCATGGCGTGGCGTTGCACAATGGCGTTAAGGCAATGCTGTAATCGCGCCACATCCAGCGCCCCGCTGAGTTTAAGCGCAACCGCCATATTGTAAGCCGTACTTTGCGGATACAATTGCTGTAAAAAATACAGCCGCTCTTGTGCAAACGACAAGGGGTAGGAATCGGCCTGCGGGGCTGGCGTCACGGCAATGTCGGCATGTTGCTGGCATGCCGCTATCGCCTGGGCCTGCCCACGCAGCGTTGAATGCGTAAAGACTTCACGCACCGGCAGTTTCACGCCAAAAACGTTTTGTATGCGGCTGATCAATTGCATAGCCAGTAAGGAATGTCCGCCGGACAGGAAAAAATCGCTGTCGCGGGTCGGTTCAACGGCTAATAATTGTTGCCAGATAGCAGCCAGACGTGTTTCATCATCCGTCACCGGCGCTTCAGACCTTACCGTTTGATAGTCGCCCGCTTCAGGTTCCGGCAATGCCTTATCATTGATTTTGCCGTTAGGCGTCAGCGGCATGGCCTCCAGCCTGACCAGCGCCGACGGCTGCATATAAGCCGGCAACAGGGTCTGCAAGCGGCTACGCAAGCCATCGGCATCAAAAGCGTGTTGCGCCGAAACGGTAAAATAGGCCAACAGGCGCTTGCCGCTATCGCCATAATCCCGCGCCAGCACACGGACTTGTTGAATGGCGGGATCCGTCGCGATTGCCGCAGCTATACCGGACAGCTCAATACGAAACCCGCGTATTTTTACCTGTTGGTCGGCTCGGCCGATAAATTCCATCGCGCCGTCCTCGCCGCAGCGCACCCTATCGCCGCTGCGGTACATACGCTCGCCGGACTGGGCGGCAAACGGGTCGGGCACAAACTTATCGGCGCTTTCCCTCGATTGATGCCAATAGCCTTGCGACAAACCGTCCCCGGCGATATACAGCTCGCCGCAGACGCCGACGGGCACCGGTTGAAGGCAGCGATCCAGTATATACAAACGCGTGTTCGCCAAGGCCCAGCCTATTGGCAC
The DNA here is from genome assembly GCA_030653435.1 of Methylovulum sp. Classification (GTDB taxonomy): domain Bacteria; phylum Pseudomonadota; class Gammaproteobacteria; order Methylococcales; family Methylomonadaceae; genus Methylovulum. Next base: position 9,031 of record JAURZI010000010.1, read on the forward strand.
TGTTACGGCCTCTGGCGCTACCTGCTGGATGTCATACCAGGACGTAAACGTCGTGTTTTCGGTAGGGCCGTAAACGTGTAAAAAATGCTCAGGCTTGCCCTGCTCCAACACTTTTCTGACTTGCACAGGATCGACGGCTTCGCCGCCGAACAGCAAATAGCGCAAACCGGCAAACGCATCGGCCTGTTGCTGGACGATTTGATTGAATAAAGCCGTCGTCAGGAACAGTACATTGATTTTTTGTTGCGCCAGAAACCCGGCAAACGCATCAGCTGCGAGGCTAATATCCCGATCGACAATAACCAGACTGGCGCCGTTCAGCAATGCGCCCCAAACCTCGAAAGTTGCCGCGTCAAATGCCGTATTGCTGGCTTGCGCGATACGGTCTCCCGGCCGAATATCGACGTAATCCGTACTCAGCACCAAGCGGTTGATCGCCGCATGGGCCACCGTGACGCCCTTGGGGACACCGGTGGAACCTGAGGTATACATGATGTACGCCAACGCATTAGGCCACCCTAAAACTTCAGGGTCCGTATCGGGGTAGGCCGACAAATCCGCCAAATCCAAGACCAGCAACGGCCCCGCCCCGTTGATCGCCCGCGCAGTATCGGCCAGCGTCGATTGGGTAATCATCAACACGCTATCGGCATCCTCGATCATTAAGGTCAGGCGCTCCGTCGGATAAGCCAAATCCAACGGCAAATAGCTCGCGCCCGACTTTAACACCGCCAGCAGCACGGCGACCATGTCTATGCCGCGCTCCAGATAAAGCGCAACCCTGTCCCCTGCCACAACTCCGTAATCGCTTAACAACCAAGCCAAACGGTTTGCCCAGCTATTCAGTTCGCGATAGCAGACTACGCGATCACCGTGTATCAGCGCCGGTTGGTCCGGTGTAGCTTGCGCCTGCTTTTGAAAGTTTTCATGCACGGTCGATAGCCGTGGATAATTGGAGACGCTATTATTCCTGCCGTAAACAATGGCCCGATACTCATCCTCGGCTAACAGGCAAATTCCGGACAACAGCCCGTCGGGCTTTGCCGCTACCGCTTGCAGCAAATTCACATAATACCCCATCATCCGCGCCATGCCGGTTGCGGAAAACAAATCGGTGTCATACTCCAGCGCACAATCCAGACCGTCAGGCGCTTCCTGCACCGATAAGGTCATATCGAATTTTGCCGTGCTGCGGGGTGCGGGGATCAGCTCCACAGCTAAGCCATCTAACGGCAAAGATTGGGCGGAGGCATGGTTGTAGGTGAACATCACCTGGAATAGCGGGCTTACCGATTCGTTGCGTTCCGGTTGCAAAAACTCCACTATTTTTTCAAACGGTACGGCCTGATGATCGGATATATCGAGAAAACTACGCTTCGTCTGTTGCAGCATATCGCTAAAGCTAAGCTGTCCAGCGCAGTTAATTTTTACCGGCAAGCTATTGACGAAAAATCCGATCAGGTCTTCAAGCTCGCGGCACAGACGTCCGGCAAACGGTGTGCCTATCAGCACATCAGTTTGCCCGCTATAGCGACCCAGCAGCAACCCAAAAACGGACAGCATCAGCACAAACGGCGAAACCCGCAATCTACGCGCCAATGCCGACAAGCTTCCGGCCAGGGGTTGGGCTATCTGGAACGTGTGTACCGCGCCTAGTTGGCGGCTGGTTTTAGGTCTGGGGAAGTCGGTAGGCAGTTCCAACAACGTCGGCGCATCCGCCAGATAATCTCGCCAGAACGCCAGATGTTCAGCCCATTGCCCGGTTTGCAGGGCCTGCTGTTGCCAATAGGCATAATCGGCGAATTGTAGCGTTAGCGGGGCCAACGGCGACGACGTGCCGTTGAGCCTGGACTGGTAAAGCGCCGCAAATTCGCGCATAAACACATTGACCGACCAGCCGTCCGTGACGATATGATGGACGCAGGTTGCCAGCACATGGTCGTCGGCTGCCAAACGGATCAAGCGCAACCTGAGCGGCTGCCCCTGCCCCAAATCAAAACGGGTATCGGCCAAGTCTTGCAATACGGTTTGCAATGCCGAATCCTGATCCGGGACGCCAGTCAAATCATCCACCGGCAAACTGAAAGGCTTAGCCGGTAGTATCTGCTGAAAACTACCGGCATCGGTCTGATAAAAACGCGTCCTCAATACGTCATGCCGCCCAATTATCAGCGACAGCGCCGCTTCCAGCGCGGCTAGATCAAGAACGCCGCGCAGCCGTAAAAAAATCGGCATCGTGTACAGGCTGTCAGCCCCGGTAAACGTCTGTAAAAACCATAGCCTTTGTTGGGCATAAGCCATAGGCGCGGGTACATCGGCGGGACGCGGCGCAATAGTGGGCGATGTTGCGGCATTAGCTTGTTTGGCGGCCAGTTTTTTTAGCAGCAACGCTTTCTGTTGGGGGGACAGCTGTTCCAGTTTTAATGTCTTGTCTTGCATAACCCGGCTAACCCGATAATAAAGCGGCTAGCGCGTCGTCTGACAAACCCTCCAGCTCGGCCAGCAAATCCGCCTGGTCGCCGGCGTTGAGGGCGTCAAACTGCGCCGCCAAAATCCAGTCCGCCAACTGGATGATCGTGGGGTGCTCGAAGACTACGCGCATCGGCATTTCGACGGCAAAAACCTGTTTGATGCGTGCGACAACCTGGGTCGCATTGAGCGAATGCCCACCCAGCTCAAAAAAGTTTTGCGTGGTGCCGATAACCGGCAGGTCTAATACGGCTTGCCAGATAGCCAGCAAGTGTTCTTCGATCTCGTTTTCAGGCATCCGGCATTCAGATCCTGGTTCAGCAACACCGGCCTCTAAAGGCGACGGCAACGCGCGGCGGTCCACTTTGCCGCTGGGTGTAAGCGGCATTTTTGCCAGCATCAGCCAATACTGGGGCACCATATAATGCGGCAGGCGTTGGGCGACATAGTCCCGTAATTCGGCAGATCCAGGCACAGCCGCGCCGGTTACCAGATACGCTGACAAAAACTTGTCGCCAGCCCCGTTATCGCCGGCCATCACGACGCTTTCCTGGACTTGCGGGTGGGCATTCAAGACCAGTTCTATTTCACCCAGGTCAATACGAAAGCCCCTGACTTTAACCTGATGGTCCGTACGGCACAGGAACTCAAAGTTGCCATCCCGGGTAAAACGCACCCTATCGCCGCTTTTGTACATTCGTGCGCCCGGCATGACGGAAAACTCATCCGGTAAAAACAGTTCTGCGGTACGCCGGCTATCGTTTAAAAACCCGATGCCCACGCCTAGCCCGCCTACGCACAGCTGTCCAGACAAACCCATCGGCACCGGATTTAAACCTTCATCCAGGATATAGACGCGGTCATTATCTATCGTCACGCCCAACGGTACGTTTTTATGTACATAACGTCCGGGGTCGTCAACATGAAAGGCCATGCACACATCGCTACATTCCGTCGGTCCATAAGCATTGACGATGTCCGTGCGGCCTTTAGCATAATCAAGCCAGGGCTGCATACGGCTGAAGACTATCGTTTCCCCGCCCAAAAAAACAGTGCGTAAGGATTGCAACGCTTGCGGCCGCGCGGCGACCGCATCGGCCAATGGATAAAACGCACTGGGCGTCGTGCTGAACCAGCCGACATGATGGCTTTCTATCAGCTTGACGATCTGTTCAGGGTCATATTGCGCTTCGGCATAAAGATGCAGCACACCGCCAAAAATCAACGGCGCAAAAATGGTTTTTTGCGTCAGGTCAAAACTCAGGGACGTGCATAGCAGCGTCGAAAACGCCTGCTGCAAGGCGAATTTTTCGCAATACCAGTGCAATACCATATTGGCAAAGCCCTTGTGCTGGATCGCGGCGGCTTTGGGCGTACCGGTGGAACCCGACGTGAAGATAATATAAACCAGCTGTTCGCCGCTGAGCTTGGGCAATGCGCCCAAACCCGCCTCGGCGGCTAGCAGTTCTTCAATATGATAAACGCCCAATTGGCCGGCATCCGCTTGCAAGCCCGCCAGCAAGGGCGCCAAGGCCTGCTGCGCCACAACCACCTGCAAGCCCGCACCTGCCACGATCAGTTTTAAACGCTGTTCGGGGTAATGGGGATCCATGGGCACATAAGCCGCCCCGGCTTTCAGTATGCCCAGCAAGGCGATGACCATATCCAGGCTGCGTTCCAGGCACAGCCCTACCAAATCGCCGTTTTTTACGCCGCGGGCCATGAGCACTTTCGCAACACGTACGGAGCGCTCGGCCAATTCGCGATAAGTCAGGGTATGTCCGGTGCAAACGACCGCAACCGCATCGGGAGTCCGCTCTATTTGTGCGTCCACAGCATCGAGCACTGTAGCATAGCGTAGCGGCAGCTCCCGGTTTTGGTTCCAGGCCTGCACAATAGTCCGGTAATCATGGGCCGCCAGCAACGGTACCGCGCCCAGCCTGATGTCGGGCCGGGCAGCGGCATGTGTGCATAAATTAACAAAATGACCGGCCATGTCCTTGATGGTGTCAGAGTAAAACAAGTCGGTGCAATAACCGAATTCCAGGCTGACGCCATCAACCTGTTCGGCAGCAACGACGGCTAGATCAAACTGGGAATTGTCCCTAGGCAAGGGCAATTGGCTGATGCTGACACCGGGTAATTCAAACGTCTGATCAGACGCACTTTGAAAGGTAAAAAACACCTGGATTAACGGCGAATAGCTTAAAGACCGCTCAGGGCGCAACACATCCAGCAACTGTTCAAAAGGGCAATCCTGATGCTCGTATGCTGCCAATGCCGTCGCTTTAAGCTGGCGCAGCAAGTCCCGAAAGCTCATCTGCGGTTCCACGTCGGCGCGTATGACCAGCGTGTTGGCAAAAAAACCGATCAACGGCTCAAGTTCCAACTGGTTGCGGTTCGCCACCGGTGTGCCTATGACCATATCCGATTCTTCGCTGTAACGGTGCAGCAACACCAAAAATGCCGCCATCAAGACCATATTTAGCGTCGCGCCCTCGGCTGCCGCCAGTTGTTTTAAGGCCGCAGTAGTCTGTGCGGAAAGCGCTGCATCCCATGTGGCGCCTGCAAAACTCTGCACTGGCGGCCTGGGTTTGTCGGTGGGCAGCATTAATAAGGGCGGCACGTTGGCCAGCTGGGTCTGCCAGTAACTCAGTTGCCTGTCCCGGATGTCACCGACAAACCATTCGCGTTGCCAAAGTGCATAATCACCGTATTGGATGGCCAGTGCAGGCAATCCACTGCTTATGTGGCCCTGGATTTGGGCCGTATAGAATGCGGCCAACTCGCGCATGAACACGCCCATAGACCAACCATCCGAAATAATATGATGGACGACAGAAACCAACACATGGCTGTCGTCGGCCAGCGTCAGCAACACAACATTTAATAACGGCCCTTGCCGCAAGTCGAACACATGACCTGCCCGGCTTAACGCCACCGCTTCGGCCTGCTTGAGTTGCCGTTCCAGGGGGGCAGGAGGGAGCAGCTGTTTTTCCAGATTAAAACCGATAGCCGGACGGATCCATTGCGACGGCTCGCCCTGATAATCGGCAAACGTGGTACGGAGGATTTCATGGCGCTGGACTATCTGCGCCAGCGCCGCTTCCAGCGCAGCAACATCCAAGGTTCCCGCCAGGCGTAAAGCGGTCGTAATATTATAGGCGGTGCTGCCGGGTTGCAATTGGTCAAAAAGCCATAAGCGTTGCTGGGAAAAAGACAGCGGGAACTGATAAATATCTTCTGTTAAGTCTTGCTGCTCATTATTCATCATTAATCTCCACTTATTCTGGTGTTGACCATCCAAGGCGTGCACGGCACGCCCATATCCCACGCTAAGGTTTTAACATGATAAACCGCGATGACCATAGTTCAGTCACTTCCGCACACACAGATGACCGCTGTTCCAGGGTCAACTCCGCCTTGCCGAGCAAATCATCAAGGCGAACTCCCCCATCGGCATGGCACAGCACGTCGTAGGCCAAGCCGGAAATAACGCGTCGGCTGCCGCCGTCATAATTCCACTCCAAATAACATTGTGCGCTACGTTGGGAATAATCCCGATAACAATCTTCTTTCAGCAAGCGCGCCGCTTTCGGCAAGGCCGGTTTCAGCGCCAATAATTCGGCTTCGCCCCATGGGCGCTTGGTCAATAAATAATCACCCACAACCAGATAATCCAGACCGGAGGTCAAATAACACACGACCGCATCATCAACATTATCGACTATAGGTTCGGCATGGTTATTAAACGAAGTGTTCAGCAATATCGGGATGCCAGTCTTGGCGCGGAATGCGTCGATTAACGCCCAGTAACGGGGGTTGCACTCGCGACTGACGGTCTGCAGGCGGGCGCTGCCATCAACATGGGTGATAGCCGCCAGCAAAGCGCGATGTTCGGCTTTTACGGGCAACACAAACGACATAAACGGAAAATGCTGTTCGTCATTAGGGACATCGAAGAAATCATGCACGTATTCTTCTTGGATGGACGGCGCGAACGGGCGGTAACTTTCCCGCATTTTGATCATCGCATTGATGGTTTCTTTATGGCTGCCTAAGCGCGGGTCGGCAATAATGCTGCGGTTGCCCAAGGCCCTAGGGCCGAACTCGGAGCGGCCTTGCACCCAGCCCAGCACTTTTCCGGCGATGATCAGATCACTGGCCTGTTGCGCCGTATCGTCCATTTTGACGATGTCGGTAAAAGCGCGCCATTTTGCCAAAGCCTGCTCCAGCGTTACACCTTCAGGCGTAGGCGTACCCCAATAAGCATGCTGGACACGGCGTAGCGGCAACGACGGTTGCAAGCGATGGGCGGTGTAAATCGCCGCGCCGTAAGCGCAACCGGAGTCGGCGGCAAACGACGGCACAAAAACCTGCCGAAACAGCATGGCTTGCAGGATTTTGCCGTTCATGCTGCTGTTTTGGCCTACGCCGCCCGCTATCGCCAACTGCTGATGCCCGGTGAGCCGCTGATAATGCCGCAAGATGTGCATGACGATAGTTTCCAGCGCCAGTTGCAGCGCCGCAGCAATATCTTTATGCACTTGCGTGAAGGCCTCGTTTTTTTGGCGCGGCATCAGGTCTTCGTACAGGCTGACGATGCGTTCCCGGTGCAGGGTGTAATCGCCATCCGGCAATAAGCTGTAGAAACCGGCGAATTTTTCTGCAAACCGCTGCGCGTCGCCATAAGGCGCCAAGCCCATGACTTTATATTCATCAAATATCTGGTAACCCAGGAAGCGGATCACATCCAGATAGAAAAAACCCAGGGACTCGTTGACCGGCTTGGTCATCAAGGTTTTGAATTCCTTACCCTGCACATCGACCACCGTAGTTGAGACATTATCGCCGGAACCGTCTATCGTCAGCACCAGGCTTTGCTGATAGCCCGACATATAATAAGCGGTCGCGGCATGGGCCAGATGGTGGTTAACAAAACTGAACATGTCCCTGGGCAGATCCACGCCCAACTCGCGTTTGAACAGATATTGGTAAACGGCCCTGGCATCCTGCAAATCCCCCAAGCCAGGCTTTACCAGCCGCAATTGCTTCAGCGATTCGTTCAGGAACGGTTCGCTGACATAAACGGCAATCTGATCGAGTTGATGCAAAGCCATACCCGCTTCCTGCATGCAAAACCGCACGGCGTCATGCCAGATTTTATTCGTGTGCTTGATGCGGTTAAAACGCTCTTCTTCGATACCGGCCACGACGACACCATCACGTAGCAACACCGCCGCCGCATCGTGCAGCAAATCAGTGCCGAAGTCGAAATAAGACTCATAAACCGGATCGAAGCCGCCTGCTAACCCTAAAATCACCATAGTAAACCCTTAGCTATTGTCATATCTCTTGTTTGATGTAGGCCACGAAACCATTTTCTGCACATCCCTTGTAGGGCGTGCCGCGCACGCCATCGGCGGCTCGATACCGGAAAAGGCGCGCACGGCGCGCCCTACAGCACTTTCCGCCGACTTCGGTCACGCTTGACCAGTTGCGGCCCGTTGCTTTCCGGTTGTGCCAATGCTTGCAGTTTTTCTGCAAACGCCCTGATCGTCGGCGCTTCAAACATCAGCCGTAGCGGCACTTCTTTGTTTAACTGTTTGCGTATTAACGAGACCACCTGCGTGGCTTTTAACGAATGCCCGCCCAAACGGAAAAAATCATCGGTGACACCGATGGCATCCCGGTTCAAAACCCGCTGCCAGATAGCCTGCAAAGCCCGTTCAGTATCATTGTCAGGCAGCGTAAACCGACCACCGACAGGAAGCGATGCAAAAGGGTCAGGCAAGGCCATGCGGTCTACTTTACCGTTTTTATTGAGCGGGAAAGCCGCTAGCTCGACAAACACATCGGGTATCAAATAACGCGGCAAAGTCTGCGCCAACGCCTCGCCCAAACCTTGGGCATCGAGACTGCCGACGGCATCGCCATCTGTAACGACATAAGCGACCAACGCCTTGTCACCTGACGCATCCTGGACAATATGGGCCAACGCGTCTTTAATCCCGATACGTTTTTTTAGCGCGGACTCCACTTCCTGCGCTTCGATACGGAAGCCGCGTATCTTGAATTGGCTATCGGCCCGCCCGATAAACTCCAGTTGACCCTGGGCATTAAGGCTGACCAAATCGCCGGTACGGTATAAACGCTCGCCTGCTTGCAAACCATAAGGATGCGGGACAAACACCGCCGCCGTCAGTGCCGGTTGTTGCCAATAGCCCAGCGCCACACCCGCCCCGCCGACATAAAGCTCACCGACAGCCGCTATCGGTTGCGGACGCAAGAGCTTGTCCAATACCCAAGCTTCGGAATTGGCAATGGGCTGGCCGATAGGTACGCTACCCATAAGCCCGGAAGCTTCCGTCATGCGATGGCAACAACTGAATGTCGTGTTTTCCGTCGGCCCATAGCCATTGACAAACACCATGCCGGGATAACGCTGCAACAGCCGCTTAACATGATCCGGCGACACCACATCACCGCCCGCCAACAGTTGCCGGATCTGAGCCAGGTCGTCCAGTTGCCCGTCCACCATCTGGTGGAACAAGCCTGCCGTCAACCAGAGTATGCTGACCTGATGTCGCTTAAGCGTGGCACCCAATTCCGCAAGACCGGGCTGCGGGTTATCCTCTACCGCCAAAGCAACGCCATTCAGCAACGGCGCCCAAATTTCAAACGTTGACGCATCAAAAGACAACGGCGCAAACTGCAAAAACACATCGTCGGCGCCGATAGTGACGAAATCGGTAGCCATCACCAAGCGGCTGATATTGCGCTGGCTGACGCACACGCCTTTCGGTTCACCGGTAGAACCGGAAGTATAAGAGATATAAGCCATTGCCGCAGCGGTGACCGCCACGCTCGGGTTTGTGTCGTCAACCGACCCGGACAATATACGGTAAGGATCGACGTGCGCCAATGTCCCAGCCCATCCGGCAGCTTCATTGTTGATGATGATGATGAGCCGGACGCCGGCATCCTGGCACAACCAGGCTATTCTGGGCTCAGGCGTGTCCGCCTCTATACCCAGATAGGCCGCGCCCGCCTTGATCAGCGCCAGCACGGCAATAACGCGCATGCAGCCCCTAGGCAAGGCTACTGCGACGATATCGCCGGGTTTCACGCCTGCGGCTATCAGGCCATGCGCCATGCGGTTGGCCTGGGCGTTAAGCTCCACAAAGCTATAACGGTTTTCGCTGTCCATCAACGCGGTTTGCGTGCCGCAGAGCTGCACCGTCTTTTCAAACAAACAGGCCAGATTCTCCTGTTCGGGGAAGGTATTGGCGACGCCGCGCCCGTGCGCCAATAAGCGCGCCGTTTCCTCTGCGCTTAACATCGCCAGCGCCTGTACCGGTTCATCTGTCTGCGTCACCACCGCGACCAGCAGATTGATGAAATGCTGCGCCACTTGCTGGATATAAACGCTACTGTAGCGGGCCTCGTTATACAAACAGGTCACCGTCCATGATGTTCCGGGGGCGATAACTAGCGTCAAATCATAATGGGTTTCTTCGCGAGCATGGATGTCACTGACATAAAAATCTGCCTGGCTTGCAGACACTGACTCGTCCAGATGATAATTCTCGAACACCAGCAAATGGTCTGCTGAACCTTGTTGCGGCTGAACATCCGCCAAGGCCAGGAACTGGAAGGCCTGGCTTTCGGTATTATGCTGGTGCAGCCGCGCCAATAAGGCCGAGACCGGTTCTGCCATCGCAAAGCTGACGCGTACCGGCACAGCATTAATCAACAGACCTACCATACGCTCTATCTGGGGTATCCCGCTGGGACGACCGGAAACTACCGTGGCAAACACCACGTCCTGCCGGTTGGTATAGCGCCCCAGCAATAAGCCCCAAGCCGCTTGTACCAACGCATTGACGGTTACCTTGTGCCGTTGGGCGCAAGCTTGCAACTGTTCCGGCAACGCTGCCGGCAAACTGATTTTTTGTTCGCTTGCCTGCGGTTTCCATCCGCCACAAGCCGGTAAGGATGCGGTTTCCGCATAGCCATCAAGATAGGTTTGCCAAAAACGCAACCCTGCTTCGGGATCCTGCTGCTTCAACCATTGCAGATAGGCGCTGAACGGCGGCGTCGGCGCTAGCCGGGGCGTGGTGTTTTGTTGCAAGGCCGCATAAAGCTGCCCCATCTCCGCCATCAGGATGCCGACGCTCCAGCCGTCCAGCAGGATATGATGAAAACTCCAGACCAGACACCAGCGTTGTCCGCCTAAATCGAACAGTTTTACCCTAAACGGCGGTTGGTCGACCAACTTAAAACGTTGCGCCAAGTCGGCATGCAGATAATCGGCTATCGCTTGTTTTTGCTCCGCATCCGTGCGCCCTGCCCAATCTTCAACAGTAAAAAATGCGGGTGTATGGTGTAACACGGCTTGCAGCGGTTGCTGGGTTTTGTTGACGATGAAAACGCTGCGTAAGACCTCATGGCGGGCAACCAGCAACTCCCAGCTTTGGCGATACAACTCAGGGTTTAAAGCGCCCGCCAGCGTGAAGCAGAGTTGTTCATGATAGGCGGTGCTGTTGCCGTCCAGCAGGCTCTGGTAAAGCATCCCTTCCTGCATCGGCGTTAGGGGGCAGAGGTCTTTTAAATTGTCTTTGCTAATCATGAAAAAATATCGTCCAATTCATCCAAACTCAGCGCGGAATAGGTCAAGTCCGACGGTGTCGGCTCGACTGCGCGATGCAAACAAAAATCGATCACGGCAAGCAGTTGGGTCATATACAGATCAGCCAGAGTTTGTATTGAACCGGTTTCCAATGCGGCGTCATAACGCCACTCAACGCGCAGCTCACCGGACAGCACCATCGCACTAAACTCCAAGGCACCGGGCCTGAGCGCCTGCGGTGCAACCGCAGCGCCGGTGTCTTTAGTCAAGATGCGGTAAAGCCCGGCATCGTCGGTGCTGTCAAAACGTCCCAAATAATTAAAAACCAGGGCAGGATTGAATGCCAGGGATGCGCCGCCGGTTTCGTTAGGCGGCGTCACATAGCGCAACACGCCATAACCCACGCCCTTACCCGGCACGTTACGCAGATTTTCCTTCACCGATTTGATTTGATAAGCCAAATCACGACCGGCTATCTGGCTTAGGCAAAAGGGATACAACGACGTGAACCAGCCGACCGTGCGCGTGACATCCAAACCGCCGGGCAGCGGTTCCCGCCCATGCCCTTCAAGCAATAACAGGCTGTGCGTCCATCCCGCCCAAGCCGACAATGCCGGTATCAAAGCACTTAACAACAGCTCTTCGGTGCTGGTGTTAAAGGCGCTGTTCGCTTGCTCCAATAACAAGGTGCTGGCCTCTGCGGGCAATAACCGGTGTAGGCTGTTGGCATCCTGATAACGGCAAGGTTTCGCCGCCCATGATGGCCCGGAGCGGTTGGCAATAACGCCGCGCCAGTATGGCAATTCCGCCAACAGCGGCTGGCTGCGGCTATAAGCTGCCAAACCTGCCGCCCAATCCGCATAACTGTCGCTGGGCTCAGGCAATTGAGCGCTTTGTCCTGTCAATGCCGCTTGATAAAGCGTACTAAAATCCTCCAGTAAAATGCGCCAGGACACGCCGTCAACCAACAAGTGATGGATCACAACCAATAAGCGGTCGCCTGACGGGCAACGATAAACAGTCAGACGGATTAACGGCGCTACCGCCAAATTGAAATCGCGCTGTAGCGTTTCGGCATGCCTGACCATCGCGCCGTCAACATCCGCTTCGGCCATTAACGAAACCGTCGCCACGCTCACCTGTCCGGCGGCATGGATTAATGCCTGCGGGCCTTGCTCGCCGATCTCAAAACCGCAACGCAACACCGCATGTTGTATTAACAGGCGGTTCCAGGCTTGCGCCACCAACTGCGGCTGCCAATCCCCGCTTGCCGCTTCCAGCAAGGCCGAATGATTAAAATGTTGCTGATGTTCAGGCTGCTGTTCAAAAAACCAGCGCTGCACCGGCGTCAGCGCGATGACGCCGGTAGCTTCCTGGGTTTTACGGCGTTGTTCTACCGGACGTAACCAGGAAGCTAATTCACGTATAGTCGGATAACGGAATACATCCTGCACGTCTAGCGCATAACCTTTTTGCCGCGTATGCGACACGACACGGATGGCCTGGATGGAATCACCGCCCAACGCAAAAAAGTTTTCCTCTACGCTTATTTGCGGCCGTTGCAAAACCTGGGCCCAGACTGTCGCCAACACTTGTTCCTGCGGACTGGTCGGCGCTTGATAGGCGTCACTTGCCGTAGCCGTGGGCGCAGGCAAGGCCGACTTGTCAATTTTGCCGTTTGCCGTCAGCGGAAACCGGGCTACATGGATGAACAGGCCCGGCACCATATAAGCAGGCAAATAACGGCTCAGATAATCGCGCAGCTCAGCGACAGCAATAGGTAAACCGTTTTGGCTACGGTAATAAGCGACTATCGTCTGTTGCTGACCCTGCGCTGATAATTGGCGTGACGCATCGTGTAATAAAACCGCGACGGCTTGGTCAATCAGCGGCTGGCGCATCAAGACCTGCTCGATTTCACCCAATTCTATGCGGAACCCATGAAACTGGATCTGTTGGTCCAGACGACCGAAATATTCCAACTCGCCGTTGTCGAGATAACGTCCGGTATCGCCGGTACGGTAATACCGCCCTGCGCCAGCTAACTGGGGGAGGTCCACAAACCGCTGTACGGATAATGCCGGTCTGTCCAAATACCCCAGGCTAACACCCGCACCGCCGACAAAAAGTTCGCCCGGCACACCCGGCGCTGACAGCTCGCCGTAACGATCCAGCACCAGCACGCTCAAATCCGCCAAGGGTTTGCCTATCATGCTGCCGCGCACGGCGACCTCCCGTGGCATTATCCGCTTGTACGTAACATGCACCGTGGTTTCAGTAATACCGTACATATTAACCAACTGGGGTTGCTCATAAGCTTGGAACCAAGACGCCAACGACTTGAAATCCAGCGCTTCGCCGCCGAAAACCACATAACGCAAAGCATCCAGTTTGTTGTCGCTTGAGCGGTCAACATCGCACACCAGTTTAAAAGCGGTCGGCGTCTGGTTCAGCACGGTCACTTTTTGCATTGCCAGCAATTGATAAAAATCGCCCGGCGAACGGCTTAGCCAGTAAGGCACGATAACCAATTTACCGCCGTAGCGTAACGCCCCCCACAGTTCCCAAACAGAAAAATCAAAGCCGTAAGAATGGAACAGACACCAGACATCGTCAGCACTAAAATCGAACAGCTCATCGGCAGCTGAAAACAGCCTCGCCATATTGCCGTGACTGACCACGACGCCTTTAGGCTCACCCGTTGAACCTGAGGTATAGATGATATAGGCCGGATGCTGCGCTTCAGGCCGCCAGTGCATAACCGGTTCCACACGTGGCTCCAGTTCATCCAAAGCCACCCGTAGCGTCGGACAGCTTAAACCGTCCAGCCCGGCAAATTCCGAACCGGCCAACAGCAGTTGCGCTCTGGCGTCATTAACGATAAAACGCATCCGATCTACCGGCAATGCGGTATCCATAGGCACATACACCATACCGGCCTTTAACACCGCCAATAGGGCAACGACCATTTCCAGGGAGCGCTCAAAACACAGCGCAACATGGGCGCCAGGGACTAATCCGGCGGCATGCAGGCGGTCACAGACCGCATTGGCATAACCGTCCAACTGGGCATAGCTTAAGGTTTGCGCTTGGAACACCAGCGCCGTGTGTGCGGGATCAGCAACAACCCAGGCATTAAAGCGCTGCAATAAATCATCGAAGGGATATTGTTTTAGAGCAAGACAGCGGCTAAGCAGGCTGTGTTGCTCGGTTTCATCCAGCAAGCCGATCTGTTGCAAGGTCAGCGCTTCAGGCGCGGCACAGAGTTGTTGCAGAATACGACAAAGATGCTGTTCTATTCGGCTCGCCATATCGGCATCATAATCGGCCGAATACGCCATTTGCACCTTGATGCCGTGCTGCGCGGGTAAAAACTGAATATCCAGCGGGTAATGCGTGCGTTCGATAATTTCGTTGGACTGGACTTGCAAGGCTGCGGCATGGTCCGTACCGAGCTGCTTAAAGCGTTCATCCAGAGGAAAATTTTCAAAGGTCAGATGCGTGGAAATCAGGCGGTTCTGCAATGGATGGCTGCTTTGTATCGCATGCAAGGGCGAATAATGATGGGCTTCGGCCTGTAAGGCCTGATCCTGCAAGCCCCGCAAAAACCTGCTGACCGTCAAACCGGCTTCCGGCCTGACCCTGACCGGTATCGTGTTGATAAACAAGCCTACCATCTGCTCAACACCGTCGATCCCGGCAGGCCGTCCCGAGACCGCAGTGCCAAACACCACATCTTCGGTGTCATTGTAACGCGCCAGTAAAATCCCCCAGGCACCCTGGAATATCGTGTTCAAACTGACTTGCATGCCCTGCGATAACTGTCGGATAGCCGCCAGTAAGGTTTCCGGTATCGTGAACTGCGCCTTGATGCGTTGCGGGCCTGAGACGGGGAATAGCGTAGTAAAAGGCAGTTTGACTTCGTCCTGGTAGTCCTGGAGATAATCGCGCCAAAAGGCCAGAGTTTGCTGCCGGTCTTTTTTCTCCAGCCACTGCACATAGGTCGAGAACGGCGGGGTAAACGGCAATGTGGCCAGCACATCCTGATAAAGCGCCGTACATTCCGCCAGCAAAATCCCTAATGACCAACCATCGAGAATAATATGATGATGGCTCCATAGCACTTCGGTCCGGTCGTCAGCTAAGCGCAACAAGGTAAAACGCAATAGGCTGTCTTTATCCAGACGGAAACCGCGCCGCCTATCCCGCTCCTTAATCTGTTGCCGCCGCTGGCCTTGCGCTGCGGCATCCAGATGCCGTAAATCAATGCTGATGCTGTCCAACGGCTGTTTTTTTAACACCAGCTGCAAAGGGCGCTCAGCACCGGTATGAAAAAACAGGCTCCTTAATATGTCATGCCGGGCCAGCAATATCTCCCATACCTTCAGGAAGCGCTGTTCATCGAACCGGCCTTCCAGCACATAAGCAATTTGCTGGATATAGGAATCATCGTTGTTTGCCAGGGCATGAAATAAAAAACCTTCCTGCAACGGCGTCAACGGGTAAATATTCGCCACGTTTTGTTTGCTTACATCCAAAGTTCAATACCCATTTCAAGTGTCCAATTTCGGTGGCTAAGAATAGTGTATTTTTATACGCTTGGGTAGGCCGCGAGTCACAAATCGACCTTGCACAGCGAAGAAGGTATGATGTGACCGTTAATTCGTCAACATCAAACTAATTCCGTGAGCATAGCCCATGAACCCGAATTTAATTATTTTCCCGGTATTCGCCATAGTGCTGCTGACCTTCGCCGTCGGCATCTTAATGCTCAAGTGCAGATTTAAGGCAGTAAAAGAAGATGGCCTGAACCGTAGCTATTTCCTGCTCAACAAAGGCGCCAGGCTGCCGGACTATCTTGCCAAAGTGACCAACCACTATGCCAACCTCTTTGAACTGCCGGTTCTTTTCTACGTGTTGTGTCTGATTATTTATAGCGGCAACCACACAGACCTGCCCTATACCGTCCTTGCCTGGTGCTTTGTCATTAGCCGATACGCCCATGCCTATATCCATATCGGCGACAACAACGTAACACACAGGATGCTGGCTTTTTTGGGCGGCACGCTGATACTCGCAGTCATGTGGATAAGGCTTGCGGTCCAGTTGCTAGGCTAATACGCGACTAGCCTCGAATAGACCCGCATCATTCCAATTGCGCCAAAAAATCATCCAGTTGTTCAATATCAAAACCGTCATAATCGATGTCCGAAGGCGTCAACGACGGTGCTGCACAATCGGCGGCGTGGGCCATGATGTCCAGCAAGGCTTGTTTGAAATGCGCCAGCAATTCGGTCACCTGCCCTTGGGTGTACAAGTGCCGCTGATAAGCGACTTCAAACGACAATTTGCCGCCGACATGTTTGCCTACGAATTCGATGTGGTAAGGCGGGCTTGCAGCGGGTGACATCATATCGCCTATCGCTTCGTCGGCCATCGCAAACAAGCCTTGCTGTTGCCCGCCGAACTGCCCTAAATAATTAAAACTCAGCGCCGGATCGCGAAAAGCAAGCGTGCTATTTCCCCTATAGCGCAACAGGCCGTAAGCGACGCCTTTGTCGGGAATTGCCCGCAAGGTTTCTTTAACGCTTTTAATCAGATAGGCCACATCCTTATCGGCATAATAAGCCAGCGACACCGGATAACGTGTCGTAAACCAGCCGATAGTGCGGCTGGCATCCACGTCTTGCAGGACATCCCGCCCGTGGCCTTCCAGCATCAAGGTCAATTGCTGCGACGAACTCCAGCGCGTATACGCCCACAGCAACGCCGCCAGCAATAAATCATTGGCTTCGGTCTGGTAGGCGTGATGGACGCCGGTTAAAAAGCGTTCGCTATCGGCCTCGGTAAACTCACAGCTCACCGTGTCCAGATCGCGGTAACACCCGCCCTGTCCCGCCATAAACGGCCCGTGCGCGTTGCTTTCATGGTTAAGCCAATAGTCTTGTTGTTGCGCCATAAGAGTAGCGCCCTGCTGCCCAACGTGCCGCATCCAGGCCTGAAAACTGGCGGTCGGGGCTGGCGCTTGCCAGGCGTCGCCCTGTTGGTAGGCGTCATGCAGGTCTTCCATCAGGATGCGCCAGGACACGCCGTCTATAATTAAATGGTGCGCCACCAGCAATACATGCACACCGTCTGCATGGCCATAGCAAACCACTTTAAATAAGGGCCCCGCTGTCAAGTCGAAGGATTGCTGGACAGCGGCGGCATGTGTGCTTAAGGATTCGTTGGTTACCTGTTCCAGCACGGTCAATTCAAAACCTGTGTTATCCGAATAATATTGCCGCCAGCCCTGGCCGTCGTGCCGATAACGCAAACGGAACGCGTCGTGATGGGCGCAGACCAGGGTTAAGGCCTGTTTGAACCGGCCCAGGTCTATCGCCTCGGCGCGTAATAAAAAGGCCTGGTTAAAATGCCCGAAATGTACGCCATGTACCTGAAAAAAATGCTGTTGTATGGCGCTCAGCGGCACGTCACCTTCCGGCCTGTGCCCGGAATCCGGTTGCCTATCGTTGATAGCTTTAAGTTTGGGCGCTAATTTGCTGATGGACGGGTGCGTGAACAAATCCCTGACTTCCAGCTGCCAGCCCGATTGGCGCAAGCGCGACACAATTTGCAGCGCTTTGATCGAATCGCCGCCCGAAGCAAAGAAATTATCGTCCCTGCCGATTACATCGATACCCAACACCGCGCACCAGATTTGCGCCAGCACGGTTTCCCGGCCGCCTTTCGGAACACCGCCCAGTGCATCGCTTAGGCGTTGACCAACGCTAGGCGCAGGCAAGGCTTTCCTGTCGAGTTTACCCGAAGCATTCAAGGGCATCGCATCCAGCAAGATAAAATGGGCGGGTATCATGTAATCGGGCAATTGTTCGGCTAGCCCTGAACGCAAATCGGCGACACGGGTTTGGCCTGCGACGACCAAATAAGCCACCAGTTCGTTCACCTCGCCCTGATGTACCGTGACGGCAGCTTGCAAGATGGCGGGTTGCTTCAGTAACTGCGCCTCCACCTCGCCCAGTTCAATCCGAAAACCACGAATTTTGACTTGGTTGTCCTTACGCCCTAAAAATTCGATTTCAGCGTTGTCGTTGTAATAGCCCTTATCGCCGCTACGGTACCAGCGCGCGCCGTTCTCGGCCGGAACAAAACGCTCTGCGGTTAACGCAGGCTTACGCCAATAGCCGCCGCCGACCGCCGCGCCGCCGATATAAATCTCGCCGACCAGTCCTGCTGGCTGGGCATTGCCGTAACTGTCGGCTATTTTTATCCGGGCATGGGCTAGCGGCGTGCCAAGGGTGACCGCCGAACCGGGATAGGTACGCTGATAACAGACAGGGTGCAGTGTTGAATCCACCGTACATTCGGTAGGCCCGTAAACATTGCTGATCTGGATACGACCGGCATTGCGGCCTTGGGCAAGCGCCGCGATCAAGTCCGGCGGCAGGGCTTCACCTCCGACAATCAATTGTTCCAGGGCTAATCCGCCAACATCAACTAAACCGGCATCCTGCATGATCTGTAATAACGACGGCGTGCAATCGCTGACCTGTATGCTGTGTTCCGTCAAAAACGCCAATAAGGCGCGCCCCTCACGCCGCGCTTCGGCGGCGCAGATATGCAAACAATGGCCCAGGCATAAGGCGGCAAAAATTTGCTGCACCGACGCATCGAAAATAAACGACGCCATCAACGCGACATTGGCAGGCTGTTGATAGCGCTGGTATATTTCCCGCTGTAAAGCGCGTGTCAAGGCCAGCACCGAGCGGTGTTCTATCCAGACGCCTTTAGGCTGGCCGGTGGACCCTGAGGTATAAATGACATAAGCCGGGCTCTGCGGATAGATGGATACGGCACGCTGTGCGTACCCGATATCCTCGTCAAGACCGGCACAGGAAATATGCGGAAATTCGGTAAATTCATGCTTATCGCCAACCACCGCAGCAACGGCGGCGTCGTGCAAAATATACTGCATTCTTGCGCGGGGCAACGAGGGCTCTAAAGGCAGATAAGCGCAACCAGCCGACAACACCCCCAGCATTGCGACAATATACGCATTCGACCGGGGCAGGTTAATCGCCACGACATCGCCGTCAACAACACCGGCATGCTGCAAGCGCAACGCTATTCTCTGGGCCTGTTCGGACAACTGCCGGTACGTGAGTTGCCCGGCACCGTCATTAATGGCAGGGGCATCGGGGTTTAAGCCCACCTGGGCATCGAAAGCGGCAATAATATTCGCATAAGGCAGCAAGCCATCATCGCATGGTTGGTGTGCCGGCATTACGATGCCGCCATCCAGCCGCAATCCCGCTAACGTTGTTTGCGGCGCAGCGACAACACCCAGCAGCACATGTTTATACTGTGCTGCCATCGCAGCTATCGCAGATGCGTCGAACAAATCGGTGCTGTACTCGAAAACGCCTTGAATTTGCCCTTGTTCCATGCCTAACTCCAAGGTCAAGTCGAATTTTGCAGCAGAACTATGCAGCGGCTCACGGCTTATCGTCAAGCCTTGCAGCGCAATATCCGCAATCGGCGCGTTCTGCCACAAAAACATAATCTGCACCAAAGGGTTATATCCGAAATCCCGCTCCGGCTTTACGGCGTCAACCAGGCGCTCAAAAGGCACGGTTTGCAGTTCGAAAGCTTGCAAGCAGAAATCCCGGACTTGCAACAGCAGCTCGGTGAAGCAAGGATTGCCGTCGATACGGGCGCGTAACGGCAGGGTATTGATAAAAAAGCCGACCAACGGTTCCAGCGCCGACTCATTACGGTTAGCGGCCTGCGTTCCCACCAACAGGTCGTTGCGTCCGCTATAACGTTGCAACAAGACGAAATAAGCCGTCAGCAAGACCACAAACAGACTCACGCCATGGGCGTCTGCGAGGCTTTCCAATTGTTGGCCCAACACGGGTTCCAACGCCAACGGATACGTTGCCCCCGCATAACTGCGCGTTGCCGGACGTGGTTTGCTGTTGCTTAATTCCAGCCGATATTCGCTGTTGTCCAGCAAACGGCGCCAGGTTTTGATACCGTGCCCGATAATCCGGGTCTGCCGTTCGCGCTGTTGCCACAGCGTATAATCGCGATAGTTAACCGTGATCGCCGGTAGATCGGGCTCATGCCCATCGGCATAACAGCCGTAAGCCACCGACAGTTCCCGGCTCAAGATACCCATAGACCAGCCGTCGCCGATGATATGGTGCATCACCATCAGCATCAGCCACTCTTGCTGGTCGTAATGGATTAACATTACGCGCGATAGCGGCGCGACACCTAAATCGAATAGACTGGCAGATAACTGCTGCTTGGCTTGTTCCAGCAACTGCTGTTTTTGGGGGGGCGTATAAGCGCTAAAATCCTCGACGCTAATAGCCAGCTCCACCCTGTCTTCGACGATCTGCTCAGCGACGCCATCCGCATTTTCTGCAAAACGCGTACGCAAGCTTTCATGACGTTTAATCAAATAGTTAAAGCTGCGCGTTAGGACGGTTATGTCCAGATCGCCATGCAAACGGCTGGCCTGCAAAATATTGTAACTAGGCGACGCTCCTTCCAGACGGAATAAAAACCACAAACGTTGCTGTGCAAACGATAGCGGCACGGCGGAACCGGTTGCAAAAGGGCGTAGCGGCTCAGTCCGTTCTTCTTCGGTAGCGGCGGCCTGTTGCAACAGCAGGGTTAACCCGGTTTTTTGCGCTTTCAAACGCGCCATAATCACAGGCGTCACGACGCCTTTAGGGGCGCTAAAACGCAATTCCTGTTCCGCCAAAAACAGGCGCACGCCTAATTGGCGTAATTCAACTAAAAACTCGCTAACTTCGTCCAAACAGCGCCTCCGTTAAGTATATGGCGAAAACAGCCCGCACCCCGGACTTGATGGGCTACAGACTTAAATAACGCCGCCTTCATATTCAGTTTCATCGTCATCACCGCTTACCGTGGTTATGGCAACCGCCGCCTGCAAGGTTTCAATCTGCCTTGCCAGTTTCGCTATCGTGGCATATTCGAAGGCCAATTTAACTTCCAGATTCATAGCCAGGGATGTTTTCAGCCGTGACATGACGCGGATAGCAATTAAGGAATCGCCGCCCAACGCAGCAAAATCATCATCGACACCCGGTTGCTTGATGCCTAAAACTTCACTCCAGACCTCGGCGATCATGTGTTCGGTGGCGGTTTCAGGCGCCCGATAAGCTTGCAAACCATGTGGCCGCTGCTGTACCGTTTGTTGGGGGACGTCGGCGTCATGGGCTGGGTTCATCTGGGGCTCGACGCCCGCAGCCCTGTTTGTCCTGACCAGCAACTGCGGGTAAGGTGAGCGCAATGCCCGGCGTATCGCGGCAAACCCTTCAGTATCGGTGATGCCGCCTTCCAGCTTAAGGCCGGAGCTGTTTAAGACCCGTTCTTCAAATGCAAGCGCCTGACCGATACTTTGCCAACGGTCCCAATCCAGCACATGCACACGACCTAAATCCTGATGTCGGCAATAATGCGCGAACGCGTCCAGATAACTGTTGGCGGCGGTATAGGCGATATTGCCCTGCCCGCCCGTTATCGCGTTTAGCGACGAAAACAGCAACACAAAATCCACGGACTTAAAATCGATGCTGCGCTGCAAGGCCAGCGTCCCCAGCACTTTCGGACGTAACTCGGCCAGCGAACGCTGACGATCCTGAATCGCGATATAACCCCGGCTATCGCTGGCGGCCGTATGGAAAACGCCGTTGATAGCTCCGGCTTGCTGCGCTAATTTCTGCATCGCGGCGGTATCGCACACATCGACGGTATGGACGTGGACTTTGGCGCCCGCACGCTCCATATCCAACAAGGCGCGGATAGTTTCGGCGCGGTCACGGACACCGCCGAGCTTGCCGGCTCCCGGCATTTTCGCCACCACCAGACAACAATCGGTGTCCAGGCGCTGCTGCGGCGTTAACGGAAATACTGCGACATGGGCAAACAAACCATCGGCATTCATGACATGTTCCCAGGCATCCGGCGATAGTAATGGCGTCGTGCCTGACCTGAGCTCCGCATCTTCGAAATACCACCAGCCTTCCGCCAAGCCCCAAACCATTTCATACCATCGCGGTATCGGCGGGGTTTCGACCAAGCATAATTCGCCGCCCGGCTTTAATAACCGGCTGACGCAATCAATCGCCCGGCGAATATCCGGCGTGGCATGGACAACATCCAGGCCGTAAATCAAATCGAAGCTCTGTAAATCGAATCCTTGTGCGACCGGATCCTGAAAAATATCGAACACGCCGAAACGCATAAAATCCAGACCCAGGCTTGCGGCTTGCTGTTGCACCTTCAGCACAAAGGATTTGCCTATATCGGTAAAATAATATTCGACGTTTTTACCCTTCAGCCCAGGCGCAATAATGCCCGTCAATACGCCGCTGCCGCCGCCTATCTCCAAAATACGCACAACCTCCGCAGACGCGTCCACGATGTCATCAACATGTTTTTTCAATAACTGATAGTACACGCGGTGATTGGAATGCTCCACCGTGTTCCTGCCGGTTTCGGAAATTAAACTGCGGTCGCCATCGGGGTATAACACGCTGATCGCCGATATGCTACCGGATAACGCCTCCCGATAATGACGGACACAATAAGCGACCATCTCGTACAGCGGCCTGAAACCTGGAAATTGTTCATTAATGCGCTGTTCCAACGCGGCAATGTCTTGCGCCCAGGGACGCGCTGCCGGAAGCGTAAAACTGAACTGGTCGGCCGCGTGCAGGATTAAGCCGTCACGTTGCAAAATCTCCAGCAACAACAACAGGAACTTATCGAATTTCGGCAATACGCCCAGCTGCGCGCGTAGCGCATCCAACGCCCAGATTTGCCCGCCGTGCGGCGCTACGCCTGCCCCGTCGAAGAAGTCCAATAAATACAGACTGCATAATTGTTCCAGCTGGTCTTTTAAGCCTGGATAGCTGTTTAAGCCGGGTATTGACAATTCAGCTTCCAGCGCTTGCTGTTCATGCGCCAATTTTGCCTTCAGCGCAGCAAAATTGACGGCTTCGTTAAGCCCTGCATCCTTCAGCAAACCCGACCATGCGCTGTTATCGGGAAACGGCTGGCGCGTGGTCAATAACAACGTAGCCTGATAACGCCTCGCAAGAAAACCGGCGATGCTCATGCCGATACCGCCTAAGCCGCCGGTAATCAAATAGACCCCTTGCGGTTTGATGAGGTCTTCAGCGCCGGGTACGTCATCCAGCACCACCGAATCCAGCAGCGGCGACCAGTAATGCCCATGCCGACTAGCGAGCACCGCCTCCCCTTCCCCTATTAGAATATCCGGCAGGTCTGGCTGGTCGGGATCCAGGTCCAGCAAACGGCAACGTATCTGCGGGTATTCTTGCGGCACCACCTTAACCGGGCCCAGCGCCAACGCCTGCATCGGGTTTAAGCGGGTTTCGCCGCCGGTCACATCAAACAGGCCGCGCGTCAACACGGTCATCCGGCACTGGACAGCGTTGTGTTCACGGGCCAGCACTTTGCAAAAATTGAGCAGGCCGAAGTAAACCCCGCCCAATTCGGCCGAATTCGCTTCCGCCTGGATGCTCCAGGCATAAACCACATCCAGGCTTTGTAGGGACGACCAGGGCAAGGCCTTGAACAAATGCTCGAAATCCTGTTCTTGCTCCGGGTTCAGGCGGAACTCGCTGGCGCTGAATTGCTGATAATAATCGCCCTGGGTGATGCGGATAACCGGCTGTTGTGGCGGGTAAGCCATGGCCTCCGGGCTGTCAAACACCAGGACGGTATCGGCTGTTGCGGATTTGCCGACAGGCCGGGGGATGCGTTTCCAATTGACGGCGGCAAACCAATGTGACAAATCCTCAGTCGCAACCGGCGCTTGCTCCGCGCAGGGTGGCGCAGGCGTTGCATCGACCCAGCAGCGCTGGCGCTGGAACGGATAAGTCGGCAAGCGCAGGCGCTGGCGCTGTTCGGCTTGATAAAACCTTAGCCAATCCACGTTAACACCGGAACACCAGAGTTCGGCCAGGGTTTGCAGCACAGTAGCGTGGCTGCCGACGGGTAAACAGCCCAGACAGCGCTGGCGGTCTTGCAGCACGGGCTTTACCAGGCCTTGCAAAGCCTGCCCTGGGCCCATCTCAAGCAAGACAAGATGCTTAAACTCGGCGCATAAGCGCTTGATCCCGGAGGCGAATTGCACCGGCTGCAAGAGGTGACGCTGCCAATAATCCAGGCTTAGATCTCGGCTATCCAGCCAATCGCCGGATACATTGGACAGATAAGGAATCCGGTTATCCGCCATGTTGACGTTTGCCAAGGCGGTGCCGAAGCTGGCTGCAGCCTGCCGCATCAACGGCGAATGGAAGGCATGGGCTACCGCCAAAGGTTTGCAGCTAATGCCCTCCGCGTTTAAACGTGACTGCAAGGCATCAATCGCCTGCTGGTTACCGCTGATGACGCATTGGGCGTCGGCATTGACCGCCGCCAGCGCCAGCCCATCAACCAGCCATGCTTGACAGCGGGCTTCCGACGCCATCACCGCCAGCATGGCGCCCACTTCGCTGGCCTGCATTAATCGGGCGCGTGCACTGACCAGGCTTAATGCGTCCTGCAAGGAAAACACACCGGCGATGCAAGCAGCGACATATTCGCCCAGGCTGTGCCCTATCATCGCCGCCGGTTTGATGTTCCAGGCCATAAACAATTGCGCCAAGGCATATTCGATGACAAACAAGGCGGGCTGGGCGTATTGGGTTGTTAACAACTGAGCTTCGGCAGCGGCCTCATGACCGGCAGCCGGGAACAACAACTGACGCAAGTCCATACCTAACAAAGGCAACAACCTATCGCAGCAGTCATCGACCTGCGCTTTAAATACGCTTTCGCTCCGGTATAACTCGGCGCCCATGCCCAAAAGCGGCGCACCCTGGCCGGGAAACATAAAAACGATAACGGGCGCATCGGCCGCCTGTTGGTAGCCTGTTTCGTTTAACCCGGCTACCGCCTGTCCGGCATTACCCGCAACGACACACTTACGCAAAGCCAGTTCGCGGCGTCCGACCGCCAAGCTATAAGCGACATCGGCGCAATCCAGCGCCTTATTGTCCTGCAACTGCCGGGCTAACGCGGTAGACAGCTCTTGCAAGGCTTGGGGCGATTTTGCCGATAACGGCAGCAACTGCCATGCACGCGGGGAAATACTGGCGGGCATGGTTTCGGGCGCTTCTTCGAGCACGATATGGGCATTGGTTCCGCCTATACCGAAAGAACTGACCCCGGCGCGGCGCGGCGCGGCGCTTTCAGGCCAGGGTTGCAAGCGGCTGTTGACATGAAAAGGCCCGGTAGCGAAATCAATCGCCGGATTTGCTTCGCTGTAATGCAACGACGGCGGCAGTTGCCGATGATACAGCGCCAGCGCCGTTTTAATTAAACCTGCAATGCCCGCCGCCGTATCGGTATGACCGATATTGCCCTTGACCGAACCCAGCGCACAGTGTTGCGCCAGCGTATCATCGGCAAATGCCAGCTTCAGCGCAGCAATCTCGATAGGGTCGCCCAGCGGCGTTGCCGTGCCGTGCGCCTCGATATAACCGATGGTTTCGGGCAAGACATCGGCAGCCGCCATCGCTTCGGCTATCACCGCCGCCTGCCCGTTTACGCTAGGGGCCGTGAAGCCGATTTTATCGGCGCCGTCATTATTGATCGCAGAGCCTTTAATGACGGCAAAAATCGTATCCTTATCTTTCAGCGCATCGCCCAACCGTTTTAGCAAGACCAGTCCCGCACCGCTGGACGGCACGGTGCCGTTAGCACCGGCGTCGAACGGGCGGCAATGCCCGTCCGGCGAAGGGATGCCGCCTTGCTGATATAAATAACCGGTTTGCTGCGGCACCAGCAAGGTCGCCCCGCCTGCAATCGCCGCATCACACTGGAAATCCCATAAGCTTTGGCAAGCGGTATGCACCGCGACTAACGATGTCGAGCACGCGGTGTTGACCGATACGCTAGGGCCTTTTAAATTCAATTTATAAGACAAACGTGTCGCGGCAAAATCCTTGTCACTGCCAATCAGCATTTGATAAAAATCAGGCGACGCACCCTGGCTAAAGCTCGCCAATAAATTATTCAGCAAATAGATGTTCATGCCGACCCCGGCATACACCGCGCACAAGCCTTGGTAGCGGTCAGGATCCAGCGCCGCCTGCTCCAGCAACTGCCAGGCGCATTCCAGCAACAGGCGTTGCTGCGGATCCATCCATTCGGCTTCTTTAGGCGTGTAACCGAACAAATGGGCGTCGAAATCTTCTATGCCCGTCACCATGCCTTTGGCTTTGACATAGTCCGGATGCTTAAGCAACCCGACATCGACACCGGCGGCAAGCAATTCGGCATCGCTAAAAAAACGGATGGTTTCTTCGCCGTCACGCAACATGCGCCAAAACGCGTCTATATCATCCGCGCCGGGAAACCGGCAAGACATCGCAACGATTGCAATAGGCTCCCATTCGGCCTCCATAGCGGCTTGTTCTATCATACTCATCTTCTGGTCCGTCCAAGTCGGTGTTTTTGTTGTTGCCGTGCACGCTGCCCGGCCTGTTTAACAACTGCGGCAGACCCGTCTGTAGCTTGGCCGTCTGAGCATTGCTCAAGCCGGGCCGCCAGTTTTGCGATAGTCGGGTAGCGGAACAGATCCACGGTCTGCAATCCGCCCTGGGTTTGTTGCTGTAATAAATTCCAGACCTGCATCAGCAATAATGAATGCCCGCCGATATCGAAGAAATTATCGTCCCTGCCGATATCATCGCGTTGCAACACCTCGCGCCATATCCCGCCAAGCAGCTGTTCCGCGGCCGATTGCAAGGGTTTACCGCTGTGCTGCCGGATGCGCCGTTCCGGCTTGGGCAAGGCCTTGCGGTCGATCTTGCCGGAATGCGTCAACGCGAATGCAGCCATGTGTATAAAGTCGGCAGGTATCATATAAGCCGGTAAGGTGTCCGCGCACCAGGCCCGCAACACCGCGTCTTCAATGTTGTCGCCGCAATAATAGGCATATAGCGTGGCGTCGCCGTCCCCTGCCCCGCCCACGACGGCGACGGCTTGCCGGATAGCGGGATGTTGCTCCAATACGGTTTCAATTTCACCCAGCTCTATGCGGTAGCCGCGAATTTTCGCCTGAAAATCCAGGCGTCCCAGGTATTCAATCTCACCGTTGCTGTGCCGCTTTACCAGATCGCCGGTCCGGTACATGCGTTCGCCTGCCCCGCTAAACGGGTCGGGGATAAAGCGTTCCGCAGTCAAACCGGCGCGGTTGCGGTATCCACGCGCGACCCCTAAGCCGGCAATCATCAATTCCCCCGGTAATCCCGGCGGCAACAACTGCATGGCGTCATCGACGATATATAGCCGGGTGTTGCCCATGGCCTCGCCTAACAGCACCGTTGCCGTACCATCGAGCCGCCAGCGCATGGACCAGACCGTCGTTTCGGTCGGCCCGTACAGGTTCCAGACCTGTCCGGCGCTAGCATGTAATTGCCCGGCCAGCTTAGCCGATAAGGCCTCGCCGCCGCATAGCGCTTTGAATGTCGGCGTACCGCGCCAACCCGCAGCCAATAACAAGCGCCAGGTCGCCGGTGTCGCCTGCATGACCGTGATGCCCTGCTGTTGCAAGAGCGCTTGCAGGGCATAGCCGTCGGCGCTTTGCAGGCTATCGGCGATAACCACCCTGGCTCCTGTGCACAACGGTAGATACAGCTCCAGCGCGGCAATATCGAATGCCGGCGTCGTGACCGCCAGCAACCGGTCTTCGGCATTCAGCCCAGGGCGCTGGGCGGTGGTCTGTAGAAAATTGACGATGTTGCGGTGACTAACCTGTACGCCTTTCGGTGTGCCTGTCGAACCCGACGTGTAAATGATATAGGCCAGATTATCGGGATGCAGGCGCACGTCCGGGCTTTCGTCGCTAACCGACCGGCACCGTGTCATATCCGCCACGTCTACCGACAGCTCCAGCGCTGACGGGCCATTGACCAGCACCAGCATGGCGCCCGAATCGCCGACCATGTGCTGCAAACGCTTGGCAGGCAACTGCGGGTCTAACGGCAAATAGGCCGCACCGGTTTTTAATACCGCCAGCAGCGCAACCAGCATGTTCGGGCAACGTTCGACGCAAACCGCGATAGTTTTTTCGGGCGCGGCGCCTTGCGCGACCAAATACTGCGCCAAACCGTTGGCCTGTAACTCCAGTTCGGCAAAGGTCAGCGTTTGCGCGCCGAACTGCACCGCAATACGCTCAGGCGTCAGCCGGACTTGCCGTGCGAGCAGCTGGGGCAAGCTGTCCGCATGCAACGCATAATCCGTGTGCATAGCCTGCTCATTGGCAACCATCAGCTGTGCACATCCGGCTTCATCCAATAGGCTAAGCTCGGCCAGCCTATCACAGGATGCTTGCAGCATCGCGACGAGTATCTGCCGGTAATGTTTGAGCAAGGCATCTATAGCAGCTGGCGCGAACCTATGCTGCTGATAGAAAATCGTCAGCAGCAACTGGCTGCCTGGAGTCACCAATACCGTCAACGGCAAATCGGTTTGCTCGACGACTCGAAAATCTTCCAGCTTAAGCTCGGCAGATTCCCGCCCCAACGTTTCGGCGATAGGGTAATTCTCGAAAATAAACAGCGTGTCGAACAAGCCCTGTCCGCCGTCTATCTGGCTCCAGCGCTGCACTTCCGCCAGTTGTGCATGGGCGAACTCCAAACGCTGCATGTTATCCTTGAACAACTGTTGCAAAAACGGCGTTAGGCCCAGTCCGGCGTGTAGTCGTACGCGCACCGGCACGGTATTGATGTACAAACCCACGCTATCCGCCACGCCGTCCATGTCCGCAGGGCGACCAGACACCGTGACGCCGAACACGATGTCGCGGCTATTGCAATAACGGCTGAGCAGCACCGCCCATGCCCCCTGCAATACGGTATTCAGTGTGACGCGGCGGGCGCGTGCATAAGCCTCGATGTCCGCCGTCAATCCCTCATCCAGCGACAAGTCCAACCCATGGTATCGTGCTGCGCTATGCAACTCGCCGCCCAGGTCTATAGCCAGATGGTTAGGGGACGTAAATCCTGCCAGTTGCGCTGTCCAATAGTTTTTCAACGCACCGGCATCCTGCTCTGCCAGCCAGTCTATATAGGTCTTAAAGGGCAGCCTTTGCGGCAGCTGCGGCGGCTGTCCGCCGAGCTGCGCCGCATATAGCGCGAACAGGTCTTCCAGTAATTTGGGCAAGCTCCAGCCGTCGAACAGCACGTGGTGGTAAGTCCACAAAAACACATGGCGGTCGGCGCTTAAACGCAATAAGAGACAGCGCATCAGCGGCGCCTGGGCGGTATCGAAAGCCTCCAGCCTGTCGTCATGCAGGCAGTCATGCACAGCCTGTTGCTGGGCGGTTTTATCCAAGCCGGACAAGTCTGTTTCGCGCCACGGCAATTCCACTTGCTTGAAAACCTGTTGCAACGGCTGTCCTGCACCCTGCCAAGCAAAACCGGTACGCAAGACCGGATGCTGCTGTATCAATTGCCGCCATGCGTCCCGCCAGGCACCGACATGCAATCGGCCATTGAATTGCCAACTGACTTGTTGCAGATAACTCGCCGACGCCTGTGCGTATACGCTGTGGAATAACAAACCTTGTTGTAGCGGTGACAAGGGATACACCGCCTCGATATCGTCGGCATGGGCGAGGACGTCTACGTCCGCCGTCAATAATCGCCCCAGGTTTTGTGCAAAACCATCCAGTAAACGTTTAACCGTATCGGGGTGGAATTGCAAAGGACTGTAACGCCAATCCAACTGCAAACAATCGTCGTGCACGGCGCTGTTAATATCCATCAGCACATCAAAACACTGGCCCGGCGCACGTTCGTCACCGCGATTTTCCAGCGCTTGCCCGATGAAAACGCCATCGCCATCGGCGCGACTGAAACGCCCCAGATAATTAAAACGCAGCCCTGTCGTTGCAGCTCCAGACAACTGTTGTTGCAGACTGTCATCTGAAGATAAATACCGGAGCACACCGTAACCCAAACCACGGTTCGGCAACGCGCGCAATGCAGACTTCACCGCATCCAGCGCGGTATCGGCTGTTGCCGTCACCGCCAGCGGGAATAAGGTCGTAAACCAGCCTACAGTACGGGAAACATCCAGCTCCTTAAACACATCCTCGCGCCCATGGCCTTCCAGTTCTATCGACAAGGTTTGTTTGCCCAGCCATTCCCATAAGGTTTCGACTAAAGCCGCCAACAGGACTTCTTCGACGCTGGCCTGCAACCATCGCGGCGCTTGCATCAGCTGCCGCGTCAACTGGCTGTCCAATTGCCAATGTCCAATAACGGTATCGGCCAAGGTGACTGCCAGCCCGTCTGCGGGGTTGTCCAACGGTAAGACGGCGACTGGCACAGCGGCTTGGGTAGTCCAATACACAGCGTCGGGGCTAGCCTTGGCCCATGACTGCAATTTTTCCGCCCACTGGATATAAGACGTGGTTTTCTGCGGCAAATCAATGCGTTTGCCCTGCACTGCCGCCAGATAAGCCTGATGCAAATCCGCCAATAAAATACGCCAGGACACGCCGTCCACTGCCAGATGATGTATAACCAACAATAAGCGCCCCGAACCCTGGTCGCGGCTGAGGAAATGCACGACGCGCACCAGCGTACCGTTATCCGGTCTGAACGAGGACTGGATAAGCTGGGCTTGCGCCGTCAAATCCTCGGCTGAGCCATATGCGCCGGTTTGCAAAACCTCGGCCACTCCGACGTCCGCCGCGATATAAAGCCCGGCCTTGCCGTTGTCCATGCTATAGCGCATCCGCAAAGCATCATGATGTTGCAACAGCGCGCCGACCGCCTGGGCCAATGCCGTGCCGTCAAGATCGGCGGCCACTTCCAGCAACACCGATTGGTTAAAATGGTGCGCGTCTACAGTCACGTTGGTAAAAAAATAACGTTGTATCGGCGTCGCGACGCAACTGCCGCTGACTATGCCCTGCTCGGCATTCGCGCTGGCCGCAGCCAGCGTTTGCGCTGCCAACACGGCTATCGTTTGCGCCTCGAACAATTGTTTCAGGCTAAACAGCAAGCCCGCTTGCTTAGCCCTGGAAATGATCTGGATACTGAGTATCGAATCGCCGCCCAGTCCGAAATAATTGTCGTGTATGCCGACACCCTGCACCCGCAGGACATCCTGCCAGATAGCCGCCAGCGTCTGTTCCACGGCGTTGCGCGGCGCCGTGTACGCGTGGTGCGCGGCCAACTCCGGTTGCGGCAGGGCTTTGCGGTTGAGCTTGCCGCTGGTGGTCAGCGGCAGTTCATCCA
>JAURZI010000011.1 GCA_030653435.1 Methylovulum sp.
TCTGACGGATTCATCGTTTGTTTCCTCAATCTTTAGAACTTTAGGCGGTTCACAGATTGGGAGACTCTCGATGATTCCCGGAATTGTCAAACTTTAGGAGTCCCCCGGCAGAGCCGGGGGTTTACCCTTGATTAATTAAATTGTTTAGTCCATTTTTAGGGATTTAATTGAAAATTAAAAATCTTCATATGTTTTTTTTAAACGCATTAATAGGGTTAATAATCAATACATTTCAGCAAGATATTTTTGCGGATGAAAACCATGAAATATATAAATTGAAAGCAAAGACTATGGATAAATCATTTACAAGACTTTTGACAGATTGGTCGCCTAATCACAATATTCACTGGTATTCCAATGAAATGTTACTTGTTCCGGCTACTCAACCTGATAACTTAAGCCTAACTCCTTCAATTACTACACTTTTATCGGTAAATCTAACAGGCCAAATTCAACCAATTAAAAAAATTGCAACTACTGCTATTTGTATTGACAGGAACCTTGGTGTAGTGCTTTTCAATAGCATTAATTCAGAAGGTAATAGAGAATCTATTGAGTGGAGAGTTACATCAAATTCTTTTTTTATTCCAAAAGATCGAGAGAAAGCACAAATTCAGTTGCAATCATGCGCCCGTGGTCATGATCCAAATTATCCTATACAAGAAATTGTAAATAATGATATTAAAGGTCATAAAACGATTTTAACATTTGATATTCGGTTTATTAAAACCGATAAACAACAATATATCGAAGCTTTTGATTTATCAAAAAATAAAAAAATTGGTGTTATTACTTATGAGTGGTTCTTTGGAACAAGTATGGACGCAGTAAATAGTTTTGACTACGATGTGGTTCAAGTTTCAGAGAATGAAATTTTAATTTATCCAAAGTACGATTTACAAATAAAGCGTAGTAAATACTGGAGGGATCGTAAAGCAATTACGATTTGGAAAATTAACAAAAATGGAAAAATAGAAGCTATTAATATTCCTTGGAATGATTTATATGAAAATGTGATTTATAAAATATTTTATTTTAAAGATTATATTTATATTGCCCTAATTGCTAAAGAAAATTCTAATAAAACTGGAATCTATAAAATAGAAAATGGTATTCCAGATATTTTACACCGCAGTGAAGTTGTTTTGGATTCTATCGTAATTTCCCCAAATGGTCAGTCAGTGGCTTTTGTTGAACGACAAAATCTTACTTCACGTTTTAATGCCTCAAACGACATGGCATACTCAAAATTATTTGTATACTCAGGAAACTAATTTTAAAACTCATCGGGGAAGACCAACATGTCCAATATATTGGAAGATTCTGTATCTCAAGCTGCAAATGTTTTTGCTTATGAAGATCATAAAATAGGGGATGTAACTGAATTCGGATATAAGGTTGAGCGAGTATTTGGATCTACTGGTACTGGCGTTACCGGTTACGCATTACGAAATGCAAACGGTGAAATTATTATCGCATTCCGAGGCACAAATGATTCAGTTGATGTAAAAGATGATGTTGTAAATCTTGGTTACCGCCAATGGGACCAGATTCGTGGAGATGTTACTGGATATTTATCAGATACATCTGTAACTGATAGCGTAACCTTTAGCGGTCATAGCTTGGGTGGGGCATTAGCAGAATATGCAGCATATGATTTAGTCAAAAGCGGGTTAATTGACGCTAACGACACACATATTCGTACATACAACGGGCTAGGTGCAGTTCTTGGCATAGATAAATATGCTGGTGGTTATGATAACAATATTCTTATTGGTTCTGATGGGAAAAATTATTTTAACCCTGAAGATAAAGTTAGCCAGCTATCACCACATGTAAACGGCACAACCATGCAAATTCAAGATCTATATCTTGGCTATGATGGCTTGATTTCAGCTCATGGAGCATCACAATTCGATCACGATACACTGAATAACGCAATTCAAGGTAATATAAATTATCTTAATTCCCCAGAATTAATTTCAAATCCAGCTGCTTTGGTAGACCTTCTTCAAGCCGTATTGTTGTTGTCTTCAAGACCATCTTTTTTAGCAAATTCTGAAGAAGTTAAACAGGCTGTTACTATAATTCAAAACTTTCCTTATGGTGAAGTTCCAGAACTTGCTCAATGGTTAGGCGAAACGGTTTCTAGTCTGTCAATTGATGTACTGAGATCTATAGGTAATTGGGAAATAGAAAAAGCCAATCAAATTTTAAACGGGTTGAAAGATATATCAAATGCTGTAACTCAGAAAATATCTTCAGTAGGTAATGCTGTAGAGGTGTTTATTGATGATACTGTAAATTCACTACATCAATTTGCAGAGGAAATATCTAATAAGAGCCAAGAAATTTACGATGCAACCATATCGACTGTTGCAGATGTTTTGGGTTCAGCTGTATCTCAAATAACTAATGCTTATTATGGTGCAAAAGAATTTCTCGATGGTTTTATTAATAATGTTGGTGATTGGTTTGGTGATACTGCATCAGATTTCCAGAATGCGATATCCGCCGCTTTACGCCGATTAATGGACCCCATCATTGTTGACATGGATGGAAACGGTATTGAACTGACTTCCCGTGCAGACAGTAATGTTGTATTCGATATGGATGCTGATGGGATAAAAGAGTGGACTGGATGGATAGGTAAGGACGATGCTTTTCTTTGCATTGATGAAAATTTTAATGGCAAGATTGATTCAATTGTCGAGCTGATAGGCGATCAAAATCGATCAGGATTTTCCGAACTCAAGACTTACGATACCAATGGGGACAATGTTCTGAATGCTAATGATGCAATTTGGGCAAAATTGCGTTTATGGAGAGATGCAAATGGCAATGGAGTAACAGACGATGGAGAGCTATTAAGTCTTACCCAAGGAAACATGTCCTCAATCGACTTGCAATTTACAACTGTAAATTTCACTGCGGAAGGCAATAAAATTCATGAAACTGCGGTATTTGAAAAAATCTCTGGGGGTGTCGGCACACTTGTTGATGCCTGGCTGGATGTCGATAATGTCGCCCAACATCTCGATACTCTTACCACCGGCAATACCACAATTGATGCGTTGCCAAACATCCGTAACTATGGCGATATAACAAATTTACGCGCCGCCATGCTATCCGATGCGGCACTAACGACATTAGTGAATACCGTTATCAACCTTCAACCTAACCAATTTACAGGGATAAGGGGAATCATCGAACAAATTATCTACCGTTGGTCAGATACTCAAAATATTGCGGTTGATTCACGAGGTGACAATTTTGACGGGCGCACTTTGGCTGCGATGGAGAAATTTCTGGGCACTGAATATAGTGCAGGAGGAGCCACGAACCCAAATTCCCAAGCCGTTCCTAATTTGACCAGAGCTTGGAATGCCATTGTCGATGGCATAGGAAGCAGGCTAATATTGGCAGGAACATTGAAGTCTTTATTACCTACGTTGGTTTATGATGATGGCTCTGATCGTTTTATTACTTTGGGTACCATAGATGATGTAATTGTAGGCATCAAAAGTGGACAGCCAAGCGATAACCTTGCACGCGCAAATTATTGGTCTGCAATCATTCCAGCGATAAATAGGCTTGCAGAAGATTCTGGAATAGATATTAACTCCTCATTTCACCGGAATAAAATTGTTGATGCGTTAAACGATATTGGACTTGGGCAGTTTCAAGATTATCTTCATTCTGGAATCACGAATGCAATTCTGCCAACAGATAAGATTTTCAGTAGTAACGGTGTTTATAAATTGACCAGTGAGGCTGATATAGTTTATCTGGCTGGGTCTTCCCAAGCGATATTTGGAATGGAAGGAAATGACAAACTGATTGTTACAGTACCTTATTCATCAATTATGTTGGATGGTGGTTCTGGAAACGACGTGCTTCAGGGTACGGAGTCCTCAGATTGGTTAGATGGGGGAATTGGCGATGATATAATGATAGGTTTAAATGGTGACGACACGTACATCGTCGACAGCGCGGGCGACGTGGTGACTGAAAACCGCAACGAGGGGACCGACACCGTCAAGAGCAGCGTCGGCTACGTGCTGGGGGACAACCTGGAGAACCTGGTGCTGCTGGGCACGGCGGCGCTGTCCGGCACGGGCAACGGCCTCAACAACAGCCTGTCGGGCAACAGCGGCGCCAACACGCTGGACGGCGGGGACGGCGCGGACACCCTGGACGGCGGTGCGGGTGCGGATAAATTTATTTTCAATAGTACAAATGGTGTTGATACTATTTTGGATTTTGTTTCTAAAACTGACAAACTAAATTTTAGTAACTCCGTATTACAAATAGGCGATAGGGATAATGTTTTAGAAAAGGCTACAACTATATCTAATCCTGGGGGATTCTCTGTTAATTCTGAACTTGTAATTGTCACCAGCAATATTATTGGGAATATAAATGAATATTCAGCTTCGGCAGCTATTGGTGCAGCAAATACTTCTTATACCCTTGGCGCCCACGTATTATTCTCTGTAGATAATGGTTCTGAAACAGGAGTCTTCTATTTTTCATCGTCAAATACAAATGCTGATGTAGAGTTTAATGAGCTAACTTTATTAGGGATGCTAAATACTACGCCCAGCACAGTGGCCATTGATTATGCGCTCATCGCGTAATCAATTGGGTTTACTCTGAAATCAAAGGCGGATTCAACTCCAAAGTGCCATCACCCTGACTAGGGAATGGCACAGGGTGAAGAAGAGCAGCGGCATTTTTGATGATCATGGGGTACGACAACGATTCCTTCATTTTTGGGCCATAAGGATTTGACTCTCATGTGTCCATAGGTCATAGAGCAATTCTGGTGGCTGTTTTTCCATATCCAAATCGTACCGACCAAAACGATTGATATGCCAAGTCAAATATGGGCTCAGTGCGGCTATGTGCCAAGGTTCCAGCGGATAGTTTTCACGCTGTAAATCTTGCAATACTCGGCTGATAGAGAATACATTGTGGAAAATTAGGCAGTTAGCCACGAGATGGTTGTACTTAATGATTTTGCGCTGCTCATCCCGGTCATTTGTCGATATTGTGCCATCACCTCCGAAAGCTAGCCACTGCGAAAATCCATTGAATGCCTCGCTTTTGTTAGTCGCTGCCTGGATAAGTACACGCAATTCAGAGTCACTGATGTATTTCAACAAAAATTCGGTTCGGATAACGCGCCCAAGCTCACGAAACGCCTGATATAGCCTATTCTTTTTGCTGTAGGTTCCCAATTTTCGCAACAATGTTGACGCAGTAATCCTGCCAGCCTTAATAGAAAGAATTACCCGTAACATATCCGGCAAATGAGTCTGGATCAGTTTCCAGTCAATGGTATCCGAAAACAGCGTATCGATATGCTTGTAAGTGCTGTTTTTGTCAGGACGATACATTTTTAAATCCTTCCAATTACGGATTCTGGGCATCAAGGAAATCCCCAGAAGTGACGCCAGGGCAAAAACCGGTGTACTTTGCGCCTGGGTATCGCCATGAATCGTATCGGGTTGGATGTCGGAAAAGTTTTTGAGCAACCCATCAAGCAGGTAGACCGCTTCCCAGACCCCACAGGGAATAAAGTTTGAGAACAACGCTATATAGGTGTCGGAGACGTGATAATAGCCAATTCCACCGTATCCGCCATAGCGAATGTGGTACTCGGATAATAGATTCTGCTCATACAGATCCCACATGGTGCCATCGACGGAGGCATTTTTGCCAGTCCCCCAGTGTTTGGGCAGGTCGAAACGGTGATAGGCATTGATAATTTCCCGAATCGCTTTTTCAAGGCTTCCCTCTGTTATATGCCGCCAATGAATCCAGGAAAGTTGCCGTCTGTCAACGTTACCCAGTGAACGGCTGCTTGTGCCGGCCCAAGGTGGCAACCATAGCAGAATGTAGTGGTCAGGTAACGCGAAACGGGATTGTCGAGCTTGCCGTCGTGGCCGGAAATGGGGCCAAAAAATCGCGTCCAGTTCAACCAGTGTTCAGTGTCACGTAACACATCCAATAAATGCGTGGGTTCCAACCGGTCGGCAACAAGTTGTTCGAAATTACGTAATCCAGCGGGCGTTGTTGCTTTTGTGGGTCGGCGCAAAATAGGTTCGCCCTTCTCAATACGCAAATCCGTATTGTCGGGGAAAGCCTGGTCAGTTTTTTGAGCAACTTCAGCTAATCGCGCTTGCATGTGCGCTACGAAAGCAGCGCCTTCGGTGGGCAACCCGACCATTTCACCATAGGCGGCGATATCGCGGTGATATTCTTCCCAGGAGATGAGCTGGTCACGATAGTCGGCGTAATGATTGCTTTCAAGGATACACAAATCACCGGACTTTAGCTCCATCATCAGCTGCGAAAAAACGCATAGTTCGAAATAGCGACGATACAAACGTTTTGGTGCTTCATCATGATTTTGCAATTCTGTAACCAAACGCCACCAGGCTTCCGGCATCCAAGAGAGATCAATACAGGGGGATTTTGGTGTTGTCAGCCATTCACCGGTCTTGTGTTCATTCTCCAGCAGAAAATGCAGCGCCGCAACGAATGTTGTGTCCTGGGTAGTGGTCTGCACCGTGATACACCTGAGTAGGCGAAAAAGCGTTGAGCGATGACTCTTGTAGAAGCTCCACAGAAATACAAAGTAGTTGTCGCCTGCATGAGTGATATGATCCTCGCAGCGTTGGAGAATAACATCACCTTGGTCTGCCAATAAGGCATCAATCGCTGTGATCTTATCCTGGGCGGTTCCTTCGGTGCGGTAGGCAATGACCATATCGCGTAAGGTTTGTACCAACTCGTCGGCACGCTGCTGGTTGCGTGCATGATAATCTGCCAGCGCATCTTTGCCTTTCTGATGGATGGTTGACATGCGCTTGATGAACATTTCTGCTAAATCGTCCAGGACTCGATACGACTGCACTTTCAGCAACGAAACCGCCAGAGTTACAGCGGTTTCAATTGATGTTAATTACATACTAAAATTCAGCTGCATGATTGAAATAACCAATTGCATCATTACGAGTAATAGTATTTAGTGCATCTTTAATAACATTTAAAAGCCTATTTTCTGTTCTAGCTTTTTGCTTTTTTATATACTGCTTGAATTTAGAAAACGCCTCTTCAATTGGATTAAGAACTGGAGAATAAGGCGGTAGATAAAGAAATTTAATGTCATTTTGTTTTAAGAAACTTTGGACACTTTTTGCGCGATGCACCGGATGGTTATCAAGTATTAGTGTTTGCCCATTTGTTAAAATAGGCAATACGAAGGTGTTTAAATAGGTAATGAAGAAGTCGGCGTTTAAAGAACCGGTATAGTTATATTGGGCTTTTATACCTTCTTCTGACAATACAGCAACGGTGTTGATTCTTGTGCCTGGATTAGTCGGTCTCTTATCATAGACCCGTTTACCTTGTTGTGAACGCCCATAGAGTGGTGTCATATTTAGGCAACTGCCTGTTTCGTCTAAATAAAAACGTTTTTCAGGTTCAATATTTTCCAATTGTTCATCATACTTTTCTTTTTTTATTTCAACTTCAGGGGTACTTTTCTTTGGGTCAGAAAAAGTCTTTTTTTTACGCGTTATGTTCAATCTTTCTAGTGTGTTGTACATAGTCCCTATACTAACCAGTACACCATAGATACCTGCGTAACGGTTGCGAAGCTCTTCAAGTGTCAGGTCGACTTCTTTAGATAATAGTGACTGTAAATAGCTTTCCCCTTCTGTCGTGATTAAATGGGGATACTCAGAGGGACATTCACGAGGTTCCAAACTGCCTGTTTCTTTAAACAGTTGATCAAGTAAATAGACAGTATTTGGACTAACACTAAAAATTCGCGCAGTTTCACGAACCGTATGGGTTAATGAATAATTGTATATTCTAATTCGTAAATCTTGCGAATAAGGCCTCATTTTAATCTCCAATTTATTTAAGTATTTATATGACCTATTGTAATTATCTAATATTGAAACCGCTGTATGTTGTTAATCAAGAACCACATCGTTTATAACAGGGCAGAATTGAAAACTTATCTCAACGTACCTTATGCACAAAAAGATGCGGCAAAAGCACTCGGCGCAAGATGGGATGCCGCCAATAAGAAATGGTATGTACCAGCCGATAAGGACATGACTCTTTTTGCACAATGGCAGGATCAATCCGCGACGTTGCAACAGCCATTAACAGCGGCGACTATTCCAAGTCCACGACCATTATCCAGCAAAATCAAATATTCGGCTAAAAACGCTGTTGGCATAATCACCCAGGCAACGGATAAAAATTTTGTTGCTTATAATGGCGATGTACCGCCTTGGGATTAAACTGCTGGTATAAAATACTAATCTGCTTACGAGTCCAACGGCATAATACCCACAATGACGACATTAAAATACTTGGCTGGTTATTCACCCACAGTGACAAACCAAGTACAAAACCTAATCGACAACGGTAAATTGACGGAGGTTCTGCTAAAGGCATACCCTGTTCCGCATGACATCAGAACGGATAAAGCCCTTTATGCCTACACCGTGAACATGAAAAACCAATTTCTACGACAATCCCATCCGCTCAGCAAAGTGGTTTACGATGACAAAATCGATGTGCTTCATCAGGCGCTGGGATTACATACGTTTGTTTCTCGAGTCCAGGGCAATAACCTGAAATCAAAAAATGAAATCCGCATAGGATCGATCTTTAAAACGGCTTCGCCTGTATTTCTAAAAATGATTGTCGTGCATGAACTGGCACATTTACGTGAAAAGCAGCACAACAAAGCATTCTACAAATTATGCGAGCACATGGAACCCGAATACCATCGATTGGAATTTGATTTGCGGCTTTACCTGACGCACCTCGATTTTG
The DNA here is from genome assembly GCA_030653435.1 of Methylovulum sp. Classification (GTDB taxonomy): domain Bacteria; phylum Pseudomonadota; class Gammaproteobacteria; order Methylococcales; family Methylomonadaceae; genus Methylovulum. Next base: position 8,869 of record JAURZI010000011.1, read on the forward strand.
TAGGAAAGCTCTATTGAATGCTTTTCTCTAAAATGCCGTCGGTATTTTTTGCTGTAACATGAAACTCAAGTACATATCTCAACATACTATTTTTAGCCATTGTGCTGTCCCACATCACTTGGTTGACATCCGCTAGAAATTTCATGGATAACCTTGAGCAACAAATCGCAGCATTAGAGCAAAAAATACAGACTATTGATGCTGAACGTGAAGCATTGTTTCAAGAGTTGACCCTGTTAAAGCGCGAGCACCATCAAAGTCAACAAAGTTTGGCGCAACTCATCGCTGAGGCGACAGTTACCCAGCTATCGTGTAACAGAGACAAGATTAGTTTGTTTCGCAGTCTATTCAAAGGACGCGACGATGTCTATCCAAAGCGCTGGGTAAACAGTAAAACTGGGATATCTGGGTATTCGTTCGCTTGTTCCAATGAATGGAAACCCAATATTTGCAGAAAAAACGATAAACCTCCCATCAAATGCGGCGACTGCCAGTTCCGTTCATTTATCCCGATTAGTGACAGTGCAATTGCTAATCACTTGGCAGGTACAGATAACCCGCGCAACTCCTCTGCTGATTTCGTGATGGGCGTTTACCCATTAATGCAGGATGAACGTTGCTGGTTTTTGGCCGTTGACTTCGACAAAGCATCTTGGCAACTGGATGTCGGAGCTTTTGCTACGGCCTGTAAAGAAAGCGGTGTTCCTTATAACATCGAAATATCACGTTCCGGCAAAGGCGCGCATATTTGGTTATTTTTTAGCTTTCCAGTATTAGCGATGGAAGCGAGGAAACTGGGGTCATATCTGTTAACGCTGGCGATGGATGAACATCCTGAACTCGGTTTTGAGTCTTATGACCGATTGTTTCCCAATCAGGATACGATGCCGAAAGGCGGCTTTGGTAATCTCATTGCCTTGCCTTTACAAAAAAAGCCACGCCAACAGGGCAATAGTGTATTTGTCGATGACAACTTCTTTCCTTATCCCGACCAATGGGCTTATCTGTCCACCATTAAACGCATATCGCCATTGGAACTAAACTTGTTAGTGGAAAAAGCCGAGCAGCAAAATCGTATTTTGGGTGTAAAGCTTCCCATTGCAGAGGAAGACGGCGAACCTTGGAAAATATCCCCTTCACGCAAGATCAAAGAGATCATCATGACTGAACCCTTGCCTAAACAAGTGAACATTGTTCTGGGCAATCAGTTATTCATCGATAACAACGATTTGCCCGCAATACTGCAAAGCAAGATTCTCCGGCTGGCTGCGTTTCAGAATCCCGAGTTTTATAAAGCCCAGGCCATGCGCTTATCAACGTTCGGCAAACCCCGAATCATTTCGTGTGCCGAATATTATTCGCAGCATATTGCCTTACCGAGAGGTTGTCAGAACGAATTAATGAATCTTCTGGATGAACTAAAAATCCAGCCTGTCATTCAGGATGAACGGTTTTTCGGGAACAACATTCCAGAAATACAGTTTCAAGGCCAATTAACAGGAGAGCAAACCCAGGCGGCAAACAAACTACTTGAACATGACATTGGCACACTCTCTGCGACTACCGCCTTTGGCAAAACGGTTATCGCATTGCATATCCTGGCAAAGCGTCAGGTTAACACGCTGATTATTGTCCACCGCCGACAACTGTTAGATCAGTGGATGGAACGGATTGAAACGTTTTTGAATGTGCCTAAAAAACAGATAGGAAAAATCGGTGGTGGTAAAAGCAAACCAAGCGGTATTATCGATGTCGCCATTATGCAAAGTCTAACAAAAAATAATACGGTTGATGATTTAGTTGCGAAATATGGACAAGTAATTTTCGACGAATGCCATCATTTGTCAGCCGTTAGCTTTGAATCCGTTGCCAAGGCTTGCAAAGCAAAATATGTGCTGGGATTGTCAGCAACCCTGACTCGAAAGGACGGACACCATCCTATTGTTTTTATGCAGTGCGGCCCGGTTCGCTATCAGGTCAGCGCCAAACAACAGGCATTAGCAAGACCTTTTGATCATTATGTGACGCAACGGCAAACTGCGTTCATGATGCCTGACAGTGGCAATACGGATAGCCGAACTTACATTCATGAGCTTTATCAGGCATTGGTTCTTGATGAGCAACGCAATCGCTTTATTCTTGATGATATTAAACAAGCCCTCGCTGAAGGCCGTTCGCCGATTGTATTAACCGGGAGAAAAGAACACGTCTTGCTATTGACCGAGCAGATCAAAACATTTGCTAATAACGTAATTATCATGCAAGGCGGTATGGGCGTTAAGCAACGCAAGCAATTGGCCGATGCCCTGCAAAGTATTCCTGATGACGAGGAACGGGTAATTATTGCTACCGGAAGCTATCTGGGCGAAGGATTTGATGATGCCCGACTGGACACGCTGTTTCTGGTTATGCCGGTTTCCTGGAAAGGTACCTTGGCGCAGTATGTAGGAAGGCTTCATCGCTTGCATCATGCCAAAACCGAAGTCAGGATTTACGATTATGTCGATAGCCATGTGCCGATGCTAAACAAAATGAGCGAAAGACGAAAAATGGGTTACAAAAGTCTAGGTTATAACATGATTAACTTTTCATAGTGCCATCACTTTCTGGCGTTTGCCACGACTATGGTTCGTGTTACCGTTAAAATTTCCCATTCCGACAAAATAGCCATTGCCTCTTCCTTGGTGTTGCCACAAGCATCCTCGGTTGCCTGAAAACCGCGACATACAAGAGGGCGGTTAGGGTGCAAGAAAATCGAGCATTTATTTTCATGATCTAAATGCAGGCAACGTACCGCAGCCGGTTTGCCGAAAGGGTGTAAAGGCATTGCCGAAGAAATAGATGGTGCGATACAACAAGCGCCACAACCAATTCGACACTGCATCAAATAACCTCGGATGTTGGAGTGAATAGGCACGATGTGTACGGTAAACGTGCTGTTAGTCTATACAATTTAATGGTAATTTATCCAAAAATCACATACACAACCTACACACTTTCAGAAAAATGACTAAAACCAATAAATCAGAACAAGTGCCTAAAAACATGCAACCGGTATTCGATGCCATTGTAGCGTTAACTGGTGATTTCAGCAGTCAGCACCTCAATGATGAATATGCCCAATTGGCGCGTTATGTCACCGCCACATTATGCCGAAAACGACCGTCACCTTTGGTAAGCGGGCATGCTAATACCTGGGCGTGCGGCATTATTTATGCGCTGGGTTTTGTTAATTTTTTATTCGATAAAAGCGAAAAGCCCTATATTAGCGCCACTGATTTATGCAAAGGCTTTAACATTAGCACAAGTACCGGGTCTGCCAAATCCAAGGTTGTGCGGGATAGCTTAAAAATGATGCAGTTCGACCCCAATTGGTGTTTACCAAGCAAGCTCGATAACAACCCGATGGCTTGGTTGATCACGGTGAATGGCTTAATGTTAGATGCGCGGCATTTACCTAGAGAAATACAAGAAATGGCCTATCAAAAAGGACTTATACCTTATATACCGGCAGACAAAGAACAATAATTCCGCGTAAAGTTTGAAAAGTATTCCATAATCTGGATGCGAGTTGTTGATGTCAGAATAATAACCGGATAAATATTAGTAACCTAGTTACACTTTATTTGTAGTTTTTTGAGGAACCACCATGCAAACCGTTACCGTTTCAGAACAAGGCCAAGTTGTCATCCCTCTCGACATTCGTAAACAACTGGGTATAACTCCAGGCTGCCAGCTCAACTTTATTTTGGAAGGTTCCGGTTTAAGGCTGGAAGTTAATCGTCGTCTTCAGGCAACGCGCCCTGAAGATGGCTACGGGCTTCTTGTTTGCAAAGAGCCAGGTGAAAGGCATTTGGCGGAATTTGATGTTGTAGAAGCTATGCGGGATGCTAAGTGATCGGCATTGATACCAATATTTTGGCTCGCTTTTATGTTGATGATCCCAACGACCCGGAGGCGGTTAAACAACGGCCTATTGCCCGGCGCATTATGACTGAATCCCAACAATTGTTTGTCCCGCTCACTGTCATTTTAGAACTGGAATGGGTATTACGCGCTTTCTATCGTTTTGATACAGAGGATTTTCGTCTGGTCATTGATCATCTGTTAGGGCTCGCCAATGTCACGGTTGAAGAATGGCCGCGCGTAACACAAGCCTTGGCTTTACAAGCAGAAGGGCTAGATTTTGCCGATGCTTTGCACCTAACAGCTTGCAGCCAATGTGAGCATTTTTTCAGTTTTGATGACCGTCGTTTTGCGCGTCGAGCCGCGCGGTTGCCGGTAACTCCTCCTGTAACCGTGCCTACATAATGATGAGGAACACCGATCAATAGATTGCTTCCCTGATTCAACCCTGTTGGTGCCGATTGAAAACAGACCATCTGGGGAGGCTTGTACCGATCGAATATTGACCAGGCAATTCACTTATCCTGCTTAGTTTTAAGCAGGAGAATTCGAGAGTGTATGACATGTCAATGTTCGCAAAAGTAAGGCGGTTGTTTCATCGTGACAATCTATCTATCAGCGAAATTCAGCGACGGACCAGTCTGTCGCGGAACACCATCAAAGTCTGGTTAAAGGAAACTAAGCCTGATAGCTACAAGTACCCAGCAAGAGCCAAGGTTGACGGCAAATTATCGCCATTTGTTCCTGCCATGTTATTGGCTTTGGAAGCTGATTCGCGACGGCCTAAACGGGATCGACGTACTGCATTGATGCTGTTTGATTCGATTAAGGGAAGCAGCAATAACCCATATACCGCTTACAATGATGACTTAATGAAATAATTGAGACCCACAGATGAAAACAGCAACCCTTGAACGAAACGGAATTTCTAAGGAAGTGGTGGCTTTGATTTCACGCTTGGTTGACTTG
>JAURZI010000018.1 GCA_030653435.1 Methylovulum sp.
TAAAACGTGTTGCAATGCACGGGCAACTCTTGAAAAAATGTTCATGTTTCCTTTTTTGTGCCTGATTGTTGTTTTGATCTATCATGCGTGAAATAAGGGAAGTTTGTCTAAGTTTTCTTAAGTTGATGCCTATGGGGCACAAACAGCATGTGCCCACCCTACCAGGCTACAGCTCTCCCGGCTACCTCAAAAATTGCTCGAATGCATCTGGGACCCAATTTACTGCTGGTTCATCATTCTGAGCTTGTTTGAAATACTCAAGAAAATCATGCGGAAATTGGCTTGGCTTTAAAAACTGGTCGTTGATAGTTACACCAAGCATATTTTTCAATTCAATTTTCCGTGCTTTGGTGGCTGCATCAAACCATAAGCGGGTATTTCTCAGTAAATGGGCTTCGTTAAAATATTTTTGCAACCCAATACTGTCAGCGTTAAGCACCAACTGCCCCACACCCAACAAATCGCTGACAGGTAACTTATCCCATTTGATTTGATCATAAATAACCTCCACATCTTGATTTTTAAAGCGCGGCTTACTATTTCCAGGATTACCAATCCATAAAGTTTTGGGCGGCACTGTACCTGACACTACTGCGTTTGCGCCAATCACCGAGCCAGAACCGATTTTTGACCCTGAAATAACCAAAGCACCAAACGATAGAATTACATTAGATTCAATGACTGTTGTCCCCTTGGAGTGGGCTAAAGGGATTCCTTTAGAGACTGTTGCCATTTCAGACAGTACGGGCAAGCCAGCATAAGCCAGATTCCAGGCTGACTGATGATCATGCTCGCCACCAACAAGAACCGTACACGCAGATGATTCACAAAAGTCACCGACTTCAAGCACGGGCGTTGGCATTTGGGCTTGATGGTAATACTGGATATTGTTTAAGACGCCTATCGACCCCCGCCCCAGCAATATCTTATTTTTGTCAGGACATACAATTCCTATACGGTGCGGGCCTATTAAGCAAAGAAATTTGTTTTCTTTTGAGACTTCAATGGATATGGGTTCCATAACGCTTATTCGAACTAAAGATACAATACCTTCGCCAATTTTGATTTTTAGGCGTATTGTTCTGAAAATCAAAATTTACTGACTAATAAAATCAATCGGTTATAACTGTAAAAACACAGGTTGCAACTTAGTTTATATGTTTGGCGAAGACATTGAAGATAAGCACGGCATAAAAAAACCACCCCTAATTTCCTAGGGGCGGTTGTTCATTTAATATCTATGTGCATCGTGAAAATGCGGTACGCATTATTTGCGTACCCTGACAACTAACCGATAGTCATCGTCGTTCCAAGATCGGTGATGGTGTCAAATGAAGTGCCAGAAACACCGGTCAACTTAACTATTTGATCATCGGCAGCACCAGTTGCCGAACCGGCATTGTAAACATAAGTATCTGAACCAAAGACAAAAATAGCCGTCGATCCTGCAACATCCAATTGGGCATCGGCTAGAATCGCGACCACCATTTCGGCGTAGGTGTCATCAGCAGCAGCAAAAGATATGAGACCTCCAGCGGTTGTATCAACGTCTGATGTGGCGGTTGTACCATTGGTTTCCGCTGCAAGAACAGTTATTGCCGTAAAAGCCAGAATATCCGATGCAGAGGCAAAATCGGTAATGGCATCCAAGGATGTACCGTTAACGCTACCTGTGGTACCGAATGCAAAGGTATCTGCACTACCATTACCGGTAAGTGAGTCTGCCCCGGTTCCCCCAGTGATGTTATCCACGCCTGAGCTGCCTTTAAGCGTCATCGCGGTTCCCGTTGATCCGGTAATCGTCCAGCCATTGCCGGTGGTCACCAAAGATAGATCAACATCAAATCCAGCCGTCGTTAGCACCGCATCGGTCGTTGCTGTTCCCGCATTGGTTGATGCCGCTGTGGCTGTCCAATCACCTGTTACGGCTGCGGTGACAACGCCAGCCGTAGCCGCTATATTCAACACATCAGCAAGGCCACCTACACCCAGATCAGTGATGCTCGTTGCCGCCGTGTTCGCTGCAGTTATTGTAAAAGTATCTACGCCTGCGCCACCATTCATAGTCTCCCCTGCACCTGCAGTGCTTGAAGCATTAATAACATCGTTACCTAATCCACCCGCAATTGATGTGATCCCAGCTCCTCCCGTCAAAGTTAAATTACCGGTAGCCGTTATTCCATTGATCTGGGTAGCCGTCGCGTCAACGGTTGCCGTGATGTTTGCAGAACCCACCAACGTCAGAACATTAGCACCAATACTGCTGGCATCCACTGTTAATGAAGTTTGCGTGCTGGTTATGGAGGTGTTACCTGCCCCGGCGATGACCGTTGCAATACCCGCCGTGCTGGCATTGGAACCCAGAACTGCCGAACTGATGCCTATTAATGATAGTTTTTCAACTTGGCTAAATTTGGTGAAATCAGCATCTACAATACCGGTATCTGCTACCATCATTAAGATAGTGTCGGTGCCTGCGCCCCCGTTTACGCTGGCTGCAGCAGCCAAAGTGGTATGGCTATCAAATTTGATAGTATCGTTACCACCTCCGCCATTAATGCTATCAGCTCCCCCAGTAGATGTCGTTACGTCGCCTGAGATAATATCCGCAGCCGAGCCTCCGATAATCGTTTCAGCACCAGCGCCGCCAGTAATCGTATTGGCGCCATTGGCAACACCTTTTAAGGTCACTCCATTGGTGGTTTGTGCTGTAAACACAATAGACCCTGTCGAGCCGGCGTTAGTGTCGGCTGACAAGTCATAAGTCGTCACCGTACCTAGCTCAGTAGAAGACGTTTTGGCAATACTGTGCGTTAACGCTGTGGCAGATTGTGTTGCAGCGACCACTTGATCAATTCCAGCCCCCGTAGTAGCGTAGGTTTGAGCCGCGAGTTCAGTAATAGCGCCGCTGATCTGAATTTTATCCGCTGTGCCGCCAGCATCTGTAATCGTATCGCTCATTGCAGTGGCAGAGGCCCAAAGCTCTGCGGAACTCGCATAAATGTAGGTATCATCACCCGCGCCGCCATTGAGCACATCAGCACCCGATTTGCCGTTAATGATGTCATTCCCTGCTACGGTGGTTATGGTTTGAACACCAGACCCCCCTGTGATATTAAATTTACCCGTTGTTCCTCCCGCAACCAGTGTTCCGTTGAAGGCAGCCGTACCCGAAAAATCATTCACCGTTACTGTCGTACCATCCGCTACTTCACTAATAGTCAGTGGGTCACCGCTATTTCTCAGTTTTGCACCGGTAATTGCATCAAATTGGGTCTGTGTCAAACTAATGGTGCCTGAAATACCTCCCGCTGCAATTTTGACACTATTGGCAGCCAGTACATCCATATCCGCCGAAACCATGCCGGTTGCCACTACCGTAGCCGACGTGCCGGTATATAAGTCAAGCAGCGTACTTAACTCGGTGGTGCTTTGACCGGACGTTAATGCCATCACACCGGTAATGGCGCTGATATTACCCGCGTTGGCTGCTAGCGTATCCAAAGCTGTCGAGCTTAAACCGGTGGCAACCACTCTAACGGGATTGCTTAAAGCGGCGAGTTGTGCAGACGATAAGGCATTGACATCATCCGGATCTAGCGCGTTAAGCTGCGTGGCGGTCAAGGCACTAATATCGGCGGTTTCGATTGCCGCCACCTGAGTCGACGTCAACGCCTTTATTTGTGACGTGGTTAAGCCGACGATGTTATCAAGCGTTAATGACTGGATTTGATTGGCGCTCAATGACGCTATTTGGGCAGTAGTCAAGCCTTTGATGTTGGTCGCGGTCAGCGCCGCCATTTGGTCAGCGCTCAATGCCGATACGTCGGTACCCAATGCCTGTAGCTGAGCGGAACTCAGTGCAGCAATATCGTCAGCTTCAATACGTGATACTTGAGCAGTGCTCATCGCCGTTATTTGCGCGGCACTTAAGCCTTTAATGTTGGCGGTGGTCAACGCACCAATTTGCGCATTGGTCAGCACGGTAATGTCGGCGGTATCTAGGGCAGCCACTTGCGAGGAGCTTAACACAGCGATCTGATCGGCCGTCAATGTCGGCACTTGGGTAGTGGTTAATGCCTTGATCTGTGCTGCCGTCATGACTTTAAGATCGGCGGTTTCGATAGTGGGTACTTGGGCGATGGTCAAGACGGCTACTTGGGCATTACTCAGTCCGAGAATGTTGGTCTTGGTCAACGCGACAATTTGATCGGTCGTTAATGAAGGGATATCGGCAGCATCAATCGATTTAATTTGGGCGCTGCTCAACACCGCAATATCATTGACCTCAATGGCTGCAACCTGAGTCGCGGTCAGTGCCGCCATTTGGGCGTTGCTCAGGCCTTTGATATTAGCAGTCGTCAGCGCTGCGATTTGCTCTACTGTTAAATTGTCAATATCAGCGGTCTCAATGGCTCTGATTTGAGTGCTGCTAAGAACCGCTATGGTGTCCACACTGATAGCTGCCACTTGAGTTGCATCGATTGCCTTGATTTGCCCCGTAGTCAGCCCTTTAATGCTGACAGTGGTCAGTGCGTCAATTTGGGCCGTACTCAACATCGCAATGTCAGCGGTATCCAGAGCGGCTACTTGTGCCGAGCTTAAAACACCCATCTGGTCTACTGTCAGCGTATCAACTTGCGCCGTTGTTAACGCTTTTATCTGCGCGGTGGTCATCGAAACCAGATCAGTCGTCTCAATGGCGGGTATCTGCGTGCTCGCAACCAAGCCCACTACCTGGGCATTGCTCAAGCCGATAATATTAGTCTTGGTCAGCGCGGCGATTTGATCGGTGGTAAATTTGGCGGTATCGCTGCCCAGCGCATTAATTTGTGCGCTACTCAGTACGGCGATGTCGCTATCCTCAAGCGCCCGCACCTGAGCGCTCGTCAGCGCCTGCACTTGATCGGTACCCAGAATTTTGATCTGAGCCGTGGTCATCGCATCAATCTGGGCGGTCGTTAATGACGCTATGTCAGCCGCATCGATGGCTTTAACTTGGGTGGTGGTTAACGCTTCTATTTGATCGACTGATAATGCCTTAAGCTGTGCGGCTGACAGTGCCTTGATCTGTGCGGTGGTCAACGCGGTAAGATCAGCCGTCTCAATCGCTGCGACCTGGGCATTGGTCATGGCGGTTATTTGCGCACTGGTCAAGCCGACTATATTGGTTTTGGTAAGTGCTTCGACCTGTCCGGTTGACAACGACGCTACAGAATCCGTCGCCAGTGATTTGATTTGCAGACTGCTCATGACGCCCATATCGGCCACTTCAAACCCGGCTATTTGTGCCGGCGTCAGCGCCGCCATTTGCAGGCTGCTCAGCGCTTTGACCTGCGTGGTCGTCATTGCTTCGACCTGAGTGTTGCTTAGCACGGCGATGTCATCCGTCTCCAGCGCCAACACTTGTGCAGTCGTCAGTACGCCAAACTGGCTGGTTGTTAAACCCGACACTTGATCACTGCTTAATGCTCTGATCTGGGCCGTGGTCATGGTGATTAAATCGACATTTTCAATCGCCGCCACCTGATCAACGCTCAGCACGCTAACTTGAGCGGTGGTCAGCACTTTCACTTGCGCCGTAGTCAATGCGACTACCTGCTCAGTCGATAATATAGACACTTGGTCTGTTGTTAACACGCTGACTTTGGTTTTTAGGGCTGCTACTTGTTCTGTTGTTAAGGCAGCAACTTGGTCGACCGTTAAGGCCGCAAGATCTTTTGTTGGTATTGTCGCAATAGTTGCTGTAGGTAACGCTGCTATTTCGTCTGGTGAAAGTGCTGTATAGTCAATCGTAGCCATTTGAATGCCTTCTAGTGTTGTGTGGTGAATATTAACGTCCGTTCGAATAACTGAACGGTTAGACCTTTAGCGACTGTTTATTGAGAAACTTTAGCGGTGTTTGTTATTATTTTTATATGTGGACGCCAAAATATGACGCTTGCAAGGCTGTAGGTTAGGCAGAAACGCACTGGCCTGCTTTTCTATTGAGCCTTTTAAGCCAGCGTGGCATCAATATGCTTCCCTAAAGCTTTAGCCGCTGCCTCTAACTGATCCAGCCTGGAGGCATGGTTTAAATCAAACAACCGGTCAACCTGCGGAGGTTTCCATCCCAAGCGCCTCGCCAAATCCGCCTTACGAATGCCTTGCGCCAGCATTTCACGATACACGCCTAGTTTGATACTTTCCAATGTCGAGGGACGCACTGTGGGTAAATTGGGCAACACCGACGGTTCGGGCAAGGCTTTTCGGTCATCGACATAAAAAGACAGGGCCGACTCCAGCGCCTCATCGACGCTATTGCCCTGGGTAATCGCCTCTGGAATGTCGGGAAACGTCACTACAAAGCCGCCTTCGGCCTGCTCATTTAATACAACGGGATAATCGAACAGGGTTACTCCTTCTACGTGGCTACAGGCTGCGAATAAGGCGCGCACGGCACGCCCTACAGGGCTATTCTTCTATCTGATTGATATGCAAAGCCAGCTTCAGCGTCCTTTCAAGATTAGTTACAAACCGTTTGGTATCGAACAAGGGGGAGCTTTTTACCGAGGTTTGCAGACGCTGCCGATAAACATCAAGTTCGGCAGGTTCTAGGGCGAGCTGCACCGCCTTGTTTTCATAAGCCAGCCAATCCGGCGCTATCAATTCTGTCAAGCCCACGGCATTCAGCAGACTACCGGCCATCCGGGATGCAAACGTCCGGCCCGGACATGTCAGCACAGGCAAGCCTGCCCATAGCGCATCACTTGCGGTTGTACCAGCGTTGTAAGGGCTGGTATCCAGCAACAAATCCGCCACGCGGTATCTTGCCAAATAATCGGCAGGGGCAACCCTTTCCGCAAAAACCAAGCGACCGGCATCTATGCCCTGCTTTATCGCCTGCCTGATGAGGTTGTCCTGCGCCCATTGGTTGTCAGCCACCAGCCATAACACACTTTGGGGCACCCGTTTGAGTATGTTGGCCCATACTGCAAAAACTTCCGGCGTTATTTTATAGCTGCCATTAAACGAGCAATAGACAAAGCCTTCTATAGGTAAGCCGCAGGATGCTTTACTGGGCGTCGGGCCGATTTTACGCTGGCTGTCATTGGCTTGGTACACTTCAGGCAAATACAAGGGTTTCTCGACATAAAACTCAGCCAACGCTTCTGGAAACACAAAATGGTCAACCAGTACATAGTCGATTTGCGGCATGCCGCATGAGCCGACAAAGCCCAGATAAGAAATTTGTATTGGCGCAGGTTTGTAGGCAAGGATCTTATAACGTGCGCCTGATGTCAGCCCCGTTAAATCAATCAGAATATCGATTTCATGCTGGCGTATCAGCTGTGCGGCCTGTTCATCGGTCAGCGCCTGGATCGGCAAATGATGGTCCATCGCGCCAATAACCCTTTGGCGCATCGCACCGCCGTCATCCACGCTGAAATCAATGCCATAAATTTCAAACTGTTCCCTATCATGCAATTCGAACAGCTCAGCCGTTAAAATGCTCACGGCATGCCAGCGAAAATCGCAGGACATATAACCTATCCGCAAACGCTCATGCTGGTAGCCGCCCACAGGACTGAGCCTAGGCAGTTCCATCGGTAGTTTGCGCGCTATCCAGGCTTGCACGGCTTTTAATTGCACGGCCGGATCATCGGTTAACGCCAACAGCCCAAGCGGACCGAAGCTGTCGAGCAGTTCTGACCGGGACATGCCGGGCAGCAGTTTGATCACCGGCCACTCGCATTGCTTTTGACGCAGATGAAAATAATGCTGGATGGCATCCGGTTGCTTAGGATTCAGCAACAAACTGCGCTCCAGCATACCCTCGGCCTGGGCATATTGCCGGGCCGCCTCCAATGACCGCCCCAAGTGGTTAAGCAATAGCGTCTGCCCTTCGACAGGCTGTAATGCTGACTCCCAAACGTTTATGGCCTCTTGGCCATGACCTTTTGCCTCCCATGCCAAACCCAAATTTACCGCTGACTGATAAAAATCGGGGCGTAATTTTAAAGAAGCTTGATAAGCGGCGATGGCCTCGTCCGTTTGTCCCGCACTACGCAGCAACACACCCATATTAAACAGGGCGATATAATGGTGTTGCGGTTCGGTTGCAGGGGATGCCAGCCATTCCTTGTAGCATAGTATCGCGGCATCAGACTGTCCTTGTGACGCCAACTCATTGGCCTGCGTCATTACATCGGATATGGATATGGGATTCATTTCTGCACTTTGTTTAATTTAGGTAAGGGCTTAAGCGGGTTTACCCTCAAGGGGTAACATTTCACAAATCCTGGCCATAGCGCCCTGGTTCTGCTGGACAAACTGCTTTGCCCTTGCCGCCAGCTCATCCCTGTACTTAAGATCGGTGGACAGCATAACTATAGCGTTGACAATAGCGTCTTTATCCAGGCATTGTATCGCCGCGTTATGTTTTAGCGTATCTAGTGCTATCTCTTTAAAGTTTGCCATATAAGGGCCAAACAGAACGGGCACGCCCGCCGCCGCCGCTTCCAGGATATTATGCCCACCTACCGGAACCATGCTGCCGCCGATAAAGGCAATATCTGCGGCTACGTACAGCATTTTTAATTCGCCCAGGGTATCGATCAGATAAATATCGCTGGATGGCGTACAAGCCGCACCGGATGTACGCGTGACAACATCCAGGCTTAACTGCCCGCATAATTTTTTCACTTCTGAAAAACGCTCAGGATGCCTGGGCGCTATCAACAGCAGCAAGTCGGGCAAGCGCGGCTTGAGTTCCTGATAAATATCCAGGCATATTTTTTCTTCACCTTTATGAGTGCTGGCACAAATCCAGACCAGCCGCTTGCCAAACACATCGGCTTTTAAACGCAAGCCTTGTTCAACCATATCGGCGGAAATGTTGATATCGAATTTTATATTGCCCAAAGTTATGACGTTTTCAGCATGTGCGCCTATGGCTATAAAACGTTGCCGGTCATCTTGCGTTTGTGTGGCAATCTGCTTGACTTGCGCTAAAGCTGGACGGATCAAAGAGGGTATTTTTTGATAGCCACGCGCTGATTTCTCAGATAAACGGGCATTGATGACATATAAAGGGATGCCGTTTTTGCCACAAGAAGCATACAGATTTGGCCAGATTTCAGTTTCCATGATGACAGCCAGCCTAGGCTTGAAACAGCGCATAAAGCGGTTGACGGCATCAGGCAGATCATAAGGCAAATAGACATGCGCGACCACGCCGTTAAGCACCGCCGTGACTCGGGCAGAACCGGTAGGCGTCGTCGTCGTGACTAACAAACTGGCGTCAGGGTGCTGGCATTGTATCTGCCGAATTAACGGAAATACTGCTTCAGCCTCACCCACTGAAACGGCATGAAACCAGATGACCTGTTCAGGATATTTTTTATCGTAGATGGCAAAGCGTTCGTACCAGCGGCTTAGATAGCCGGGCGCTTTAATGCTTCGCCAGATAAGGCGCAGCATAATAAGAGGAATGAGCAGATAAAACAGGCTGGAATATAAAGCGCGCATAATCCTGCAACCGTATAGAGGGAGTCGCACGCGGCCCCCTCTATCAAGGCATGTTATGCTTCAGGGGCAATTTTAATAGGCAAGGTCACGATAACGTCGGAATGGATCATAATGTCGATATCGTAATCGCCAATGTGGCGGATCGCACCGTGCGGCAGGCGAATTTCATGCTTTTCCACAGCAATACCAGCGGCAGTAATGGCTTCAGCGATATTATGCGTACCGACTGAACCGAATAACCTGCCTTCATCACCGGCTTTATGGGCAATGACGATAGTCAGTTTACTCAACAGGTTTGCACGCGATTGAGCGGCATTCAATTTTTCAGCCGCCGCTTTCTCAAGTTCTGCACGACGCTCTTCAAATTCAGCGATTTTCTTTGCAGTGGCAGCAACCGCCTTGCCTTTCGGAACCAGATAGTTCCGGCCATAACCGGCTTTAATGGTGACTTTGTCGCCCAGATTACCCAGGTTCGCTATCTTTTCAAGAAGAATGACTTCCATCTTTTATTACCTCAGTTTTTCGGTTGTTAACCGACTGTTTTTACGCCATCAGGCGTTAGATTGATTGGATTTGTTTTTTCGTAAGTTCAGCCACGCATCAGCCAGTCCGACCAAAGCAACGGGCAACAAGGCATGGGGTATCAAAAACAGGGTGATATAAAACATCGGCACCGCAAAACGGGCTATTTTCATTGCTCCGAACAGCGTATGCAAAACAGCTGTGCCAATCACGATATAGAGCACAAACAATAAAATCGCCGCATTCCATGACACCTCAGAAAGCGCACCGGAACTTGCCGTGGCGAGCCCTACAACGGCAATACTGCCTATCGCCAATCTTGGCTGTGTGCTGAGCGACAAGTATTCCTGCCTAAATCCACCCGGATTATACAGGTTCGCTTGCCACCAACGCCCCAAAAACAGGCCGAACAATAGGCTGAACACCGTCCCGGCGGCAACCACACCCGTCATATAATGGGACATGACCGCTATCCTGAGATTGGCATCTTCAACCGGGGCATCTGGAGGCAACATTTGTACCAGCATGGTTTTCCACATTAGCGCGGCTTCCGGGTTATAAAGGTAATAGCCAATAACGCTAACCACGCCTAATAACACAGCAATTTCAACGGCCAGTGACAAATGCCGACCTTCCCTCAGCACAATTGAAATTAGCCAGACAGGAAGCCACAATACCGCCGCATAAGCCAAGGCAAACTGATAATTGCCCAACAAGATCAAACCGAGCGCTCCGGCCGCCACACTAGAACACAGCAACACATACAGGCCTTCAAAAGCGCCTAGCCTTAAGGTGACCAGAGCAACCGCCGCTGAACTTACCACACTGACCGGGGGCATAATGAGTGACAGCAATGCCAGGGATGAAGCCACTATCATGGCTTGTATCCTTCCCCGCATGATATAGGCCGCTAAAAAATTCACTATGCCCCCAAGGTATTATTTGTGTGCGTCGCAGAAAGGCAACAAGGCAATGAAACGTGCCCGCTTAATGGCCACGCACAATTCCCGTTGATACTTGGCGCTGGTTCCGGTGATGCGGCTAGGGACGATTTTGCCGGTCTCAGTAATATAATCACTTAATAAATCCAGATCTTTATAGTCAATCTGTGTGCCGCCTTCTGCGCTAAACCGGCAGAATTTTTTGCGTCTGATGTTACGTGCCATAATAATTTCCTTAAATCCTTAGTTAATAATGTCTATTCAGAAATGATTTCGTCAGCATCGAAATCTTCGTCGATGTCATCTAAATCAACCCCATCAGCAGCAACTACCGCGGCGGCGGCAAGCGCTGAAGCTTCCTTGGCGGCAGCGTCTTTCGCCCTGGTCTCAGCGAGCTTATTTTCTTCAGCAGTTGATGCGGCAATAACGGACACTTCAGTAATGGCTTGTTTTTGTAACAAGGTCATGCTGCGTAAAATAGCATCATTAAAGCGGAAACCTGTTTCCAGCTCCGCTAAGGTAGCTTGGTCACACTCGACATTCATCAGCACATAATGTGCCTTGTGAATTTTCTTTATGGGGTAAGCCAAGTGCCTACGACCCCAATCTTCGAGGCGATGGATTGTTCCGGCGGCGCCTTCGATGGTTGATTTATAGCGTTCAATCATCGCAGGCACCTGGGCGCTTTGGTCTGGATGAACTAAAAAGACTATTTCATAATGTCGCATTGTTTTTCCTTACGGTTAAAGCCTCCCCTTTCTAATCGAAAAGGTAAAGCAAGGAGGAGCAGTGAGCTCCATAGAACCGTGCATTATAGAGGTATTTCTTATTTTTGAAAAGAATCCTACACTTAAATCAACATTATATTTAAGCCTGAATATAATCATTGCAAACTATTACGCCAATAACGCTGCCAGATTCCAACCGCCTAAAACCCATGCCGCTAATTTCAACTTGACAAAAAATCTGCATCATAGAAACTAGACCCGTTTTAACAACATAAGAGTACCATCTTTGAACGACATGCCCCTAAGTATGCTATTCGGCATACTTGCATTAATGCTCATTCTTTCCGCTTTTTTTGCCGGCTCAGAAACATCTTTAATGTCGTTAAACCGGTATCGGCTAAGACATCTGGTTAAACTAAAACACCCTGGCGCAGTAAAAACCCATAACTTGCTAAAAAGGCCAGACCGCCTGCTAGGCCTCATTTTACTCTGCAATAATTTTGTTAATAATTTCGCTGCTTCGATAGCCACTGTCATTGCCATAAAGCTCTATGCCAATGAAGAATCCATTATCGCCATCGCCACCGGAATCCTGACTATCGTCATGCTGATTTGCTCAGACGTAACCCCCAAGACACTGGCCGCCATCAAACCGGAATTGCTGGCCTTCCCTGCCGCCTGGATATACACCCCGCTACTCAAAATACTCTATCCGGTCGTAGGCTTCATCAATTTATTTGTCAACCTGCTGCTTCGTATCGTCGGTGTCGATGTCAAAAAAAACTACTACGATACGCTGAATAAAGACGAGTTAAAAAGCATTATTACCGAAGCGGAGAGCCTGATGCCGATACGCTATCAAAAAATGCTCCTGGGGATACTGGATCTCGAATCAGCGACCGTTGAAGACATTATGACGCCGCGCAATGAAATTGTCGGCATTGACCTCGAAGCGTCTATCGAAGACATTATTGAACGCATCAAAACCAGTCCACATACCCAATTGGCCGTATACAAAAAAAGCATAGACAGGATCATTGGTTTTTTACATCTAAGGAAAGCGCTTATTGAAGTTAACAATGAGGATTTCGACAAGCAATCAATCATTAATTTATTAAGCAAGCCGGTATTCATTCCTGAAAGTACGCCGGTACACACTCAGATGCTGAAATTTAAAAGCGAGAAGGTACGCATAGGCCTAGTGGTCGACGAATATGGCGACGTCCAGGGTCTTGTTACGCTGGACGATCTGTTGCAAGAAATCGTCGGCGAGTTGATTACCGACGACACCACTGCGGCCAGAGTGCAAAATGACGGCAGTTATCTGGTTGATGCCAATATCACGGTAAGGGAACTAAACCGGATCACGCAATGGTCTTTGCCGACAGAAGGCCCAAAGACCCTTAACGGCCTCATCATTGAATTCATGGAAACCATTCCAGAACCGGGAATCAGCATCAACTTGCATGGCTATCCTGTCGAAATCATAAAACGCGATAAAAATACCGTTAAACTGGTCAAATTTTTACCCAAAAAATAGCCAGCAAACGTAGTAACTTACCGCTAAAAACATGTAATTTCTTGGATAACTAAAATAATACCGACTATAATTGAAGTTTGTCCCAAGTCATAAACTGTTGCAATGGCAAAACTTACTGTTTTTTTTAAATACAAAGCGATTGATTCATACTTGTTCGACAACGGTATCATTCATATCGGTCGCGATGAAACCAATAACATAACCATAGATAGCCTTGCGGTCGCCCCCGCACATGCGGCGGTTATTATTCGCGGCGACGTGGCCACCATCAAACAACTGAATGACAATTTTCCATTAATCATCAATGGCCAAAAAATCAAAGAATGCGGCCTGAAAGATAATGACACCATAACGATAGGCAAACACGACATCGTCTACAACACCACCACCGAGTCCGTGACGGAAACTGAAACATCCGAAAAAGTTACTGTCTTCGGCAAGGAAGCCCTTAGCTACGACCCTGACAGCGAAATCCATATGCCGACAGCCAGCCTACAGGTAATGAATGGCAGCAGTATCGGCAAAGTCATGTCATTAAAAAAATCCATGACACGCTTGGGTTCCAATGGCAGCGGCGTTGTTGTGATCGCCAAAAGAAAAGACGGCTATTTTGTGTCCACATTGGAAAACGTAGGCACAATAGCCCTCAACGGCAATCCCATAGAAAACAACTATCTCAAGCTAAATCATAATGATGTGTTGACCCTCAATAATGTCTCCTTGCAGTTTTTCCTGAGCTAGGCCGACATTTTATTACCCACTACAGTCCTGAAAAAACATCGAGCGCTTCAACAAGCGTAGAGATCCCATAAACCTGCAAACCCTGTATAGGATGCTTAGGGGCATTGGCCTTGGGTATGACCGCTTTTTTAAAACCATGTTTTGCCGCATCATTAAGCCGGGCATGACCATTGGCAACAGGCCTGATTTCCCCTCCCAAGCCGATTTCGCCAAAAAAAAACATATCTTGTGGAAGCACCTTATTCTTTAGGCTAGATACCACACCGATAACAATCGCTAGGTCAGAGCCGGTCTCACTGACCTTAATGCCGCCGACCACATTGGCATAAATCTCATCTTGAGCAGTGATAATGCCGCCATGCCGCGATAGCACCGCCAGCAACATGGCTAGCCGGTTCTGGTCAAAACCTACCGCAAGACGCCTTGGATTGCCGTATTGGCAATCGGTCACCAGCGCCTGTATTTCAACCAATAAGGGTCGGGTGCCTTCCCACAATACAGTCACCACACTGCCTGATGACGGCGTTTCCGTGCGGTTCAAAAACATCGCCGACGGATTTTTAACTTCCTTAAGCCCTGAGCTATCCATCGCAAAAAAACCCAGTTCGCCGACACTGCCAAAGCGGTTCTTATCCGCCCTCAACACACGGTACCGGGCGTCATCCGTTGAACCCAGCATCACCTGAGTATCGACAATATGGCTTAAGGTCATAGGCCCCGCCAACGACTGATCTTTAGTCACATGCCCAACCATAAAAATACTGAGCTGATGTTTTTTGGCGTATTGCGTCAGATAGCTGGCGGATTCCCGCACCTGCGACACCGAACCCGGCGCAGACTCGGCATCCTCCGTATGAACAACCTGGATCGAATCGATAACAAGAATCTGCGGCTTAATGTCGGCCAAAACATCGCAAATCCGTTGCACAGAGGTTTCCGCAAGCATCATGATTTTACTGGCGGGCAGTTTCAACCGATGCGCCCGCTCCGCAATTTGTTGCAAGGACTCTTCACCGGAAACATAAAGCACCCCGATGTCCCGGTCAGCAATGTTCGCAATCGCCTGCAACAACAGCGTGCTCTTGCCTGCTCCGGGCGCTCCGCCGATCAACACTACGCTACCCTTGACAATACCGCCGCCGAGCACGCGATCAAATTCAGATATGCCGGTCAGTATCCGCTCCGCTTGCAACAGATTGACATCAGACAATAATTTAACTTCGGAAAGGCTGCCCGCATAACCTGCCCGGCTGCCGCGCCCGCTCGCTACAGATCCTAAGCGCACCTCTTTAATAGTATTCCAGGCCCCGCAACTGGTGCATTGCCCACCCCAGCGCGGAAAATCCGCACCGCATTCGTCGCAGACAAAGGCCGTTTTGCTTTTTTTACCCATGGCTTTATTCATGGCCGATCAGCTCGCGATAGCCGTCCCTATAACCGGCATATTGAAATTGATAACCCAAAGCCTTTAGTCGGCTGTTAACACAACGCTTATTGCATGGCGCAGCATGCTCGAATGGCTGTGCCCTAGGCGGGTCGCAATGCAGTTGTCGGGCCAGCCACGCGATTACTTCCCACAGCGGCGCAGGATCATCATCGCTAGCTAAATAGCATTGTTGCAGCGCAGCACCGGACAAGCGTTGCTGCAATAAAAACAGCAACACACCGACACAATCCTGCTGATGGATACGGTTGGTATAATACGGCGGCGCTTTTTGGATAGCAGGCGCTTGCCTGGCCATGCGTAACA
Organism: Methylovulum sp.; assembly: GCA_030653435.1. Lineage (GTDB taxonomy): Bacteria > Pseudomonadota > Gammaproteobacteria > Methylococcales > Methylomonadaceae > Methylovulum. Next base: position 15,733 of record JAURZI010000018.1, read on the forward strand.
AATGTTCACGGCCCGGCCCATAAATACCGGAAAAACGCACCACCACATTTTTCGGTCCCGAAGCCATCACCCGCAACTCCGCTTGCCGAATTAACTGACTGGTGACAGTATCAGGTTGCGCCAACGCATCTTCATCCACCCACTCACCTTGCGACTGCCCGTAAACACTGGTCGATGACACAAAAAACCACGGTTGCCGGGTAAATTTCGCCGACACATGCTGTAAACCCAGCTCATAAACAACCCGATAGCTTTGCTCCGTACGCCCATCGGCAGAGACAATAAAAAACACCACATCGACCTCCAGGTCCAGGTTGTCCATATCCGAGGCGGAACTTATGTCGGCGGCAATGAAATTTACACCGTCGTCCCCTGTAGACGGGGGATAACGTTTTAAGCCGGTCACCTCATGACCTTGCCCGGCTAAGGCTTTCGCCAAACCCATGCCGATAGCACCACAACCGATAATTAATATTTTTGCCATATTTGATCCGCTGCCTGCTATCCAAGCCACATTAAGCCATCTTAAATAAGCACCTTACCAGAGATTAGCCGTCAAGAACAGAAGGCCACTGGCACTACTCCACAGTCGGCACAAGCATCCACGCAAGCCATACGACAAGGTGACCCGAATCTGATCCGGCAACCTTAACGCAGTAACTCATCTGACCCACAGCTACGCATCTGAAAGCTGGCTTGCATAGCCCTGATCGAATGAAGTTAAGCGTATACCCTAAACGGCGACAATGCTTATTTATGTAAGGTACGGACAAAAAGGGGCAATATGACTGCGCGAAATATAGGGCTATTGCCGCGCGACAAACTGTTCAGTGGCTAGATGGTACAAACAGTACGCAAAAAAAATGCGGCCAACAGGCGTTGGCCGCATAAAAACTCTTAAACCCTTTAGGAGGCAGTGCAAATCAAGAGTGGGGTTATTCTAGCCCGCCCTACCCTTTTATAAAATATGACATATTGCCGCGCGACAGCTTGTCGCAGCCGAACTGTCGGCCCAGCCTAGCACTCACTTTGCCCTATCATGAGCTATTTGTTTATCCTATGCCAATAGAGTCCGTGGGTTCAACTAAGTGTATATTAAGTCCAGATTGGCCAGCATTAAAAGCGCCATAACCTTTATGATTTGACTTATAGGCATGTGAATAACACCGCCATCACCCCAACAAATAGCTTGCTTATGAAAACATTACTCATCATCGGTTATGTCTGGCCAGAGCCAAAATCTTCCGCTGCGGGTGGTCGTATGCTGGAATTGATCCAATTATTTGCCACGGATCTGTGGCATATTGTGTTTGCATCTGCCGCTGCCCAATCTGAACACAGGGCTGACCTGTCTTGCCTAGGTGTTATGGAGCAACCGATCATGCTCAATGATTCCAGTTTTAACGATTTTATTGCCGGATTAAAACCCGACGCCGTGTTATTCGACCGTTTTTTTACCGAAGAGCAATTTGCGTGGCGTGTTGGACAAGCATGCCCGAACGCCTTACGCATCTTGGATACTGAAGATTTGCACAGCCTTCGCCATGTACGCCAGCAGTTGTTGAAACAAGCGCAACAGCAAACTGCCCATGAAACAGATCGCCAAAGCGCCAATCCCGTTTTGGCAAGCCGCAGCGAACTATACGAACTCATGACCGTCAACGACATGGCGCAACGCGAAATCGCCGCCATTTACCGCTGCGATATCACACTCATCATTTCCCAATATGAAGTCAGCTTGCTTACCGGTTATTTTTCAATCCCGAAGACCTTGTTGCATTATTGTCCATTATTGTCCATAAAGGCCCCTGAACCCTCGGCATTGCCGGGCTTTGCTGACCGACAACACTTTATTTCCATAGGTAATTTTCGCCATGAGCCCAATTGGGATGCCGTGCTCTATTTAAAACATGCCATTTGGCCGCTCATCCGCGCGCAATCACCACAAGCCGAATTACATATTTACGGCGCCTACCCACCCCCTAAAGCAACACACCTACATCAACCCGGACAAGGTTTTTGCGTCAAAGGCTGGGCAGACGATGCCTTGCAGGTCATGCAAAACGCGCGTGTTTGTCTAGCACCTTTGCGCTTTGGCGCGGGCATTAAAGGCAAACTGATAGACGCCATGCGCTCAGGCACACCGAACGTGACCACAGGTATTGGCGCAGAGGCGATGCACGGCGGCTTGCCTTGGAGCGGGTTAATTGAACATAACGCTTGCGCTTTTGCGGATGCGGCGGTGCAGCTTTATAGCCACGAAGCCAGTTGGCGGCAATCCCAGCAACACGGATTCAACATCTTAAGCCAGTATTTCGCACAGGAAGATTATGCAAAGCTGTTAATCATGAGAGTATTGCAATTAAGGGAAAATCTAGCCCAAGAGCGCCGACAAAATTTTGTCGGCGCCTTATTGCGCCATCATTTTCATAAAAGCACACGCTATATGTCGTTGTGGATTGAGGCTAAGAATGCAAACAAGCCCGATAGTTGAGGCGGGCAGGGATGCTATATAAATAACGGTAACAAGGGACAACCACCACTTTACTGATTGTATCTGGACTCAATAACCCCGCCACCCAAACAAATCTCACCATCATAAAACACCACCGACTGCCCCGGCGTAATCGCCCGTTGCGGCAAGTCGAACTCAGCCTTACATCGTCCGTTAGGTAGCGGCGACAGATAACAGGCCTGGTCGAACTGGCGGTAGCGGGTTTTCGCAGCACAACGTACAGCCCCTGTGAACAGCCGATTATTGCACCAATCCAGATTGCCGGCCTCCAGCGTGTTATGCAACATCAACGGATGGTCGTGGCCTTGGCCGACGATCAACACATTATTGCCCAAATCCTTGTCCAGCACATACCAGGGTTCATCAGGGGCATCTTTTACACCGCCTATGCCTAAGCCCTGGCGTTGCCCAAAGGTGTAATACATCAATCCATGATGTTTTCCGACTAGCAGACCTTCCGGCGTACGCATTTCGCCGGGCTGGGTGGGCAAATAACGTTGCAGGAATTCCTTGAATTTGCGCTCGCCGATAAAGCAAATACCGGTGCTGTCTTTTTTCTTGTAGTTTTCAAATCCGGCTTGTTTGGCCAAGTCGCGAATTTCCGGTTTGTGCAAATGGCCAATAGGGAACAGCGTACGTGACAATGCTTTTTGCCCCAAGGTGTAAAGAAAATAGCTCTGCTCTTTATCGGGATCCAAGCCCTTTAATAAAAAATATTCACCCTCGTTCCCATAGCTCTGGCTTGGGAACGTAGCTACACGGGCATAATGGCCTGTAGCGATGTAATCCGCGCCTAAGTCGTCAATCGCATAATTTAAAAACGCTTTAAATTTAACGTGCTTATTGCAAAGAATATCAGGATTGGGTGTACGCCCAGCCTGGAATTCCGACAAGAAGACCTCAAACACCTCGTCCCAGTATTCAGCAGCAAAATTGACTGTTTTTAGCGTAATGCCCAGTTTATCGCAAACCTGCTGGGCATCGGCAAGATCCTGCATCGCAGTGCAGTATTCGGTGCCATCATCTTCTTCCCAGTTTTTCATGAACAAACCTGTAACCTGATGACCCTGCTCCAAAAGCAGCAACGCCGTCACCGAAGAATCGACACCGCCGGACATGCCGACGATTATGTTTTTACGCATAGTCAAGATCGAGAAATGAGGTGAGTAAGGTTAAAGGATAACGCTGTCCGCTCAGGTATTCGTCTATACTAATCAGCACCAACGGGCTACGCAACCGCTCCCGTTGCGATGCAATTTCAGCACGGGTCAGCCAGTGCGTAGCGACTATACCCTCATCCAAAGCTTGTCCAGGATTATGGCTATGGCAGGAACCTGCGAAACAAACCCTTAGAAAAGTCGGATAATCGGGATTTCTTCGCCACAGCTGTATAGAAATAATATGCTCAGGCTCAAATTGCCAAGCGGTTTCTTCATACGTTTCACGCTTGACTGCGGCAATCAAATCTTCGTTTTTTTCAAAATGCCCGGCCGGTTGGTTCAGCTGCAAGCCTCGCGGCGTTTCTTCCTCAACCAGCAAAAAACGCTGTCCCCGCTCGACAATAGCGGCAACAGTAACGTGTGGTTTCCAAACCATCAATGAATTCCGATTTTAATAAAACCTGATATTTTACTCGATTTAGGCATATCATGTGGTAAAGATTGCGCTTTTAAGCAAGACCCGGCAGCGCGTTACGCCCGCGCATAATTTGTTATGGGCACAGACTTGAAATAGTGGGCTATTAGCATTATGTTAATACATCAGAAGTCCTTTTTTATTGGTTACTATGTCCGATTTTGATCCGCTTGAAGATAATGATGACGGCTTGGCTCTCCAGGAAGCCAAACCTCAGCTAAAAAGGCCGCCTTTATATCGAGTTATCTTGTTGAATGATGATTTCACACCAATGGATTTTGTCATTGAGGTATTAATGGATTTTTTTGCCATGCCTGAAGAATTGGCAACTCAGGTCATGTTACAAATACATACGCAAGGGGTAGGCGTTTGCGGAACGTATACTAGGGATGTCGCCGAAACCAAAGTAGTTATTGTCAATGAGTATTCACGCGAGCATCAGCACCCTCTGTTGTGCTCGATGGAAGTTGTGTAAATTGGAGCATTTATGTTAAGCAAAGAACTTGAAGTTACGTTGAATACCGCCTTTAAAAATGCCCATGATAAACGTCATGAATTTATCACCGTTGAACATTTGCTACTGGCGCTGCTCGACAATATCGCCGCAGAAACTGTCATGAAAGCCTGTGGTTGCAACATCAAACTGTTACGCGGGCAATTATCGCAGTTTATTGATGAAACCATGTCATTAATTCCCCAAGGCATACAGCGCGAAACCCAGCCTACACTAGGCTTTCAGCGTGTATTGCAACGTGCGGTTTTTCATGTGCAAGCTTCCGACAAAAAAGAAGTGACTGGCGCCAATTTATTTGTTGCCTTATTCAGTGAGCAAGATTCCCACGCGGTATATCTGTTAAACAAACAAGATATTTCACGGCTCGATGTCGTAAATTATCTGGCCCATGGCATTTCAAAAACCGACCATGAGAACACGTCACCCCATGACCGTGCAACAGAAGCCGGCGGACCTGAAACCGATGCGGGCAGCCCATTGGAGAAATACGCGACGAACCTTAACGAAGAGGCTTTGCAAGGGCGGATTGACCCGTTAATTGGCAGGGATCTTGAAATTGACCGCACGATACAGACGTTGTGCCGCCGCCGCAAAAACAACCCGCTATTGGTCGGCGAAGCCGGGGTTGGCAAGACCGCTATAGCAGAAGGACTGGCAAAAAAGATTGTTGAAGAACAGGTGCCTGACGTGCTGATGAACAGTGTCATTTACTCGTTGGACTTAGGTGCATTGGTTGCCGGCACGAAATACCGTGGCGATTTTGAAAAGCGTCTTAAGGCGCTGATCAACCAGTTAAAAAAAGAACCGGATGCTATCCTGTTTATCGATGAGATTCATACCATTATCGGCGCAGGCTCTGCGTCGGGTGGTGTTATGGATGCCTCCAATTTATTGAAACCGGCATTGGCCTCAGGCCAATTGCGTTGCATAGGCTCCACCACTTATCAGGAGTACCGGGGCGTTTTTGAGAAAGACCACGCGCTCGCGCGACGTTTCCAGAAAGTCGATGTACTGGAGCCTTCCGTTGCAGATACCATATTAATTTTAAAAGGTTTGAAATCGCGTTTTGAAGAACATCATGATGTCAAATATTCCTCTGAAGCATTGCGTTTGGCTGCGGAATTGTCTGATAGGTATATCACCGACCGACATTTGCCCGATAAAGCCATTGATGTGATTGATGAGGCAGGCGCCAAACAGCGTATGACTGCGGAAACAGAACGCAAGCAGTTAATTGATAGCGCCGAAATAGAAGAGATCGTATCAAAAATAGCCCGTGTACCAGCTAAATCAGTTTCTTCCAACGATATAGACAAGCTCGCCAATCTGGAAAAAAACCTGAAAATGTTGGTGTTTGGTCAAGAAGAAGCCATTTCCGCACTGGCCTCGGCAATAAAATTATCGCGCGCAGGATTGCGTGACAGCCAAAAAACCATAGGCTCGTTTCTGTTTGCAGGGCCTACCGGCGTCGGCAAGACCGAAGTCACCCGACAACTAGCCAAGATATTGGGCGTCGAACTCATCCGTTTTGATATGTCTGAATACATGGAACGCCACACGGTATCCAGACTCATAGGTGCGCCTCCAGGCTATGTCGGTTTCGACCAGGGCGGCTTATTGACCGAACAGGTGACTAAACACCCACATGCCGTTTTGTTGCTGGATGAACTGGAAAAAGCACACCCTGATGTTTTTAATCTGTTATTGCAGGTGATGGATCACGGCTCATTAACTGACAATAACGGACGTAAGGCCGATTTCCGCAATATTATCATGGTGATGACAACTAATGCCGGGGCAGAAGAAGGCAGCCGAGCATCCATAGGATTTACCCATCAAGACCATGCCACCGACAGTTTAAAAGTAATCGAAAAAGGTTTTTCACCTGAGTTCCGCAACCGCCTAGATGCCATTATCCAATTCAAACCTCTGGACATTTCAATCGTTGGGCATGTCGTTGATAAATTTATCTTTGAGCTGGAAGCCCTGCTTTCAGACAAGCAGGTCACGCTGACGTTAGATACCGATGCACGGTTGTGGTTGGCAGAAAATGGTTGCGATCCCAAAATGGGGGCTAGGCCGATGGCGCGGTTAATCCAGGAAAAAATCAAAAAGCCTCTGGCGAACGACTTGCTGTTTGGCAAGCTGGCACACGGCGGCCATGTCACTATCTATGTGGAGAATAATGAGCTCGCCTTTGCGATAGAAAGCAAGGAGCTGGTGGTTTCGGAAAACAGCTAAGAAACAGGACGTATGCGCTCTGTTCTACGTGTGGGGTAGGATTGCCCACAAGGAGCGGTGGGGCTAGCGCATACGGAATGAGATACGGCCTTTGCTTAAATCATAAGGTGTCATTTCTACCTTAACACTATCGCCAGTCAGGATGCGGATATAATGTTTACGCATTTTGCCTGAGATGTGCGCTGTAACGATATGTCCATTCTCCAACTGCACCCGAAACATGGTGTTTGGAAGCGTATCTATGACCTTTCCTTCCATTTCAATTTGATCTTCTTTTGCCATCTGTATTACCTCAATTATTAAAAGTGCCCATAATACCACAAGCGCCTTTTTAACAACAGAAGTGTGCGGCAAAAAAGCGCCGTTTTAAACAGGCATATCGACCCACTGATTCTCGACCAATAGCTGCATCGGCTGGTAAGCGCTTTTATATTCCATTTTTTTACAACCTTTAATCCAAAAACCCAGATATAAAAACTCCCGCTGTTGTTTCCTCAGTTGCTCTATTTGCCATAGCACAGCATAAACACCAGGACTTAGGCTCGCAAATTTCGGTTCAAAAAAAGTATAAACGGCTGACCATGAATCCTGAAACAGGTCGATAACAGCAACACCGGCCAGTTCATCATAGATTAAAAATTCGACAAATTGGGTGTCACTCCATGCGCTGCTTAAAAATCCCAAATAATCGTCTGGGCTGGAATGCGCCATATCGCCGTCGCGATGGCGAGTGGCCTGATAACGCATATACATCTCGTAATGAGCCTGATCAAAAACTGGCGGCTTGATGATCGCCTGTGTACCGGTGTTTTTTTTCCAGCAACGCTGCTGAGCCCTGTTGGGCTTGAAACGGCTAACAACCAATCTTGACGGCAAGCACGCCGAGCACTGTCGGCAATAAGGCTTATAAACATCATCTCCGCTACGGCGAAAACCTTGCCTGATCAACTGGGCATAAAGCGCTGGCGTTAATGTACAAGAAGGATGGACGAAAGCGGAGCGGGCGACTTTACCATCGAGATAGCTGCAATCATGTTCCTGCGTCAAGAATAGTGGTATGGAAGTCATTGGACGCGCCAAGCCACCGGATCAATAGGCTGATCGCAATAGCGGTCGAGTAATTGTATGAAATAATCCCGATCTATTTCTTCAGCGCCTAACCGGGTTAAATGCTGGGTATGCACTTGACAGTCTATCAGCTGATAGCCCCAGCATTTCAGCCGCCCCACCAAGACGGCAAAAGCGACTTTGGAAGCATCCGTACGGCTATGGAACATCGATTCACCAAAAAATACCTGCCCTAACGCGACACCGTACAAACCACCAACCAGCTCCCCGTCCTGCCATGCTTCCACAGAATGTGCCATGCCACACTGATGCAAATCATTATAAGCCCGTTTGATGTCCTCAGTGATCCATGTCCCGGCATCTTCCGCCCTAAGTTCCGCGCAGGCATTAACTACGTCATCAAAAGCCTGGTCGAACGTCACCGAAAAACTGTTTTTACGCAAGGTCTTCTGTAAACTGCGCGAAACCAGCAGGTGCTCTGGAAACAACACCAACCTGGGATCGGGCGACCACCATAAGATCGGCTCGCCAGGGTTATACCACGGAAAAATGCCATGCCGATAGGCATTGATCAAGCGTATTTTTGACAAGCATCCTCCTATCGCAAGCAAGCCGTCGGGCTCTGTCAGGGCTTTCTTTACAGAAGGGAAATCCTGTCCCGGATTTTTAGGATTTAGGATAGTCAATTTCATGGGTATGCTATAAAAATGTCTGGGTCGCAACCTTGATCATCAAACAAGCTGATTGTCGAGATTTGGTCACCTCGTTAGACGGCAAGAAACACCTCATAGCAGGAAAAAGCAACAGCCCGCTTGTTAATCGTTTTTTAGACAACCGTTTAAACTGACACAAACGTCTAGGTATGCGGTGAAATCCTGACAACAGGAGCTCGATATTGGCTTTAATGATTATTGTGGCTTATGCGGGATGGATGCCGAAATCGAATAGACCAAGCAACTTAAATTTACACCGCAACGTTAACAACTTGTTTTAAAAATTTCCCGATAAAAACAACTGAATTTGAAACCCTATTCGCCGTTATAACCGAAGATAAAATTATAAAAAGAACCCTTTTCAATAGCCATGCCTAGACGTAAGACGCTGATTTATAAATATTAAATACCTTTAAAACACACACTAAGCATTGCGATGACTAGCCATCCCTGTCGCTTGACTCGTATGGCGGGCAGCGCTTATACCCCACCGATCAACCCGTGTACAATCTGCGCAGCCAATGCTAGCCGTCAAATCAGCACCATATTGTCCCGGTGTATCATTTCTGAATCGTCCGCATAACCCAGTATACTTTCGAATTGCAAACTGCTCTTGCCAGCTATTAGCTGAGCATCGGCATTGCCGTAATTTATCAATCCGCGCGCCACTTCCAAGCCATGTTCGTCAACGCAAGAAACCAACTCACCGCGTTCGAATTGGCCGTACACGGCTTTGACACCTACCGCCAACAGACTTTTACCATCGCTTTTCAGCACCTTGACGGCGCCAGCATCCAGCACGACCCGCCCTTTGACTTGCAACTGTCCTGCCAACCAGCGCTTTCTGGCCACCAACGGCTCTATATCGGGCAGGAAATAAGTCCCTATTTTATCGCCGGCAATCACCGAACTAATCACATCGACAACGCCCCCTGCCGCGATTACCGTTGCCGCACCCGATCTTGACGCCAACCGTGCGGCCCGCACCTTCGTGGACATGCCGCCGCGCCCCAACCCGCTACGGCTGTCACCCGCCATTTGTTCCAACCGTCCATCATTGACGCTGATTTCAGAAATCAAGCTGGCATCCGGGTATATGCCGGGATCACCGGTATATAAGCCTTGCTGGTCAGTCAGGATAATCAACAAGTCCGCCTCTATCAAATTGGCGACCAGTGCAGCCAATGTATCGTTATCACCAAAACGAATTTCTTCAGTGGCGACCGTATCATTTTCATTAATGACCGGCACCACACCGAAATTAAGCAAGGTCAGCAAGGTACTGCGTGCATTGAGGTAACGCTGCCGATCTGACAAATCATCATGCGTAAGCAATACCTGGGCGGCATGCAAACCATGTTGCTGAAAATTATCATCAAAAACCCGCACCAACCCCATCTGCCCAACGGCTGCGGCAGCTTGCAATTCATGCAGTGTTTTAGGCCGCACTTTTAAGCCCAGCCTGCTCATACCCTCTGCCACAGAACCGGAAGAGACCAACACTACATCGACAGACTGTCGTTTCAACTCCGACATCTGCTTGACCCATGCCGCAATAGAGACCTTATCAAGCCCTTGCCCACCTTTGGTGAGCAACGAACTGCCTATTTTGACAACAACCCGCTTTACGCCTGCAAAATCAGTCCTGCTCACTACCTATCCGCCGCTGTTGTTCTAAAAAGTTCATAATTGCAAACATAAGCTCCTTAGTTCCACCACCATTAATGGCGGCTATTTTAAAAACAGGCGCCACCCATTCAAGCTCGTCAATAATCGCTTGACAGCGTTCGTCGATATCATCAAAAGGCAGTCTATCTATCTTATTCAACACCAACCATCGCGGTTTCCTGGCCAAATCATCGCTCCATTTTTCCACTTCATGGATGATTTTTTTTGCGGCCTGCACGGGCGTGTCCATGCTCTCATAAGGTGCCACATCAATCAGATGCAACAATAAACCTGTACGCGACAAATGTTTGAGAAACTGCAACCCTAACCCCGCACCATCCGCGGCGCCTTCGATAACACCTGGAATATCCGCTATGACAAAGCTACGCATATCATCAATCCTCACTACACCCAGGTTAGGATGCAGGGTCGTGAAAGGATAATCAGCGACTTTAGGAGTTGCAGACGATACCGAGCGTATCAGGCTGGACTTACCGGCATTCGGCATGCCCAGCAGACCTACATCGGCAATCAGCGTCAATTCCAGATTAAGTTGCCGATGCTCGCCTTCCGAACCTTTACTCGCTTTTTGCGGTGCCCTGTTGATACTGCTTTTAAAACGGGTATTGCCTAAACCATGAAAGCCGCCTTTGGCAACCAGTAGCGTTTCGCCGAGCTGCGTCAAATCGCCGATAACCTCTCCGGTTTCCGCATCGGAAACCTGTGTGCCTAATGGCACAGAAACATAGCAATCGTCGCCTTTCTTACCCGTGCAATTTCGGCTCATGCCATTTTGCCCGCGTTGCGCCCTATGCACAGTGTGATAACGAAAGTCCGCCAAAGTATTAATATTTTCGACAGCTATCAGATAAACGCTCCCACCGTCACCACCATCACCGCCATCAGGCCCACCCATCGGGATATATTTTTCACGGCGAAAGCCTATCGTGCCGTTGCCGCCGTCACCGGCTTCCACACGAATTTCCACCTCATCAACAAATCTCATAACTCACAGCAGTATTTATAATCAATCGAAGGCGCTTCATCGAACATATCCCCGTGTTATCCATCCGTTTAAGAATAGCTAACACTCCCATCTCAGATATATATCCTGACGATCACCCAAAAACAAAAAAAGCCCCGCCTTAAAGGGCGGAGCTTTTTAAGCCGCTTAAATCAGCCGAATTAACTGCGGCTGGTAAATCCTACGCAGCAACAACGCTAACAAATTTACGATTTTTAGGGCCTTTGACTTGAAAGACCACTCTGCCTTCAGCAGTCGCAAACAAAGTATGGTCTTTGCCACAACCAACATTATCGCCTGGATGAAAATGTGTGCCACGTTGACGAACAATAATATTGCCCGCATCGACAATTTCACCGCCATAACGCTTGACGCCAAGCCTTTTCGCATTTGAATCGCGACCGTTACGGGTACTACCACCAGCTTTCTTATGAGCCATTGCTTAACTCCTGATTATGCAGAAATGCCAGTAATCTGGACTTCTGTGTAATATTGACGATGCCCCATTTGTTTCATGTGGTGCTTACGTCGTCTAAATTTAATTATTTTGATTTTTTTATGCCTGCCTTGAGACATAACTGTTGCCGTTACCTTTCCGCCTTCAATAAAAGGTAAACCAACTGTAACCGCATCACCGGACTGAATCATGAGCACTTTATCAAATTCAATGCTGTCGCCCGTGCCCAGCTCCAGCTTTTCTATTTTTAAGGTAGTACCTTCTTCAACGCGGTACTGTTTACCACCTGTTTGAATTACCGCATACATCGGCGTAAGCTCCGTCAAGCATAAATCTGTTATTAAGTGAACAGATGATTATATTTTTAAAAACGCATTGGGTCAACTAAAAGCTAACCCAACACCACAAAATCCTCTTTAGTAGCCTATCACCACATTCCTCATTACTGTTGTTTATCCAATAGCATGGGCGGTTACTTTTTATTGCGGTATAATAACGCAATAAACGGCTATTTCATAGTGATGACTACGAAATAGCCCCAATCTTATATTTAATATAACTCTAAATAATGGCATTTCACCCACACCCCAGCATGAACGCACCGACTCCCATTGACTTCGATTCTATCAAAATCTTAACGGCTATTGAGGCCAAAGCCGTAGACCAGCTCATTATTAATGAATTAAGTTCCGATGTCGTTCTTATCAACCAAATGGGGCACTATATCGTCGGTAATGGCGGCAAGCGTTTACGTCCTATGCTCCTGATGCTGACCGCCAAGGCTTTGGGCGACATTAGCGACAAACATCTGATAATGGCTGCGGTTATCGAATTTATCCATACCGCAACCCTGCTCCATGACGACGTCGTGGACGAATCGGATCTAAGGCGCGGCAAGGAATCCGCGAATGCGGTCTGGGGCAATGCCGCCAGCGTTTTGGTTGGCGATTACCTGTATTCCCGCGCTTTTGAAATGATGGTACGCACCGGCAACATGCGGGTCATGGAGATATTGTCAAAAACGACTACCGCGATTGCCGAAGGTGAAGTATTGCAACTGCTGAACTGCAATAATCCTGAAACAACAGAAGCAAAATATCTCGAGGTCATTGCCAGAAAAACCGCCATTTTGTTCAGCGCTGCCACACGCTTAAGTGCGGTCATTGCCAGCGTCCCAACTGAGATGGAAGAAAATCTCGCGCTCTATGGTCAACATCTGGGCATTGCCTTCCAACTGATTGACGATGCCCTGGATTACAAAGCTACCAAAGAAGAGCTGGGGAAAAACCTGGGTGACGACCTTGCCGAAGGCAAACCCACCTTGCCGCTGATTTATGCCATACAAAACAGCCTAGGCGAAGACGCTGAGATAATTATTGACGCCATCAAAAACGGCAACCGCGATGCCTTTAACGAAGTCTACGCTATTGTACAACGCACCCAAGCCATAACTTACACCGAACAACGCGCCACAGAAGAAGCCCAAAAGGCCATCAATGCGCTAAGCCTTTTGCCCGAATCTGAATACAAAAACGCGTTGATATTGTTGGCAGAATTTTCTGTGCAACGCAGTTATTAACTGAAAAAAGGATGGACTAACAGAGGACACTGCTCCCCCTTTGCCGCTGCCGCCCGCAACCATGCTCACTAACTTGGCTGCGGAATTTCAGAGCTAAAGCCAACCAGATTTATCGCTAGCTGTGAACCTTAAAACCAGCTGTCAATGCCCATCATGATGATGTCCGCCACCCATAAGTTGCTCAAGATGCTGAACCATAGGATCCTCTTCCATATCGCCCAAATCGGTGTAATCCAGATGACGGAACTTATCTAACTCCGTTTTGGTAATCGGCGTCATTGCAAATTTAGAACCTTTACCGCATTCAGCCAGAACCAGTGTCACTGCTCCTTCCGGCAACTGTTTGACGATGCGTGCAGGCAACTGCAAAGCAGGGAGCCAGTCCACTTCGGTAGCGACACCTTTTACCGTCCCGCTGTAGTATTCGACGACAGTCTTGCCCGAAGTTTCCTTGCTTAACAAAGGCAATTCCTTGCCCAGTATGTTCGGGTCAATGATGGAACTCAATTGCGCCCAAGATGTTGTTGCGCCTGTCGCCGCCAGATCGCCCGGCACGAATTCCAAAGCCACCCGCTCGTTATAAAACAAGCGGGTGTAAAAAAGCTGTCCAGCATGATTGCGTTCCCAGACCTCTCCCTGGTTAGATCGCTCATCCCGCGTTTCGGTACGTTGTGCTTCCCGCCAAAAATACCAGCTTGAGTTTTGCGGGCTAATCCCATCAGCCATCTGTTTATCGAACCGACAGGCCAGCGGAGTTGTCGTGACAATTTCACCCAACCCTTCAGGCAAGGTGTACATTTGTTTTACTGGGCCGGCACATGCGGTTAAAAAGAAGATTAGCGAGGAAACAAGTAGAGTTTTCATTAAAGCAGTTCCAGATATTGCGTCAGTTGTCTTATGCCAGAAACAAACAAGGGTGCATTGTGCACCCTTGCCGAGCATCCAGCCAATTTATTTCCGTGTTGAAGGCAGAGAGCCTACCGTTCGTAAAGGGGAATCCCTTTATTTAGACATCTTTCTGTTCATAACGTGGAAAATTACGTTTTGTTCAAGCGTACCACGAAACAGATGCGCGCCTGGGCCCCAAGCATAAATAGCCACATCTTCACCGGCGTGGGTTTCACCGCTAGCCAATGGTACGGCAGCTTCCTGGTGGAAACCAGAATCGGTAGTGTCCACTGCGGTCATGTTAGCGAATCGGCCAATCTGGACGCCAGCCGCATACACATCGTCGCCCGCTACACCAGTATGGTATCCGAGGCCGTTAGCGTAAGACAATGTCGTGTAAGGAGCGCCGTCAGAGGCATTAGTATAAGTTGCCGCACCTGGGTCGATCACTTTACCCAGAATATTGTTGCCGCGTTGTGGGTAACCGCCAATGGTAAATACATGGCTGTGATCAGCCGTTACAATAATCAGCGTATTATCCAGTTCACCGGCAGCTTTCAGTGTATCGACCGCTTTTTGTACTGCATCAGACAAGGCAATTGCATCAGTCAACGCACGATATGCGTTACCGGCATGGTGACCATGGTCAACACGACCGCCTTCGACATGAAGATAAAAACCTTTGTCATTCTTTTGCAGAACTTTGATGGCTTTTTCGGTCATTTCAGCTAGGCTAGGCTCACCGGCAGTATCGTTTAAGCGGTCTGCTTCGTATTCCATGTGCGAACGCTCGAATAAGCCCAGCACGTGTTCAGCTGTAGTCGGGTCGATAGCATCGAACTGGCTTTTATTCCAGATAAAAGAGCTGTTGGCGCCGAATTTGGTAGTCCATTCGGCAGTCAGGTCACGACTGTCTTTACGTCTGCCGAATTTGCCCGCATCTTCGGGGTCAGCATCGGTAATCTGCCTGAAATATTCACGTCCGCCACCGAAGACAACGTCCACGCCGTCACCGAACTTAAATTCGACCAATTGGCGGGCAATGTCAGGAACCGCACAGCCAGTTGGTTGATTGGCATCAGCTTCCCAGTTACGCTCTGGTGTATGGGCGTAGTTGGCCGCAGGTGTTGCATGGGTGATACGGGCCGTAGAGACCAGACCGGTAGATTTTCCGGCTATTTCGGCAATTTCCAGAATAGTTTTTAACTTGTGCGTTTTGATGTCAGTGGCACAATCAGCACGCGTGACGCCTTGATCTAAAGACAACACGCCATCCAGGGTTTTTACACCGGTAACCATAGCGGTCATGGTTGGAGCAGAATCTGGAGTTTGTTGGTTGGCACTGTAAGTCTTTGACAAAGCCAAGTAAGGGAACAATTCAAAACTCAGTGAGTTTTCTTCGCCACTGCTTGCAGGAGTAACATTGCCGGCATCGATAATGTTCGGTTGTTGGCCTGCCAGGATGCGTGCCGCAGTGACCGTAGAAACGCCCATACCGTCACCAACAAAAAGAATTACATTCTTTGCTTTGCCGGTAATGCGTTTCAGCGCGATGTTTTCATCAACTTTAGCTTCGCCTGCCGCATACCAAGTAGTGCGGTCTGAATGTGGTACAGGGAATGAATCAGGGGTAGCGGCGTGGCTAACAATAGCGGTGCCTGCTGACAGGGCAGCGGCAACAGCGACGGTAATCAGTTTCAATTGCATAAAAAATTCTCCGGTTATTTAGTTGGTGCCTTTCATACAGCACTCGCCATATCCCGGCGGGCGCATGAATAGACATGGAGGTTTTATCCTTCCAAATCCCATGCTACCGACCTAACAAGTAAAACAGATTAAAGATGTGTTAAATTTACGTTACAGGTTTATGACTGCCTGAACTTAGCAAACGATCAAGCAACTAACGAAGCCATATCTCAGCCCGCATGCTGAAACTTGTCCACCAAGCCGGTCACCCGCGCCACTTTCTGGGCCAGCGCCTGCACAAAAACAATCTTGTCCGTTACCAGCTTAACGGTATGTTTAGCACGCGTAATCGCCGTATAAAGCAATTCCTTTGTCAATACCGGATTAATCGTTTTTGGCAACACTATCAACACTTCGTCGAACTCAGAGCCCTGGCTTTTATGTATCGTCATCGCAAACACCGTTTCGCAACCCGGTAAGCGCGCTGGTAAATATTTTTTGACGCTACCGTCTGCGTTTTGAAAAAACACCATCAGCTTGCCGCCCTGCTCGCTGTCCGGCATGCAAATACCTATATCGCCGTTATAAAGATGCAATGCGGCATTATTTTGCGTCACCATCACAGGACGGCCGACATACCATAGCCCGGACAGATTGATGCGCTTTTGCCCGGACAAATGCTGCTCCACACGGTAATTCATATCGGCAATGCTGTTTTCACCCTGACGGTTGGCGCACAACACTTGAAAGCGGCTAAATGACTGATAAATGTCATGGAAGTCTGCACCGCTTTTGATCAACTGCAAATAACCGGCTTGTTGGGCGGCAATATAGGCAATCAGATCATGTTCCAGCAGCGCACAGCGTCCATCACCGCCCTGCAAAATAGCCCAAGCCGCTTCTGCCTGTTGTGCATTGACGGCATCTGCCAATGTTTTGATCGTACCGGCAAAACGGTGTGACGTTTTCAATTCCAAGGTACACAGCGGCAAAGCCTGCGTTAAGTCCGCCAGCACCGCACCTGATTCCACCGAAGCCAGCTGGTCCTTATCCCCAAGTAAAATCAACCGGGCGCTAGGTTTTAAGGCATCAAATAGTTTGCCCATCAAGGCCAAATCCACCATCGAGGCTTCATCGACGACAATCAGGTCATAAACCAAAGGGTTGTCGGCATCATGGTGAAAATAAGGCGACGGCGGCTTTGCACCTAACAAACGATGCAAAGTGCTTACGGTATTGGGGATATGTTTTTTTATGTCATCCGAACAGGGTAGCTCCGCTATGCGCGAACCTATGGATTCTTGCAGGCGCATCGCCGCTTTTCCGGTCGGCGCCGCGAGGGCAATATGCAACGGATGGCATGCCGCCAATTCCTGCAATACGGCAAGAATTTTTACCACTGTTGTCGTTTTGCCCGTTCCGGGGCCTCCGGTAATCATGCAGAACGGCTGCCGGACGGCCATATTTGCCGCTGCACGCTGCCAGTCGATGGCGTCGCTTGAGCTCTGAAAATAGCGGCCCAATACGGCATCAGCCTGTTCAACCGGCGCATGGCTGTTGACCCTGCTGCAGATTTGCATCACCAAGCGTTTTTCATAATGCCAGTAACGTTGGGTATACAATCGGTTGTTTTCGACCACCAGTGGCATAGTGCCGCAAGAGTCCGCCAAACTGGATGCCAGCACCAGCGCCAAGTCTTCATCGTTAATTTGCATACAGTTATGGCCTTGATTTTGTTCGTATGACAATTGCGCGACCAACTGCTCGAAAACCTGCTTCTGTTTGCCGTCCAACCTAGTGCGCCGGGCAAGAAAACGAGCAAAAGCAGTATCAAGACGCGTATAAGATTGGTTTTCGACCATCATAATAACCTCATCCTATTGGTTAAGTTATGCCCGACAGCCCCTAACAAACCTTGGGCACCCATAAATTTGTCGTTCAGACTCAATAACATGACACAGCTTCCCTCTGTTAAATTCAGGAACATAGCGCGATAAAACCCCAGCCCTAAGGGTGGGCCCATTGCTAACCTCACTGGCTGCCCGCCACCCAGTCCAAAGGCAACGCCTCCTGACAAGCCACTGACGCAAGATTCGTGTATGGCGAACGGTCAAAGGTTTTCCCGTCGCCTGTAACACGCGGATCGCCCGCATTTGCCAAAGCCGTCAATAACTGGCTGGCCAATCTTGATTTAATGGCCGCATAGGCTGGCTTATCGGCCACGTTGGTAATTTGCCCCGGATCTTTGTGCAAATCGAATAATTCTTCCCCAGGACGCTTTGCAAAGGCCCACTTAAAATACCGTTTCGTATCGGGATGGGAGCGATGATTAATGACCCAGTTTTTGCTAGGACTGGGATCCATATCAATAAATACCCAAGGATTTGCCGGTGGCCGCTTCATAATAAGCGGACAACCTATGGGCCAGCGTTCCGGCTCGAAGTTGCGGATATAAAGGTAACCCTTGGTGCGTATGGCCCTTGCAGGATAAGGCAGGCTTTGTTCCCTAGCTCCCGCCACATGTCTTTCCTCACCGGTAATCACAAAGGTCCGTTGTGCATCGACTTGCCCGCTTTTAGATGAAGTCAAAATATTAAGCAGGCTTCGGCCATTCATTTTTGGAGGTACAGACACCCCCGCCACATCGAGGAAAGTCGGCGCCAAATCCATCAAAGAGGTGAAGTCGTCAACGATGCGCCCGCCGGTACTATGCGGCAGCCACATCAGCAATGGCGTGGCAACGCCAAAATCATACACATTCCATTTACCATGCGGAAAACCACCGGGGCCGTTGTCGCCTGTCGCCACAATTAATGTGTTAGCCAATTCACCACTGTCTGCCAATTTTTTCAACAGCACCCCAACATAAGCGTCTAAAGCTTGAATCTCGCCCAGATAATCCGCCATGTCCTCACGTATTTCAGGCACATCGGGTAAAAAAACGCGCAACTTGCCTTTTAACTTATCAGGGTTAATTCCCCATAGCGCTTTGCCTGAACCTTTTACCCAGGGACGATGGGTATTCGTTGGCCCCAGCCAATAAAAAAAAGGCTGGCCCGGCTTTCTAGCCGCCAAGAAGTCATTAAAATTACCGAGAACCTGGTCAAGTACGGCTTGTTTTGCTTGTACAAATGACGAGCCCTTTGCCATCATGCCCGTCACTTCGGAGCTGAAGTGATTAGGCAGGATGCCCGCCTTATTGTAAGAGTAAGCGCCGCCGCCAAAAGGGGCGTTGAGCGGTTTGCCGGGCGACCAGATTTTATAAGTTGCCCCGATATGGTAACCGGCATCATGCAGCAGCAACGGGAAACTTGGAATGGAAGCATTCCATTGCCCGTTTAAAAATGCGCCGCCACCGGTATTGAAAAAGTACCGGCCTGAAAATATCGAACTGCGCGATGGCGTACAAGAAGGCGCGTTAACATAAGCATTTTTAAACAACACGCCATGTTGTGCGATGCGGTCAATATTCGGTGTTGTGACAATGTCGCTAGGCAACGCTCGCCCATAAACACCCCGGTAAGCACCGGCATAAGGCCCACCCCAATCATCCCCAACAATCATCAAAATGTTCAGGCGGTCCGCTGAATGGCTGATAAGCGGCATGCCCAGCCACATCATAAACACTAACCCTAAACGAACGGCAACTTTCATAACAACCCCCACTTGGACCAAAAAACATAATGACTTATACGGATAAACATTTAGCATGAATGCGTGTCAAAAACCGGCGAGCCATCCCATCATTTGTCGTCATAAAATAAGCCCGCCAAGCTGTCAACCCTAGCATAATCGGGCCTATCCTGAAAAACCCCGGCCATAACCACATCCGGCTGCATGCCGCGCACGAACAAATAACGCACGCCGCCGAAATGCGTTTCATAATCATAATCGGGCAAGCGGTTTTGCAGATAACGATGTAGCACGACGGTGTATAGCCAGTATTGCAACCCGTAATTATGTGCCCGCATCGCATGGAGCAGGCCGGCTTCGCCATAGTCCGGCAAGCTGTTGGTTTTATAGTCCATGACATAATAGCGCCCTTGGTAGGCGCAGATCAGGTCGACAAATCCGGTCAGAAACCCCCGCATTTGTTTGCTGCTTAATGGCTGGTAAGCGGGCGAGCCCTCTAAAATGGGGTTGATTTGACCGGCATCTATCGCCTGTAGCGCCAAATAAAACGGCATTTCCTTTAAACATTGCCGTTCAGGCAGGTTCATCAGGCAAAAATCGGGGTCGGTGTCCGACAGCGGCGTGGTCACTACGGCCCGCAGCAGCTCATCGAGCAGCTCCGGCTGATCCAGCCTTACGCCATAACGCTGGCAAACCCTATCCCGCTGCGCCGCAATATCCTTGCCCATTGCCAGATGGATAAACGGGATATGCTCCAGCAAATCATGCACCGCATTACCGGTCTGCACGCCTTTCGGCACACCGCTACGCTGCTCCATGCCTTGAATCGGCCCGGTTTCCACTTTGCCGTCGTCAACAGGCCGTTCCCTGCCAACAGCCTGATATTGCTCACCGGTTTTATCTTCGGGCAATTCCGGCGCATCTTGCAGGCTTAGCGCCGACAATGCGGTGTAACTGCTCATTTGCCAGGATGTATGCAAGGATCTGCTGAGTTTTTTTGCCGATAACTCAGCATGGACGACGGTCTTTTTATAAATACCGCCCACTGCATCGGACACGGTTAACTGTCGATAAGCAAAGGCTTGCGCGTCCCGTTCGCTAAATGCCCTCAATATCGCCTGTTGCACGGAGTAGCCCTCATCAGCGAAAGCCAACAGCCAGGCCAGTGCCGACCCGTTGGCAACCTGTCCTGAACGCACATCGGCCCAAACCAGATAACAGCGATATTTGGCGCGGGTTACCGCGACATAACAGACGCGCAAATCTTCCGCCAGTTCTTCGTATAACGCTTGCTCACGATGCTGTTCAAAATACCTTGAACCCAAATCGACAACCATACCGCCGTCGGCATGGCAGGTGATCAGGTGTTTTTCGCTACGCAAGCGGTCGCTACGCTGCCACAGATAGGGGCAAAACACGACCGGGTATTCCAGCCCCTTGGAGCGGTGCATCGTGACGATTTTGACGGCATCATCGTCGCTTTCAAGACGCAGTTGCTGGTTTTCGTCATTACCCGCCTTAACGCCTGCTTTAATGATGGCCGTACGCAACCAGTCCAGGGTTTTGTTGATGCCGAGATGCTCATCGACGGCGGCTTGCTGTACCAGCTCGATAAGATGATGCAGATTAGTCATACGGCGCTCTGCCATGGCTGTTTTTGCGAGATTAGCCCTGATTTGTTTATGCCCCAGCACATTCAGCATCATCGCCATCAGGCCTTTATGCTGCCAATCCTGAAAATAGCCCACAAAACTCGACAGCCATTGGTCTAATGCGGCCTCGTTGTTGATCAGCCGATACAAGGCTTGGCCGTCCATACCAAACCAGTCCAGCGCCAACACCTGTTTCAGCAACAGGCTATCGCCGGGACTGGCGACAGCCTGCAACAGCGTATATAAATCAGCCGCTTCTTGCGTGGCAAAAACCGATTCGATGCTGTTAAGCACCGACGGTACACCAACTGCATGCAGGGCGGCCTGATATTCCCTAGCCTGGGTGTTTGTCCTTACCAGAATGGCAATATCCTTGGGTTGCAAAGCCCTGCCCGCCGGTTGCAAGCGGTAATCACCGCCCAGCAAGGCAATAATTTCATTAACAACTGCCGACCTGATCGCATCGGCGGCTTTGCCTGCCGTCCAATAACCCGTACTGCTTTCGCTTTCCGGCAACTGCCAAAGCACCATCGGCGCTTGCGCCTCGCCCTCAACGACCAACTCGCCGTCACCAGCGGTTCTGGCAGGATGTACGGCAGAAAACTCCAGGTCGTCCAGCAAGAAGGCTTGTTCACGCTGGAACAAGGCATTCACGGCAGCCACCAGCTGCGGATGCGAACGCCAATTTTTATCTAGCGTGTAACGGTGTTCCGCCTGCTCTTGCGCTTTCAGGTATGAATAGATATCCGCACCGCGAAATTTGTATATCGCCTGCTTGGGATCACCGACCAAATAGACCGCATGCCCGGCCGACGCAAACACCGAAGAAAAAATAAACCATTGACTGTCATCAGTATCTTGGAACTCATCAATCAGTGCAACGGCAAAGCGTTGCTGCAACTCGGCGACCAGCAGCCCGGCTTTATCGCCCTGTAAGGCTTCAGACAAACGGCTAATCAAATCATCAAAGGACAGCACATTAAGCTGCTGCAAGCGCAGACTCAGTTCCACCCGCAACGTTTCCAACAACAAGCGGCGGATAATCAGCGGGATGTTCTGGTAAGCGGAGTCCAGAGCGTCGAACGGCGCGGTGTCTATCGCCAATCCAGCCAGATAATCGGCTTTGCGCTGCTCGCCTGACTGGGTTTTAGTGGTCCTGAATTTATTGCCGTGCAAACCGTCCAGCAAACCACCCGTAGTCAGCAAGGCAAAGGCTTCGGCAACCGGGATTTCTACTGTTTCGCCTTGCAGCCACGCCGCCAACGCACAATAATGCAACTCAAACGCATCACTGTAACCGGATTTGAATTTTTGCCCGGCAAAGCTCGCCATGACTGCCCCGGCAGTGGCCTCCAGGACCTGACGAGCATCCTCCGCGCACTGCTTTAGCCTGTTTAGCGCCTGCTCCAGGTTTTGCTCGTCAGGATGAATGCAAAGGCGCGAATCCAGCGCCATGCCTGCGGACGGAAACCCGGCAAGGCTGGCAAGCAGCTGGTCGGGCGTTTTATAGTCTGCGGTCAACACACTGGCTTCCCAAAGCGAGCGGGGGTATATCTGCCTGCGCCAAAAATCGTCCGCGCAACCTTGCTTAATGGCTGTCAGATCGCCCATTAATTCCGCATCAAACACTTGCCCGCTTTCCAGTGCGTGTTCGCGTAGCACGCGCTGGCAAAAACCATGTATCGTCAAGATACCGGCCCGATCTATATCCAATAAGGCCACGACCAGGCGCTCGCGTATCAGTTCCGGTTCAATATCAAGCTGCGCCAACCAAGCGATAATCGTGCTGTCAATGGCTTCAGTATGCCCTGCCAACGCTTTTTTAGCATCGCCCAAGCTGGTGCGTACCCGCTCTTTCAGTTCTTCAGTCGCCGCCTTGGTAAAGGTGACCACCAGTATATTTTCTATCGCGACCCCTCTCTCTACGACAAAACGCAACACCAGCATCGCCAGCGTATAAGTTTTTCCTGTGCCTGCACTGGCTTCTATCAGGTTGATACCGTTGTGCAACTCAGTCCTTACCGGATCAAAATAATCAGTTTGCATGCTGTATTCCCTCTAAAAATCGTTAGCCTGATGGCTAGGACGCGCTGCCATCACGCCATTCTATAGCCATTCCCCATAAAACAACGGCAGGGTTTTATAGAACGGCGGATACTATCAATCGGATGAATGTGTGTCCCATAAGTTCGCGCACAGAAATCTCACTATCCTGTGCGCGAACTTATGGGACACACATACTGTTAAAATAGACCATCAACGAAACCCTGGCGCTTAGGAGACCACTATGCAACGCAACCGTTTTTTCGCCACGCACACACGGCAACTGGTGTTGGCCGCCGCATTCTGCTGTGCGTCCAACACTTGGGCGGACAATACCTGGAATTATCGTCAGGAACACGACAGGCTCAACAACCAAACCTATAGCATTGCGCTGTCGCCACTGCCGCGCCGGGATCTTTATGACGAACTCAAGCTGGAAATCGTCTGTAAGGACAATACCTTGCTGGTAGCGATTGCTGCCGACAGCCTGATTGCCTCTCAAGGCAGTAAATTTGACCTGGAATACCAAATCGACAAACAAGCGCCGGTGACCCTGCAAATGCAAACCTTTCCGGACTCAAAGCGCAAAGGCTATACCAAGGATGAGGCCAAACCTATGGTTGATGCCATTTTAACAGGCCGGGATGCCGTGTTTATACGGGTCAAAACCATGATACGCGAAGTCTTGTCCGGTTCAATTCCCTTGCAAGACGCCGCCGCGCCCATCCAGCATGTGCTGTCTGATTGCGGGTTGTCAGCACCTGCCGATACGGACAACGCGCAGGCTTATAGTCTGGCCGATTTTGAACGGGATTTTAAACAACTGACGCCAGCGCAGCAGCAACAAGTGTTGGGCCGACTCCAAAAAATGATCGCGGAACTGAAATAATGCTGAGGTTATTCAATATCGATAGCGGCATGCTTAAGGAGCAAACGCCGCCGGAAAACTCGCTACAGCATGCCGCCAACGCCGCCTGGATTGATGCCCATGACCCCAGCGACGATGAACGCATACAATTGCAGGCTTTTCTACGCATCGCGCTGCCGGAATCCGATGATGTCGAGGAAATCGAATCATCGGCACGGTATTTTACCAACCCTATCGGCATCCATGTGCGCTCGCTGTTTCTTGCACAAGGCGAAGGGCGGCACCATACCGCCAGTGTTGCATTCATTTTGCAGAGTGAACGGCTGATCACGTTGCGTGAAGGCGCTTTAGCGGATTTTCGCCTATTGCGTATGCGCGCCCGGCACGGACATGTCGAGGCGCATACCCCCCAGGAACTGTTAATGACCATATTTGAGCAAAAAGTCGAAAACCTCGCCGATAATCTGGAAGATATCCACCGTAAACTGGAAGATGTCAGTTATCTGGTGCTTGAAGAAATCGATTCCGATCTTGAACACGCCATAGACCAGCTCGCCAAACTGGAAGACAGCAACGGCAAGATACGGCTATGCCTGATGGACACCCAACGCTCCATCGCTTTTCTGCAACGGCATTTGCGTAATTTTCCCGAACTTCAGGACACCGCACGCGAGATCATGCGTGATGTCGAAACCTTGATGACGCATACAACGTTTCTGTTCGACAAGATCAATTTCTTGATGGATTCCACGCAAGGCTTTATTAATATCGCCCAAAACAAGATCATTAAGATCTTTTCGATAGCCGCCGTCGTGTTTTTACCGCCCACTTTAGTTGCCAGCATTTATGGCATGAACTTTAAAATCATGCCGGAACTGGATATGCAGCTGGGTTATCCGGTGGCCTTATGCCTGATGCTGTTGGCCGGAATTACGCCCTATTGGGTGTTTAAGCGCAAAGGCTGGCTGTAAGTAAGCTTTATATCGGCCATCACCATGCGGCCCGAAAGATAGGCTGATAATATAAGCAGCGCGTATGAAGCAACCTGCCAACAATAAACTTGCACATGCGTTTAAAGCTTAACAAACCAGTTAATGGCTACCTATGGTATCCGTGCAAAATCACGCACGCTTGGCTCAGGCAGGCGGCTATGCAATGCTTGTTTGCATAAACCCAATTATTTTCGGATTTTAACGGGGCTTAAGCAGCCGCCTTGTCGTCGAAATTAATTTATACCCATTCCTAACTGCGGCTTTAAGGTTTATTGATCTTAACTGACTCGTGGTATATTTTGGTTTTAGCGGAAAATCCCGCCTCAATAGGAGATCGTATGGACTGGTATCGGAGCCTCAAACTGTGGCATCGTTTTGCGTTTTTGATCGGGCTGTTCGCATTCGGCTTCATCGCCTATGGTGCCTGGTCCTTTAAAACCCTAAATGAGCTTAAGGTCAACGGCCCGATTTACCAGCGCATCGTTCAGGGCAAGGATCTGATCGCGGATATTTTGCCGCCGCCTGAATATGTCATCGAATCCTATCTTGTCGCCCTGCAATTGTCCGAAGCCGCCGACAACGGCGAGCAAGATCATTTGATCGAACGGCTCAACAAATTAAAAGGGGAATATGACGAGCGGCATACATTCTGGCTCAACGAGCAGCTGGGCGAGGATATATCCGAGACCTTCCTGAATCAGGCCCACCCCCAGGCCGCCAATTTCTACAACATTGCTTTCAACGACTATATTCCCGCAATCAAAAAATCGGACAGGGACTCGGCGGTGCAGGCGATGGTCAGGATGAAAGCAGCTTACGAATTGCACCGCGCGGCTATTGATAAAGTGGTGGAGCTTGCCGGCAAACGCAATAAAGCAGACGAAACAGGTGCGAAAGCGAGCATCCAGTCCGCCAGCCAATTGTTGCTGGCGATCCTGCTGGTTTCTCTGGGAGCCGCCGTGGCGGTTGCGACAATGATCATGCGCGGATTGCTTGCCCGTCTTGGCGGAGAACCGGAATATGCCGTGAAAATCGCTCATGACATCGCGGCCTGTAATCTTAGCATCAACATCGAAACCCGCACCGACGACGAAACCAGCCTGCTTGCCGCAATGAAAGCCATGCAGGGCGGCCTTGCCTTGACTATCGGCAATGTCAACAACAGCGTGCAGAAGCTGGAGCTGGCCGCAGCCCGACTTACCCAAACGGCGGGTGGTGGACAAGCAACGGAAAATAACCTGTACCCGCAGAACATGGGCCATTCTATGGCTGCCGCCGTGGAGGAAATGTCCTCCACAGTGGTTGAAATCACCTCCACGATGGAAGAGCTGTCGGCCTCATCAACCCAGATTGCCGACCATTCCACGTCGGTGGTGGATATCGCCAACCATACTCTGGAAAACAGCAAAAAGGGTTCCGACTCGATGCAACAGCTGCTTACGAGAATGGGCGACATTCGTGCCGGCAACCAGCACAGCCTGAAGGAAATCGTCGAACTCGGAGCCAAGTCGAAAGAAATCAGCAAAGTGATGGAGATCATCAACGCCATCGCCGATCAGACCAAACTGATCGCCTTCAATGCCGCACTTGAAGCCGCCAGCGCAGGCGAATCAGGCCGCCGTTTCGGCGTCGTGGCGGCTGAAATTCGTCGGCTGGCCGACAGCGTGACCGATTCCACCAACGAGATTGAAAACAAGATTCAAGAGATTCAGGGTTCCATCAGCCGCTTGGTGATCACCTCGGAAAAGGGAACCGGTGCAATAGACGCCGGCATGGTCGCCAGCGCCGATACCGCCCGCCATCTCGACGACCTGGTGGATGCCGCAGGTCTAACCAGCAGCGCGGCCCAGCAAATATCGCTGTCCACACAACAGCAGAAAACCGCCAGTAGCCAAGTGGTGTCAGCATTGCGCGAAATCGTCACCGCCAGCGCCCATACCGCGCAATCCATCCGCAGCATCACCGAGATCGGCAATGAAATGAATGAGATGTCGCATGAATTGAGCAAACTGGTGCAGCAGTTTAAGCTGGCGGACACATGATACGTTTAAATATGACAACTAAACAAATAGCGAAGTCAGTCAGCTTATTACTTGTTGTTATTATTATTGGTTTTACGGTTGCGGTGGGCTGGTCATTAAATCACCTAAACCAAGCTTTTGCATCGGTAGAATTTTTCGGGCAACAAAAAGACAAAATTTTTACCCAGGTCAGCCAACCGATTTTAAGTTATTTGCTGACTGGTGAAGCCACCCGGCTCGGTGAAGTCGGACGGGCTGTTAAGCAAATAAAAACCGAGGTGGAAGGTCGTGCCAATTTATCTGCATCATTACAAGCACCGTTTATTGGACTACTCGATCAATTGCAACAATCGACTTTAGTGAAGCTTACCGCCGCAGGCAAGCTTGCTGATCCGCAAGTGCTGCTGATAAACAATGAGCAACAGTTGTCCCAGCGCCTACAAAAACTGTTGTCTTACGTTAAGGAAGCAAAAGCCGCGGCGCTGCCGGAGAAACAGCTTTATTTGCAGCTAGTGGGTGATTCCCAGGTTGCACTGATAAATCTGGCAAGAGCACGGCAAAGTTTTTTCAGCTCCCGCAAGCAAATGTCGTCCGAAAACATTGACCGTCCCTTGCAAGAGCTGATTGCTTTGGCCGGCGAATTACCCAAACTGCCTTTGCTCGGCGTTATGAAACAAAAATCGGCAGCCGATGATGTCCTGAGCTTCGGCGAACAGGATCAAGCAAATCAGCCCGAAGACAAGGCGATTGAGCCGATTGGGGAAATCCCGTCATTGCTGCAACACTATGGCAAGGATATGGAAGTGGCCCTGAAAGTGGCTCAGGCTAAAGTGGCCGGTCAGGAAGAGGTCAATCAGCAAATCAGCAATCTCCAACAGCAGTTGCTGAAGCTGGAAGTTGAGTTAAACCGTGATTACCTGCACTATGAGCATGTAACGCTTATGCTGATGGGGGCATGTGCACTATTGATCATTTCTGCGGTGCTGTTCTGTATTTTCGGGGGTATACGCATTTTTCGCAGGATTCTCGGCGGCGAACCCGAATATGCCGTGAAAATCGCCAATGCCATCGCGGACTATAATCTTAATGTCAACATTGAAACGCTTGCTGGCGATGAAAGCAGTCTGCTTGCGTCGATGAAAACCATGCAAGCCAGCCTTGCCTTGATTATCGGCAATGTCAACAACAGTGTGCATAAGCTGGAGCGTTCCGCAGTCCGGCTTACCCATACCACAGGCCTAGCGGGTGAAAATAGCGCCCATCATGAGAGTATGAGCCATACGATGGCCGCCGCCGTGGAAGGGATGTCTTCCACAGTGGTCGAAATTACTGCCACCATGGAAGAATTGTCGGCCTCATCAACCCAGATTGCCGATTATTCCACGGCGGTGGTGGATATCGCCAACCATACCCTGGAAAGCAGCAAAAAGGGTTCAGACTCGATGCAACAGTTGCTCACGAGAATGGGCGACATTCGTGCCGGTAACGAGGACAGTCTGAAGGAAATCGTAGAACTCGGAGCCCGGTCGAAAGAAATCAGCAAAGTGATGGAGATCATCAACGCCATCGCCGACCAGACCAAGCTGATCGCCTTCAATGCAGCACTTGAAGCCGCCGGCGCGGGCGACTCAGGTCGCCGTTTCGGCGTCGTGGCGGCGGAAATTCGTCGGCTGGCCGACAGCGTGACCGACTCTACCAGCGAAATTGACAACAAGATTCAAGAAATTCAGAGTTCCATCAGCCGCTTGGTGATCACCTCGGAAAAAGGAACCAACACGATAGACGCCGGCATGGCCGCCAGCACTGAAGCCGCTCGCCATCTCGACGATCTGGTGGATGCCGCAAGCCAGACCAGCAGCGCAGCCCAGCAAATATCACTGTCCACACAGCAGCAAAAAACCGCCAGCAGCCAAGTGGTGTCAGCATTGCGCGAAATCGTCACCGCCAGCGCCCATACCGCGCAATCCATCCGCAGCATTACCGAGATCGGCAATGAAATGAATGAGATGTCGCACGAATTGAGCGGACTGGTGCAGCAGTTCAAGCTGGCGGACAGATGATTCAAAACTATGGCAAATAAACGCTAAAGTCTCGAGTTAAGCCCATAATAACGGTTCAGAACCGCTTAAGTAATAAGTAACTGTTCAAAAGTTATTTAACAAAAATCAATTGAACTGGATGCGGTAAGTTCCGCCAATATTGGCGAGGATGTCAAACAAGCTTTGCTTGAGTGACAAAAAGGATTCATAAGCCGAAAAGGGCATCCATTCGTAT
>JAURZI010000023.1 GCA_030653435.1 Methylovulum sp.
AACTTGATAGAAATTCTATGGCGCAAGATAAAATACGAATGGATGCCCTTTTCGGCTTATGAATCCTTTTCGTCACTCAAGCAAAGCTTGTTTGATATCCTCGCCAATATTGGCGGAACTTACCGCATCCAGTTCAATTGATTTTTGTTAAATAACTTTTGAACAGTTACTTATATTCACGCATACCCAAAATTCATACCATTATATGTTTCATCTAAAATTCTCGAAGAACACGATAATAAATCAAGACCCGCCATGAAGATTGCCAAGGGTAAATTAGGCTTTGAATTTATCACGGTTAATACTATGGAAAAAAGCCGTTCCATTTCAATAAATCTGGAAAATGGCTCCTTAAAGGCGTTTGGCGTTTTACCCCGCTAGAAACCCATGATTGCATTATTTCGCTACATTTTGACTTCGAATTTCCCAATAAATTACTGGAGGTCGCTCTAGGCGGTTTATTCAAACAGCTTTGCGAATCAATGGTCGGAGCATTCCGCAAACAGGCGGTAGTCCGCTATGGCTAGTGAAACCGTGTGAGTTATTGAGTCGTTAAACCTTACAAATAGCTAAAAACCACTATGTGAATAACGGCTTATTCTTATGGAAATATCTTTAAATGTGTTGGTGTTGGGTTCCGGGTTTATCGAGTCTTTCAGTCTCGTTCACTTGCTGTTCGCGGATTATTTCAGACATCACTTGTATTTCTGCCAACACCAGGACTTTTTTGCCGGTCGGGATCATCAATCTGGCTAATTGACGGTTTTTAACCCAGACTAAAACGCGAAAACCCAGTAATATAAAGATCATCACCAAGTAAAAAAATGGCTCCGCCATATTACCTTTGAGTTGCCAGTAATAATGAATAATGGCTGCCCCCGCTGCTAAATATATAAATCGGTGAAGTTTTTTCCAGTTTTTACCCATGCGCTTTTTGGACCATTTTGGCGATGTCAGCGCTAATGAAAAAATAATGGTGTAAGCCAGCACCCCAAACCAAATATATTGACTTTCAATGATATCAACACCAATAACAGACCACACCAAAGCATGATCAACTAGCAAATAGGCCAGTACATGTAAAGTCGCATAAAAAAAAGCGTATAACCCTAACATTTGCCGGTATTCTGTCATGCCACGCCATTTTGTAACCGTTTGAAGGGGCGTAATAGCCAGCGTCAGCCATAAAAAACGTAATGACCAATCACCGAGGCGAATATGCAGGGCTTGAATAGGGTTAGGTCCTAAATTGTCGAAAGCGATATCAATAAGCAACCCTAACAAAGGCATTAAACAAACAGCCAGAGTTAAGGAATACAAATTGTTGAATCGAAAAGTCATTAGAAAAAATGCCTCAAGTCCATACCACTATACAAAGACGCTACTTGATTACCGTAGCCATTAAATAATTCAGTTTGTCGGCGTGGGGTAAAAAAACTGCTGCCTAATTGGCGCTCACTGTATTGACTCCAGCGTGGGTGGGCAACCGCTGGATTCACATTAGAATAAAAACCATAGTCATTGGGTGCAAATTTATTCCAAGTTGTAATCGGCGCCTTTTTTATCAACTCGATTTTTACAATCGCCTTAATGCTTTTAAAACCATATTTCCAAGGTACAACCAAGCGTAACGGTGCGCCATTTTGCTTTGGCAGACTCTCTCCATACATACCAACGGCCAGTATGGTCAGGGGATGCATGGCTTCATCAATGCGCAAACCCTCAACATAAGGCCATTTCAACATTTCATTAGCAAGTTGTTTGGGCATGGTTTGTGGTTGATAAACAGCGGTAAATTTTACAAAACGGGCAGTCGATAATGGTTTAACCATTTTTAATAAGCTGGCCAGCGGAAAACCCACCCAAGGTATAACCATGGACCATGCCTCGACACAACGAAGGCGATAGACATATTCTTGAAGGGTCTGCTGACCTAGGATGTCTTCCAAATGATAACTACCCGGCTTTTCCACCTCACCGCTGATCTCTACAGACCAAGGATCGGTAACCAGATTTTGAGCAAAGCTGGTTGCTTCTTTTTTATTAAACGAGAACTCGTAATAGTTCGTATGGTTTTTGGTGATTTCAGATGGCGTAACAGTTAAAGAATCATTTGATAGGGGGCTTTGGGGCAAATTAGCCCAAACCGGTAGAGTGCTGTTGGCAAGTGTCGACCAATTAGCCCCACCGGTCAGCATAACCGCCAACGTAGTCTTAATGATTTGACGACGGTTCTTGAAAACCGAAGGGTCGGTAATCTCACTGGCGGGAATATCTTTTTTTGTTTTTATTATTATCATTGTGTTAGTTACCCGAAAGTTAAGCGATGGGGGGGGAACTAGGACAGGCTATCTATTATCATTTTCCTCTAGGAATCATTGACCATATTTTTTTGAATTTAGTTTGGGTAATAAAGGCCAATGAGAACAGTTGTATAAAATTCCCCGCTTCAATTAAATCAAGGCCGATATGTTCAGGGACCAGTTCTTTGCGGGTTCCAAACAGGCGATCCCAGACAGAAAAAACAATGCCGTAGTTACTGTCATGTTCGGCACGCAAGGTTGAATGATGGGTGCGATGCAATGCTGGCGTAATAAATACTTGCGAAATGGTCTCTTCGTTGGGAACCCGAATATTGGCATGGTGAAAAAATATGAAAAATAACTCAACAACTTCTATAGCAAGCACCAGATACGCATTTACACCAATAACGACAACGAAAACACCTTTATAAAGAAGTTCCAGTAGCAAATCGAAGATGTGAAAGCGAAATCCGGTAGAAACATTAAAGCCCTTGTCGCTGTGATGTATTTTATGAAAGCGCCAAAGGAAGTCGTTATGGTGGCTGGCATAGTGCCAAAAGTAGATGGACAGATCAAAAAAAGCAAAAGCCAGCAGCCATTTCACCGGGCCATTAGCCAAACCGCTCAACAAGCCAAAGGAGGCAAACTCTTGTGCGACAAAAAATAAGGATGAGGCCCTTATAACGGACAAAATCAGGTTGTTGACCAAAAATGCCGTCGTGTTGGTAAAAAATGATTCTTTGTAAACTTTTTGGGGAAATTGACGATAGGGATGACGCTTCTCGATAATTAACAGTGCGATAAATGCGAGTAGCGCAACACCAAATAAACCTTGAATAAAAACCATGTCACCATCACTACTTACATTCATAAACTAACCTTCTGTTTTGCATTATTTTTAATAAACCTTCGGTTTTATTTGGCTACGTCACCGTTAATTGTGGAAGCCTTAAATGGCGCGGGCGATATCTTAAATAAGGCTTTGCGCCGAAAATAAAAAATTTTTAAAAATTAACGGTGACATAGCCTTTTATTTGGGCATTGCATTTAATAAATCATTTAACTCTTTAATTTCATTGCTGGCGTTAACCTTGTCAGTGATATCGTACTGCACACCCAGGTAATAGATGACGCGTTGCTTTCTGTCGAACAAGGGCGTTATTTTCAATCGATTAACAAATGGCGTTCCGTCTTTTTTATAATTCCGCAAGGTGACTTCAATTGCCTCATGATTTTCCATTGCTTTTTGAATTTCATAACGGGCAGGCTGATCTCTGTCTTCACCCTGAAGAAAACGGCAATTGTGGCCGATGATATCTTCCTGGGTATAACCCGTTAAACGTTCAAAGGCTTTATTGGCATATATGATGGGCGCATCTTCCATATCCGGGTCAGCTAAAGTTACACCGTTAACGCACTCGTCTAAAATAGAGGACAGGACTTGCGGAATAAGTCCGCTATCTTTTTCAACAATAAAAGGCATATTTAAATTCCAATTCTTTTAATAATTTACAAAGCGACCAGATATTAGCTGGGGTTAGCAACGATTAAATTTTTAATATTTTCAACCGTGTTTTCTGCACCGTCCTCAATGGCAGTTCGTATGAGTTTTTGAAAGGGCCGCATAAAAACCTCTATTTCTGTCAACTCAAAACAAAAGGTCAACCGTGTTGATTTATTTTCATCGTCACTTTCCAGCAGATAACTGTGTACATAGGGCTCCGTCAGGCCTTTAAAAGTAAGCATCATTGCAGGTTGGTAATGGGTTATTTCAAAAACAGATTCTACTTTCGCCCCTTGGTCTTGACGAACTTGCCTTGCTTTGGCCCCTACAAAAACCTTTTTACCATCCAGAGGCTCTAATTTAATCACTTCAACCGCCCATTTTGGGTAGTTTTCATAAAAATGCTCGCCGATATAAGCAAAAACATCGCGTATCGGTTTGTCAATCTCAATGCTCGCTTCACCTACAACTGGCTTGGTTGAATCAAACGAAAATTTAATTTGCACGGTAATACTACTCCTGTTCGGAAACGTATATCAACTAACATACTGTTTTTATGTGGTTATCCGTGGCAATAACATTATTACTAAGGCCACTCTAAAAAATCGCCGGGCTTTAAACCAATCGTTCACTTGCGTTTTTATTATCTATTTTGTTTGATCCGAGATATTTGACCACGCCATTTTTAAGCGTGGCAAACCTCGCTTAAAAAATACCTAGCCATTAAGTACATATAACGGCAATCTGGTTTAAAAGCAAATCGCTGGATTGATTTGATTTAACAACATAGACACGGCTGATTAATGTAACGTCTGGTCAGGAAATGACTAAACAACCACCAGAGCACGGTGGGTTTAAATAAACGACTGAAAGTCGGGAGACACGTCGACTTTACGACGTGTCTAAGGTTCTACTGATGTGGCTACACTAAACCGGACACCGAATTAAAACAGCCCCGAAGAAACGGACACCATCGCCAGTGACCTTGAAGCCAGCCAGTCCGAAAGCATGCAAAAGACAAGAAAAACATGGAAAAGGAACGTAGTGTGTGACAAGAACGGCGAAGACTGCAAAACAACATACAACGAATAAAACAACCTCGCATAATTGACGTTATGCAAAAAAAGCCCGGTGATCTACGATTTTACACCGGACGTTTTCTACATAACGTCGGCTACATTATGCGAAATATTATAAAATTACTCACTTTTGCACGCAAAACGCTATTTACAGAAGCCACCCAGAAAAACCAAGCTTCTATAATCTGTGTTGGAATTTCGCTAAGGTGTTGGAGGCTTATTGCCTATCAATCGGTATTGGCAAAAACTGTGACCATTTAACTTCGCCGCCAATCTTGTCGTTGGCCGGTAACGCGTTGGCATTCCAGCCGCCGCCCAAAGCTTTAACGAGCTGGACCGCTGCGACCAAACGCTGGCCTTGTAAGGCTGTTGCGGCTTCTTCATTACTAAGGGCCGCCGCCTGTGCGGTTACGACATTTAAATAGCTGACCGTACCCGCCAAGTATTGGTTGGTCATCAGCTCAACAGCCTTGCGTGCGGATGCCGCCGCTTTGTTCTGGACATCGGTTTCCTGTTCCAGCAAGCGCAACGCTAGCAAATAATCTTCAACCTCCTGAAAACCGGCCAGTACAGCCTGACGGTAAGCTGCTGCGCTGGCATCGTAGTTACTCATCGCGGCAGCCATTTGGGCGCTGCGGGCGCCGCCGTCAAAGAGCGGCAATGCCAAAGCCGCAGGCCCCAGCGCCCAATAACTGGCTGCGGTGGTGAACAGGTTGGATAAGGTGTTGGCCTGGGTGCCGCGCGCCGCCCCCAGATTAAGACTAGGAAAATATGCCGCTTTGGCGACGCCTATTTGGGCATTCGCTGCGGCGACCATACGTTCGGCGGCGGCAATATCCGGCCTGCGTTCCAGTAATTGCGACGGGAGCTCGACCGGAATCGGCGGCACTACGGTATTCAGCGGCGCAACGGCTATATTGAGTTCAGCCGGTGTTTTGCCTGCCAACAAGGCTATGGCGTGTTCCAGCTGTGCGCGTTGAATTTCGGTGGCAATGGCTTGCGCCTGTGCCGATTCCAGCTGTGTTTCAGCCTGCATGACATCGGCCTTGGATATGACGCCGGCGTTGTAACGGTTTCGGTTGATTTTCAAGGTTTTTTCGTAACTGGTCACGGCATCTTGCAACAAGGCTTGTTGTGCGTCCAAGGCCCGTAATTGAAAATAATCTTGCGCTAACGCAGCCTGCGTGGACAGCCGCAATGCCTGCAAGTTTGCGGCGCTGGCTTGTGCATTGGCGGCACTCGCTTCGACCTGCCTGCGTACACTGCCCCACAAGTCCGGCTCCCAAGCTACGCTTAATACGCCGCCGAACAAATTCCTGACGCCGGAAACCACCACATTCTGCCCGCTGGCGGCACGAAAACGGTTGGTGCTGAGGGTTGTGGTCAGCGTCGGGGAATAAGCCGCCGTGGCATTTTGGACTAAAGCCTGAGCCTGACGAAATTGCGCCTCAGCCTGTGCAATGCTCTGGTTGGCGCCATTAGCCTGTTGCTCCAGGCTATTTAGGTACGGATCATTAAACAGTTCCCACCATCTACCGGGCAATTCATGGTCGCGAGGCTGCGCTTGCGTCCAGCCCTTCAGCTCTTTATAGGCATTCGGAACCGTGCTGCTTGGGCGGCGATAATCGGGACCGACGGTGCAGGCTGAAAGTAACAAGCACAAGCATGGGATTACAGCTAATAGACGTGCGGTTATCAAGTGATTTTTCACAGCGGTTCTAGTGGTTTGGGGTGTATCGGACTATGACTGATACGATTGCCGCACCACGTTTGCAAGCGATCCAGATACAAATAAATGACCGGCGTTGTATACAAAGTCAACAGCTGGCTGAATAGCAGGCCGCCAATAATTGTTATCCCTAACGGGCGTAGCAATTCGGAACCGTAACCGCTGCCAAAAGCCAGCGGCACGGCAGCCAGCAATGCCCCGCAAGTGGTCATCAGTATCGGCCGGAACCGCAGATGGCAGGCTTTGCGGATGGCTTGTTCAGGGCTAAGCCCGCCCGTGCGTTCGGCGGCGATGGCAAAGTCGATCATCATGATGGCGTTTTTTTTGACGATGCCTATCAACAGGATAACGCCGATTAGCGCAATAATGCTGAATTCGGTATTAAAGGCCAATAACGCAAGGATGGCCCCTACCCCCGCCGACGGCAAAGTTGAGATAATCGTCAACGGATGGATATAACTCTCGTAGAGCATGCCTAGTACGATATAAATGGCCAGCAAGGCCGACAGGATCAGCCACGGCTGGTTTTCTAGCGATTTCTCGAATGCCCTGGCCGAACCTTGGAAGCTGCCGCGAATGGCAGCCGGTGTGCCCAGATTGTTCAGCGCGTTATTGATCGCCAGTCTGGCTGCGGACAAGGAGATACCGGTAGCCAGATTGAACGAAATGGTGGAGGTCGGAAATTGGTCTTGATGGTTTACCGATAACGCCCTGTTGGTCTGCTGATAGCTGCTGAATGCGGACAAAGGCACTTTTGCCCCGTTCGGTAGCCCATTGCCGGCCGGTACGCTCAGATAAATGTTATGCAAGGCTTCGGCATTGCGGGCATATTCAGGCGCCACTTCCATCACGACATGATATTGGTTTAGCGGCTCATAAATCACCGACACCTGGCGTTGTCCGAACGCATCATTCAGCGTCGAATCGATCAGCGCCTGAGTAACGCCCAACCTGGACGCGGCGCTACGGTCGATGTGCAGGGAAATCTGCTGGCCTTTATCCTGTTGGTCGGTGTTGACATCAGTCAATTCGGGCAATTGCTTTAACGCGCTAACAATCAGCGGCGTCCACACTTTAAGGTCGCTGAGTTGATCGGCTTGCAGCGCATATTCGTAATTCGCCGGTGACGGTCTGGCGCCGATACGCAGTTCCTGGGCCGGTCTCAGAAACACGCTGACCCCTGTCAATTCGGCAAACTGCTTACGGAACTTGGTCATCAGCCCGTCAGCCCTTAACTGGCGTTCCGCCAAGGGCTTGAGCATCACATACAAGCGTCCGTTGTTCGCGCTATCGCCTTCTGTGTTGCCGGCCACCGTATCGACATCAGGATCTTGCTTGATGGTCTTGACCAGCGTTGCCAACTTGTCCTGCATGGCCCGCGAGGAAATCGACTGCTCTCCGATGATGCCGCCCAGCAAGCGCCCCGTGTCCTGGTCGGGGAAAAAACCTTTGGGAATGACCGCATAAAGGTAAATATTCATGCCGATGATAAATCCCAATAGCAGCAGCACCGCGGCGCTATGTTGCAACGCCCAGGACAAGGTGTGGTCATAAGCCGCCAGCAAACGCTTAAACCAGGCTGCGCTGGACTGATGAACTCGCCCGTGTTGTGCATGGGCGGCGGACTTTAGCCAAAACGCACACAGCATAGGCGTGGTAGTAAACGATAATAGCAAGGACACCAGGACGGCGGCGGATAAGGTCAGGCCGAATTCCTGAAACAATCGTCCGACGATGCCCCCCATCAGCAAAATGGGGATGAATACGGCAATCAGGGAAAGGCTCATTGTCAACACGGTAAAACCGACTTCCTTAATCGCCAGCAACGCCGCTTGTTTTGGCGGCATACCTTGTTCAATGTGCCGGTTGGCATTTTCTATGACCACGATGGCGTCATCAACGACAAAACCTGTGGACACCGTCAACGCCATCAACGACAAAATATTCAGGCTGAAATGACATAAGTGCATGATACCGAACGTACCGATTAGCGCGACAGGGACGGTAATAACCGGTACCATCGCCGCCCGCCAGTCGCGTAAAAAGGCAAACACCACCAAAATAACCAGCACGACGGCTATCACCAGACTGAGTTCGACCTCGTCCAGCGCGGCACGGATATAGATTGATCGGTCCATGGCGACCGACAAATCCACCGAATGGGGGATGGATGCCTGGATATGCGGCAGCAAGGCTTTAACCCTGTCCACCGTCGCGATGACATTGCCGCGATCCTGTTTATACAACGCCAGCATCACCGCAGGCTTGCCGTTTAAAAATCCTGATAAACCCAGGTTTTCGGCGGAATCGACAGCAGTTCCTATATCCGACAAGTGCACCGGCGACCCGTTGCGGTAACTGACTATCAGCGGCAAATAATCACTGGCGGCCTTGGCCTGATCGTTGACCATAATCTGCCAATGGCGGCTATCATCTTCGATAGCCCCTTTGGGACGATTGACATTACTGGCCGTAATCGCCGCCCGCACATCGGCAAAACTGACGGCGTATTTAGCCAAGGCGGCCGGGTTAAGTTCCACCCTGACTGCGGGCAAGGAACTGCCCCGTATGCTAACCTGGCCCATGCCTTCAACCTGCGAGACTTTCTGGGCGACTATCGTTGAGGCGACATCGAACAATTGGTCGCGCAACAGCACATCCGAGGTCAGGGCCAATATCATCAACGGCGTATCGCTAGGGTTATTGCGTCGATAACTGGGGCGGGACGGCATGTTGCGGGGCAACAGGCTGCTGGCGGCATTTATGGCGGCTTGCACATCGCGGGAAGCACCGTCGAAATCGCGCGATAATTCAAATTGCAGGCTAATCTGGGTCGTGCCGAAACCGCTGGACGAGGTCATTTCGGTAATGCCTGCGATGTGCCCCAAAGTACGTTCCAAGGGTGTCGCGACGCTTGCTGCCATTGTTTCGGGACTGGCACCCGGTAAGGATGCACGTACTGAAATGGATGGAAAATCCACTTGCGGCAAGGCCGCTATCGGCAATTGGCTGTAGGCCAGCAAACCTGCCAAGGCGATGCCCAGCGTAAGCAAGGTCGTGGCGACGGGACGGGTAATAAAATAGCCGGAAAATGACATCGTTAATCCTGGTCGGCATCAAGGGCTAACGGTAAAGGCTCTGGATGGTTTTTAAAGCGCCGACTCAAACGGTCGAATGCCAGATAAATGACCGGCGTCGTAAACAGCGTCAATATCTGGCTGAAAACCAAACCGCCCACCATCGTAATACCCAGCGGGTGGCGCAATTCCGAACCGACGCCGCTGCCCAGCATCAACGGCAAGGCACTCAGCAAGGCCGCCATCGTCGTCATCATAATCGGCCTGAAACGCAGCAAACAGGCTTGGTAAATGGCATCAAACGCCGGTTTGCCTTCTTTGCGCTCGGCTTCCAGCGCGAAATCTATCATCATGATGGCGTTTTTCTTGACGATGCCGATCAGCAGAATGATGCCGATGATGCCGATGATGCCCAGGTCGTTGCCAGACAGCATCAAGGCCAGCAACGCGCCGACACCCGCCGACGGCAAAGTTGACAAAATCGTGACTGGATGGATATAGCTTTCATAAAGTACGCCCAGCACAATATAAACCGTCACGATAGCGGCGATAATCAACCATACGGTATTGGACAGCGACGCGCTAAATGCCTGGGTCGCGCCCTGAAAATCGGTTTCCACGCTCAGCGGCAAGGCAATGTCCAGTTTGGCCTGCTCTATCGCGTTGATGGCATCGCTCAGGAACGCGCCCGGCGCCAGGTTAAATGAAACTGTCGCGGCCGGAAATTGCGCCAGATGATTGATGACCAAGGGCGCAAATCGTTCTGAAATAGTCGCTATCTGAGAGAGCGGAACTTGCCCGCCGTTACTGGATTGCACCCGAATGGCATGGATGGCGGCAATGCTGTCACGAAACTCAGGCTTTACTTCAAGCACCACGCGATACTGGTTCGACTGTGTAAATAGCGTGGACACCTGGCGCTGTCCGAACGCGTTATATAGCGTATTGTCTATCGTCGCCATCGAAACCCCCAAGCGGCTGGCATTGCTGCGGTCGACGGCAACAAAAACCTGCAAGCCCTGATCCTGGACATCGCTGGCGACATCGGCAAATTCGGGCAAGGCGGCTAGCCGGTCTACCAATAAGCCTGTCCAGCGGCTAAGCTCGCGCTGGTCCGCCGCCCCCAGCGTAAATTGATACTGCGTACGGCTGATGCGGTTTTCAATCGTCAGATCCTGCACAGGCTGCAAATACACGGTAATGCCCTGCACTTGCCCAAGTTTTGCTTGCAGCCTTTGGATCACATCTATCGAGCGGATGTTACGTTCAACCCAAGGCTTTAAATTAATCTGCAAACGTCCGGTGTTCAGCGTCGGGTTAATGCCGTCGACGCCGATTAACGACGTAACCCCCGCTACCGCCGGGTCTTGCAGAATGGCGGCGGTCACCGCTTGTTGCCGTTCTGCCATGGCTTGAAAGGAAATGCTCTGCGGCGCTTCGGTAACGCCCTGGATAACCCCGGTGTCCTGAAGCGGAAAAAAGCCTTTGGGTATCATGATATACAAGACTACGGTAAGCACCAGCGTGGCTGCCGCAACGACCAGCGTGCCGGTTTGATGCCGCAAAACCACCCGCAGCAAACTGCCGTAAGCATCGGTCATGTTATTAAGAAACCGTCCGCTGGCACGATAAAACCACCCTGCCCTCTCTTCGTCAACATGCTTCAACATTTTCGCGCACATCATCGGCGTCAGCGTTAGTGAAATCACCGCCGAAATCAGGATCGCGACGGCTAAGGTAACGGCAAACTCGCGAAACAAGCGCCCGACGACATCGCCCATAAACAACAATGGAATCAGCACGGCAACCAATGAGAAGGTTAGCGAGATAATCGTGAAGCCGATTTGCGCCGAGCCTTTCAACGCCGCTTGCAACGGCGTCTCTCCTTCTTCCAGGTAACGGGAAATG
The DNA here is from genome assembly GCA_030653435.1 of Methylovulum sp. Taxonomy (GTDB): domain Bacteria; phylum Pseudomonadota; class Gammaproteobacteria; order Methylococcales; family Methylomonadaceae; genus Methylovulum. Next base: position 11,601 of record JAURZI010000023.1, read on the forward strand.
TTTTCGATGACGACAATGGCATCATCGACGACAAAACCGGCGGCAATGGTCAAGGCCATCAACGTTAAATTATTGATGCTGAAATCCGCCAAATACAAAACAGCAAACGTGCCTATCAACGATAAGGGCACGACAACGCTGGGTATCGCGGTTGCGGACAGGTTCCGCAAAAACAGGAAGATCACCAGAATGACTAACGCCAAGGCCAGCAGCAGTTCGGTGTGCACATCGGCTACCGAAGCCCGTATCGTCGTCGTGCGGTCGCTCATGACCGTGACGTCCAGGCCGTTAGGCAGAGCGTCCTGGATATGCGGCAGCAGTTCTTTAATCCTGTCCACGACATCAATGACGTTGCTGCCCGGCTGGCGCTGAATATTGACGATCACCGCCGCCGTTTTGTTGGCCCATGCCGCCAAGCGCACGTTTTCCGCATCGTCCTTGATTGTTGCGACATCGGCCAGTAGCACCGGCCTGCCCTCGCGGTAAGCGATAAACAACGCTTCATAATCGGCCAGCGATTTTAACTGGTCGTTGGCATCTATGGTCGCCGAGCGGCTTAGCCCGTCAAACATGCCTTTCGGCTGGCTGACATTGGCGCTGGCTATAGCCAGACGCAAATCTTCCAGGCTCAGGTTATAAGCCGACAAGGCCGTAGGGTTTGCCTGGATGCGTACTGCCGGACGCTGTCCGCCGCTGATGCTGACCAGACCGACGCCCGACAACTGCGACAACTTTTGCGCTAACAGCGTATCGACCAGATCTTCAACTTTGGTCAAGGGCAAAGTGCTGGAACTGACCGCCAGCGTCATGATTGGCGCATCGGCGGGGTTGACTTTGCTATAGACGGGCGGCATCGGCAAATCGTCGGGCAACAAGCTGGATGCTTCGTTAATGGCGGCCTGCACCTGTTGTTCGGCAATATCGATATTCAGGTTCAGCGTGAACTGGAGAACGACAACCGATGCGCCGGAAGAGCTGGTGGATGACACCTGGGTCAGTCCAGGCAACTGGCCTAACTGGCGTTCCAGCGGAGCCGTGACCAGCGACGACATGACATCCTGGCTGGCGCCGGGATATAGCGTGACCACTTGTATGGTCGGGTATTCAACCTGCGGCAGCGCTGAAATAGGCAGTTCCCGGTAAGCGAGGATACCGACCAGCAGCAAGGCCAACATCATTAATGACGTGGCGACCGGACGTAAAATGAATAGGCGTGAGGGGTTCATGCGTTAAATATGGGGCTCAGCACCGGAAAATCATTAGCTATTATCATGTTGGATGTGGGTGTTTATTTGTCAGCTGTTAACAATATACCGAGGCTTGACGCGCGCAACACGCCCTACTTGCCGTCCTGCTCAGACTTCGTGCGGTCAATCAACTTGACTTTTGCGTCTTCACGCAATTTGTCCGCCCCTTCAACGACAACCCGTTCACCGGCCTGCACGCCTGCCAACACCGCGACCTGTTCGCCATAGACCGCGCCTAGCTTGACAGCACGCATGGCAACCGTCTGGTCATCTTTGACCACATACACGAAGGTGCCTTCATTACCGGTTTGTACGGCGGCGCCGGGAATGATCAGGGCGTCGTGCAAAGTGTCTATTTTCATTTTGATGTTGACGAACTGGTTGGCAAACAATGCCGTGTCGTTATTGGCAAACTGGCTTTTTAACTTGACGGTGCCTGTGCTCAGGTCGATTTGGTTGTCAACCGCCAGTAATTGCCCTTGTGCGAGCAGGTTATTACCGCTACGGTCGTAAGCATCAATACCCAGCGTTTTGCCTGCATGCAGTTGTTTCATCACCGCCGGGATGTGGTCTTCCGGCAGCGTAAAGATGACGGCTATCGGTTGGGTTTGCGTGATGACGACTATCCCATTGGCATCAGACGCCTTGACGACATTGCCTTGATCCACGATACGCAAGCCCACGCGACCGCTGATAGGCGCGGTGATCTTGGCGTAATCCAATTGCAGCTTGGCGTTGGCCAGCACAGCCCGGTCTGTCGTGACAACCCCTTGATATTGCTTGACCAGCGCGGCTTGGGTGGCGGCTTGCTGAGCGGCTATCGAGTCTTGTTCCAGCAAAGTCCGGTAACGTTCCAGGTCAATTTGGGCATTATTCAGTAGCGCTTCGTCGCGCATCAGTTGCCCTTCCGCCTGCATCAACTGCACCTGGAACGGGCGCGGGTCGATTTCGGCGAGGACATCGCCCGCTGTGACCTGCGCCCCTTCTTTAAAGGCCACCTGCACTAATTCGCCATCGACGCGTGGTTTTACCGTCACCGTGCGTAATCCGGTCACGGTGCCCAAAGCGCTCAGGTAAACGGGCAAATCACCTTGCCTGACCGCTTCGGCGACAACGGCGGTGATGTTATCCGGTTTTACATTGCGCGCATCCGGTTGCGGAGCCGCATTAAAAAGCTGGACGGCATAAAAAACAGCTATGCTCAGCGGGATTAAACCGATCAGCATCAGCCAAGGAAACAGCCTTCGAGAGTTTTGCTGATCATTATGCCTAGGGTACGGTGGGGGTTCTCGCTTCATGGGTGTTTTTAAAGGCGGGTGTTATCTATCGTAATAAGGGCGTGCCAGGCACGCTTTTCTGATGCTTGCGTATTAATTGTCCCATAAGTTCCAGCGCCCGCCGTTAATCCGTAGGGAACTTCGGGCGCGGGTACGATGGAAGCCGGTATTAACCAGCCGATTCTTCAATGGCGGGCTTATTCGGGTATCTGGCCTTACGGCTTGAGGTTTTCTTAACTGCGAATGTCAGTTTAAGGCGTTTCCAACCGATCACTCCCGAACTGACGCTTAACACCAGGCCGAACAACACCCATGTTACCATCCAAACATCCCAGAGCGGACGATACTTGAGCCAGCCGAAATCCCAGTGGTGCAATGCGGAATAAGCCCAACGCAATATCCGGGCACTGCGATCCACTTTGGCCAGCAGTTTGCCATCTTGCGGATCGACATAAACGCGCGTGCCCGCAGCGTCTGCCAACGTCACCACTAACACCGGCAAAGGTTTTTCCACTAAACCTTGGTCTGGTCTGGCATAGTAATAGCTGTCATAGTCGTGTAAAAGCACTTGGCTAGCCACGGCGGTTTTGCCGGCAATACGTCCGACTGCCGCCAACAGTGACGGTGCATCGAAACCGGCGTTAGCGCCCTCCACAGCTTGCGGCAGACGTTGCCCGTCACGCGTGTGGGCCAGCAATACAGCCTGGTTTTCCAACCGCTTCCAGCTGAGTTCGACCACATCGGCGCCATCGACCGCCGCGGCCAGTTCTAGCGGCAACACGGGCTGCCAATCGCGCATCGCAACAGGCAAACCGTTACCTATATAAAGATTGATGTCCTGGCGGTTCGGATTGGTCTGGGAAAATATTTTGCCTGGATTGGTGTCCAGAAAACCGCTGAAGGCCCAAAACAACATCACGGTTCCACCGAGCAGGCCGCTCCAGAAATGCCATTTATACCAGAATTCACGGTAAGGTTGGGTTCGGCCTTGGGAATACGTCGCCCTGCCGCCGAAACCTGGCCGCCAGCGCAACCAGCCGATAATCAGTCCGGTCATGGTCGCAAGCGTTGCAGACAAGCCCGAGTACATTTGTACCTCCGTGCGGATATGCCCTAAGCCTACAGCCTCCAGAGGTTTGAACAAATGCAGCCAATTGCCCGCCCAGTAGAATGCGCGGCCTATACGGGTGGATGCGTGCAACACTTCGCCTGTACGTGACGAAATCAATAACTGTTCGCCATCATGACCCACACCAATCTGATAGAAGGGTGCCAGGGCATCCTGATTACGCAACATAATGGTTTTGTCTATCGTAGCCAGATGACTGGCTTGGACGATGTCGCCGCCGGTACTGGCTTCATGCCAATGTTCGGCAATTTTCAAAGCTTGGTCAACCGAAGTGTTATGAAGCAAGCCATCCAGCGCGGACAAAGCATAGCGTTGGCCTTTACTATCTTCTATTAACCATAGCGGTTCATCCGCACTGCGGACCAACCGCGCATCCATAATGCTGGTTGCCACATCATCGTCTTTAGCCTCTTTGGCTTTAGGTTTTGCCAAGGCCTTGCGTTGTTCGGCGCTACGTTCCCATGCAGCCCCTAAACTTAACCAGCTCATTGCGGGGGCCAAGGTTTCGGCATGGGCAAGTTGTTGGGTACGGGTTTGCGTGATGGTGGGCGCATACATAATCATCAAACCGGAAAAAAACCACATCAACATAAAGGCTGCCAAAGCAATGCCCACCCAACGATGGACTTCAAACAGCAGGCGTTTTAACTTTTTCATTGGCATGTCCTTAACCACAAATAAACTAAAAATGTACGTTAATTATTCAATTTATAAACTTCCATCTCTTACCCGATAACCGGTTCACCTCAACCAACGGGTTAATTTAACTACAATCCGGAAAGATAATTGACCAGTTCGTCGATTTCTTCATCAGTCAATAACTTGGCAATTTTGTTCATTACCCCATCGGGGCTATTGGTGCGGGCTCCCAGTTGCCAATTAACCAGTTGGACGCGCAAATAAACCCTGTTCTGCCCGCCGATCAACGGGTACGTCACATTATTGGCGATTTTGCCTTTGCCATTAACACCGTGACAATGGCTACAAGCTTCAATAGACCGGCCACTATCACCAGTAAAAAATAAGCGTGTTGCAAGCGGATATTCCCCTACGGGCGAACCTTGCATGGGTGTTTGGCTGGCGAAATAAGCGGCAATATCAGCGATGGCCGTTTCGGTTAAATCTTCCGCCATGATAGTCATCACTTCGTGCTGACGTGCTCCAGACTGAAAATCACGCAGTTGTTTTATGAGATAGCTTGCATACTGGCCTGCGTGTTTGGGAATTCGGGTATCCGTGCTGTTGCCGTCTTCACCATGACATTCCTGACAGCGTTCGGATTCTGATAAAACCTTACCTGCAATCGGATTGCCGTTACCCAAACGCTTTACGCTGTCTTGGCTTCCATCATCTGCCGGCACTGGTTTTACCGAAAACAACAGCACGGACAGACAGAAAAAAATGAAGCGTCCCTGCTTCCAGGAGATGTCACAACGAGAATACCGAAACAAGACAACCCGGCAGATAAACAGGATTTGACAACGCATTTTAGGTAAAGCAAGCAAGGGCACTACGCTCCCATCAGCTTGTTTAATGATGGCCTGCAAGGTGCTGGATAACTTCCAGGGCTTTATCAACATTTTCCTTGGCTTTAAGGCCACCGATAGTGGCGGCGATTTTGCCATCGGGGGTGATGATAAAAGTGGTACGTTCGGCAAAACCGTGATTGATGTCATTGCCACGCGTGTCTTTTTTGCCGGGAGCCGCTTCGCGCACAGCCAATTGGTAGGCTTTGCTGATGCTGCCGTCCGCATCGGAAGCGACCGGAAACTTGCCTGCACAAAACTCAGGGTCGGCAGAAAATTCATTAAGCCGGGCAATATTGTCCAAAGACACGCCAACAATGCTAGCTCCGGCTGCGGCGAATTGCTCATGATTTACCGCAAAACTGTGCGCCTGCAAATTGCAGCCGTTGGTGTAAGCAGACGGATAAAAATAAAGCACCACCGGCCCCTTCTTCAACGCCTCTTTCAGTGAATAAGCCGAAGCTTTGCCGGCTTGCGAGGCTTGGGTGTTAATGTCAGGTGCAGTATCGCCTTCTTTCAAAGCCGCATTAGCGGATAATGTTGCGCCCATTAACAGGCAAGCCAGTAAAAATCGTTTCATGTCGGTTCCTTTACAGCGGTTTATAGGTGTCGTGGCAAGCGGTATCGCAAGCCTTGGAAATTTCGATGGCTTTATTTGATGCGGCATCAAAGTTACTGGCTTCGACAAATTTGATTATCTCAGCCGCCATATCCTCGTAGCGTTTGGCATCAGTGACGGCATCGTCGGCATTACCGCGATGTTCAAAGTAGCCTTCAACCAGCTTGAACGAGTTTTGCATCTCTTTGGCCAGGGTGATCGAACCACTGGCATCTTTATTGGCGATATTGTCCTGGAGATTATGGGAATTATTGTCGATAGCCTCCATCAACTCTTCGAAATCAAATTCCGCTTCGGCATACACAATGCCGGTTGTCAGCAAGAAAACAATCCCGCCAAGCTTAATCGTCTTACGCATGTGTTATATTCCTTTAAAAACGGTTTCCAAGCCGTCATTAATATTCTGTTTTCCTGTTCCCAAGCTCCAGCCTTAATAATGTTGTAGGAGCAGGCCATGCCTGCGAAAAACAGCCAAGGCGTTCGATGGAATACCCGTTGTTCGCGGGCACGGCCCGCTCCTACAGCGCTTAACTTAACGATATTGTCCTCGAAGCTAAAGCTTCTAAGACCAGGGTTCCCCGGAGCTTGGGAACAACCGGTGCCGACACAATAACATTGGCGCAGAGGGTTTCGCGGTGCTTGAGCATCAGTTGCTGAATTCCCGCCTGCGTGCATCACTATCAAGCAATCAACTCTTTAATGACCTTGCCATAAACAACCGTAGGACGTTCCGAACGGCCTTGATATTTATAGACCAATTTCAAGTGATCCAAGCCCATTTGGTTGAGCACCGTCGCATGCAGGTCATAGGTGTCAACAGCCTTGGTCTTATCCGCCACTTGCAAGCCGATTTCGTCAGTTTCGCCATAAGTGGTACCGGCTTTAACACCGCCGCCCGCCAGCCACTGGGTGTAGCCCCAGGCATTATGGTCACGACCGGTGCCGCTTTCACCCCAAGAGGTACGACCGAATTCAGATGTCCAGACCACCATCGTTGAATCCAGCAGTCCCAGTGCTTTCAAGTCCGTGAGCAAGCCAGCGATAGGTTTATCAACGATACGCGCATGTTTGCCGTGGTTTTCTTCCAGTTTGGTATGGGCATCCCAATTCCTTTCGTCACCGTCTACATCCACCGGGCCGCTGACCACTTGGATAAAACGCACACCCCGCTCCACCAGGCGACGGGCGCGTAACAGGTTAGTACCGTATTCTTTAGTGGTTTCATCATTCAAGCCGTAAAGCGCTTTCGTCGCGTCTGATTCTTTGCTCAAATCAACCGCTTCCGGTGCTGAAGTTTGCATGCGTTCAGCCAATTCGTAAGAGCGAACACGGGCTTGCAGCTCAGAATCTTGGGGATAGGCTTGATCTTTCAGTTCGTTTAATTGCTTTAATAAACCCAGATTTTCATGTTGCTGTGATGCGGCAATCAATTCAGGACGTTCTAAATGCAGGATAGGTGATTTACCCGAACGGAATGCCGTGCCTTGGTAAACCGCAGGCAAAAAACCTGCGCTCCAGTTGACGGAGCCGCCGGTGGGTTCTTTCTTGCCGTTATACAAAACAACATAAGCGGGCAAATCAGGGTTGGCGGAACCTAACGCATATTGGATCCATGCGCCTAAGGTCGGACGGCCCGGGTTCAAACCACCTGAATTCAGCTTAAGGATTGAAATGTCATGGGTCGCGCCCACCGTCACGCTGGATTTGATAAAAGCAATGTTATCGGCATGTTGCGCCAGATTCGGCAACAAATCGGAAAACCACGCGCCACTTTGACCGTATTGTTTCCAAGTACGGTTAGAGGCGAACAATTTGCCCAATCCCCCTTGGGTACTGGTTTTGATGCCTTTTAGGAAAGAAGCGGGCACGTCCTGGCCTGCAAGCTTAACCAGCTCCGGTTTGTAATCATACAAATCAAGAGTGCTGGGGGCACCGTGCTGATGTAGCCAAATAACGGATTTAACTTTACCAGGAAAATGCGGTTGTTTAGGTGCTAACGGGTCAAGCAAATCGGCCGCTAAAGCACTGGAAATGAATCCGTTGCCAACCCCAGGCACTAAGCCGCTCAGTGTCAACCCGCCCAGACCATAGCCTGTTTTCAGTAAAAAATTCCTACGCGATTGATTGTTCATGTCAGTTTCCTCTTGGAAAGTAATATCTATGTTAGAAGCGGTAAATAAATTCGTTGGAATTCGCCACCGTGTGCACCAAATCTACAAAAGCGGCGGCACGGATGGGATCAATTTTTTGATTGTCCTTCAAACCCGTTGGTATGCTGACCGCAAACTTACCTTCCGAGGTTTTTTCCCTGACGGTTTTTTCGTGATTGTCCAAAAATTTCTGCAACAAGGCTTTTTCGGAGTCGCTCGCTGTACGGGCAAACAAGATTTGATACAACCTATCCAATTGCGCGGCTTCATCTTTGCCCGCCTCGTTAATCACCCTGCCCGCCAATGCTTGCGACCAAGCAAACACCACATCGCTATTGAACAAAGCCAATGATTGCAACGGTGACGTGGTTACATCACGCTTGCTGTGCGCTTCCTGTGCGGAGGCCATATTGAAGGTTTCCAGCAAGGGGTACGGCACACTGCGCCGCGTGAAGATATACAAGCTACGGCGGTTTTGGTCTTGAGCATCTTTAGAGACTTGCCACAGATTGCCGGCACCTAAATTGGCGGGGACGGGCGGGAATACACTGGGGCCGCCAATCTTGTCTTCAAGCTTTCCTGCAGCAGCCAATAAGGAATCGCGGATCTGTTCAGCCTCCAAACGTTTTCTAGGGAAAACGCCTAGCCATTTATTTTCAGGGTCGGCTTTGGCGATGTCTTCACGATAAGCCGATGCTTGGCGGTAAACGCTGGACAGCAAAATATCGCGGTGCAATTTCTTAATGCTCCAACCCTGCTTGATAAAATTGTCTGCCAGATAGTCGAGCAATTCCGGGTTACTGGGTTTTTGCCCCGCCTTACCAAAATCACTGACAGTTTCCACGATGCCGCGACCGAAATACTCTTCCCAAACCCGGTTGACGAACACCCGTGCCGTCAAAGGATTTTTATCGCTGGCTATCCAATTGGCCAGCGCAGCACGACGACCGGAGGAAAAGGGCGTGGGTTTGATGTCCGGTTGCTCGTCGGTAATCGCTTCCGGGAATGCAGGTTTTACCTCTTCCAAAGGTTTTTCATGGTCGCCGCCAAAAAACACATAACTGGGCGGTGCATCGGCATGGCCCAGTTCGGTCATCGCAGATATTTCAGTCGAACCGGATTTGGGCTTAAGGTCGTTAAACTTCTTCAGTTCCTCAGTCAGCTTGTCATATTGCGCCCATTTTTCGACGATTTCCTTAGTATAATTTTTGTCATTACCTTTGCTGTCTGCGGTATCTCTTAGGAATGCCGCCAGACTTTGTTCGTCGGTAACCAATGCCAAACGGTGATTCACCCAACGGTCTTGGGCATTCCATTGATCCTTAGGTTTGAAAATCGCTTCCCGACTGTCGGTCAAATAACGTTCTTTATGGTGCTGGATTGCTTTATCCCTAACGGTATCGAGAATCGCTTTTTGTTTGGCGCGAATGTCTTTGGTCGCCTCTTCCCACTTGGCTAAAGCCGTTTCGTAATTAAGTTCAATCTCCCCTTTCTTGGCGGCAGGGATGTTATCGACAGCGCTCAGATTGGCAAAAAACGATTGTAGCGAGTAATAATCTTTTTGGCTGATCTTATCGAATTTGTGGTTATGGCAACGTGCACACTCCACGGTCTGCGCCAAAAACACCTTGCCAACGGTATCGGTGATGTCGGTGGTGATCTGATACTTTCTTTGGATCAAGTCACGAGAATTATGGTTATCCGGAAAGTTCGCCATATAACCGGTAGCGATCAATGCGTCCTGGTTGTCAGGCCAAAGCTCGTCGCCCGCCAATTGCTCTTGGATAAATCGCGAATACGGCTTGTCTTGGTTAAACGAATTAATCACATAATCCCGGTAACGCCATAAATTAGGCCGGGTATCATCGTTCTGGAAACCGGTGCTATCGGCATAGCGGGCCAAATCCAGCCAGCGCCGCGCTTGACGCTCACCGTATTTAGGCGATGACAACAAGCGGTCAGCCAGCTTTTCGTAAGCATTCGGCGCGGTATCTTCAACGAAATCCTTAACCTGCTCTGGCGTAGGAATAATGCCCCATGCGTCTAAGGTTGCGCGACGGATGAACGAAGCACGGTCGGCATCAGGGGAAGGCTTCAAGCCTTTGGCTTCCAATTTTGCCAAGACAAACGCATCAATCGGATTACGCACCCAGCTTTTATCGTTAACCGCCGGTTCTGATGGACGGTTTACGGGTTTATAAGACCAATGGTTGGATTTCGGCGTTTGAGCGGGTTTAACATTGGCTACGGCAACCGCTGGTTTATCAGCCGATTGTTCTAGCACTTTTTCCTCGGCTGGTTGCGTTGTTGATTGATGGCCAATAACACCAACGGGATTGTTAAACAAATCCGGCTGATTTACTTTTATGCCTATTGCCCCTACCGGATTGTTGAACAAATCGACTGCCGCACCTGAATCTAAAGCCGCCGAACCGGAAAGAGCCCACAACATAGCGAGAGATAATTTCTTTTTCATAACATGCCCCAAAAATTAAAGCGTTAGATTTTGTATAAAAGTGTTACTTGGTTTTTGTGGCGGCCTTGGGCGCAGGCGGAATAATTTTGCTTAACGTACCGCCTTCTTCTTCGTAGTTTTGCGCCCCTACCGCCCCGGCGACATGAAAACCATTATCGGCTAACAAATCCGCCGCTTTACCCGCGCGTCCGGCGTGATTGGATACGGTAATAACCGTCCTATCTTTAGGGATAAATGCCGTATATTTTTCCAGTTCATTAACCTGGATATTCAGATAGGCAGGAAAGCCGCCAATTGCGGATATTTCATCGGGTCGGCGCACATCAATAATCGTCAGTTGCTCAGGTTTCGCTAATAAAGCATCCAACTGGGCACGATTGAGTTTTGGTGATTTGGCGGTGTAAGGCCGGGTAGTGTTAGCTGCTGCGGGTGTTTTTACCGCTGGAGTGGCGTGATCGTTGGCAGAAAAAGCAGTCGATGTGGCAACTATCAATAATGTTGTCAATAGCAGTTTGGGTGAATTTCTCATGGTTCTTTGTTTCCTTGATAATGACTGTCTGGGATGCGCGTGTGTTGGTATCACTGCTCTCATGAGTAATAAAGCAGCTATCGTGCCAGTATCATAAATCTAAAACTTTAATTAAATTAAATTATAACTGATTGATTTATATAAATTATATTTTTATGTCCTATTGATAACTGAAGTATTCCCTTTACTTGTCGAAAAAAGCCGGTTTTACGCTGTTGATATTCATATACTCCAGCAACAGTTAGGTTAAAAAATAAGCAGATAGCGTGTGTGACGCAAAAAAAACGCCGTCATCCAGCATGGTTAGCCAGAATGACGGCGTTTTTGTTAATAGGTGAGATTTATATAACGACAGATTAATCGTTCTCCCTAACGAGAGACGCTTGTCAAGCCAATCGCCGCACGAAGATCAGCCAACGTCACCACCCGCGGCCCGTGCAGACCGGCAATTTTGTCCACATCCAAGCCTAGTTTTTGAATGTTTTCATACAGGTTTACCGTGTAGGGATTAACTGATGCAGGCGGTGGCACATTAGCGGCAGTAGGCGTATAAGCATCGGCTTCTATCAGGATTTTCTCGGCAGGCAGATAAACCAGCGCAAAGGCATCGTTATGTCCGTTACCGGCAATGGCATGGATTTCAATTGAGCGTTTGCCGTCAGACAACACCTGTTTGTCTAAGAACGTTTCAAAATTGGCCGCTTTGCTTGACCTTGCCAAACGGTCAGGGTTGATCGTCCGTGCCCCCGCCCAGGCTTGCGCGTAATAAGGCTGGTTTTGCTGGGCTGTAACAATGGTCGCGCCTTGATCAACATAAGTACGCAAACCGCCGGAGTGGTCGAAATGCGCGTGGGTGTTCACCAAATATTTGATGGGTTTGTTAGGAATGATGTCCTTAATTTTGGCAATCACCGCCAAGGAACGCTCTTCATTCAGCGGAGCTTCAACCACCACCACATGATCTTGCTGCTCGATAGCGACGCTATGATGCGTGCCGCCAGTCAAATAAAATACGCCATCAGCGAGTAAAGAGACTTTGACTGGCGGGGCTTTAAAGTTTTTGACAGCGCTAGGCACAGATAAAGCTACCGTAGGATTTAACTTTACGTCCGCGACATGCAAATCCAACACCGGATAGCCACCTTGGCTACGTTCGATATGGGATGGGAACTGCACACCGCCAAAATCCTGATAACTGGAAAATCTCGTTTCCACCAAGGTATCGCCCAAAATTGGATTATCAATCCACGTCTGTACCCGCTCTACTTGATTCTTCCCGTTGATCGTACCGACATAATGGTATTTGCCACCCACGGTAAAAGCCACTTCCGTACCCTCGTTGGTTGCTTGGGAAGTGGCTTGATTGGCAACTGCCGCTTTCAAAAAGCCTTGTGGCGTCGCCCAGATTTCGGCAGCACGCTCTTCAACGGCCGCAGGCTGGGCCGTCGCCACGGGCACACCATGTGGCGCGTTCGCCGGCGGCGCGAGATTCCACGCATACAGACCGTTCACATACTGATCAGGCTTTTGCTCAACCGGAGCAGGACGCAACCGCCCTGCTTCAATTGTCTGCTTGCGGATAATCTGCACACGCGCACTAGGTATTTCATAATTGATGTCAGCGGTATAACGGCTGACATCAAATTGCGGCCATGGCGAACTAGGGTTGGGCGCCTGTCCAAATTGGAACCAACGTCCCGTACCTGAAAACTCAATGGATTTAATTTTTGCAATGTCCAGCGCGGCAGCGGCGGATTGCAAAGGTTGCTGCTGCAAGCTGGCGCAACCAGTCAACGCAACAGCAAAGCCAACAACAGGAAACAAAAATTTACGCATGGAAAACCTCTAAGCGATGTTGATTCGAAAATATTTAATTGACTAAAAATCTAGAGCAGCTGTATTTTTTGGGCAATATCCAGTCTTGCTGCGGCGACATCCCACTGGATATTGCGGAAAAACGCGTCTATTAATTGTTTCATAAGTAATCGCACCCTAATTTTCAGAATTGTTCCTGCGATTACTTATGAAACAATTAATAACTTATTGATTGGATGTATTAATTGTCCCATAAGTTAGCGCACAATAGGATGAGGTTACAGTGCGCTAACTTATGGGACAATTAATACATAAGCCGTGGCCGACGCGCCGTAATCCATTTGGTAAGCATGTTCATACATGTCCATTACTAACACCGGCAAGGTCGCGGCGGGCGCATGCAGGTGGTCGGACAGCCAATAATTCTCCAGCAAACCCGTGTGCAGGTTATAACCCAAAACCACCCAGCCGGAGCCACCGCCGAGTCCGGCGCCGATACGGCGAAATTCTTTTTCCCAAATAGCGTAGCTACCAAATGCGTCGCCCAACGCCTTTCGCAGTGTTTCGCCCGCTTTACCGGAACCGCCCAGATTGTGGAAATATAATTCATGCCAAACGACTGATCCGGTGCGTGTCAAATGTTCGCGCTTAAGATCGTTATAGACGAAAGGCGGTATATCGACCTCTTCCAAGGCCGTGACCAGCCGTTTTTTTACCGTATTTAGCGCGTTGACTGCGCCGCTATAATTATTTTCCCAATGCGAAAGGATTAGTTTTTCAGAGATGCCATCCAGTTTCGCAGGATTGAACGGCAGCGGTTTGGGTGTTTGTAGAGTTGTCAAAGCGGAGCTTAGCGCCGGTATTGCGGGCGTTGGTTCTACAGCAAGGCTATCTGATGCCAACGCAACCAGCGCGGCGCCTGCGGAGGCATTAACTAAAAATTCACGGCGCGTATAAGGATAAGGGGGCATAGCATAGCTCCTTAAAAACTGAGGCTTATAGGTAATGGGCTGACAGGTTTTCAATACCTGTCAGCCTTCTTAGGCTTTATTCCTTGATCCGTATCAAGTCATGGCAACCTTTGCAGGTTTCGCCAAGTTTGCCAAACTGGGTCTTAATCGCGTTAATGTCGCCGGTTGCCGCCACCTTCGCCAGTTCGTTAGCGGCCTCGTTAAAGGCGTTGGCTACTGTCGTAACCTCATCTTTTTTCTGAAAAAATTCAGGCTTGAGACGGCTGGCCTTCCAGCCTATGCCTTGGTCGGTGCCGACCCCGTAAAGCTCGCCCAGGCCGGAATTGGCGGTGGCGGCGATGGCATTGGCGGCAGCCGCCACATAATCTTTATTAAACGTTTCCGGATGATCGACGACTTGTTTTTTAATTTTGCCGGTGTTCCAGCCCAAAAACGAGTAAGCCGATTGGCGGAATCTTATTTGTTCTTCTATCGGGCCGGCGAGAGCCGCTGAAGTCGCTGTTGCAAGCATAACGGCCAGGGCAAGTTTGGTTTTCATGGTGTAGTCCTCAATGGTTAAAAATAGTAGTGCTTTAAAAACTGGGCGTGGTCAACGTTGCCGGAGCGCTGGCAACGGGCTTGATAATCTCCACGCCCCCCCAAACGCTCCAGACCACCACGCCGGAAACAATCACGGCGGTAATACAACGTAATGGGCCGCCGCCTGTCACGGTTGCCGCCAATGCTTTAGGAACTGTTTTGTTGCCCGTTAACATCGGCACTAGCAAGTTGTTTTTTTTAATCACGCCGTAAAAGGCAATAGCGCTGATATGCAGCAACACCAGCACCAATAACAAATTGAACGCTTGTGCGTGCAGGCCGCTTAATTTATCGTTCAGGGCGTCATCATCCACCAGCTTGTGCAATGGCCCGGTAAAAGCAATGTCATCGCTGGCAAACAAGCCCGTCCCGACCAGAACCGACAAGTCAGCCAGCAATGCCAATACCGCCAGCGCGCCCAGCGGGTTATGACCGATGCCGTGCCAGCGGCCTTGCAGATAAGCCAACAGCTTCGGCGGCGTAGGAAAAAAATGTCCCAAACGGGCAGGACTGCTGCCGATAACCCCCCAGATCAGCCGAAAAACCAGCAAACCCAGAATGAATGCGCCTATGCGCCCATGCCAGTCCATCAGATTGCCGCCTAGCGTAGCCGTGATATAAGCCGCCGCCACGGCGAGCACCAGCGACCAGTGAAATAGCCTGATGGGTAAGTCCCAAATACGAATCGTCACTTTCATATGGATTAACGCCTTATCAATCGTTTAAAAAATGCTGCCGCGCAAGTGCTTGTTAAAGAATGCGATGGTGCGTCCCCAGGCCAGCTTGGCTGCCGCCTCATCGAAACGCGGCGTGGTGTCGTTGTTAAAGCCATGTTGCACACCGGGGTAAATAAAAGCTTCATAATTGACGTTTGCCGCTTTCAAGGCAGACTCGTAAGCTGGCCAACCCGCATTAATGCGTTCGTCAATACCGGCATAATGGATCAACAACGGCGCTTTGATTTTTGCAGTCTCTTCAGCAGTCGGCTGGCTGCCGTAAAAAGGCACCGCTGCGGCCAAGTCCGGGATGCGTGTCGCCAGGAAATTGGCAATGCCGCCGCCATAGCAAAAACCGACTACGCCAACTTTGCCGTTAGCTTCGGGCAATTTTTTCAAGATCTCTGCGGCCTTGATAAAATCGGCCTGTAATTTGGCTTTATCCAGTTTTTGGAACAACTCACGGGCTTTGTCTTCATCGCCTGGATAGCCGCCTACAGAAGCCAGGCCGTCTGGCGCAAACGCGATAAAATTATCCAGCGCTATACGCCGGGCGATATCTTCGATATGCGGATTCAGGCCCCGGTTTTCATGGATCACCAATACCCCTGGCAGGTAGCCTACCGCTTTGGCGGGTTTTACCAGATAACCCCGCAACGTGCCGTTGCCTTCCGGCGAATCATATTCAACGTATTTCGCTACGATGCGTGGGTCATTGACGGCAATCTGTTGCGCCTCTGCGAAATGCGGGTTTAGCGTGTCCAGTAACGCCTCTGCTGTCAGTCCCAGCACGGCATATTTGGCGGCGGCGCTTAAAAAGCCCCGCCGCGACAAATCACCGTGCACATATTTATCAAAAAGCTGTAACACTCCAGGATCAAAATCATGAGCTGTTTTACGGGTCATATAACTCCTCCGCTGTTTTGTAAATTATCTGCATAGGACGCGACGTGCGCGTCTTTTACGCCATGCACATTAAGGCGCGCACGGCGCGCCCTACGGCTAATTAATACGCGCCGCCGTTATTTTGCCCGGCCTTCAAACCCAGGCGTCAATACGGCAATCTTATAAGCAGCACCGCGCCCAACGGCATAAAGCGTTTTCTTGTCCTTACCTGCAAACGCCAGGTTTTGCGGTTTTTTAGGTAGCGGGATAACGCCTAAGGCATCTCCCTTATCGCTGAATACTTCTATGCCGGCGCTGGACGCCACATAAAGCCGGTTCTTCGCGTCAACGGCAAGGCCGTCCGCACCACTGGCAAGATCGCCCGTTTCGGTTTTGCCCCAACCCGCCAGTTTGGCGAAATTTCTTTTCGTGCCGACCGCCCCATCCGCCAGGATGTCGTAGGCAAGAATATATTCCCCATCGGTATTGGCGACATAGAGCACTTTGTCGTCGATACTGAGCTGAATGCCGTTAGGGCGTTTGATGTCGTTGGCGATACGTTTTACTGCGCCATCGGGAGAAAGGTAATAAACGCCTGGAGTCGATGCAGGCGGGTTAGGATTTTCTTTGGATGGGCGGGTGCCGCTATCGGTAAAGTAGATGCCGCCGTTTTTAGCCAGCACCAAATCATTTGGGCGCTGGTAAGCCGTGCCTTCAAAATTTTCGCTCAGTGTTTTCTCTTTGCCTGGCGGGTAAATGATGCCAACCTTGGTTTTCAGCGTTTGTACGGCAAACAGTTCTCCAGTGCCGTTAAACGCCAGTCCGTTAGCGCCATTCGTATTTTCCAGAAACGTCGATATTGCACCGTCAGGCGCGATGCGGGTGATGCGGTTGGCTTTGGTTTCGGTGAACAGCACACTGCCGCTGCCATCTGGCGCTGCAATCGGTCCTTCGGTGCCGTCGAACCCGTCTTTGATGAAATGGATAGGGGTTCCGCCTGCGCTGACACCGGCAATGGCTGGCGTGAACGTGTCTTCGGGAATCTCGCCTTCGGCATAGGCTTGCAGTGAGGCCAGCAAGACGAAGGGGCTAATGAACGGCAACAGCCGCTTAACGCTAGAATTAAACATGGTATGTCTCCTGATAAGTGAGATGGGTTCTTTTTTTTAAAAAAGGTTTGAAAAAAAGCCGCCTGTTTGTTTCAGGCGGCAAAAGGCTCACCATTAAAAAGTTGAACGGAAATGCACACCGAAGTAACGGGCATCGCCATAGGTGCCTGAAGGGGCGGCGGAACTTGAGAAGCTGCCGGCATTAGTCAAATAAATCGTATCGAAGATATTGCGGCCGACCAGATCCAGGTTGTATTGGCCGTTTTTAGTGCTGATACCTATACCGCCATCAGTAACATGATAAGCATCTTGCACGCCCGATGAGCTGAGGCTGGCATTGTAATTGGCCCTGGATTTGTAACTGTTGACGAGGAACGCATGCCATTGCAAGCCCATATCATTCCACATGCCTAAGCCAAACGGCAGCCGATAATCGGCGCCGAAGTTAGCCGTAAATTCGGGGGCGTTAGGTATCCGGTAGCCCGTTTGGTCACATGCCGCCGAACTGTTCAATTCTGACGGGCAAGGCGCGTTCTTAAAGTCGGTATAAACGGCATCGTTATAAGAACCGTTCAGGAACAGGCTTAAACCCGCCCTCGCCTGCCAAACCGTTTCCAACTCAATACCTTGCAACTGGATACCATCGATGTTACCCAGCGTGGTGCGGTACCCGGATGCTTGCGAAGAATCGGGCACGGTAAGCTGCGATTGGAAGCCCTCCACATTGGTTCGGTATAAATTGGCATTAACAGCCAGTTTGCGGTTGAACCACGAGCTCTTGACACCCAATTCGTAATCCATCACGTCTTCAGGGTTTACGTTTTCGATACTGCCATCGTTGGAGAATTGTGCTGCACCCGATTTTTGGCCGCCCGCCACGGAGAAATAAACCATCAGGTCTTTGTTAATCTTATAACTGGGATTGACCAGCCAGTTCTGTGCATCCTGCTCGAAACCTTGCCGGTCTGCCGTCCAGATATTACCTATCGCGGCTGACCTTGTCGCTTGTGCGGCAGCGATTTGTTCCGCCGTAGCGCCGGCATATTGGGTCAGGTCAACTCCGCCGATATAGCCGGCATTGCCACGGTTATCGCGATGTTCCCAGGTTTCACGCAGGCCTAAAGTCAAGGTCGCCTTATCGGTAATATGCCAGTTCGCCTGCCCATAAGCGGCAAGACTGGTCACTTGCGGGTTTAAATAACCGGTTTGCAGGACATTATTCAACGAATCGCTCATCAGCTGGCGACCAAAAGGGTCTGCGCTTAACAGGGCATAATTTTTGTTGCTGGCATAAAATGCGCCCGCATCGGAACCAAAATAGCGCTGGTTATTGGTTTCCGCCGAAGTACGCATACCAAACAAACCCACCTGGTAATCGACCGGGCCGGGCGTCTGGGAAGCCAGCCGCAACTCTTGAGTCCATTGTTTGTTTTGTACCGTCCAGCCGGAAATATGCTGAATATCGGCGGTGGTGCTGTCTCCGTCATGGTGCGGCTCAAACAATGAGTCACGGTAAGCGGAAATGGATGTCAACTTATGCGAACCCAGATCCCAACTGATTTCACCCGAAACTCCTTCCTGGTCGCCACGGGAAACCTGCCGATCATTCTGGGCGATTTTTCGCGGATCGCCGGTTACCGTTAACGGTTGTCCAGAGTTACGAAGATTATCAAACCAGTCGCGGTTTAAACGCGTGGTAAATGATGTGGTCCGTAGCGTGCCGTCGGCGAATGTTGCCGGATCGTCCTGTAGCGGGTTTATGCTCATGGTCTGGGTAGTCGATGAGCGGTCGGCGATAATCCGTGCCGATACGGTATCGCTAGGCGTCAGCAGGAACTGGATGCGTCCGCCTAAGGCATTGGTTTCCTGAGCATCGCCTTGAGTCACCGGTGTGTCCAGGTTACGGACAAAGCCATCGCGCTTATCGACGAAAATAGCGGCCCGATAGGCCAGTAAACCCGGTAGAACCGTGCCGGTCGCAGAGGCTTTGCCTTGCAAGGCATCACGGTTACCGGCAAAACCATCGACATAAAAACCGGATTTGAACGAAGGCAGTTTGGTATTGACGTTAATCAGGCCCAAATTGCTGTTCTTGCCTTGCAAAGTGCCTTGCGGCCCGCGCAGGACTTCGACATGGTCGAGATCCACATAATTGGTCCAGGTGGAACCGACCCAGGAAGACCAGACATTGTCCACCATCACGCCGACGCTGGATTCCATGGACTCGTTACCGCTGTTCTTGCCTAAGCCCCGTAACGCGATGCTGGTTTGCCTGACGTTGGTGCTGGTGACGCCCAGGTTAGGGACGCGTCTGGCGACATCTTCCATCCTGACGATATTGTCCCGCCTTAAGGTTTCTCCCGTGACGACGGCAATAGGGATAGGCACGTCCTGTAGCTTTTCTTCTTTCCGGCGCGATGTCACGACAACCTCGGAAAGGTTTTTGGGTTCTTCGACAAAATCTTTGTTTTTTACCTCAGCTGTGGCAAAAGCCGGTTCAGCGGCCGCTGGTGGCGGCGTTGTAACCGTTTCTGTTGCAACGGGTTGGCTAGCCGCAGCATTGCCGGATTCGGCCAGTGCCTTTTTAAGGCGTTCGCGTTCTTTATTGGCTTCCAGCAATTCCTGTTTCAAGCGATTGTTCTCATATTCCAGTTCGTAATTCACCGGCTTTTCTTCCGCGAGAACATAGTCCGGCGCCAGTAGCGAGACTCCGGCGATAATGGCCGCCACGCTACCCAGCTTGACTGTTCTTGCGGCATGGCTGCATAAGTTAGCGGCGTTTGACGCCGGTTGCCCATCCGCAGTCGGCAAAGCTGTTGCGGTAGGGTTGTCTGGTTGCTGCCCGATAGTTTCATTACTCATCACACATTCCTTAATAAGGTTAAATAATTGTTCAACACCAACCACCAACGCAGGGTTGTTTTCAATAACTCAAGGCAAAGCAATCCTGTGCGGCTTAAAAAAGCCGCTAATAATTGCAGTTAGTTTGGGTTTATTGGGCGATAGTCAGAACCGATAGTTTGCTGATACCGGACCGCTCTATGGATGACATGACTTTGGCGACTATGCCGTATTGCACGCCGTCATCCGCGTTTAAATTGAGCGCCAGTTCAGGATCGGCGGCTTTGCGTGTTTTCAGTTCATTTTCAAAAGCCGCCAGCGGAATCTCGACCTTGTCGATGAAAATTTTTCCTGTCGCATCGACGCTGACATAGACCGGATCTTTTTCTTCTGGCGGTGCCGTTTCGGCGGTTTTCGGGAGATTGACATGGATGGCATTGGTCAATAGCGGCGCCGTTACGATAAACACGACCAACAACACCAGCATGACATCAACCAACGGCGTCACATTAATTTCGCCCATGACATCATCGCCGTCGTCCTGCGTTTTAAAGGCCATCAGGCTTGCGCTCCCGTCGCTTGCAGTTCTTCACCATGTTTAGCGCCCAGCGCGTCGCCGGTTCGTGACGTAGCGGCAAATTTGGGCGCAGGCCGCTTGATAATAAACGAGGTTTTCAGGGCCAAATGGACAAAGTCGATAGCAAAATCATCGAGAAACGCCCAAACCACCTTGTTTCTGCGGATAAAAAAGTTATAGGCAATCACCGCAGGAACGGCGACGGCGATACCGACCGCCGTCGCAACCAGCGCTTCGCCTATCGGCCCTGCCACTACATCCAGGCTGGCCGAGCCGCTTTTACTGATGCTGGTCAATGCCCCCATAATCCCCCACACGGTACCGAACAAGCCCACGAATGGCGAAACACTGCCGATGGTGGCCAGGATAGCCAGGCCGCTTTCCACAGCTCCACGTTCTTTCTGCATTTGCTGGCGCAAGCGGCGATCCAGCAATTCCTGGCGATCACCGGTATGCTCAAGATCATGGGTCGTCGTTCCCGTGTCCGTCTCAACCAGGGTGATAAAGCCCGTTTGCGCGACCCTGGCGACCGGCCCCTGGAATACTTTCAACTCTGAAGCGGCCTGTAGGTCGGGCGCGCTCCAAAATTGCTTGTTAAAAATACGGTTATAATGGGCAATACGCAGATGCTGTATGCCTTTGATAAGTATCAATGACCAAGTGACTACCGAAAACCCGATCAAAATCCAGAGTGTGCCATTGACAATGGCTGTTGATGCAATATCCGACATGTTAAGAACCTCAGTTTTGTAAATTAAAAGCAATCGGCACGGTCACCCAGCCAGCGATAGGAGTTTTACCGCGCATTGCTGGCACAAAAGACCATTGTTTGACGGTCCTGACGGCGGCGTCATCCAGTATCGTATGGCCGCTGGATTTAGTGACCGTCACCGTATCGGGCTTACCGCTAGGCTGCACATGCACCTTCATCAGCACCTTCCCTTCCAAGCCCCTGTCCATAGCGGCTTCAGGATATTCCGGGGATGGGTTGTGCAAATAATTAGCGCCAGCCTGAGGCTCGGTCACTTTTTCTACAACGGGCGGGGGCGGTGCCGGTTGTGCGACGGGCGGTGCCTGCATTACTGGCGCTTTCGACTCGATTACCGGAACAGATTGCTGAACGGGTGGCGGTTCAACACGCTTCACAACGGGCTTGGGCTTGCGCTGCTTGGGCGGTTGCTTAAGAGGGACTGCTTTCGGTGGCGGCGGCGGTGGCGGCTGGATGACCGGCTTCGGTTTGGGTGGTTGCGGCCTAAGTAAATTAATCTGCACCTTAGGTTGAACCTTGGCAGGCTCAACCATTTCTTCGATAGCCGTGCGTGCTTGTTGAAAGTAATCGGCTACGAGGCCATGTATGACGACTGACAGCACACCGATAATTAAATAATCAAACCATTTTTTATCGCTTTGTCCAGTGCCGGCTTGGAAATGGCCTAGAGTAACGTCGCTTGCGGTAGCCAACGGTGAGGCAGCCGGTAACGCCTCGCCATGGCCTGCGGGTTTAAACGGAAACACTTTCGCCGTATTGCTTTTTCTAGGCGAGATAATGTCAGCCTCAAGTTGCTGAAAATTTAATAAGGGACTATTCATAGGACCACCCGATTCCTTAATGATATTGGCTGAAAGCGGCTAGACACGCCGCATGCAGGCTGTTCTTTATCGACGACAAACAAGATAAAGCATGATGCGTGCCATACTATAAACACCCGTCCTTTAAAACAAATAACCCTTTAAATACAATTAATTGAAAATATATAACAACGATTCGCCCGGTTAACGCAGGCTCTTGACAACTGCGCTTTTTGCAGCACGTTGTTTGTTGGCTGCTTATTCAGGGACACCAGGGTCATTGACAATTCAATGACATACAAGGGGACTACTGGAGGGATGGTTATCTATTATGCGTAACTACATAAAAACCGGGTGTTACCGTTAAGGCTATAATCAAAATAAACGGGGGGAAGCGGAAGGGTAGCCAGCAAATAGAAAATCCGGCTGTTAGAATGCAGCCGAATCTCTTCATACACTAGCGGTATAGCTTAGCTGCAAGAATCATCTCAGTCCGATTCAAACACCTAACTTTCATACTCTGGTAACAAACCCTAGCTAGTATCGGCGCGCACTCAATAGTCATCATGAGCGCTACCGCTCGGATTATGTCCGGGTCCGTTTTAAGCTAATCACAAGAGGGGAATTACTGGTATGAACACAAAACGTTTAAAAAAACCTTTGTTCTTAATGACTGCGCTCAGCGCGGCTATTTTTGCAGTATCGGCTAATGCTGCCGAATTAACGGCGTTTGCATTAATGCCGGCCAATACCTTTGCGGTAGGCCCGACTTCCGGTCAATTTGCCGGCACCGGCGCAGGCGGCAACAGCTTGCCGTTAATCAAAAAACAACCGGTACAAGGCGTTTCTGCAATCCTGCACGGCCCAACGCATAATTCTTACTACATCATGCAAGACAACGGCTTCGGCGCTAAAACCAATTCTGCCGATACCATCTTACGCGTCTTTGCGGTAAGACCGGACTTCAAAACCTGGGACGGCAGCAATGTCGTCGGCAGCGGCGAAATTAGCCCGGTTAATTTCCTGACCGGTGACGTGTTGCCGTCTTTCACGAAAGAAAGCTTTATCAGCCTACGCGATCCAAACCATAAATTAGGCTTTACGACGGTTGCGGACGCCGACAATTACCCAAACGGTAATAACGACATTCCGGTAGCGGCAAGCATAAAAGCGCGTCATTTTTTAACCGGCGCAGATTTAGATATCGAAGCGGTTCGTAAAGATAAAAGAAACCACTTTTGGTTTGGCGATGAATTCGGGCCGTTTTTAGTTGAAACGGATCGTACCGGTAAAGTGTTACACGCTGAAGTCAGCGCGCCTAACTATATTCCGGCCGGTTCGACGGCCACCGGCGATACCGTAATGTCACCGCAAAACCCGTATTTAGGCACGGCGGCTGCAAATTTAGGCCAATCACGCGGCTTTGAAGGCATGGCGGTCAACCCGATCGGCGATAAATTGTATCCGTTGTTTGAAGGCACCGTGACCGGCGACGATGCTATTAACGGCACGGCGGGAAAAAATCTGCGTATTTATGAATTTAATCTCAAAAACCGCAGCTATACCGGCAAAAACTGGGTTTATCAATTGGAAACTGACGGCACTAACATCGGTGATATGACGGCGATTAACGATCATCAATTCTTAGTGCTGGAGCGTAACGGCGTAACGGCAACCAGCACTTCAGGCACTCCGTTTAAGAAAGTGTTCTTAATCGACATCGCGGGCGTTGAGTCAGGTTCGTTCGTCACTAAAACCGAATTAGCAAATTTGATGAACATTGCCGACCCGCATGATTTAAACGGCGACAGCAGCACAAGGTTCACCTTCCCGTTCGTCACTATCGAAAGCGTATTACCGCTTGACTCAACGACTCTTTTGATCACCAATGATAACAACTATCCCGGTGCCGGCGGCAGAGATTTGAATTCAGACAACAATGAATTCATCAAAATCAAATTAGACACTGCGTTGGATTTAGCGACTTTTGCTAACTAAAAACAGCTTGGCGCTAAGCTAAGCGGCCAAGATCACGCAATCATTTTGCATCCAAGCCAGGCGGCCGTCTAAGAGTTAGACGACCGTCTGGTTTTCTAATTTCAAACCACACAAAAGTAAGATGAACTCATGCAAAACGCATAAAATTCATGCGGTTAGCAGGATCCGGTGCGTTGGTGGCATCGTTACCTGCTAGTTTTGCCAAATGGGAACCCGAAAACGTTACCGTTTAGAGTATATAAGGCCGGGCAACCGCTTTTCGTTGTCCGACATTCGAAGCATGGAAGTGTCGGGTATAAACAACCTGCCCGACTGTTTCAAATAACGACAAAGTCGGCATTCGTTAAGGTCAAGCTCACACCCAAGGTAGCGATTTTTACCGCCAGGCCGGCATCACTCCCGTCGGCATCATAAAATAACGTGCCGGTGGCTTTGTGGTAAATCAGATAATCATTACTATCAACGGCCGCTGCAGCAATGACAAGGTTATCGGGGCTTAACACGCCGGTGGTGCTTAAACGGGTAAAAATACTGTTTTGTAATTGAAGGGTGTCATTAATTGGATTGAAGTCGGTGATGTGTTCGATATTTGCCATAAGCGGGCTGTTAAATCTAAAGGTGTCTCTACCAGAGCCGCCGGTTAATACGTCATTGCCTGCACCGCCTATTAATACGTCATGGCCCGTACCGCCGGTTAACACATCATCGCCAGTACTGCCTCTCAAGACATCGCTGCCATTGCCGCCGGACAAGCTGTCATTGCCCACGCCGCCATACAAGCCATCATTGCCACCGTTCCCCGACAGATGGTCATCGCCTGCGAGTCCTCTGATGACATCATGGCCTGTAGTGCCGACGAGTATGTCATTACCCGCTGATTCTGTGCTGCCGTTTTGTGTGATGTTGATGACCAGGGGGGTGCTGTCACTCAGTAAGCCATCCGATACCGTCATGGTAAAGCTGATTGTTTTATCTGCGCTTAATCGCTCGATAGCGTGATCGTTAGGGGTAAAGTGGTAAGCCCCGGTTGCCTGGGTGACCGTCAGTGTGCCATAAGCACCAATCTTGCTGATCGTGCCATCGCCATTGTCTTTACCACCTTTAATGTCATAGCTTAATGAGTCGTTCTCTGCATCGCTTGCGGACAATGTGCCGGTTGCTGTTGAAAAACTGTCATCGAAAGCGGTGTCGATATAGTGGATAGCGGCGGGCGCGGAAAGTGTCGGCGCGTCATTGATTGGATAGATGTTGACAGTGGTTGAACCTAAAGCCGTTAATGCACCGCCTGTGCCTTGCGCGCCGGTATTGCCGTCGTTGAAGAGCCAGTCGATTTGTACCGAAGCGGGCGGTTTGTCGGAGCTGTTACTGTAGGCTAAGGACGATAAGACGGCATCAACTCGCTCTTGCGTGGCGTTGCTGTTAAACATGATCTTTAGGGTGCCGTTGCCATTGTTGACGGCACCGATGGTTACGCCCGATAACAGCGCATGGCCGCCACTAATCGTTAAGTCGCCACGGCCGGAAAACACATCCTGGCTGTTTGCGCCGCCGTGGCGTAATAGGGTAATGGATGCTCCCTGGTAATGGCCTTGGACTGACAATTCAGCGTCGTAAATTTGTACCTTATAGTCTAACGCCACTACTGCGCCGCTTTCAATGTAATCAACTGAACTATCGAGGGTGTTGATACCACCAAAAGTTTTGTCCAAACTACCGTCAGGATTGTAACGTACCAAGGCAAAGTTCCAATCATTATTTATGGAACCAAAGCCTGCCACAAGAATTTTGCCATCGGCTTGTGCGCTAACGGAGGAACCATAACCACCATTGGTGCTAGTAGTAACCTTGCCGTCATCAGAAAAGCTGGTGTCCAGAGAACCGTCGGTGTTGTAACGCGCCAAGGCAAAGTTATACCCAGTATTTGAGTTATTGCTCTGGCCTGCCACGAGAATCTTGCCATCGGCTTGTACGGTAACGAAGTAACCTTCATCAGAGAAAGTAGGATCGAAATCAGTCGTGACTTTGCCATCGCCATCAAAGCCGGTATCAAGGGAGCCATCTGGGTTGTAACGCACCAAGCTAAAGTTCACATTATTGCCGTCATCGTAGCTCGAGCCGGTCACGAGGATTTTGCCATCGACTTGCAAGGTAACGGATTGACCCCAATCAAGATCGCCAAGATCGGTGGTGACTTTGCCGTCGCCATCAAAACTGGTATCTAAAGAACCGTTGGGATTGTAACGCACTAAGGCTAAATCACCGACGGTACCATGAATGCCACCGTTATTCCAGCTAGTGCCTGCCACGAGAATTTTGCCATCGGCTTGCATGGTCACGGAGCTACCACCAGAAGGATTACCGAAGTCAGTCGTGACCTTGCCATCGCCATCAAAACTGGAGTCTAAAGAGCCATTGGCGTTGTAACGCACCAAGGCAAAATTACCAGTACCAACACTGTTCCAGCTTGTGCCTGCCACGAGAATTTTGCCATCAGCCTGCACAGTAACAGACCCTCCTACGCTATCAGAATCGATATTAGTGACGACCTTGCCATCGCCATCAAAGCCGGTATCCAAGGAACCATCGGAGTTGTAACGCGCCAAGGCAAAGTAAGCATGTGCGTCATCCTTGCTAGTGCCTGCCACGAGAATTTTACCATCGTCTTGCACGGTAACAGATTGACTATAATCATAAAAACCGAAGTCAGTAATGACTTTGCCATCGCCATTAAAGCCGGTGTCCAAAGAGCCGTTGAGGTTGTAACGCACCAAGGCAAAGTCCAGGTTAAAAGCGCCGACGTTGCTATAGCTATAGCCAGCCACGAGGATTTTGCCATCGGCTTGCACGGTCACGGACTGACCATAATCATTAGAGGAATCGAAGTCAGTCATGGCTATGCCGCCCGCTACAAAAGTAGGCGCAGAATTAACAGACGCAACCATTAGATTGAAAGGAGCGTTCACACTGGCGCTCGCGTTGTCAGTGGCTGTAACTTTAAGCGTTAACACTTCCCCATCGACCGCACCAACAATTGAACTTGCTGTATAACTCAAGTTGCCAATATTAATGAAACGATCAGCCGAGTTGGTGTGACTAAGGGCGCTGTTTTTGCCAGCTGTTTGAGAAAAATCCACGGCGGTAGCGAGCTTGCCTTTGACTGAAAATCCAGATGCGGTAGTGATAGACATAAAAACCTCGGCATATTAAGAGAATGAATTTAACAACCAAACTGCGCCGCCTTTGTAGCACAAACAAAGCGTTTTATATAGCGCTATCTTCACGTTCAGAAGTCATATCAACCAATTGATTATAAAGTTAAACAGGCAATAGGTATTATGGTCTTCGGCGGTCGGTAACCCGCAAGGTGTATGGATGTAAGGTGGATTCGCGCTAGCAATCCACCATTTCGGAGTCTCAGTGTTACATTGGGCATGGCGTTTTGTTATCGCGGACCCTCCGTCAACGCACGAAGTGAAAACACCCTACGCTTATCGCTGATTTATCTATTGATGCGGAGATTTTTAATGAATACAGCGTTATTGCGGTAATTGCCGGCCTAGGCTTGAGAGCAGCGTTTTTGCCAAACTTTCAGCCTGTTCGCGGATTTCCGGCACGGCGATTGTTTCCCATAAGCTGCCCTTTTGTGGCGGCCCTAAGGTAAATAAACCAGTGGAGACGCCGCCGCTGGAATTAACCAGGGCGCCGTCGGCTTTAACTTCAAGGCCGAGTGTCAAAGGGTCGGGGTTGATTAGTCCCTGTTCCAGCAAATCATTGACTAGCGGGCTACCGAGCTTCCGGTAGTCGCTTTCAGGGCCGGAACAATTCACGACAGCTTCGACGCTCAACGTCTCCACTTGAGATTGGCCACGTCGGCGGACCAAGACATCAACACCCTGCCCTGTTTGCTTATAATCAAGAATACGAGCGGTGTGCCTAAACAATTGCGCGGATGCCAGCAATTCAGCCAGACGCTCGGCGACGGCTGGAGCCAACCGGTGTCTATGGCTATCCCAATAGATGCGGACATGGCGTAAAAAACGACGACGTTCTGATAGCGGGAGGTTCGCCCATAATTGCGGAGTATGCGCTCTGAGCGCATCCATCACGGTGCGCCAATCGCAACCTGTGACACCAATATAATCGCGAATATTATGTAGCCACGTGCGTACCGAGGGCGGCGCAGCTTGCGGATCGATATTAAAAGCTGCCGGCGCATGCGGGCTATGAGCTTGCGGCAACAAACCGCGCCGCGACACCGTGTGGATAGTTCCGCGATAACCCGCGTGGTTTAGCGTGACCGCCCAATCAATCATGGTTAGGCCGCTGCCTATCAGCAGGCACGATTTTGTTTTGAGCAAAGCTTGTAATACGCCGGGTTTCCAGGGATTACTGTAATAACGTGGGCTTTGGTAAAAACTCGGATTATCAATAACCGGGTCGCAGGGCGGAAAATTACCTATTGCCAGCACAGCTTTTTGGACCTGTAAACGTTCCCCGCCGAGTAAAGTTACCGTTATACCCTGGTCATCAATGCTTAGGCCTATCACTTGGTCAATTTTCTTGTCCAGATGGACACCGGCAGCAGCAGCGCGTTCGGCTTTATCTAACACTTCAAATAAGTATTCGCCATAGGCACGCCTGGGCAAAAAAGTGTTGCCGGTAAAATCAGTGACCCAAGGCGCATTCAGCAAGTTTTTCTCTCTCGTCCTGGCCCATCTTAGAAAATGCCCAGGATCATCGGGAAAGGCGCTCATATTCGCCGCAGGCACATTTAAAAGATGGCAATCGCTATCTGTGCTATAGGCGACCCCGCGCGCGAATTGCCTGGAGTTTGCTTCGATAAGGTAAACCGTGAGCGCTATTTCAGCATGCCGTAATAGCTGCACGGCAACCATCGTGCCGCTAAATCCTGAGCCTATCACCGCAATGCTATGGCTGTTAACTGCCGGTATCTGATATTCCTGAAATGTATTCATGGTGGCCTGGGTGTGTTGGCAAAACGGCATCAGTTCAGCGGCCGTGACCTTAAGACCCAAGCAAAACATATACCATCTCTGGTTTTAATTCACAGAGGGATGGGTATCCCATAGCTCAGCATGCCCTGTCCCGGTTACAATGCTGTAGCGCAAGCATGGGTATAATGCGCTTATGCTGCCCACATAGCAGCAGTTGATGGGGGTGTGCTGATGGGTAAGCAAAACTTCTGATTTTTTCGGGTCGTTCCGTGGGGCGTATAGATGGCAAACAGCCGGTTTGTCACAGTGGAATGAATGAGGCTGGGCAGTTTGGTGTGCTATCCTGGCCTGACTTGTGTGGAATGTCCAACCTTAAGTTGTTGGCCGTTAACATAAAACGTCAACAAAACCTTAAGGTTGGCATTAGCTTATATCAGTGCCGATACCGCTTATTCTGCGCTTAAGGTCTTGCTGAAGACAGCATCACCATTGATGTCTTTTAAATCCACCGTCATCGCTTGACTTGCCTTATCTATATTGACTTCCCCAAAGAATTGCAAGCCCGCATAAGGCGACAAGTTGGACTGACCGGCAGGGGGGGCTTTATAGAAAACGACTTGTGGGCCAAAAGTGCCGTCGGTCGTATTGGGTCCGAAAGATCCGGCATTTAACGGGCCTGAAACAAATTCCCAAAAACCATTGAAGTCCTTGGAACTGGCTTTAGACGGATCGTAATAATGGGCGGCGGCATAATGCACGTCAGCCGTCAGCCAGACGATGTTTTTGATGTTGTCTTTCTTGATGTTGCTTAAAAGACCGGCTATTTCAAGTTCACGGCCTGCTGCTACGCCATCATTGCCATTGGCGACGGCTTCCCAGCGTTGCGGCGGGTTATTGACAAAATCATCACTGATGTTGAGCCCGATAGGCATATCAGCCGCGATAACTTTCCATACCGCTTTGGAGCTTTTTAAACCATCCTGCAACCAAGCGACTTGCGCGTCGCCTAAAAACGCGGTTTCCGCGCTGGGGATAGTTTGCAAGTTGGCGGTATTAGGTCCGCGGTAGCTACGCATATCGAGAACGAACACATCCAAGAGCGGGCCGTAAGAGATTTTCCGGTAAATGCGCTCGGCTTCTTCGGCGCCATGCGGGCGTTGCGCGCTGTATTCGTTGAACGCAGTGGCCGCCCTGGCAACCAGCAACGGCACATCTTTAACGGTGTAACGGGTATCTGTACTCAGGTCTTTGGAGTCTGACCAGTTGTTGACGACTTCATGGTCATCCCATTGCCAGATTTGCGGGACTTCCGCATTAAAAGCCCGGACATGGGCATCCAGCAAATTGTATTTGTAGCGGCCGCGGAACTCAGCCTGCGTTTCGGCAACTTTGGAGACTTCAGGCGTAACGATGTTAGTCCAGATCAGGCCGTTTTCAACCGTTTTTGACTCTGGAATCACGCCATCGGCATAAATATTATCACCGCTGTGAATAAAAAATTGCGGCTCCACTTGGCGCATGGCTTCGTATATTTTCATGCCACCGAAGGCTTCGTTGATACCGAAGCCTTGTCCGGCAGTATCGCCGCCCCAGACAAATCGGATATTGTCGCGGGCGCTAATGGTGTGAAAATGACCGGTTACCGGCTTGCTTTTATTACGCGCATTGGTCAGGTCTTCAAACCAGACCCGGACATAGATATCCTTACCCAGCGGGAGATTAGCCAGTTCCTGCTTGGCAGTATGGTCAGAGATGCCCAACGCGTAAGGGCCGCGGATAATTTTTGAATCTGTAAACTGGTCGTTAAGCGCATACTCGACCATCATTCGTGCGTCTTTGTTAGAACGGCTCCATACCATCACGCTGCCGTGGTTGAGGTCGCCAAATTGTATGCCTTGCTCCATCAACGGCGGTCTGACTTTATTTGCAGCCACCGATGCAGCGGAATTGACCAGCAGCGTACCTGCCAGCATTAATGGAAAAGCGAACAGCAGATTACCGAGTTTTTTATTTTTCATAGTTCTTCTCTCAAGTGTTTGGGAAGAGCATATGTAACGGTAATGTGTGACCACGTGATTAAAGTTAGATGTCAATTTAATGACTGTGCGGGTGCCAAGGCTTGTAAGGCTTGCGACAATTCCTGGCTAAAGTCGCTAAGCACCTGACTTAGGGCGCTTACCGCCTCGGGATAGGCTTCCCCAGAGATGCCCCTCGTAATCCCTGATTGCCCATTAGTGACGATAGTATGGGATTTTTCGTCCATCACCGCCCATCTGGCCTCAAGATTTGCCGATTTGCCCGGCTGGGCATCGAACCGGACGACGTCGATAATCAGGCGATAATTGACCGCGCCGTAAGCGCTCCACGGATAAGTCCTGAAAATATCGCCGGGTTGCAACCTGGACATATTTTGCGTTAACACCTCCGCCACATTGTCTTTTATCGGTTCGGCCCATTGATGAAACTCGGCTATCTGCACACTGTTGCCTTCAGCCCGCGTGACGATTTGTTTGCGTTCCAGCAAGGCAGGCATCGTGATCGGCCCGATGCCGATCTGGCGTTTTTTTGCCGTATCGATCTGTGTCGCCGCCGGGCTTAACGCTTCCAGTACATAAAAGTGGGTCGGGGGCGTTCCGGCACAGGCCGACACCAACACCACCCCTATGGTCACCGCAGCTTGGGTTATTTTGTTTAACATGGCTAGTCTTCTTTTTTACCGCGTATCAGCGTATCAGGGTGTTGTTGCAAATAATCGGTCAGTTGTTTGACAGAACTTGCCGTTTGGCTCAGCTCCTGCAACAACTTGTCCAGTTCGTAATGCGTCGTGGAACCGGGCTCCAGTGAATTTAACACCTGATGCGCAGAAGCCATGGTCTTGTCGGCACTGCCTAGCGTCGTATTGGCGGTTGCCAGCATGGTGTTGGCGGTTTTCGATGTGGATTGCAGCGTTAACAGGGTTTGGTTAATTTCGGCGCTCATCTCGTCCAGCGGCAGTTTGGCAATTTTATCCATGATGGTTTGTGCAGAATGGGTGAATTGGTCCAGCGAGCTTGCGGTGGTTGGAAATTCAGGATAAACACTGGTATTGATGTTCAGCGTAATTTTGCTTTTGGGATGAAAATCAAGGTCAACCAGCAATTGTCCGGTAATCAGACTGCCGGTTTGCAATTGCGCGCGCAAGCCTTTTTTGATCAGCTGTTCCATCACGTCTTTATCACTGACACCGGGCAGATTATTGACGATGCTGATACGTTGCGGCTCCAGCTCAACCATTACAGGAATGCGTATGTCCGCCGTTTTTTTGTCCAGCTCCAGACTGATACCTGTCACCTTGCCTATCGGAATGCCGCGTAACTGCACGGGAGCGCCTTCGGTAAGACCGCGCACCGAGCCATTAAAATACATGACATATTTTAATGTGTTGCTATAAAAAACCTGGGTCGATTGCTCGTATGTATCGTATAACGGAAACAAGCTGTTTTCAGCCATCACAGCTTCTGCCGCATCTTCAACCGAGGCGCGGAAAGCAATGCCGCCGCTCAGCAGGGAAATCAGCGGCCCGGTCCTGACCTTAAAACCATCGGCGCTGGCCGACAAATCGACACCGCTATCTATCCAGAACCGGGTGTTTTTTCTGACGAACTGGTCATACGGCTTGTTGATAAACACTTTCAGCTTGATGGCATCGGCGGTCGGCGACAACTCATGGCTAAGCACTTCGCCGACAATGATGCCATGAAAATTAATCGGTGTACCGGGCTGCATGGAGCCCAGGTTATTGGTTTCCAATATGAACTGCTTGCCTTCAGCATTGTTTTTCAGCAACGGCGGTGACGTCAGCCCGGTAAAACGGGTTTGCCAGGAACCGCCGCCCGGCTTGATACCGATATAAGGGCCGGACAGCAAGGTGCCTAGCCCCGAAACGCCGCCCAAACCCACATGCGGGCGCACCACCCAAAAAAGGGTCTGCTGTTTCAAATAAGCTTCGGAACCGCTATTCATCTGCGCGCTTACGCGTATGCTTTTCAAATCCTCGCTGATGTTGATCGCGGTGACTTTGCCCACTTCCACATCCAGATATTTGATTTTGGTCTTATCGACTTCCAGGCCTTCGGCATTAGGAAAGCTGATCGTAACAACCGGGCCTTTTTCCGAAACGGCTTTATAGATCAACCAGCCGCTGACGATTAATGCAATTAACGGCAAAAACCATACCAGCGGCAAGCTTGATTTACTATTGATGCTGACATCTTCGGCATCATAAGGGTCGGTAAAATTATTCATAAACGGCGTCGGTTATTGTTCAATTGGTTATCCCAGATCAGGCGTGGATCAAAACTTTTAGCGGCGAACATCGTCAACACGACAACAGCGGCAAACGCTGTTGATGCGGGGCCTGCAATCACTTGGGAGATGCCGCCCAGATCGACTACCGCAACTAAAATTGAAATCATGAAAATATCCAGCATCGACCAGCGTCCGACCAGGGCAATCAAGCGATATAGTCTAGTCCATAAATAGGCGTTGCTTTGCCAGCGGTAATGGATATTCAGCAATAACAGGCTAATTCCCAGTAATTTCAGCAACGGCACCAGTATGCTGGCGACCAGCACCAGGATCGCAATCGGCATCATATCCTTGTCGATAAGCGCCATGATGCCGCCCAAAATGGTATGCCGCTCGGTGACGCCCAATTGCGTGATTGTCATAATCGGAAAAATATTGGCTGGGATATACAGGGCATAACTGCTTAATAACAAGGCCGTTGTACGTTGAACACTATGCGGGATGCGGGCATGCAACAAGCCGCCGCAAACGGGGCAATGGCGATGCTGCCGGGTGTGCTTGCTTAAATGCCCGCAATCATGGCAACGCATAAGGCCTTGTGATAGCGCGGTGGCTTTATGCTTCATCGCGGCGCAATCGTGCTATGCGTTGCCAGAACAAATAGGTGTCCAGACTGCTGGCCAGCATTGCCGTGATAACCAGCAACACCACAAAGGCATAAAGTCCTAGCCCCAACTTTAAATCGGCTGTTGACGCCAGCTTTACGCAGGCGACAATAATGCCCAACGTGTAAACTTCCAGCATGGCCCACTCATCCAGATGCTGTAACCAGCGCATCCAGCGACCTAGATGCCGGTTTGGCTTGTTAAAATGCAAATGCGCGCTGATGAGTAATGACAAGATGATATTAATAAGCGGAAATAAGATGCTGGACATAAACACTAGCGCCGCCACTGCCCACATGCCTTCTGCAAACAGGCCAATGACCCCCGACCATAAGGTGCCATCATGGCTGTTGCCTAATAATTTTATGCCTATCAACGGCAATAACGTGGCCGGAAAAATAACAATAAGCCCGGCGATAGACAGCGCAAACGTGCGCTCTATGCTTTGTTTGCGGGGTCTGTACAGCAAATAGCCGCAACGTGGGCACACGGCTTTTTCACCGCTTTCAGGCAAAATCTGCCTGAGCAATAAATCACATTCGGGGCAAGCGTCGAGTTTTATCTGTTCCATGGTCCAATACTGGGTTCTAACCGGCAGTCACCCGTGAGCGGCTTCAGCTGTTGTTTGAGCCGTCATTTTACAGAAATGAACTTATTGCGCCATAAAAACACGGGCATCGGTACATACCAGAGCAAGGGCACCATGATTGTTAGGCCTTTTGCAACGCAAATCGGTAGGCCATCATAATGACTGGAATATTCTGCAATTTAGATTGCCCCCCTCTACCATTCGCGGGAAGCCGACGACGACCGGCACTAACGGCCAAATAGCCAGATCATGGCGCGGATTACTTTTTGTTGCCCAACAAAGCCTTAAGATCCGCAAAGGGGTTATGCGTGGCAACAACTGCGCCTGATTTTACCGATACACTGCTAAAACGCGTTTCTTCGTAACGGGAGTGTTCATTGTCGTGGCAATAAAGGCACAGCAATTCCCAATTGCTGCCATCCGAAGGATTGTCATCGTGATCGTGGTTTTTGTGATGCACGGTCAACTCAGCCAGATTTTTGTGGGTAAATTCACGCGCACAACGTCCACATACCCAAGGGTAGAGCTTGAGCGCCTGCCCTCGGTATGATTGCTCCCTCAATTCCTGGTTGCGGCGTGCCTCAGTAACAATCTGGTTTAACTTATCTTTATCGGGTTGGGGCTTTTTTTGTGGCATAAAACACCTAGCGGGATGTTATTGGAGAAGATTATCTGACAAGAATAGCCGATTTTAGCAGTAATATCCCGCCCAACACTATCCAGCTCTATAATGCGCCATGAATAACGGTTTTATCTGCCGTGTTTTGGCATTAAGCGGCATTGCTTATTACCTATTATCTGTCAGCATAATGCCGATGTTAAACATCAAGCAAAGAGGTCTAGTTTATGGTTTGCAGCGTACTTGTATGAAGAAATGTAATCGCATCGAAAATTCCCAACCATTTTAGCTTGATGCACATCTATCTGGCGTATATCAGCATCATCTTGCTGTGGGCCACCACCCCGCTGGCTATCAAGTGGAGTGGTGAAGAGAACGGTTTTTTGTTTGGCGTTACGCTACGCATGGCAATAGGCACACTGTGCCTGTTATTGATACTGGGCTTCATGCGCCAAGGCTTAGTGTGGCATCGTAAAGCGCTTACGACCTACCTGGCGGTGGCCGTGCAAATCTACGGCGCTATGCTGGCGGTTTATTGGGCGGCGCAATTCATCCCTTCCGGCTGGATTTCGGTTATTTCTGGATTGTCGCCATTGATGACCGCTATGTTGGCTGCAATTTGGCTAAAAGAACGTAGCCTTACCCCTGGTAAATTACTATCCTACGGTTTCGGTATGGGTGGCTTGATGGTGATGTTTGGTACCGCACTACAATTCGGGCACAATGCCGCCCTAGGTATCGTCGGTGTGCTGGTGTCAACGTTATTGCAGGCCAGCAGTTCGGTTTGGGTAAAACGCATCAACGGCAAAGTGCCTGCCTTGGCGCAGGTGACGGGCGGACTGCTGCTTTCCTTGCCCGCTTATCTGCTGACCTGGGGAAGTATCGACGGCCATTGGCCTGCGGTTGTGCCGCCTAACAGTCTGGCCGCCATCATCTATCTGGGCGTTATCGCCACTCCGGTGGGTTTTACACTCTATTACTACTTGCTTCTCCATCAACCGGCGACACGGGTCGCCCTAGTCACCTTGGCTTCACCTGTACTTGCTTTGCTGTTAGGCCATGCCATTAACAACGAACCGTTAACATTCAAAATAATAAGCGGCACCTTATTGATTCTTGCCGCGTTGATCGCCCATCAGTTTTTTGACCGACTAATCGCCTCTAAAGCTCATAAGCATCCGCGCTAGCCGGTTTCTTGCAAAGCGGCAAATCCATCAGAAGCATAACAATTCTGCTGTCTGGATTTCGAGGGCCACTTATAGCTGATGGTTTAACCCTGTTTCCAGGACTCATGGTGTTCAGTTTTCAGCATGATTCGCTGGCTGATCAAAGCTATCAAGGTAAGTTATGAACTACCGCATTGAGTCTGCTAGGGTATTCCTTGCGTTTATTTATTGCCACATCAATCTACCCAACATAAGCTGGCCGGTCATTGGATTTGCCGCAATGTTTCGGCAATGTCTTGCCCCAGTTTGCCCAGGCATTGGCTTTGCGCCTTGACCATCAGGCCGTAATCGGTGGTTGAGGCCGGAATCTGATAAGCCGCACGTTTATCAATGATCGTTTGGTCTTTGTGCCTGATAAACCACTGTGCGGTCAAGCGGCTTTGCCCGTTGGCATCGACATGAAATTCCAGTATATCAATGCCTATCTGGTAGTCGATGACCTGCCGCAGAGGCCAGGGATAACGCACAATCCGGTTCGTGCCCAGTTGGCCGGGCAACGCTTTGAACAAGGCCAGGGAGATATTTTGATCCAGTCCTTCAGCCCAACGGTGATGTTCGGCCAGTTTAAACTGGTTTTCGGTGACGCCGATCATCATTTGCGGACGCTTAAGATATTCGGGGATATGTATCGGACCCAAACCGATTAGGCCATCTGGAATACGGCCTGGAAGCTGTGTGCTGAGGCCCGCATCCGCAGTGAGCCGATAAAACTGGACGGGCTTGGCCTCGTGGTGCATGCAAGCGCTTAAAAACAGCGACAATGCCAACAGCAGACATTTCATCATCTTTTATTCCTTTCCATACACTATCGAATCAGGGTGGCGTTGGAGATAATCAGTCAATTCTCGGGTGGATTGTGCCGCTTCACGCAAGGCTTCCAGGGATTGCCATAAAGGCGCATCGGGTGCGGCCAGGGTTTCGATGGAACCTAACGAATTTTTGGATTCCTGCAAGACGCTGTTCGCAGCATCCAGGGTTTTTTCGGTGGCAACCAACACGGGCTTAATGTCACGGGAAAATTGCCGCACCAGCGTTTGGGTGTCCGTCACCGTGGCGTTCATATTGCCCAGCATGGGCGCGAGGTTACGGTTCATCGTGGTCATGAGTTTTTCGGTTTCAGCCAATGTTTTCGTCAGGGCGACACGGTTGTTCTTGAGCTCATCCGAAGTGGCAATGTCACGCACGGCTTTTAACGTCGCGCCAAGGTCTTTGATCATGTCTTCCAATGGTAGCTGTTTGATTTTGTTTAAAATATCATCAGCCGTGCTTCTGATTTGATCTTCCGTGGTCGGCACAGCCGGCAATTCCACCAAGTCTTTGTAGTGCAGACCGGTCAATTTAAGCGGGTCGTCATGATGAAAATTGAATTCCACATACAACAACCCCGTGAGTAAACTTTGAGTTTGCAACTGGGCTTTCAACCCTGCATCGATCAAGCGCTTGGCGTTTTGCTGCTGTTCTTTCAACGTGGTAGCTGCTTGAAAGGGCTGTCCGTCGGCATCCAAAACCATTTCTGAGTTGAGTTCAATCACTACCGGTTTAATGATGCGCGCGGCATTTTGAACAAGCTCCAGCGATATTTCTTTAACCGTTCCGACCTGCACGCCTTGCAAGGTGACTGGCGCGCCGATATTAAGGCCGTTTAACGCGGAGTCGAAATAAATAACATACTCGGTTTTTTTCTTGAGCATCTGCCCGCCGCCAAAAATCATGACTGCTGCAATCAGCAAGATTAATGCGCCAACCATAAACAGTCCGATGGTATAAGGATTAACAGGTTTGCTCATAAGTCACGCCGCTCCTGGATGGAGGTTGTCTGTTTGCCGATTATCAGTTTCGCCTCGGGTCAAAAAGCGGATGATTTTCGGGTCGTTGGATTCGGTTAATAATTGTTTGGGCGAGCCTGTAGCGATCATGGTTTTGGTTTCGGTGTCAAGGAACACTCCGTTGCTGCCGATAGCGAAAATACTGGCCAATTCATGCGTGACCATGACGATGGTTGCGCCTAGATGATCGCGCAGGCTACGGATCAAATCATCCATCAACTTGGCACTGACCGGGTCCAGTCCCGCCGACGGCTCATCAAAAAATAAAATTTCAGGATCGAGAGCCATAGCCCGCGCTAGCCCTGCCCGTTTTTGCATGCCTCCGCTAAGCTCAGCCGGATAAAAATCTGCAAATCCTGACAAGCCCACCAAAGCCAACTTGTAATCTACCAGTAGACGGATGCGCTGGGCGCTCAATCGCGTATGTTCGGTCAGCGGCAGGGCGATATTCTCGAACAGGGTCATGGAGCTTAATAACGCCCCGCTTTGGAACAGCACCCCGGTACGCTGCAAAATCCGTTGCCTGGCCTGCTGACCAGCTTGCCACAAGCTTTCTTCGCCATAGAACACATCACCTTTGGCCGGTTGCATTAAGCCGATAAGATGCATCAATAACGTGCTTTTGCCGCAGCCGCTGCTGCCCATGATGACAAAAATATCGCCTTGATTGATCGTGAAATTCAGGTCATGCTGAATAATAAAATCAGGATATGCCAGGGTCATGTCTTTAATCGTCAGGCAAGGCGAGGCCATCGTCAAATTCCTAAACGGTTGCAGATCATCGTCATCAAGGCATCCGAGATGACAATAAACACAATGCCCGTCACTACGGCCGAAGTGGTGGCATCACCTACCGCCGAAGCACTGCGACCGCATTGCATGCCGCGCAGGCAACCGGCCAGTGCAATCAACACGCCGTAAACCGCACATTTGGTTACACCCATAGCAAAATCTTTAAGATGTACCGCTGATGCCGTGCGATCCAGGTATTGCGTTAAAGAGACATCAAAAAAATTCACCGTCACCCATGCGCCGCCGATAATGCCCATCAAATCGGCATACAGGCACAGCAACGGCATAATGCAAATCAATGCCAGCAAACGCGGCAATACCAGAAACGACATGGGCTCAAAACCCATTGTTTTTAGCGCGTCAATCTCGCTATTGGCCTGCATGGTGCCAAGCTGTGCGGCGAACGTTGCGCCCGTGCGGCCGGTCATGATGACCGCCGCCATCAAGCCGCCCATATCCCGCGTCATGCCCAAACCCACCATATCCGCGATATACATTTCCGCGCCGAATAATGCCAATTGCACCGCACCCACAAACGCCAGAATCAGGCCGACCAGGAGGCTGATCAAGGTAATGATCGGTAACGCCGAAGGACCGCATTCCTGGATATTTAGCCAGAAATCCACTGGCCGCAGGCGAGATTTGCCCCTAAGCAACATGGTCATGCTGATGGCCAGTTCGCCGATAAATGCGATGAGTGCCTGGGTATCTTGGTATAGCTGCAAACCCGCATTGCCCAAAACCGCCAGCCATTGGGACGAGGCCGGTTTACGCCGTGCCCCGGTCGGTTCGGGGACGGCATAAACCAGACTTAACAAGCCTTGAATGCCTTCAGGCAAGGTGGTGGTATCAACATCAATACCTTGCTTTTTACCGGCATCAATCAAGCGGATGAGATCGGTCATCAGCAAACTGTCCCAACTGCCCAGCCCTTTCGTCGAGAAAATCAGGCGGTTGATGCCCTTGCCTTGGTCCAGTTGCGTTAACAACGGATCGAGTGCCGGGATTTCGGCAGATAGCAGCCAATCACCTGAAAATGTCGCTTCTAGGGTCGTTCCTTGTTGGCTGGCATGGAAGGCGCAGGCGATTTTATCTGTCATGACTTTGTTTTACTGTCTGAACTACGCATAACGAATGTCCACGCCCCATAGGGCGCGAGTGTAACTTGACGCTATAAGTGTGCATAAGATTTATTGCACCAGATTCCATTTGCCGGTTTGGGCTACCAAACAGGCGCGACGGTTTTCCCGAACGCTCTTTCCGTTTTTCAAATGCAGGGTTTCCACTAAATCACGGCAGGCTTGCCGGGTTTTCGGGTTGATACTTT
Source organism: Methylovulum sp. (assembly GCA_030653435.1). GTDB lineage: Bacteria > Pseudomonadota > Gammaproteobacteria > Methylococcales > Methylomonadaceae > Methylovulum. The sequence goes on from JAURZI010000023.1 coordinate 51,900, forward strand.
GTTGGCCGACAGGGGTGAGCATAATAACACTGCCCGTTTGTGGATTGGTCCATTGCTGCGGTTGATTAACCGCTCCGGCTTGCAGCAGCTGCCCAAACTGCTGCAAACGGAAATTTTGGTCGGTAGGCGTAAGCTGCGAGCCGATCTGTCCATTTAAGACGCTGCCTGCCATGCTCTGGATTACGGCGGCCAGAACGGCGCCGCCAATGCCGGTCGTGGAATTATTGGCTCCGGTATTGGCGCCGTATGATCCATTATTGCCAAACATCCCGCCTCCATAACCGCTTGCACATCCAGTAATAGCCATTATTGCTGCACAACATGCCAGCCCTCTACAGGTGAAGAATTTATTAATCATGAGTAATCCTTAATTAAGTTTAAATCGGATGGATATTGGCCGCAGTTGTACCGTTCACTTCGGCCTTGTTTTCGGTGGGACCTTTTTGCGTAAAGTCTTGCCCAGTGCCGGCACTACGGGCTTGACGCGTGCATCGGCCAAAAGCTTGGCGCAATCGCTGTTTTCTCCAGGTCCGGCATTGATTAAAGGGAGCATGGCCGCAACCGGCGCCAAAGCGACCGGTGCCAATACAGCCAGTGCAATCGCGCCGCCCGCTTTCATTGCCAATATGCCCTTATCGACACTGACGTCAGGCTGTTTGAAGCTACCTAACACACTGAGCGGCGTTCTTAGCGAAAGCACGCGCAAGCCTTTGCTATTCGTGTTGATGGTCAAATCCAGTTGTTCACTGGCCAAATTGATGCGGCCGCTGACATTAATAATGGCATCGTCGGTATCCATAATGACAGTACGTGATTGCATCAAACCTTGGGTCACGCCAAAATCGGCCGCCATGCAATTGAGCTTGACTTGTTTATCGCCAACTAATTTGGTTAGTATCACACTGCCAATATTTAAACCCATTTCTTCAAGTAAAAGTCCGCTGATCGTGCCTTGATTGATTAAGAACTTGATTTCACCATTACTCGCACCCAGCAAACTGGCGACAGAGTTACCGATAGCTGACAAGGCCGTATCACCATTGATTTCACCAGCGCTCGCCTGCAACGGTTGCAAAGTTGGGAATAACTGTTTCAACTTTAAATGCCGGGCTGTCATTTTCATGGTCGCCCTGATCGCACTCTTGCCGGTTTTTCCGCCGCTATCGAGCGTAATAGCTGAGCTCAGGCTTCCTCCCGCCAAGTTAAAATTGAGCGGCAACAAAGACAGCACGCCATCTTGCAGATGCAAGTTCGTCGTCAGTTGATTGATTGGCAACTCTTTTTCGCGAATGATTTTTTCGGCCCTATATTGAATGTCGGCATCGATACTCGTCCAACGTTCCGTTTTGAAGGGCTCTACCGGTAATACTTTGTCCGTCGGTTGATCGGCTGGAGCACCACGCATGACCTTCTCGGCATTCGAGTCCGCACCGATCAAGGGCGCCAAATCGGAAAAATGCAGCAACTTCGACACAACCGTCCCGGATAACAGGGCTCGCGGCTGCTTCGACTGATAAGCGAGACTGCCGCTAATGTCACTGGAACCCACCTTACCGCTGAATTTTTCGTAAAGCCAACGGTTGCCCTGTGCGGACAGTGTGCCATATAAATGACCTTCCGTGACAAATGGCGGCGTCTCCGGCAAGACGATGCCGCTTAGCGCATACAGCCGTCCCATGCTAACACCGGATATTTTCAAGCGCAGGTCAAGTGCAACCAGATCAGTCGGCTTGGTGAGCGTACCCGCAATAGCGATTACGGTTTGCCCCATGTGTAAATTGGCCATGATCGGGTAGGGTGAAGTTTGGTGTTGTAGCGCTAACATCGCCCCCGCCTTACCCATACCTGTGACGGTTTCGCCATTGACCTTGCCATGTAATTGCCAAGCCACGCCATAGCCCTGATCCATGTTGATCGTATTGATATCGGCTGTGACATCGGCATGCTTAATGGCATCGCCCAGGTGGACGCTAGCTTTGGTAAAAATGATCTGCTGCACTTCCAGCTGCCAAGGCGATGGTTTATCGTCGGCTTTAAAACTCCAGTTGTTCTTGCCGTCGGCATCGCGCAACAAGTTGACAACCGGCGATTCGAAATGCAGCACAGGAACCGTAAGCCTTTTTTTCAACAATGCGAAGGGATTCAGCGAAAAAGCGAACTGTTTGACGCTTGCCATCTCGGTTGGCCTAAGCACTGCCAAGTCAGAAGGATTACCGATATGAACATCTTGCGCCACCAAATGCGGCCACGGCATCATGTCCGCCCAATCTGCATCTTGCCCGGTTGGCGAATCGGCTTGCTTTTCCCAAGTCAGCGAGAGGTCGCCCATGATCGAAAACGGACGGCCCAACATTTCACTTGCACGAACATTGAGCCACGGCTTAGCCCGGTTCCAGTCGAAATGAAGCAGCATAACCAACGCGACCCCAAGAGCGGCGATCAGACCGGTTGCAACGGCAAGCGCTATTTTTTTGTGCTGTTGCTTATTCATCATGGCAAAAAAAGAAAAAATTGAACCCAAGAACCTGGGTTAAGAGGCTGGTAGTTATAGCCATCTGTTTTTCCGTGTCAGGATTGCTGCGTGACACGATCGTTCACTTAGGCGATTTCCGACGCAGAATATACCCCGTCTAGTGTCGCCATAAGACCTGGAATCTTGTGGGAAGTAACAGAGGCTAATGAACATCTGGGGAAAATGACAGGATCCGTTCTACGACTGAATTCCTGGAAGCTCACTCAGCCACAATCTTTTTTTCCATCAAATCTGCCAGCAATTTGAGTTGTTCTTTCTGGATGACCAAGAGCTCCTCCCACTGGCGCTCCCTCAACAAATCCATTTTATCGTGCAGCATCATGATTTCTAGTTCGGCCTTTAGATTGACTTCATAATCGTGTTCCGCATTGAGCCGGTCTTTTTCTGCCTGCCTGTTTTGCGACATCAGGATGATGGGTGCTTGAATGGCGGCTAACATTGAGAGAAAGAGGTTGAGTAAAATATAAGGGTAGGGATCAAAAATATTTCCGTACTTGACAAGGATGAACGAATTCAAGCCTACCCAGACAACCAGGATTACGGCAAACAGCGTTATAAACGTCCAGGATCCTCCGAAAGCCGCCACCGCATCTGCTGCCCGCTGACCAAAAGTTGTTTTTGTGTCCAGTTCTTTTGCAGTGTTTCTTGCAATATGCTTTCGTTCAGCAATATGGCGGGCAACTTTTTTGGTAAGCTCATCTAAAGAGTCAAAAGGCACGCCAAAAAGTTTTTCTGCAAAATCAACAGGCTTTTTCATTAGTTCTCAAAGTGGTTATACGGGATAGCGCATCCCTTATGATCATCTTCTGACCATAAGGGATGCGGCAACGAACAGATACGGATTTAAGAGGTTTAGGCGTTGTATTCCGGGACAACTTCCTAATACTCCCAATCCCTCAACAAAGCACTACAAGCAAGATCAGACCCGGGATGATTCCCAGAATCAAACCGATCACGATGGCAATAGTCTCGCCCGTTGAGTAACTGCAACTCCCACCGCCGCCGCTTACCTTGGCTACGCTGTCATTATCAAGCCCCGCCAGCATCATGCCATCGAATTCATCGGCGACTTGTTCTTGGGAAGATGCTACTAATATACGGGAGCGGGCATCACTGAGACGAGTTTCAGCCGAACGCAGGTCATCACTGAAAGGCATTATGCTACGGGCATTCTTCAGTGCGCCAATGGCATCGTCAGTAGGTGCCAGCGCTAGGGTACGCGCCTGTATGACAGTATCAGCAGCGTTGATTTCGCTCTTTATTTGGCTTAGTTCCTGGTATTGCTCTGGACCGGATCGACAGGTGGATTGAATCAATTCCATAGAGCTTGCAGCTGACCAAGTATTCGCGGCGGCTGATTGCGACAGGGAAACGAAGAAAATCGATGTGAGTGACGTAATAATAAACATGATTAAAACGGATTTATTTTTTTTGTTGGACATGATGCTTCTCCTAAATAATTACTTGTAGATAAAAAATACGCTGTAGCATGGCTTAAAAAGCTCTTAATAGTTGCTTTAACTTTGAGCTTTAGGGGTACGTCATGGCAAATTTTTAATTTCCTGCCGATAACTTCTTTGGTTTTCCTTTCGGCTTATTCAACCCGCCCTTTTATTTGATCTGCCATGGGTATCCTGATGTGTTAGCCCATACCAAACCTGGAACTATTCCCATTGCTTAGGACAAAACAGTACATGCAAAACCGAATACAGTCGGTGCGGTAACACACATACGGATACTGCCGAAAAAAATGTCCTGATCGCTTAATCCCGTTTGCCTTGAAATGATCTTGCTCCTGTCTAACGGATACTTGGCTAAGTACGATACCGTACAGACTACGCTTGGTTTTATCGTTAGAGTCCGTATCAGTTTCAGGCGCGTTACGGCTTGACATAGAGAGCTTTTTTCTTCCCTGAGGTTTTTCCCTAACCGGAGTGCCATTAATGTCACCGGGGTTACTATCCGCTCAAGGTTATGGGCATCACATGACAAAAAAATGCGTACCGCATCAGGTTTTAACCGCAAGGGCAACGCCGCCTAAGTGGACGCAACTTTTTGCTATTTATTAAATAATGAGGAGTTACAACGTATGCAGCCAAATCAAAAAATCTCCTGGAAGCTGAGGGTGTTGGTCATTGCATTGGCCATGCAGATTCTGCCGGCTTATGCACAAACCAATCTTGATGCAGCCGGAATAGAAACTTCCACCGAACTAGGCGACATCAATGCAAGCACCGATAACAAAGAGAACGCTGATGCTACGCTACAAGAAACTACCGCGGTTTTTTTAGAGCGGTCGTCCGAGGCTATAAGAGGGAACGACAGTAATCAGGCCGTGATATTTTCGGCTGCCATGGTGGCTGGAAAAATACACATTTCTTACCTGCTCAACGATAAAGAATTTCTGTTTGTTTACGATTCGATCAGCTTCAACAAAAAGCAACTTAACAGCATTCAACTGATCCCATATTTAGTTGGGCAAGACCAAAAAACCATTGACGACACTGCCAGCTTGAGCCTGCTTTATAACGAGCTGGACAAGGATCTCAACCGATTGGCCCCCTTGGAAGCCGGCATCCTGTCGAGTTTGGATTTACTGATAAACATGGTTCCTAATAATACGCCCTTCGACAGGATTGATCTGCAAGCAGCAAAAGAAAACAGTCTTATTACGTCCAAAGCATTTACCAATATATGCAGTCAGCGCGGGAAGCGTCGGTCGGCTACCTACGACAGTTTATTGGGCTCCAATTACACCACTAAACGAATTGTCGGGAGCCCGGCGTCTGATTGCATGGGGCGATGTGGTACCGGATGTACTCAGCCCCTGCAAGAAAAGAAACGGCAATATACCGGTGCCTGTTTCGTTCATGACCTATGTACGCTTAAGTTTGGTGACAATCCATTGGGTGATTGTGCAGATGAATTTGTCGATGCCGCAGATGGATACCTCAATGCACCTAATTGCTCGTTCTATGTTATCGGCCGGTGGAAAACTCAATATAACTGGCTATGTAAAGGCACTACCCATACAACAACGGTTACCCACTACTCGGACCATCGTTTTATGGACTCCCACGGTCTTGGCGGCACGTGGCAATTAACAGCGAACAAGATTACCCGCACTTACGATAGCGGGGCAAAATATGCGGGAAACATAGACGCCACAAACATGACGACGACAGGTACTATGGTTTCTTCCGCCGGCGTTAAGGGTTGCTTTACGGAAGCTTATTTAACAACCAAAACCCCTTGAGGTTTTTACGCATCCCAAGACTATGAAGTAACTCATGCGGTCTGGTTTTGGGAGTTTTCTATGTAGCGGCACTAAAGGCCAACTCAATACGGAATAGGCTAAACACCCGGCACTTTGGAAATACTTGAAGCCTGCCGGTTGTAAGCTATAGCAGACAAGCTTTTTGGTAGGAATTCCGGCTTCGTTATGTCTGCTCGATTTTGGGCAGTTACTATGGGCCAATCCTTAGCCATTAAGCAAACAAGAAATTGCCAAGGGTCAGCGACGTGGTATCGTCAATAAAAGCGAGCGCCAATAGCTTTAATTCGCCGTTGCTGACAATCGCATCAGTATTTGTCGAAGTGAATAAATAAACCCCGGTGCTGGAAGTTAGGTCATTTTTAATGGCGAATATCCGTTGATCGCCGACGCCATAAGCCGAGGTTGCGTTACCCAGCCATCCATCTACATCATGAATATCATAGCTAGTTGGCGACTTAAAAATCACCAGCTCGGCTGAACTGGCAAAACCACCGCTCGCCGTTCTGATGATGCCGCCTTCGACAATCGTGTCCCCATCACCGATATTGCCAAGTTCACTTTGCCGTAACTGGATTTTGTCATCGCCGACCGAAAAATCTTGAAAATTATCATAAGCACTATTTTTATTTTCCAGTACGAAAGTATCGTTGCCTTCGTCCCCGAAAAGGGAGTCATGTCCGGCCCCTCCATTCAGTGTGTCATTGCCTGCGTTACCGGAAAGGGTGTCCTCTCCAGCACCGCCATTCAGCATGTCATTACCGCTTAATCCCAACAACGCGTTGTCCAGGTTATTCCCAGTCAACTTGTCATTGCCGGAACCGCCGTCTAGCCGTTCAATATTCTCAAAGGAATCTGTGCCCGCAGACTGCGTATTTTGTGCTCCAATCAATGAGAGGTTAATCGTTAAATTACCTGTGGTCAGACTGAAATCAGCAATATCGAAACCCTCTCCGCCATCCAGTGTGTCATTGCCTGCGCCACCTCTCAATATGTCGCTACCTGTTCCACCATTCAATAGATCATTGCCGGCACCGCCGTTGAGGATATCATCGCCATCATTACCCTTTAAGGTGTTGTTAAAATGATTGCCTGTAAGGCTGTTGCCTAAACTATTGCCATCAAGATTCAGTGCAGTTGATACGCTCATCAATGAAGCATCTTCTATTTTGTCCCACAGCGTATTTAGGGAAATAGCGCTGATGACCGTGTCTTTATTACTGGCAGCTTGATTGCTGGCAGCTTCTGTTTCGGTAACCACATCGTTAATGCTATCGACAATATAGGTATCGTCACCGGCACCGCCTCGCATACTGTCATTGCCACTACCACCGTTTAAAAGATCATTGCCATCTGATCCGATCAATGTGTCGTCACCCGCCCCACCATTGAGCATGGCGGTTCCATAAGCCAGTTTCCCAAGAAAACCATTAATATTAGTAACGGGCTCAAGAATTGTTATTGAACCATTGGGTGTATTGAATACAGGCTGATCAATACCTATTATGGCGCCACCGATATTGATTTCAGTTGCATCTGTACGGATGATGGTCGCTGTTGAATCGCCTACAGAATGCCCCGTACTGACAACAGCTTTTGCTGATGCGACAGGAGCAGGTTGCGGAAAATGATAATAACCACTACTAAGCGTCAGCGTGTTATTCAAGGCATTTCCAGTTAGCGTCAGCGTGCCGGCATAGCTTGTGGCTGTGGCGCCATAAATATCTCTATAATTTGACAAGATTAATCCACCGAAAGACCAACTCAAAGTCAGATTTTCAATGCCGGCACCGAGGGTGTAGTTGGTCACACCGTCAGTAAAAACAGTATCATTACTGCTATTACCCGAATCAGTGACCACATCCAGTACGTTATCAACCCGATAAGTATCATTGCCCGCTCCGCCATCCATTGTGTCGGCACCTAAACCGCCGACCAATTCATTGCGTTGCGTATTTCCAGTCAATACGTCATTGCCTTTTGAACCGAAAACAGTTTCAAAATTAATTGCTGTGCCCGCGTTGACACCTGCCACTGTGACAGCGCCAGTCGTTAAGTTGGCGTTAACCGCCACACCCGTATCGCTGACGACCAGATCAAAAAATCTCAGGGCGTCGACACCTGCGCCGCCATTCAGCCTGTTAACCCCTGTTCCGCCATTAATATAATCATGGCCGGCACCGCCATAAATCTTATCGTTACCGGCGTTGCCGCCAAGCCAGTTCGAACCGCTATTGCCGATGAGTGTATCGTTGCCGCTACCTGCCCAAATATGTTCCAGATTGCTCAGTTTATCGGTATGGGCGAGATTGCTGCCCTGAGCCGAAATGGTTGCCGTTCCTAATGCCAGGTTGACACTGCTATTGCCCGTCTCCAGACGATAGTCGATAACATCCTCATCCGTACCACCATTGATGGTGTTGTTACCGGAGCCGGCCACTAAAATATCAAAGCCGTTGCTGCCAGTGATGGTATCCTCGCCATTCAGCAAAGCCCATAACGTAGGAAAACCGTCCGTGGTAAAACTCCAGGCAGTGTCCAAACTAATCAAGGTGGTGCTATTGCCTTGGGAATCAAAAAATTCCACTTGAGTCGCCGTGCCGCTGTTAATCCATTCCGAACCGTCATAACTGAAATTACTGCCCGTCCAGACTTGTTCGGAATGGTTATAGTAACCATAGCTAAAGTCACCGATCACCCATGATGTAGGGGTTGCCAAAACAGTTTGGCTGTCGGTTAGATTGAACAGAGCATTCATATCATGCCAGTATGTAGAGCTGATCGTTATTGTCGCCATGTGTCACCTTCAAAAAAATAAAAAAGTTTTGCGAAGTCCGAACGCCGCTGCGAAGCAGGGGGATTGAAGGTTGTTAGTAGTCCCAAGGGCAGCCCCCTTAATGCTGTTGACTTAGCAAGAAAAAATACATAACTCGTTGATAAATAATACAATATTTAAATCTTAAAGACTGCCGCTTAGCAAACAAACCATGACAGATGCAACAAGCCTGGCACAAACCCTGCCGTAAAAACTCATGCTACGTTCGGGAATGTTGCCAGTGAGACGAGAACACTGGAAGCCATTATTTCGCCGCGATCTTGCGATTTATAACATCGGGCAAAACTGCTAATTCTTCAACATAGCCGCCCTACCCTGTGCGCGATCAAATATTTATTAACGGGACAAAGCGGCAATGTTTTTGATCCGCATCATGACTGGAACGTAGTGGGAATCGTCACTAGCCGTTATTGCCGGCATACTGCTGGGCTAAAGGTTCATCTACCGGTTTGCCAATATGATAGCCTTGTGCGTAATCAATTTTGAATTCTTTGAGGATAGTTAAAATGGCTTCGTTCTCGACAAATTCGGCGACTATTTTTTTGCCGAAGGCCTGCGCCACCTCAGACAAGGCCTTTACGAAGATTTTGTCGTCATCGCTTTTATGGATCTGACGAATAAACGAGCCGTCAATTTTGACGTAATCAACCGGAAAGTGTTTTAAATAATGGAATGAAGAAAACCCTACACCGAAATCGTCCAGCGCCAGCAAACAACCTAGTTCTTTGATTTGGCCGATCAATATCTCTGCGGCGGCAAAGTTGGATACTGCCGCAGTCTCGGTTATTTCGAAAATAATGTTGCCGGGGTTAACTTCCGGTACATTGACAAGCCTGGAAATGTCCTTAAAGATGGTGGTGTCGTTGAATGAGCATCCCGACAGGTTGACGGTCAGCTTATAATCCAGGCCCTGGTTTTTAAATTCAATATGCTTTTGTACGGCTTTTTTTAGAACCAGGCGGTCAATTTTGCCGATCAAACCCAGCTCTTCGGCATGACCGATAAAATCATTAGGCGGAATAATCTGACCATTATCCTGCCGCAGCCGAATCAGGCATTCAAAGTGGCTGATCCTATTACTGTTGATGTTAAGGATAGGCTGATAATAAAGGACAAACTTGTCATGGGCAATCGCATCTTCAATGATTTCCTGCCAATACAGCGAGCGTTTTAATTTTTCCTGATAATCAACATCAGCAGAATAAATATGATACTGCCCGCGGCCCGATGCTTTGGCCTGATACATCGCGAGCTCGGCATTGGCCAATAACTCATGGACCGTCAAACCATGCTCGGGAAAAATGGCCAGGCCGATGCTGGCGCTGATTTTGTAGGGCTTGTCGGCAAAACTGAATAAGTTGGAGATCAATGTTTGGTTGATTTTTTCGGCAATGCCGCTGACATCGTTTAATTCGGCATGAGGCAGAATCAGCGTGAATTCATCACCGCCTATCCGGCATAAGGTGTCGGTTGTGCGTATGGTTTCCTTCAGGGTATTGGCAACCTGCACCAACAACATGTCCCCGGTCTCATGACCGTCATTGTCATTGACAATTTTGAACTGGTCCAGATCCAGATAAAACAAGGCAACCTGATAAGCATAGCGCTTGGCCGAAGCTAACTCATCGGCAAATTTTTCCTGAAACCGTCTGCGGTTAATGAGTCCGGTCAAACTGTCATAAGTAGTCATTTTGAAAATCTTATCTTCAAAATTTTTGCGCTCACTGATATCGACGCCCAAGGTCAGGATAATCGTTTTATCGTGATGATCCACAGCTTTAAAACAGGTATGCAGCCACGTTATATCCCGCTGTTTTCCGGTTTCCGTCACTAACACCCCATCAACCTGCAACAGTCCCGCATACTGGCCTTTCCTTAACTGATGCAGTTTTTTCAAATGCTCATTGTCGGATGCCGGTAGAAAAATATCGAAAGATTTGCCAATCACTGAAAAATCCATGACATCAAAACCATCCAACCCGGCTTGGTTAATTGAAATAATGGTGCCGTTTAAGGTTTGAGTGATGACAATAATCGGCGCAACCTCGATCAATTGCTGGCTAAAATCACGCTCTTTTGCCAGCTCCCGGCTTTTTTCCAGCAACATCAAGGTATTACTATGATCTTTCTGTTCCAGTTGTTGCAGTTGGTCGGCCAGGGTCAAGGCTGTCTGGTTGAGCCCGTAGAGCTCGTCGTAGCCAAAAGGCAATCCGCTCTTCACAGTGATCCGTTGCCGGAACTGGTCATACCTATGCCTGGACAGCAACGGCAACGCTTCGGACAATCTGGCGATATGCCGTAATGACAGATGCAGCAAGAAAACCAGCAACAGCAATGAAGCAAGCAGGCTGATAATACCGTATAGCCATACTTGTTCCAGGATGGTGTTCAGGTTTCTGGTGCTCAAGGTAATGTCATCCATTAACAGGAAAAAAGGCGGGGCTGAGCGGCCGGCATTGACAGGAATTACCCTGATGTCGAAAACATCATTATTAAATGTTATGGTTTGGTTGCTTGCCAATAGTTTAGCCACTGTGTGGCGTGCTGACACGTAGTCGAACAGCAAGCTGTTTTTTTCCGGCAAGGTTATGCCGGACGGTTTATAAGCCCATCGGTGTGCCTTTGCTGTATCGCCATCGTCAACGGCAACCAAGAGCGCCATATCTGAACGGGTCGTCTGCTTGTATTTAACAAGAACATTGGCAAATGAACGGCTAAGGCTGAGGGTGCCTATGGTTTTCGATGGCCCCATGACCGGGACGATGACTTGCTGAAAACAGTCGTCCGGGCAAATGATCTGATGATCTGGTTCTTCACTGCCCAAGACCCGCGTAATCGCAGAGGGTTCGATATTGATCGGTTTGCCCCAGGATTTAATGGGGGATCCGTTTTGATTAAACAGCGTAATGTTCTCTATGCCCCAACTGAGTTGCCACCGCGACCAATTTTCATCCAGTGCCGATAGTGGCATCTGGGCCTGTGATGAAAAACTATCAATGGAAGAGAGCAATTCCGCGAATTGCTCCAAATCTAAAAAGGCGTTCTCCGTTAACGTCCGGGCGATATTAATATGGCTGTCCTGAATCTGTTCACGATGCAAGGCAAAATTATCGACGGCATGTAAATACGACAAATAGGAAAAAATACTGTGCAAGATAAGAAAAACACCGCCGAACAGAAACGCGAGTTTCCATTTTAAGCTCAAGAAAAAACGCGGCTTATTGGAAGGGATGCGTAACATGGCTATTAAAATTTAAATGACACTTGCAGGCCATATAAATCCCAGTCCTGAACGGTCTGTTGCCGATCCGGGTTGTCCGCCTGGGATAGCCAGGCGGTTCCATGCACGCGGTGATAATCGGCTCTTAACATCCATGATGTCGTGATGTCATAGCGCAAACCGAAAGTCCAGTCATCGGCATAGGCAATATGGCTGGGCAAACCGCGCGCTGCCGCTTTTACACCGTTTTTGTCATCTTTATCGGCATACAGGACATCGTAGCGCACCGTGGCTTGCAATTGCGCCAGCAGCTGGTAGCTGCCCTGGATATACCAACTTTCGGTCACGTTCTTAGTGTTCGGGACATAGGGGCCAAAATCACGCAGCTCATTCCATCGATAGTCGTATTCGCCCGTCAACGTGAATTTTTCGCCGTTATATTGGGCGGAAAACAGTAAGGGTTGTATATGGGCTTTACCTGATGCCAGGGGTTCTCCCGTCCAGGGCCGATAATCAAGTTCAAGATCCATGTAGCTGACGGCAAACACATATTCACCACCGTTAATTTCATAATTGAGCTGTGTGGCGAATCCCGGTAGCGCATCAAACTCGCCGTGGGCATTAGGGCCGAGTATCGTCGAACGTATTTCCTGATTATTGCCTAAAGGAATACCCACATTGAATTTGAAAGCAAAATTACCGTAACCGGTGCGCTGGTCAATATAAAACGAGCCGCCATCTGCCGAACGTAACAATGACCGGGAACGGTCGAAATATATGCCTTGCGGCAAGAGTATGGTGGGATGGGTAAAAGGCATGTCACGGGTTTCGTTATACAGGCCAAACGGTATTTTGACGCGTCCGCCGCGTATGCCGACCTGTCCGCTTTGATACGTCAACAAGGTCAGATCCGCCAACCCGTAATCAACGCGCACGCTGCTATCATCAACGGCGCCGCCACGACGGTATAGGCCTTGCACGGCAAACCGCAAGCGATTAAACGGCTGATACGCCGCATTAAGACCTATTTCCGTCAAGCCCGGACTGATGCCGTCGTCACTTTGTCCGTACACATTATTATTTGACGAATGAAAAAAACCTTGCGTTAAAAAACCGTGCAACTGTATCGCTTCGGGCAAAAAGTCAGCCTGCGCGATGCCGCACAGGCAGCACAAAAGCCCTGCAAGCAGCTGTTTACCTGAGTTCAAAGACACGTATGTTTTCATTGTTTGGGCTGCCGTTGGCATAGCCTATCGAATAAGGCGTATGGGCTATTTTATCAATCATTTCCTGTTCTGAATCAAGCTGGACAGGTGCCGTGCCTGTGCCGGAATAGACCATTCTGTCCCAAACCCTGCGGAGCTGATGGGGGAACATATTCAGGTTGTTTTTGGCAAAATCTTTATGTATGGGATTGTTATCGGCAAAGACAAAAACTTTGATAGGCTCGCCATCAGGCCAAAATCGTTGCTGCATAGTAAAAATAGCCCGCGCGTCTGCCAATGAATAATGTGCAACCGGCACAGTTTGATTAACAATGATGCTGGCGGCCTTAGCCATAGGCGAATAAACGGCAACAACCATGCTGACCAATAGGCAATTAATCAAAAATTTGTCATGGGCAAACTGCGGCACATCAATACTCACTCTCTGTTGATCTATAGGTCTACACATACAGTTACCGGGAAGTTTAGCCTGTTATGCCAATTAAACAAACGCTATCAATGGAAAGAGCTGTGGTTTACGCCCTGGCGCTAAAGCCATCCTGCTTTTTTAAAGCGTCTATAAAGGATGCAGCAAACCAGCGTAATGGTGGTCAGTGCCGCCGGATAACCGTATTGCCAGCGCAATTCCGGCATATTTTCAAAGTTCATGCCCCATATACCGGCGAAAGCCGTCGCGACGGCAAATAAGCCGGCCCAGGCGGCGAGCCGTTTGGTGACTTCGCTTTCTTCTATCGTCACCATCGATAAATTGACTTGGATGGCCGTGCCTATCGTGTCACGCATCGTATCTATAGTGGCATTGATATGGTTGAGATGGTCGTAGACATCGCGAAAATATTCCTGGGAATTCGTACAGACCAATGGTACGCGTCCTCTGTGCAGTTTGCCTGTGGCTTCCATCAACGGGGCGACCGCATGTTTAAGCGTTGTCACCTTGCGTTTGAGCGTATACAAACGTTCAATATTCGAACGCGCCGCGCCTTTGATAAAAATCTGTTCTTCAATGTTTTCGAGTTCGGTTTCCAACGCATCGAGCACGGGGAAATAGCGGTCAACGACAGCATCCATCAGTGCGTAAAACACGAAACCTGAGCCTTGGCTTAACAAATGGGGTTCGCGCTCACAACGCGCACGCACGCCGAGGAAGCCCTCACGGCTATGGTTACGCACCGAGAGCACATAATTGATGCCGACAAACACATCGACCTCGCCGACGATCACCTGGTCGCCATCCATTTCCGCCAATTGCATCACGGCAAACACCGAATCGCCGTATTCTTCTATCTTAGGCCGTTGATGGCTGTACCAGGCATCTTCAACGGCGAGTTCGTGAAAATCAAATTCCTCACGCATTTTTTCCAGCTCTGCCAATTCGGCATCCTGCAAGGCGACCCAAACAAAACAGCCGGGCATGACCAAGTAATCGCTGATTTCCTCGACAGAAATATCCTTAAGTTTTTTGCCTTCCTGGTAGGCGACGCAATTAATCAGCATGAATGATAACCTCGATAAAATAGGGCTGGCTGGCAGTAAGCGCATGGCGCACCAGCCTACGAACAGATCGTTATCTTAGCATGATGTGCGGTTTTGACGATCTGTGCGATAGTGCGGGATGTCGGGGATATACTATGCAGGGTGTTATAGGCAGCGGTTTAATCGGCATCAACCCAAGTTTGCTGTGGGACATGGATAGCCCCCGCATCGCAAGCTACTTCCAACGGAGCTTAAGATGCGGGGGTTGCTTCAGGCTTATATTTTCGACGCTGTCTTGCCCGTTTCCATCATGTTGTCGTTTAAATCGCTCCACGTGAGCACATCAGTGACAAAATAATCGAATGACCTGGGGTATTTGTCTTTGGTAGCCGTAAGGTTTTCCAGATCCAGGATAAACAAGGCCCTCAGCATGCCGCGCCGTCTATAGCCCTCTTCCGCTCTCAGGATAATTTGATCGCGCCAGGTGCCAAAATTAATGTACGTGCTACGGTGTTGCTCATCTTTAATATTGGCTTCACCCTGCAAAGGCACATGGGTGTGGCCTTCACCATGAATTTGGAAACCATAATGAAGATAGCCGGGCAAAAAACTGGGGAAGCTTGCCATTTCCTGAAAAGTTGGCGTGGTATCGTGATGGTTGCCAAACTTGAGCAGTTTTATCATGCCGGCGATAGCGCCCATATTCAGGCTATGCCCCAACAATTTGATCAATTTGAGCGACCATTTGGCAGCGATTAAAAGAGTTTTACGCGGGGCAGGCGAAGATGCTAGCGTAAAATCCCAACCCAACCACGCCATCAGGCATTCATAAAGCGTATCTTCGATGATTGCCACGATGCCCGAACGGGTGGGGTCTGCACGGTTTTTAGCCGCCAATTCGAGAATACGCTCAATCGCCGCATAACTGGGGCGGTATAAATCGAGTTCGTCCAATACCGAGGTTATCTCCGGGTCGTCATAGCCTTGAGCCGCCATGCGTTTTTTGGTTTGATAAATAAACGTTGATAACACGCCTGCCGCGACCGTATCGCCAAAACAAGGTTTTAAAAACGGGGCAAACTTTAATTGCTGCCATGTTTCAATCGACCAGCCGTCCTTGGCCGACCATCCGGGCAAACCGTTTTCCGGGGGAATGGCCGCGCTATTGTCCGGATCCCGCCATTGCCCGTGGGTGGTGAAGAATCGAAAGCCGGTGTCGCCGTAATAGAACGGCAAATAAGGAGCGGTTTTTTTATCCGTGAACAGGTTTTCGTCGCCGTACATGTTCCCCATCATTTTGCGGCGGTCGTCGTCGATGTCGATTAATTTAATGCCCAAACCCTGTTCATAAAAATAAGTGAGGGCTTCGTTATCGCAAAGCATTTCTTTATCGTGGTTGCCTACCGTGATAACGATTTTTACTTTTGCTAAGGTCTGCCGGGTGTCGGCTATTAAATTTATTTCAAGTTCCCGCAACCATTTAAAAAAGCTGGCATGCTTAACCTCAATAATGTCTTTAAGAATGGCGTTGACGACCGCAGAAAAGCATTGCTTACGTTCTCGCTGCCAAGGATAAATGCCTTTCTGCGCCCATTTGCTGCTACGGATCATATCGACGATGTCGCCGTCCAGGACCAGCACCAATTCGTTAATACGGTAAGTCAGGCAACGTTGCAGGATAGTGCTGTAAAAGGCGTCCCAGGTGTAATCATTCAAATTCTGGAAGCCCACCGTACCATCTGTAAAATGCAAATCGCTGACCACGACGCAGAGCCGGTTAGGCCGGTCGGCACGCGGTTTGGTGATCAATTCCAGTTTTAAGTTTGTTGTCGCTGTCGGATCGTTCATGACTGACGCTCCCGTCTCATTAAGGGCTGTTGTTATAAATCTGCATCGGGTGTGATACCGGTGATGCCTTCGGCAACGCGTTCTGCAAGCGCCGAGATCGTCGCCACCGGATTGGCGCCGACTGCCGTCGGCAGTAAAGAGCCATCCGCCACATACAAGCCCGGATAACCGAACACTTGGCCAAAATTGGCCAAGTCTGCGCTAGTCACGCCCAGACAAGCGTCCTCCGACAGTCGGCAACCGCCCAAGGCATGCACGGTAATATTGCTGCGTAGCGGCCATAACCAGTTAGGCATTGGCAAGAACGCCTTGCCCCCCGCCCACGTTTTAAAACGCTCACCCATAGCCAAAATGGCGTCGTACAAAGTCAGGCTCTTTTTATAAGGCCATTTGACATTGAGCGAGCCATGCCCGTCCAGCAACATGGTACCGTTGCTTTTGTCTATGCCCATGCACAACAGCACGCTGGTGGTAAACGACCAATCGCCTTTTAATAGCGAATTAAAGGCATAGCCAATCTGGCCGGTGGTGATGCCTTGGGTAAAACGCCAAAGCAGCAAGGTGGCCGTGCGGACAAACGCCGACCAATGCGAAAAACCGGGCCGCAACCCTTCCACGTACCAAGCGGCAAAATTTGGAAAGCTGGCATCTTCAAGGATAAACGCCTGTTCGCGGTTAAAGTTTTTGAACAAATTATAATCCGTGCCCTGGGTAATGACCGGGCCGTAATTGGGGTCAGCCGGTTTTTCCCCGTCGATGACGAAAGACAGGAAATCACCGTTGCCCGAAAAATACTTGCCCAGATTTTGGTTGATTGCGGGCAAGGTCTTATGGACATCACGGCAACGCATCAATAATTCGGTGGTGCCCAACGTGCCTGCGGAAACAATGACGCGCCGGGCTATGGCCGTGCATTCGGTCTTCTGGTCATGGAGATTCAGCCAGTACACTTTATAGCCATGCTCCCCGTTGGCATCACTGCTTTCCTGACCTGCGGCATCGAGAGGCGCAATTTTTTGGGCCAGCGCTTCGGTTTGGATGTTGGCGTGATAGCGTGTTTCAGCAACATACAAATAATTTAGATCCAAGGTGTTTTTGGAATGCGTGTTACAGCCGACATCGCATTCGGCGCAATAAACGCAAGACGTTTGCACCGCCCCGTAGCGGTTTCTATCTTGTTCGCCGATGGCCAGCGGGTTATCAAAGTCATTCCCGAAAAAGACATTGATGTCCAACAGATTCGATTCGCGCTGTTCCGAACGCGCGAAATCCTGGAATAAACCGGTGCGAATTATCTGCCGCCGTGGATCATCGTTTTGCGGGACAGGCCTTGCGCCCAATACGGCTTTGCTAACGGCGTAATACGGTTGTAAAGCCGATTTTTTACAGGTTTCAGGCCAGTTTTCATCAAACACCTCGTCAGGCGGTTGCAGGAAAACATTGGCATAGATCAGGGATCCGCCGCCTAAACCCGCGCAGACCAAGGCGTCTATATGGTCGAAGTTACGCACATCGAACATGCCGTGGGTTTCTTTGAGGGTCATGTTTTTCGGTTTTTTACGCACTTCCAGCGGGATATTCCAAAAATTATCCGCCATCCCACGCGGTGAACGCGGAAAAGAGCCTTTCGGGTAACGTTTGCCACGCTCCAGCAACAGCACCTTGCCCGGCCATTTTTTCGCCAATCGGCAGGTGTTGATGGAACCGCCAAAACCGCTGCCGATGACTATCGCTTCGTAATCGTAAGTTATGGACATTGCGTTCCTCCTGTTTTTTATTTAAACGCGTGTTTAAGCTTGGGCTGTCAGGCTATCCCATTAACACGCGCGCCTTCACCGCGAATACATTAAGGGCACACGGTGCGCCCTGTGGAAGTTAGCAGTCACGTCCCCACAGAGCCGCCTTTGTTGAAGCCCTAAACAACGCGAGATGGTTTATTTGTTGATATGTATGCCGTAAGTTTCCCACAGCTCGCCTAAAAAGAAGCCGCCGAATTGGCTAATCGTTTTTAGTTTGTCTGCCGCTGAATCCGCATGGGTGACTGTCATCGTCGACACCAGTTTGATCAAATCCGTCACGCCTAACGTAAGAATACCGGCACCGACGAGCTGGCCCGATTTATCGGAGCCTTTATACAGTTGCGTAAACAAAGTCGTCGTGTCCGTCCACAAATCAAAGCCCGGATCGTCGCGCACTTCCTTTTTACCCGCCAGATAAAAAGCCTCGCCGCCATGTTCAAAGCCCAGTTCGTACACCATCAATTTCAATTTAGGGTCATCAGTGGGCGAAAACAGGTTAAAAACGCCAGAGTCGGCAATAATGCCTATGCCCATAGGCGAAAAATCAATGCTCCCCGATAATTGTCCGGGATGTTCTGGCTCGTCAATAAAACGGCCTACATCATCAATTGAAACGGTGACATGGATCGCGAGCGGGGTGCCTAGCCGATTACCTTGGTTTAGGCCTTCTGACGGTGTGTCAACGCCCAGCGCGAAACCGCCTGCCATCGTTTCTTTAAATTGGATACCGCTATGCTGTGTAGTCATGTTGTATTACCTTGGGTTTAACAACCCTGTACTAATGCTGTTGTCGTAAAACATTTAAGAAATATGCACACGGTTTATGCCGGTGGAATCGGCGCATCAGGCGGTGCCAGCCAGATTTCACTCAAACCTAGATTGACCACCGATTCCAAGCCTTCCGGGGATATTTCCGGCAATTGCCCCAAATCCAGAAACCAGCTTTCAATATGATCGTCCAGCGTGCCGGTAATTGACGGCAAGAATACCGTTGCAATAGGGTCGCCAATTTCCAAATCTTTCATGGCTTGCAACCTGGGATGGTCACCGATGACGAAGCGGGCTTTAGCCGCGCCAAACAACCTTATCCCGCATTGAGTGTCCAGCAGAACCTTAGACTTCATCAGCATGCCGCGAAACGAGCAGTAATTGGCAGCGGTAGCCATAACAGGTATTTTGGTGAAGGTGGCGGGTTCGATTTCGATATATGTAACCAGTTTGCCGTCCAGATCGTACTGGCTGCTGACCTTGCCTTCGGATATCTTGAAATCAAGATGCCCCTGGTGTTTCGGCATGCCCCAGATGCCTTTGCCGCCTTTTACCGATATTTCAGAAGAAACGGGCAAATCAACGACATATTGCCCCGTGTTGAAAAAACGCTGGAATAATCCCGGCAATAAGCGCGGCGCCGGTTTGTCGCCGTGGGTGCAGGCGATGGCGATGCTGTATTCAATATAGGGGCCAATCGTAGTTTCCTGGTAATTAATCACCGTGACAATTAACAGCCCATGTTGCCAAAAGCGAAAAGGATGGATGCCGGTTTTAGGAAGGAATTGTTTGGCCTTTTCAGCGTTAACCGGAAATACCGCCATCAGCGCCGGCGAGTCGGTGGCTGAAACCGGCAGCTTAAAGGGAATGCCGTCAACAAGCGCATAGCGCCCGGCGTATTGCCCGATGCGTTTGGGAAAACAAAACATGGCGTACCTCCCGCTGGTGTCAGTTATCGAGTTCTTGAAGAATGAGGGGGAAAATGTCTTGCGCGGCATGTTTGCCCATGAAGACATCTAAATGCCCGTAACCGGGCAATATGTGCAAACTGTGGTAATCGCCACGTAGCGCAGAAAAATAGGCGTGGCTGAGCACTTGGCTGATAGGCAGAAAGCAGCGATTTTTTGCACCGGCGAAAAAGGCGAAGCGGGCTGAGGTTTTTGGCGGCGCTTCAGTAAAATCGGCAGGCAAGCCCGTTAAACCGTCAACAGATACCAGATGACCTTGCTGGATACAGCGGGTGATTTGGGCAAAAAATCGTAACGGCACGGCGCCAAACTCTTCTTTTAACCATTCGTGGGTTTCGTCATTGAGGTTTTCATGGCGCCATAACGCCGGAAAGCCGCTACCATAAGTAAAGCTGACTTGTTTGCACACCGCGTTATCGCATTCATGATGGGTCAGATTAACCACCAGCGTGATCAGTTTGGCCGCAAAATCCGGTGCAGCAACGCCCCAATGCGGGTTGAGATAGTCGGTCATCAATCTGGCCATCGGCAATAAGCATTGCAATTTAAACCGCGACCAACAAGGCACGACAGGATGTAAAGAAACGGCATTGCTGATGATGGTCGTGACATCAGGGACTAAACCGGCGATAGCGGACATGATGAAGCTGGTTGAGCCTTGGCAGTGGATAATGGCTTTCACCTGCGTTGCCCCGGTCTCGTTGATAATGGTTTTGACGGCTTGAGGGTGGTCGTAAACTGCCGCTTGATCCAAAGTCCATAAATTCGGTGGAAGCGCGATGCTGGCCCGCCAGTTTTCCAACCAGACATCATAGCCGCCATCAATTAAGGTATCGACTATGTTCTTGGCCACAGGGGCGCGAAATATATTGGCCTGCACGCCTGCGCCATGCACCAGCATCACCGGACACCTATACGGCTTTCTTGCACCTTGGATATTAATCAGGTTTAGCGTTAAACCATCTTCAGTGACAAACGGGACTATGCGCTCATCGTAAACAGCTGCGCCTATAGAGAGTTGCGGGGACATTTGCCGTGTACCTCCAAGCCTTGAATATATATTGCATGTATATTAGTTGATGCACTGTTTCCAAATTAAATCATAATTCAAATAAAAAGTAGAGCGAATAATCCAGCCGCTGTGTTAAATAATGCGTAGCCGTTCGGTTTTTTGAATCTTGCCGGATCCTGACTATTGTTCTTTGTTTTCCAGCAAGCCTATAAGCTGATATTTTTGAGGACTACCCATGAGCACCGAGCTAGACCACACCACCGTTTATCCCCCATTACTGCAAGCCTTATGCAATCCCGATGTCTATCCGCACCACACGGACGCCGTGCGGATTATTGAAACCCATATTTCTTGGGTGTTGCTGACCGGGCCTTATGCTTACAAAATAAAAAAACCCGTTGCTTTTAGCTTTCTGGATTTTTCTACCTTGGAAAAACGCCAGTTTTACTGTGCTGAAGAAGTTCGGCTTAACCGGCGTTTGGCGGCAGAGCTGTATCTTGCTGTCGTACCCATAACAGGCAGCGACGATGACCCTGAACTGGCCGGAGCGGGCCAAATTATCGAATACGCCGTCAAGATGGCCCAGTTTCCCGCCGGTCAGTTGCTTGCCGAGCAGGCGGCCTGCGGACAACTTGAGGTCGGCTATTGCGATCAAATCGCCGATAGGCTCGCCGATTTTCATGGGAACATAGCACGGGCGGGCATCGATATGCCCTATGGCGATAGCGGAATCATCAGCCATTGGTTTGTCGAGAATTTTGCACAGCTTGGCCTTATGCTCAAAAATGATCTTGAATTGCAGCAAATGCGGGCTATAGAAGCCTGGGGGGTGACCGAATGGCAGCGTATAGTCGGCTTGGTGCAGTCACGCAAACAACTAGGTTATGTGCGCGAATGTCACGGCGATCTGCACTTGGGCAATATGACGCTGATTGACGGAAAAGTCGTGTTGTTTGATTGTATAGAGTTTAACCCCGAACTGCGCTGGATAGATGTGATCAGCGACCTGGCATTTTTAATGGTCGATTTGCTGCATTTTGCTTATGACGCTCATGCGTACCGCGTGCTTAACCGTTACCTACAAGAAACCGGTGATTATGCGGGGCTCGGCGTATTGCGCTATTACCTCGTGTACCGCGCGCTAGTGCGTGGCAAAGTGGCCTTGTTACGTGCGACTGGGCAACGTGATACGGGTTTATGCCAACAGGCGCAGGACGAATATGCTATTTTTGCCCGTCTTGCAGAACGTTTCACCGACAGCCGCAGACCGCAGCTAATCATCACACATGGCTATTCGGGTTCCGGCAAATCGACGTTTGCCGCCCAACTGGCGGAAAAATCCGCTGCCATTCAACTGCGCTCGGATGTGGAACGCAAACGGCTATTCGGTTATCGTGCAACCGGACAAACGGCTGGTGAAGTGTATACGCAAACAGCCAGCCGGCAGACTTACCAGCGTCTTGCAGAATTGACGACAACCGTCATACAGGCCGGTTTCTCGGCTATTGTCGATGCGACTTTTCTGCAAACGGAACAGCGCCAACAATTTAAAGACCTGGCGGTTCAATGCGGCGTGACGTTTGTGATCCTTGATTTCCAGGCGGGTGAACAGGTGTTGATGGAACGCATCAACCGTCGCCTAACCCAACAAAACGACGCTTCCGAAGCGACTGTTGAGATTTTGCGGCAACAACTGCGGTCGGCGCAGCCGCTTTCTGCAGATGAGCAAAGCTATAGTGTAAGCATAGATGCCGGCAGCGAACATGCGTTGACAACATTGCTGGAGCAAATTGTTTGTGGCCCGGTTGGGTATTTTAAGGGTGGTTAAGACCCAACAGGCGGCCTATGGCGAATGGCTTAATAAGCTCGAGCAATTATGTCCGGTTTGTGATGTAGAGGATGAATCCACTACCATTAATCCCATCTGAGTCAAAAAGCGTTGAAGTTTTTGCCAGAGGTCATTATTCAGCCTTTTCCCACCGTAGGGCGCGCCGTGCGCGCCATCGGCGGCACGGTACCGAAAAAGGCGCGCGCGGCGCGCCCTACGTTTCGTGAGACTGTAGGCGGTGCCGGTTTGCAAAACTTAGACGTTTTCCCGATCAGATGGAGTAAGTTAACGCATAAAACTTATACATCAACAGGCTATGCCGCATGAAAATCTACGCCTTAAACTTAAGCTGTTCGTACAATGGGCGCGACAACATCAAAAAAGGCATCCCAAGATGCCTTTTGTTAAGCTTCAAAGCCGACGATTAACCGTGGCTATAATGTTTACGCAACGGCTTGACCACTTCCCAATGGCTATCCAGCCCTTCTGGAAACACCACCAGATCGCCCGGTACGATGCGGACGGGCTCACCGCCAACTGGCGTCACAATGATTTCGCCTTCCAACACATAAGCCGTCTCTTTTTCGTCGAAATCAAGCGGGAACGTGGAAATTTCCTTTTCCCAGATAGGCCACTCGCTGACGCCCAGTTCTTGCAGACGTTGCTGGCTAGGGTTATGTTCAATGGTAATTTGACTCATAGTTTCTCTCAAGTTAGTAGTGATAGATGTTTAAGTCTAGCATTTTTGCCGGTAGGCCGATACGCTGCCGTCTACAATTGCCCTGAAGCCAAAAATCAACCCGTGGCAGCGCTGAACTCAGCGCGGCAAAACAGGCACCGTCGCTCGCATATTGCTACAATTGCCTACATACCATCATTAACCATAAACAAACTTGAGCTTTAAGCAATAATTAGATAGTATTGACTCAATATCATAAAGGAGGCCTGCCATATGAACACCCTGAAAAAACTGCTGTCCCTATCCGTCATCACCGGAGTGTCTACACTGCTATCTGTGCACGTAGCGCAAGCGGCGGACGTCACGCCGCAACAGATGCACCAACTGTACGAAAACAACTGCTCCAGCTGCCACGGTTCCGATCACGGTGGTTACCTGGCGCCAGCGTTAAATGCCGACACGCTTAAAGGCCGCAGTCCTACTGCGTTACGAACCATCGTCATGGCAGGCAGTTTTGATACCTTGATGCCTCCGTTCTATGGACGTTTATCGGATGACCAGATACGCGGCGTGATCAAGCATCTGCAAAGCACGCCCAAACTGCCCAATCCGGCCTGGACTATCGATGACATGAAAGCCTCGCTGAAAGTCTACGTCAAAGACGAAAGCACGCTGCCAGCCAAGCCCGCCTATGCTATCGACACTATGGATGATGTCATCGGCGTCGCGGCGCGCGGTAAATACGGACGTGGTTCAGGCTCGAAAGCGGTGTTCATCAACAGCAAAACCCACAAACAAATCGGCGAAGTCGCCACCGGCACTGCCGCGCATATTATCGACTACAACCCCGCCAACCCGCGCTGGGCTTATGTCAAAACCGATACTGCGGAAATCTTTAAAGTCGATTTATATTCGATGCAGGCCGTGCGTAGCATTAAAACCGGCTACAACGGTCCCGGTATGGGCGTTTCGCGCGACGGCAAATACCTCATGGCAGGCTCATTTGTGCCTCACAATGCCGTCATCCTGAACGCCGACACGCTGGAACCGTTAAAAACCTTTGAATTGGAAGGCATAGACCCGGACGGCAAACAAGTCTCTTCCGATTCGGGCATGATTATCGGCACACCATTTGCCGATATTTTCGCAATCGCGCTGGAAAATGCAGGGCAAGTCTGGGTTGTCGATTTGAAAGATGATTTTCCGGTTACCCGCATTACCGACGTCGGTCATCATCTGCATGATGCGTTCCTGACCCACGGCGGCCGTAAACTGATGATCGCTTCTTATGACGACAGTATCGTCGCAGCGATTGATTTGCAAGACCGTAAAATCATCAAAAAACTCGAAGCCGGCTGTGTACCGCATGTCGGCGGCGGTTCGGCAGTAGTCGTCGATGGCCGTACGCTGGGTTTCGGTACTAACTTCGGCGATTGCGATAAAACCGTCGTCAGCGTTTGGGATCTGGACAAAATGGAAGTCGTTAAACAAGTGCCTGTTGCCGGCGGCACCGAATCGCCTGCCGCACACGCCAATGCGCCTTATGTTGCCGTCGATATTATCAGCAAAGACCGGCGCGCGCGCACCATCCAGTTGATCGACAAGCACACTCTGGAAGTCGTCAAGACGCTGGATGTCGGCGGACATGCCTATTTCCCTGAGTACAGCGCCGACGGTAAGTTTCTGTATGTCAGCGCCGGTTACAGCGGCGATGAAGTCGTCGTTTATGACTCCACTACGCTGGCAAAAGTCGCGTCGCTAAACATGGAAAGCCCGGCAGGCATTTTCTCGCATGGCCGGGTCAGATACATGACTCGCGGTTTGTCGCCTGATGAAATGAAAGGAGCCAAATGATGAAACGCTTGTTACTTTCAGGACTGCTGTTAGTAATTGCCCATAGCGCAAATGCTACCAGCATCTACGCGGGTCAGGCCAGGGCTGCGGCTGTTTGTTCGCAGTGCCACGGTATCAGGACGCCTTCAGCAGAAGCGCCGTTTCCGCCGCTGGCGGGACGTGATGCCGACTATCTGCAATCCGCACTCAAGCAATACCGCGACAAAACGCGCAAATCCGATATTATGAATGCGATTGCCGGCTCGTTGACAGACGCGGATATTGCCAATGTAGCAGCCTATTACGCCAGATTGAAACCTTGATGCGCTATTTAAGAGGAGTGCACCCTTTGGGTGTACTCCAACTGATCTTGGCTTTGGTTTTGCCTATGCCAATCGTAGCTACGGCAGAGCCCTCCCCGGCTCGACAAAGCGAACTGCGCAACCTGCTCAAAAACGACTGCGGTGCGTGTCACGGCTTAACCCTGCAAGGCGGTATGGGTCCCGCGTTATTGCCAGAAAGCCTCGCCGGAAAACCGGATGAGTTGTTGGTGATGACTATTTTGGAAGGTCGTAAAGGTACTGCTATGCCGCCTTGGCAACCGTTTATGAATCGGGAAGAGGTGGTTTGGTTGATAGGAATGTTACGTAAGCATTGATGATGATTTTCTTTTTGAAATATATAGAAGTTTCATGGCCATTTGCAGTTTTAACAGCAAATCACTGCAAAAGCTTGAAGCCACCACCTTTTGCACAGAAGGAATATTAAAGCGTCAGCATTTACAAACCCGCTTTAAAGCACCAGTTTGATATTATTGCGTCGGACTGCCTTCTATAAGTTCGTCAAAAGTAAAACGGCAAAATGCACCGAATTTTCCCATCGACCTTTAAGGGATAGCAATCATGAACACCCAACTGTTACAACAAGCCAGCGCACTCGACATTGACGAGCAAATTGAACTGGTCGAGGCTATCTGGAACAACATTGTCAGTCGTGATGCTGTGCCTACGTTGACGACTGCCCAAAAAACGGAACTTGACCGCCGCCTTATAGACTATCTCGAAAACCCAAACGATTTGGTTTCCTGGAGTGAAGTAAAAGCCGCCGCGCTTGCCAGAATTGGGCAATGAGCCTTGCAATTTCTTTTCATCGAACGGCGAGGGCTGAGTTTATTGAAGCAAGTGCGTGGTATGAAAACAAGCGCCAGGGACTTGCCCTGGAGTTTATCGCGGAAATAGAGCGTTGCGTATCGCTTGCCGCTGAGCATCCTTATCAGTATGCGATTGCTCACAAAGATATTCGGCGTATTGTCGCCAACCGATTTCCGTACAGCGTTTATTTTCGTGTGGAGGAGTGGCGTATCGTTATCTTGGCAATATTTCACGGCAAAAGAGACCCTGTTATATGGCGGTATAGGGTTTGAACACTACCCAACAAGTGTTTATACAGACTCTCCGCATAACTCCAATAAAAAAACACAATAATGAAAACCACTTATTTTTTATTATTAATAGCGCTGTCAATCGTTCAAGCCCATGCCGAAACCCGCATTGCCGTTTTGGACTTTGAGCTGAACGATTTGACGATGAAGCCCAGGATACCGGCTGAAATCGACCGGACAGCCGGCGTAAAACCCTTGCTGGAACGGGAGTTAAAAAACGCGGGCTACCGGATTGTCGTAGTGGAACCGAAAGCCCAACAACAAGCCAACAGCGGTTTCGGCTATTTGTTTGACCATAACGAAGTGGCGGCGGAATTGGGCAAGGCCGCTGGTGCGGATTATGTCTTGGTAGGCCGGCTGCATAAGCCGAGTTTTTTATTCGCTTACCTGATGGGACATCTCATCAGGGTTAAAGACGGGCGGTTAATCGGCAATTACATTTCCGAAACCAAAGGCGGCGATAAAAAACTGACACTGAAGGCGGTTGAAAGCCTTACCGTCAAAATTGATAGCGATTTGGATAAACATTACACACCGCCGCCACCTGGGCAGAAATCCTTGTATTGACTTAATGCCGTTTTTATTTAACACCATCATGAACAAACTACTTACCACCCTAGCCCTGCTCGTATCCCTAGCCGTCCAAGCCGAACCCCGCGCCACCGGCGATTTGGGGCTGGTTATCGAACGCGAAAGCGGCAGCGCGCTGATCATCAATACCAGCACGCATAAACAGCTCGCCAAAATCGGCGGGCTTGGCGATTTATCCCATGCGTCAGTCGTATTTTCGCGCGACCAGCGTTACGCCTACGTATTCGGCCGCGACGGCGGCTTGAGCAAAATCGATTTATTGCAGGATAAACTCGACCACCGCATCATGCAGGCCGGTAACAGCATCGGCGGCGCGATTTCACAGGATGGCAGTTTAATCGCCGTGTCCAATTACGAGCCAGGCGGCGTCAAAGTGTTTGCCGCCGACACGCTGGAGTTGGTGGCCGATATTCCCGCCGTTTATAACGATGGCAAACGCTCAAAAGTAGTTGGTTTGGTGGATGCGCCGGGGCAGCGCTTTGTGTTCAGCCTGTTTGATGCGGGAGAAATCTGGACGCTGAACATGAATAATCCGCAAAAACCGGTGATCGAAAAATTCACGCATACAGGCAAACAGCCTTACGACGCGTTAATGTCGCCGGAAGGGCGTTTCTATATCGCCGGATTGTTTGGCGAACCCGGCTTAGCGCTATTGGATTTATGGGATACCGCCGCAGGGGTTAAACGCATTTTGCCCAATTACGGCAAGGATGACGAAAAACTGCCCGTTTACAAAATGCCGCATCTGGAAGGCTGGGCGATGGCGGGTGATTTGCTGTTTGCACCTGCCATAGGTAAACATGAAGTGCTGGTGATCGACAAGCGCAGTTGGACTTTGCTGAAAGCCATCCCCGTTATCGGGCAGCCCGTTTTTGTCATGGCGCAGCCTGATGCGCGGGCTTGTTGGGTAGTGTTTGCCATGCCCGACAATAATCGTTTACAACTAATCGATGTTAAAAACTTGGCCGTGAGCACCACGCTGACACCCGGCAAAGCCGTTCTGCACATGGAGTTTACGCCGCGCGGCGAACAAGTTTGGGTAGCGCTAAGGGATGATAACCAACTGGTCGTTTATGACACCGAAACCTTGCAGGAACTTACCCGTTTACCGGCGCAAAAACCCAACGGCATTTTCTTCAGCGCAAGGGCGCATAAAATAGGACAGTAAACCCATGCTGACGGATCTGCACAAACACCTGCTCAACGATTTTCAGCGCGATTTCCCGTTGTCAGTCCGCCCTTATCAAGAGATAGCCGACACCTTGGGCGTCACCGAAGACGAGGTGCTGGCGGCGCTCACCGACACTGCGGTTCAGCAGTATATCAGCCGCATAGGCCCGGTCATCCGCCCTAACCATATCGGCGTCAGTACGCTGGTTGCAATGGCGGTGCCGGAAGAACACTTGCAGACGGTTGCCGATAAAATCAGCGCCTACCCGGAAATCAACCATAACTACGAACGCGAACATCGGCTTAACCTATGGTTTGTCGCAATTGCGTCTGATGTGGAACACTTGAACCATTTTATTAATGAAGTGGAACGGGAAACCGGTTATAAAACCTTGCAACTGCCATTGTTGAATGATTTTTTTATTGATTTGGGCTTTAAACTGGACTTGAATCATGCCTGATAACCGCGACCGCCAACTATTGGAAGCCATACAACTGGGGCTGCCGGTATGTCCCAGGCCATACGAGGAAATCGGCAAGCAATGCGATATGTCCGAAGCGGAAGTCATCGCCCGCCTGACCGTGCTGAAACAAAACGGCCTGATTAAGCGCATGGGCGTCATCGTCAAACATCACCCGCTAGGCTACCGCGCCAATGCGATGGTCGTCTGGAACGTACCCGACGATCTGATAGCGCAACTGGGCGGTCACGCCAGCCGGTTTCCGTTTGTCACGCTGTGTTACCAACGGCCTAGAAAGCCGGAATGGCCGTATAACCTGTACTGCATGATCCACGGCAAAGACCGAGCCGTTGTATTGGCGCAATTGGAGCAACTTAACCAAGCCTGCGGCCTGCAAAATTTTGATCAGGAAATCCTGTTCAGCCGCCGCTGCTTTAAACAGCGCGGCGCCGTTTATCAACGCAGCACAGACATCACCCATGGATGACATCGACCGCAACATTATCAACACCCTGCAAAAAGGCTTCCCGATCTGTGAGGCGCCTTACTTAAAGATTGCAATAACACTGCATATCACCGAAACGGAATTGTTGGACCGGCTAAAAAATCTGCTGGCCAACGGTACCCTCACCCGTTTCGGCCCCCTCTATAATGCCGAACAACTGGGCGGCGGGTTAACCCTTGCGGCGGTTAAAGCGCCCAACGACAGGTTTGATGAAATCGCCGGTATCATCAACGCCTACCCGGAAGTCGCCCATAATTATGCGCGTAACCATGAATTGAATATCTGGTTTGTGATAGCGACCGAAACGCCGGAACACGTCGAAAAAACCATCCGGGCCATAGCACAGCAAACCGGATTGACCGTTTACAACATGCCCAAACTTAAAGAATATTTCGTTAATCTGCAACTGGAAGCCTGACATGGACGATATCGACCGCCGCCTCATGCACGCCACGCAAGCCGGGTTACCGCTAACGGCGGAGCCTTATCAAAGGCTGGCGGAACAATTGGGGTTAAGCGCCGCTGAAGTCATGGCCCGCCTGACTGCGATGCAAGACCAAGGCATCATCCGCCGCATCGGCGCTGTCCCCAACCACTACCAACTGGGTTACCGGTTTAATGGCATGAGCGTCTGGGATGTACCGGACGGGCAAATAGACGAACTGGGGCGACAAGTCGGACAATTGCCGTTCGTTAGCCATTGCTACCAGCGCCCCAGGCATCTACCCGAATGGCCGTATAATCTGTTTGCGATGGTGCATGGCAAAACCCAGACTGAAGCCGATAGCCAAATCGCGCAGATTGCTGATGTGCTAGGTACCGCCAACCGCGCCAACCAAGTGTTATACAGTACGAAAATATTGAAAAAAACAGGGTTTCGTAGCCCTTAGTTGCACCGTAAGCTATTGTTAAAAAAGCTTATACCGATAGAATCGTCAAGGCATTATTTTGGTGCGCCACAAAACATCGTATAGTCGTCCCTGACTGCCCTAGCCTTTTGTGTCGGCACTCCTGCACGCCTTGTAACTATCCATCCGAGCAAAGCCACAAAGCACCGTAACAACGCCTTACAGCAGACGTTTTTTGTTATTGTTCCTTGCACCATCTCCGCACAGCCATGTCCCTGTATTATTGCGCCATATTGGTGCGTGATTCGGTTTATACTATCGCTATTGCCATCCACACCCATCATACTAACGGCATAAACCTGCACAGCACACACCAAACAATATTGGTCTGATAATTGCTTAACTAATAATATGCCTAAAAGCATCACTATACCCCAACGTCAAAACATGTATAAACGCATACTGGATCATCTGAATACCGCCATCCTTTTATTTAACCGGGATCTCATCCTGAGCTATGTCAATACCGCTGGAGAAATTTTGCTCGCCGACAGCGCCCACCACCTCGTCGATCAAAGCGCCTACGATTTGTTCAAATCTTCTGACCCGGCATTGTTACTCAACTTAAGGCAATGCCTGACGATGGAAGAACCGCTGGTGGAACGCTCGTTAACGCTTAACCGCATGAACCAGAGCATTACGGTCAACCTGAGCGCCACGCCGCTATTGAACAATGAAAAAATAGTCGAAATCCTGGTGGAACTTCAGCAAGTGGACAACCATTTACGCATATCCAAAGAAGAGCGCCTGCTAACGCAGCAGAACACCGCAAGACTGCTGGTCCGGGGCTTGGCTCATGAAATCAAGAATCCGTTGGGCGGTTTGCGCGGCGCGGCGCAATTGCTGGATCTGGAACTGCACGACCCTGAGCTCAAAGAATACACGCAAATCATTATTGCCGAATCGGATCGGTTACAAGGCCTGATGGACAAGATGCTGGGCCCTAATAAGTTGCCCAATAAAAAAGCCCTGAACATACATGAAGTGCTGGAACGCATCAGGCAGTTGGTCCAAGCTGAATCCAGCCGCAGCCTGACGATACAAAACGACTATGATCCCAGCATACCCAATATCCTGGGCGACAAAGACCAGCTCATCCAGGCCATACTCAACATCACCCGAAATGCCGTACAAGCAACCGACGGCAAAGGCCATATCGTCATTAAAACCCGTATACACCGGCATATGACGATAGGCCGAAAACACTACAAATTGGTCGCGAAGATTGACATTATTGATAACGGTCCGGGCATAGACGCCGATATGCTGAACCAGATTTTTTATCCGATGATTACCGGACGTGCAGAAGGGACCGGATTAGGTTTGTCGATTGCACAATCACTGATTAACCAACATAACGGCTTGATTGAATGTAACAGTGAACCCGGAAACACCGTGTTTTCCATTTTCTTACCTATAGAGGCCTTACCCGTGGAGATCGGCAATGAATAAGCCCGAAACAGTCTGGATCATAGATGACGATAAATCCATCCGCTGGGTTGTTGAAAAAGCCCTGCAAAAAGCCGCAATCGACACCCGCAGCTTTTCCGGCGCCAAGGAATTGTTGAGCGCTTTACAGGATGGCATCCCTGACGCCTTGATCACGGATATCCGCATGCCCGGCATAGATGGCCTGGAGCTCTTGGAAAAAGTCCAGATCAGCCATCCTGAGCTGCCGGTTATTGTCATGACGGCACACTCCGATCTTGAAAGCGCAGTCTCGGCTTTTCATGGCGGCGCCTTTGAATACCTGCCTAAACCATTTGATATTAAAGAAGTCGTTGATCTGGCCCATCGCGCCTGTATCCACGGCAGGCAACAGCAGGAACGGGCCCGCGCCGCACAAACCGCAGGCATGCACGGCGAAGAACTCGTCGCATTGGAAACCACGCCGGAAATTATCGGTGCGGCGCCGGCCATGCAGGAAGTTTTCCGCGCGATAGGGCGGCTGGCCCGGTCACATATCACCGTATTGATTAACGGCGAATCCGGCACCGGCAAAGAACTGGTCGCCAAAGCCCTGCACCGCCACAGCCCCAGGGCTAAAAATCCGTTTATCGCATTAAACATGGCCGCCATACCTAAGGATCTGATGGAATCGGAGCTGTTCGGCCATGAAAAAGGGGCATTTACCGGCGCAGCGACGCGGCGTTCGGGACGTTTTGAACAAGCCAATGGCGGCACATTGTTCCTTGATGAAATCGGCGATATGCCTGCGGAACTGCAAACCAGGCTGTTAAGGGTGCTGGCCGACGGCGAATTCTATCCGGTAGGCGGGCACGCATCCATCAAGGTCGATGTTCGCATTATTGCCGCTACCCACCAAAATCTTGAAACCCTGGTCGATCAGGGACGTTTTCGCGAAGACTTGTTTCACCGCTTAAATGTCATCCGCATCCACATCCCGCCTTTGCGTGACCGCAAACAGGATATCCCGTTACTGCTGCGCCATTTTTTAAATCAGGCCGCCGCCGAACTCAACACCGAAATCAAAACCTTAAAGCCGGACGTGGAAGCATTTTTAAGCACCCTGGAATGGCCTGGGAACGTACGACAATTGGAAAACAGTTGCCGTTGGTTGACAGTAATGGCGTCAGGCAGGGAAATTCATTTGCACGATCTACCGCCCGAATTGCTCAACACGCCGATAGAAAAAAACGCTCCCGGCGCAGACTGGGAATCATTGCTACGAATCTGGATAGACCAGCAACTCTTGAGCAAGGAAAGTGAAGTGGCCAAACACACGATCCCTACCGTGGAAACCATTTTAATTAAATCGGCATTGAACTTTACCCACGGCAAACGCCATGAAGCCGCAATTTTACTGGGCTATGGCCGAAACACACTAACCCGTAAAATAAAGGAACTGGGGATAGAGGAATAACTAAGCCTTCAACGGGTAAACTAGCCTAAAATCCGATTTATTCGTTACCGTACGATTGTTTCCGTTTCGTGCGGTGCGATCCGTTCCTTAAGGACAAGTTAGTCTGAAGCTTGTATGATTGGCGCCTTATAAACCGCTATCAAGCTTAACCCATCAGCCTCACGATTTTATGAAAGTCCTCATTTACAACGAACTCAACCCCAAAACTATCCCTGGCTTTGCCAAACTGAAAAAGTACTTGGAAGACGATGACTTCAAGTCGGCGGAAGTCAAAAAAGTGGGGGACAATTTATATCGGGCGCGGCTTAACCAGCGTGACCGCCTGTTGTTTTCGATTTATCGCCATCAGGATGAAAGCTATCTGCTGATGCTGGAATTCATCAAAAACCATGTTTATGAAGACTCGCGTTTTCTTCGTCAGGTCGGCCAGATTGATGAGGACAAGATTCCCGTCATCGCCAAGCCGGACGCGGCAACCGACAAACCGCTGGTTTACCTGAACCCCAACCACGGCACGTTCAATCTGCTCGATAAGATCATCTCATTCGATGACCGTCAGCAGTCCATTTATGATTTGCAACCGCCATTGATTGTCATCGGCTCGGCGGGCAGCGGCAAGACTGCGTTGACGCTGGAAAAAATGAAACACGCCATCGGCGATGTGCTGTATGTCACGCAGTCAGCCTATCTGGTGAAGAACTCGCGCGATTTGTATTACGCCCACCATTACGACAACCCTGAGCAACAAGTTGATTTTTTGTCGTTTCAGGAGTTTTTGGAAAGCATCCGTGTGCCGGACGGCAAACCGATTAGCTTCCAGGCCTTCCAGCACTGGTTTAGCCGTTTTCGCCAAGGCAAAGCCATGAAAGATGCCCACAAGGTGTTTGAGGAGTTTCGCGGGGTCATCACCGGGCCTGCCACCGATAAAAGCTGGTTAAGCCGTGAGGATTATCTAAATCTGGGCGTTAAGGAGTCAATTTTTCTTGCGGAAGAACGTGAGGAAGTTTATGGCGTGTTTGAAAAATATCTGGCTTTTTTACAAGAACAGCGGCTTTATGACAGCAATATCGTCAGTCACCAGTATTTACAGCACGTTCAGCCCTGTTATGATTTTGTTATCGTCGATGAAGTTCAGGATTTGACCAACATCCAGTTGTATCTGATTATGAAATCGTTGCGGCAGGTTTCGGATTTTATCTTGTGCGGCGATTCCAACCAGATTGTCCATCCCAACTTCTTTTCCTGGTCGAAGGTCAAAAGCCTGTTTTACAGGCAGGAAGACTTGCAATCGGCGGACGAGCTGATCCGCATTCTCAACACCAATTACCGTAATTCGCCGCAAGTCACCGACATTGCCAACAAGATTTTAAAAATCAAAAACCAACGCTTCGGCTCGATCGACAAGGAAAGCCATTATCTGGTCGAAAGCAACGGCCATAACCAAGGCGAAGTGCTGTTTTTGCAAGACACAGCCGCCATCCGCGAGGAACTGGACTCCAAAACCCGTGCGTCAACACTGTTTGCGGTCATCGTTATGACCGTCGAACAAAAGCCCGCCGCGCAACAGCATTTCCGCACGCCACTGGTGTTCACCATTCAGGAAGCCAAGGGCCTGGAATATGAAAACATCATCCTCTATAATTTTTTAAGCCAGGAAGAAACCCGTTACCGCGAAATTTGTAAAGGCGTAGTCGCCACCGATTTAGATCGGGACATTAAATATGCACGCGTCAAGGACAAGACAGACAAATCGCTGGAAGTGTACAAGTTTTACGTCAACGCCTTGTATGTCGCGCTGACGCGGGCGATCAAGAACCTGTACTGGATAGAAAGCAGCCCCAAGCAACCGTTATTGGACTTGGTCGGATTGCGTGACGCGCAGGTCAGTTTGCAGCTTGCCAGCCAAAATTCCAGCTTGGATGCGTGGCGGCAGGAAGCGCATAAACTCGAACTGCAAGGCAAACAGGAACAAGCCGAGCGCATCCGTAGCGAAATCCTCAAACAAAAAACACCGGATTGGCAGGTCATCACCAACACGGTGTTGCCGGATTTAAAACGGGCCGCATTGGAAGGCAATGACAAAAACGCCCGTATGACCTTGCTTGAATATGGCTTGGTATATGAAGACAGGGACATCATCATGGCTTTGCAAAAAACCGGGTTCAAGGCTGCCAAACAACCGGACAAAGCCTTGCAGATCATGCAACAAAAGCATTACGCCACTTACAGTTTTAAAAAACCGGATGCCGTGCTAAAGCAAACCGACAGTTACGGTGCGGATTTCCGCAATGTCTTCAACCAAACCCCGCTGATGGTCGCCACCTGGCTGGGCAACACCGAAGTCATCAAAGCCTTGTTTGACGTGGGTGCTGACACCGAAAAAGTCGATGGCAATGGCTTGACGGCTTTTCAAATCGCCCTGGCGCAAGCCGACCGTAGCGACGCTTACGCGAAAAAGAAACTGGCCGACATCTACGACTTGCTGGAACCAAGCAGCCTTAGCATCCAAGTCGATGGTCGCTTGATTAAGCTCGACAAACACAGCATGGAGTTCTTCATGCTCAATCTGATGATTGCCCTGTTTTACCGCGTGATGCCGAAGAAAATGCGCTATCGTCTGGAAGGCTTCGCCACCCAGGACATTATTGCTGCCGTGCAACATATACCGTCAGGCATTCTGCCTGAACGCCGCAAAGTACGGGCCTATCTGTCGAGCATTTTGTCAAAAAATGAGGCCAGTAAAGACGATAAGGGTAACCGCAAGCTGTTTTATCGGGTACTGCGCGGTTATTACATTTTCAACCCAAAACTGGCGGTCAGGGTCGAGGGCGAGTGGGTGAACATTTATGATTTGCTGGTGATAGACAGGCTGACACCGCAATACGATAACAGATGGGGCGACATGTACAATGAGCATGCCGAGAAGAACATGGCGGCCTGCAAAGATGTATTGAGGGAATTGATAGCGGATTCGCTAGGGCGTTGTTGAATAAGTCAAGTTGGCCAAAGCTACCTATTGAGCCGGGTGTGATTAAAAGTGTGGGGAATCCATAAAAATCCTACGCAGCCACTGCGGCAGACAAATTGTCCCAGTACCTTTCCCAATCACCATTAGCCCTCACAACACGCAGTGCCAGCATTGGCTGAACATTAGTCGCTT
>JAURZI010000030.1 GCA_030653435.1 Methylovulum sp.
TAGTAAAGATTTAATTTTTACGGATGATTAAATTTAGCTATAGTTACATACCCTAGACGTTAATGCTAACGAAATTTGTCTTCTGCCAGTTTTTAACCTATTGTTTTTATTAAAATCATAAGACCGACATACTCCTAGCAGGATAGCTTTCCTCAAGTGCATCCTCAAGCGTTAAGCCATCGTATAAGTCCTGATCACCTTTTTCTAGTCTGATTTCATCGAACCCGGCTGTTTTGTCATCAGAAAAATCAATAGCATGATAATTGCCATCATGTGCGGCTGCAACGCTCAATTCATCCGTAATTTTTTCTTTATCATCGTTTACGCCAAAGTCAAAATCGTACGAGTCAAGCCCATCTTTGGTTTCAGCAAGCAACGTTTCGGCTTTATCAGCTTCTTTTGTAGCGGGTGTATCAACGGCAAATAAGCTTAAGTCAAAATCAAACGCTTCAAACTCATTATTCGTTTCAGTTACGGCGGCCGGTTTTTCAACCTTATCCGCTCCAGTTGGGACGGGCGTATCAACGTCAAATAAGCTTAAGTCAAAATCAATACTTTCATTATTTTGTTCAGGTGCATTTTTGCTAACAATGGCTTCCGGCTTATGCTCAACAGGCGTGATACCAATGTCGAACATATCATTTTTCTCACCAAACAATTCCTGGGCAGCACTACTGTCAAATAATTTCTCAAATGAAGCCAAATCAAAATCCATATCCGACTCATCTGACACCGCCTCATCGGCAGATGCCGATGAGGCCTCACCACCATCAAGACCGGTGTTTTTCTTTAAGCGGCTATTGATACCCGAAGAAAATAATGGCGAGTCGGCGCAAATATCACTGCCCATTTCGGTGACTTTTGCCCAAAAATTAGGATCATCCTGCTTACCTGCATCAACTAATTCGCCGACGTATGTTTCAAAGCCCTGCTTATTGCCATTGGCATAAAAAATTTCGAGTAGTTTCAATTTGCATTCATCGCGTTCCGGCTGATCGGCAATCGCATCGCGCATCAGGTCTTCTGCCTGTTGGTAACGTCCATAGGCCAAATAAACATCGGCTTCGGAAATAGGGTCGATTTCCCCCTGATCCATATCAATGACATCAAAATCACCGGCCGCAAAATCGCTGGCGAAAATATTGTCGCCTAGCGTCAAGTCAATACCGTAATTATTGTCGTCAGCGGAACTGGAAAAAACATCGGCAGGCCTTGCTGTCTTGGCAAACCCTGCTGACGAAGACGGACTACCGGCATCATCCATCCCGCCAAGTTGGCGCTGCCGCCACCATAGCCATCCAAGTGCAACCAGCAAAGCGATACCTGCGCCGCCTACCCCCCAATAATACCCATCAAATGAATCCTCTTCTTCAATTTTTGTATTAATGGCTGGCCGGGCTGCGGGCTTGACAACAGGCTTGGGGGTAAGGGGTTTAGGCTGTAATTCAGCTTTAGGTTGAATGCCGGGAGCGGCCAACTCAGGTTTAGAGGCACCACCACCAATCGGTGCAGCCGCCTCAGGCTTGTTTGCAACAATATCAATCGGAGCGGTTGCCCCAGGTTTGGCCGTCGCACCCTCAAGCGGTGCAGCTTGTCCTACCGGCGTTGCCTGCGTTTGATTTTGCAACGCGGCAAGCTGTTGATCTTTTAAGGAAATCAATTCCCGCATCATTGCCAATTGCTTTTCCAATGCCGCTACTTTAGATTCTATCGTATTGTCTACAGCGGCGGAGCTACCGGCACTTTTTTGGCCAGCCCCTTGATCAGCTATCGGCAGCCCAGTTTCGGATGTCAGCGAAGCCGGGCTAGCTGCTTTCTTGTCGGCAGCAGCTTGCTGCCCATGACCCGATGTTAGACTAGCATGCTCGGAGACTGGCTCCTGTGCAGGCGCCTCCAACGTTAGTTGGTTATCTGCGTCAGCATGTTGCCCGGTATCTGCAACAGCAGCACGTGTTTCCGGCTTATTCCAGATCTGTATTTGTCGGTTAAACTCACTGACCGCTTGTTTGCGCGACCATTTTAAAATAACGTTTTTATCTGGAACCTTAAGCGTTTTACCGGCCAGCAAGGCATTAATATTTGCCTTATAAAAGGCGTGAGGATTTTCTTGATACAGCGCAATAAGCATTTGCTCAATAGAAACATCGGCATCCCTTAACTGCTCGGCGATTTTCCACAGCGTATCGTTTCTACTTGTAGGCCCGTATCCCCCAGCACCTGCACTAGCCCTTTCATCCGTAGCTAGCGGACGCCGTTTAGCATAAGGCTCCGATATAGTATCCTGCCTTGCCTCAAATTCGTCAGAACTGTTGGACATGGCGGGCATAGCGGCTTGTTTATAGACGTCAGGCGGATCGACCAATACCGTAAATCCGCGATATAAACTACCTTTAGGCCAACTGACTTCAAGCAAGAACTCTAGCAGAGGCTCTTTAAGCGCCTCTTTTGAACTGATCTTTATAACCGCCGAACCGTTTGCTCCAGCCGGTTCGAATTTAATTTTCGACAAAAAATACGTCCAGGGCACGCCATTTTCATCAAATTTATCAGGGGGGGCTAAATTTACTTTGATATCAGATAGTTTTTCGCCTGGAGACAAGACTAGCGAAATCTCGGCATCGAGATTTTGATTAAGTGCAGAATGCAATTTAATCTCGCCTATCCCTAAAGGATAAGCGCTAGCAGGTATCAATAACGATACGACCGCTAAAGTTTTAGTTAAATTGCGCACACTACTCTCCTTCAAAATAGTTACCACAGTTTTTTACCGCGAATAGTCGAATAATAAAGCTAAGCTTAGACTAGATGTGATTTTTTACCAGCACTTCTGCTATTTGCACACTGTTTAATGCCGCACCTTTACGCACATTATCACCTACGACCCATAAATTAATGCCCCGAGGAT
The DNA here is from genome assembly GCA_030653435.1 of Methylovulum sp. GTDB lineage: Bacteria > Pseudomonadota > Gammaproteobacteria > Methylococcales > Methylomonadaceae > Methylovulum. Next base: position 2,906 of record JAURZI010000030.1, read on the forward strand.
GGGATATATCCTCTCTGATGCGCCCAACAAAAACATCATCATGGCCTGATGAATCGGTCACCGCAGTTGGGTAACCACCATCCTTACGCTCATCAACCACAGTGACTCCGGGCGCTTGCTCAAGCAAGGCCCTGACCGTAGCCGCATCAATTTTTTCACGGGTTTCAATATGCACCGCTTCTGAATGGCCATAAAAGACTGGAACCCGTACAGCTGTCGCATTGACCTTGACGGTAGGATCACCCAGAATCTTTTGGGTCTCCCAGACCATTTTCATTTCTTCTTTGGTATAACCATTATCAAGAAAAACATCTATCTGGGGCAACACATTAAATGCAATTTGTTTGGGGTAAACGCTGGTTTTAATGGCCTGCATGTTAAGTAAGGCAGTCGTTTGGCGAACCAGTTCTTCTATCGCTTCTTTACCTGTTCCGGAAACGGCCTGATAAGTACAGACATTGATGCGTTCAATGCCAACAGCATCATAAATGGGTTTCAACGCAACCAGCATCTGGATCGTGGAACAATTGGGATTGGCAATAATGCCGCGATGCTTGTAATCGGCAATTTTTTCAGGGTTGACTTCCGGCACCACCAAAGGAATATCATCATCATAGCGAAATTGTGAGGTGTTATCGATGACAACACAACCCGCTGCGGCGGCCTTGGGCGCATACTCCGCCGAAACAGCAGCGCCAGGGGAAAACAGACCGATCTGGACCTTAGTAAAATCGAATGTAGCCAAGTCCTGCACAGGTATCGACCGCCCTTTAAATGGGATCCTTTTGCCTACAGAATTACTGCTGGCCAACGCATAGACTTCACCGACAGGGAAATTGCGCTCTTCTAAAATCGACAACATGGCTTCACCGACTGCCCCGGTAGCACCCACAACAGCAACATTATAAAGCTTGTCCATTACCCCACCTCTTTTGCAGCAGAAACCCATTTCAAACCAGAAACCACCGCATCACCCATTTGCGCCGTGCCCACTTTCTGCATGCCATCCGAATAAATATCCGCTGTGCGGATATTTGCATCCAAGGCATCATTGACCGCTTTTTCAATACGTTCAGCGGCATCGCTGCGATTAAAGGTATAACGCAACATCATCGCCGCCGATAAGATAGTTGCCAATGGATTGGCAATACCCTTACCTGCAATGTCGGGCGCAGAACCATGGATAGGTTCGTACATGCCTTTATTGTTCGCATCCAACGAGGCAGACGGCAGCATGCCGATAGAACCGGTCAACATCGCCGCCGTATCGGAAAGAATATCGCCAAACATATTAGTCGTGACAATCACATCAAACTGTTTAGGCGCCCGCACCAGCTGCATAGCTGCATTATCGACATACATGTGGCTGAGCTCGACATCCGGGTACTGCTTGCCGATTTCAGTCACGACTTGCCGCCATAACTCGGTACATTCCAGCACATTAGCCTTATCGACCGAGCACAGACGGCGGTTTCTTTTTTGTGCTATCTGAAAGGCACAATGGGCAATTCGACGTATTTCAGATTCGCTGTAGACCAGGGTGTTATAACCCTGTTTTTCACCATTTTCTAATAGCCTGACACCACGTGGTTGACCAAAATAAATGCCACCGGTCAATTCGCGCACGATCATCATATCCAATCCGGAAACTATTTCAGGCTTTAACGAAGACGCATCAGCCAATTGCGGATATAAGATTGCCGGGCGCAAATTGGCAAATAACTGCAACTCGGAACGCAAACCTAACAGGCCTTTTTCAGGACGCACGGAAATATCCAGCGACTCCCATTTATAGCCGCCCACAGCGCCCAATAAAATGGCATCGGCATCTTTGGTCAACGCAAGGGTTTGCTGGGGAAAGGGCGTGCCATAGGCATCGTACGCGGCGCCACCGATTAAGCCCGATTCAAAAACCAAATCCAGCGCCATGTCGGCATTCAAAAACTCCAGCACTTTAATCGCTTCTGCAACAATTTCAGTACCTATACCATCTCCTGGTAACACAGCAATTTTTATTGTCATTAATGTTAAAACCTTTTAGTTAATTCGGTAGCTTGCAAAGGACTAGGCATCGCAAATCAAGTGTATGACTGCCTGGGAGCGATCCCTAGATGTGAATCCCCCCGCCACTGGTAACCCACATTAGCGGGACAAGAACACTGAGGGATAGGCCTGTCCAGCTGCGTTAGACCCCGACCCGTCTCAATCAGCAAACAACCACGGTGCTCTTTTGGCCCGCTCTGTTTCATAATATCTGATTTTATCGGCATATTGCAGGGATAAGGCGATGTCATCCAAACCGTTTAACAGTCTATATTTGCGGTTTTCGTCGACTTCAAAGCTCAGTTCCTTGCCTTTGGCCGTAATAATTTTTTGGTTTGCCAGATCAATCGTCAAGCAATAGCCGTCAAATAATTCGCCAAACAGGTCATCAACTATAGCTGACGCCAATGGTATTGGCAACAGGCCGTTTTTAAAGCAGTTATTATAGAAAATATCGGCAAAACTGGGCGCTATTATCGCCCTGAAGCCAAAATCTTCAAGTGCCCAGGGCGCGTGTTCACGCGAAGAACCACAGCCGAAATTCTCCCGCGCCAGCAAAATTTCTGCACCTTTATATTGCGGTTTGTTGAGTACGAAATCTGGGTTGACGGGACGTTGTACACAATCCATATCCGGCTCGCCACGATCCAGATAACGCCATTCATCGAACAAATACGGCCCAAAACCGGCGCGACGTATCGATTTTAAAAACTGTTTGGGTATAATCGCATCGGTATCGACATTAGCCCGATCCAAAGGCGCGACTAAAGCAGTTAGTGTGGTAAATGCCCTCATGACTAACACCCCTCGCCGATCAAACTGACATCAACAAAATGCCCGGCTATCGCCGCCGCAGCAGCCATAGCCGGACTAACCAAATGCGTCCGCCCGCCATAGCCCTGCCTGCCCTCGAAGTTCCTGTTCGAGGTCGACGCACAGCGTTCACCTTCATCCAGGCGATCCGCATTCATAGCAAGACACATCGAACAGCCAGGTTCTCGCCATTCAAACCCCGCATCCAGAAAAATCTTATCCAGTCCCTCGGATTCAGCCTGTTTTTTTACTAAGCCGGAGCCCGGCACAACCAAGGCCAACTTAATGTTATCCGCCAGTTTCTTGCCTTTTGCCACGACTGCCGCCGCCCTTAAGTCTTCAATCCTGGAATTGGTGCATGAGCCAATAAACACTTTATCGACAACAATATCGGTGATCGCCTGGCCTGCGTTCAAACCCATGTATTCCAATGCACGTATCATGCTTTGCCGTTTTACCGCATCAGCTTCGGATGCCGGATCGGGAACCGTTTCATCGACGGCGACAACCAATTCCGGCGATGTGCCCCAGGTGACTTGCGGCTTAATGGCAGCAGCATCTATCTGCACGACTTTATCAAACACCGCATCGTCATCGGAATGCAAGCGTTGCCAAAGCCGTTCAGCCATAAACCAATCACTGCCCTTAGGCGCATAGGGGCGACCCCGGTAATAATCGATAGTCACGTCATCCACAGCAATAAGACCGGCGCGGGCACCCGCCTCTATCGCCATATTGCAGACCGTCATGCGGCCTTCCATAGACAAGCTGCGAATTGCAGCACCAGCAAACTCAATGGTATAGCCGTTACCGCCCGCAGTGCCTATTTTGCCAATAATAGCGAGAACAATGTCTTTCGCGGTAACGCCTATCCGCGTTTGCCCATTCAGCTGGATTAACAGGTTTTTGGCTTTTTTCTGGACTAAACACTGCGTAGCCAGCACATGCTCAACTTCTGAAGTGCCTATGCCAAAGGCCAATGCCCCAGACGCGCCGTGTGTGGAAGTATGCGAGTCGCCGCAGACTACCGTCATGCCCGGCAAGGTAGCTCCCTGTTCGGGGCCTATCACATGCACTATGCCTTGTCGGGCATCGGTCATCGTAAATTCGGTAATGCCATACTCGGCACAGTTTTTGTCCAGCGTTTCAACTTGCAAGCGTGAAACTGGATCAATAATGCCTTTTTCACGCTCCGTCGTAGGGACGTTGTGGTCGGCGACCGCCAAATTCCGCGATTGCCGCCAAGGCTTGCGCCCCGCCAATCGCAGGCCTTCAAAAGCTTGTGGTGAGGTGACCTCATGCAACAAATGGCGGTCTATGTAGATGAGTGAAGAGCCGTCATCTTCCGTATAAACGACGTGATCTTCCCATAATTTGTCATAAAGCGTTTTACCTGACATAGCTTTCTAAATAGGATGATGCCGCAACAGCAGCTGGTTAATTAACGATGACTAAATTCGTGTATCGCTGATTTAGTCCAAAATTGCAAATATTTTTTGGGTGATTTCATCCACGCCGCCGACACCGGTAATAGAAGCGAATTTCACCCCCCTAGCTTCGGCAGAATAAAACCCAACCAGCGGTTTGGTTTGCTCATGATAGACACAAAGCCTTTTGCGGACGGTCGCCTCCTTGTCGTCATCACGCTGGATCAATGCTTCGCCTGTCAAATCGTCGAGATTATCGGCTTTAGGCGGGTTAAATTCGGTATGGTAAGTGCGCCCAGACGGTAAGTGTACCCGTCGACCGGCCATGCGCTTGACGATTTCTTCGTCAGCCACGACGATCTCAATGACTGTATCAATCATAACACCCATAGCTTCCAGGCCTTCTGCCTGTGCAATAGTGCGTGGAAAACCATCCAACAAAAAACCATTGGCACAATCAGCCTGCACAATGCGTTCTTTAATCAACCCCAAAATGATGCCATCAGAAACCAAACCACCGGCATCCATCACCTGTTTTGCCTCAATACCCAGCGAAGTTCCCGCACGCACAGCTGCCCGGAGCATATCACCCGTTGAAATTTGCGGAATACCGTATTTTTCGGTAATAAACTGGGCTTGAGTTCCTTTACCGGAACCGGGACTCCCTAACAGGATGATGCGCATGAAATAACTCCGTTGTATCTTTATAGTAAAGTGCTTAATAACATATAAATGGTCACAAACACCTTCATGACCAAATGCAAATATAACTGGACATTTTATAACACTTCTTCGTTAATCTCTTTTAAAAATACGATTATTTCTTATTTAGCGCCGAGAAGAGCTGGGTTAGGCAACGTAGCCATTATTTTCAACATAACAAAGTGCATGATACTTGGCTTGACCAGCACCGCTGCTGATGAGCTCTGAACAGAGATAACAACAATTATTTCAACCCGTTGGGCGACTATCCCGTTTACGATGCCTAAACCTATCAGCCACTCACAAAAACAGTGCCTGATAGGCCTTAGCCGACTGCTCCGGTTCGCCATCAAACAGACCACCGATAACTGCCAGCATATCAGCGCCGGCTGCCAATAATTGCGCGCCATTTTCCGGCAGTATCCCGCCGATTGCGACAACAGGAATCGTCAATACCTGCTTGGCCTTTTGCAAAGTATGGATATCCGCAGGTGCGGCCAATGGCTTGGACGACGACGGAAAAAACCGCCCGAACGCGGCATAACTAGCCCCCATATTTTGGGCATCCAACGCCAGCCCTAAAAAGTTGTAACAGGAAACACCAATAATCGCATCGTCACCTAACACTTTTCTGGCTTCTTTAATATTGCCGTCCTGTTTACCGAGATGGACACCATCTGCACCAATCCGCTCGGCAAGCGCGATGTCGTCATTAATAATCAACGGGACCTGGTGCTGCCGGCAGATTCCGAGCAATTCTTTACCCAGAGACAGCGCATCAACGGGATTTTTATCGCGATATTGCAGAATAACCGCTCCACCCCGAATAGCGGCGATAACTTCGTGGATTATTGTTTCCGCAGATTTGTTGTCGGTCTGGGTAATCGCGTAAAGCCCGCGTGCCGGACATTTCATGCGTCATCCTCCATCCAGAAAAACCGGTTTGGATTATGTTGGCCTTTACCAGACCGGTAAGCGCTATTCAGCGAGTTCCATGTATATTCCTGGGCTTCCATAACTGCCTGCACAGGTTCCAGACCATGCGCCATCAACGCCGCAATACTGGCAGCCAGGGTGCATCCCGAACCATGATAACTTTCAGGCAATCTATCCCACGAATAATTTTCCCAGCTGCGACCATCGTGAAACAACTGGTTATTCACTATCGGCGTAGCCTCATGCGCGCCCGTGATCAACACATAATCACAGCCTTTTTCCAACAATGCCAGACCACACTCATCAAGCCCATCCAACCCTGCAAGCTTACGCGCCTCTTCGCTGTTAGGTGTCAACACCGTCGTGCATGGCAACAGCAAATCGGCTACCGTCGCAATCAGCCGGTCATTTGCCAAATCGGCGCCGCCGCCTGCCGCCAGCACAGGATCCAGGACAACCGGAATATGCGGATGCTGTTTTAAGATCGCATAAATCGCAATTGCCGTTTCATGATGCCCGATTAAACCAATTTTAAAGACATCGACATCAAAATCATCCAATAGCGTATTCGCCTGGCTAATAATATTCTCTGAACTTTGCGGGATAAGTTTCTTTACGTTACGTGTGTCTTGCTCAGTTAAGGCGGTGATTACGCTGACAGAATGACACTGATGGCTGACCAGTGTCTCAATATCCGCCTGAATACCGGCACCGCCGCTAGGGTCATGGCCGGAAAATGAGAGGACAACGGGGCGATGTTGTGTCATGGGAATACCTTTGTGGTCATAAAATCTTTAATGTATGCTAATAACAGCTGCCTGTCATTGGGCTTAGCCTTGATACTTCTACACCATCCTGACAATATCAGGCAGAGCATTGCAGACAGGAACAGCGAGCATGCTGCACCTAACCCATTAAACAAAAATACCTTGGTAACTTGTGGAAAAACGTACATTCACAAACCGCATTATAGTGCTCGACACCGAAACGACTGGCTTAAATCCGCAGGAAGGTCATAGGATCATTGAAATCGGCTGCGTGGAAATGCTTAACCGTCGGCTGACGGGCAACCGTTTTCAGGCGTATATTAACCCTGACCGGATTATCGATGATGGTGCTATTGCCGTCCACGGCATCACTAATGAATTCTTAGCGGACAAATCACGTTTTAAAGATATTTTTGCGGATTTTATTGCATTTATCGAAGGTGCCGAACTAGTTATCCATAATGCCCCATTTGATGTTGGCTTTATCAATCACGAATTGTCGTTACTGGACTTTGCGGAGAAAAAAACAGTCGCCGAATATTGCGCCGTATTTGATACCCTGAATTTTGCCAGAAAAAAACACCCAGGCCAGCGTAATAGCTTGGACGCTCTCTGTAAACGCTACGGCATTGACAACAGCCACCGGAATTTGCATGGCGCACTGCTGGATGCGGAAATTCTTGCCGATGTCTTTTTATTGATGACGGGGGGGCAGTCATCACTGCTCGATGAAGGTTCGTCAGCATCAGAAACCGCAGCTGCAAGGATTATTGACCAAACAACCGAACGCCTATTAACTGACCGTCCGGCACTGACTATAATCCGATGCACTGATGTGGAGCTGGCAGCACATCAACTGCGTTTAGACGCTATCGAAAAAGCTGCCGGGGCTTGTATCTGGAATTCGCCCAGCGCAGACAACTAGCCAAGATCGCGCACGGTACACCAGCTATTCGTACCGCTAGACCAACTCCAGAAACTATTCCTCCGCTTTCGGCTTTGCACGCCTGGAAGGGGTACCGATTCTTTTCTTGCTTTTATCGGGCTTCTTAGCGCCTACATCCATTCTTTTTGCCGCCGATTCGACTTTGGAAATATTCAAAGGTTGACCCGCCACCCTGACCTTCCTCAAATCCTGGATCAGTTCTTTTGGCATCCCGGCCGGCAACTCCACGGTACTGTAATCATCCTCGATCTTGATGCGCGCAATATGTTTGCCGTCTATACCGGCTTCGTTAGCGATAGCGCCAACAATATTGCCGGGTTTTACACCGTGGGCATGGCCGACTTCAATACGGAACAATTCCATTTCAATATCCGCACCGCCAACTTCACGCCTTGGACTACGTTCCCGTCTAGGCCGGTCATCTCTTTCCCTGAAAGGGCCTTCTTCCCTGGTTTCCTTAGCTTTTTTAGGTGGATTCTGCATTAACAACGGCGTGTCGCCTTGAACCAGTTTCGCCAAAGCAGAAGCAATTTCCAGTGCAGAAACATTATGTTCAATCTGATATTGCTCTATCAATTGATTGAAAAAGCCGAGTTCTTCCGCAGCCAAGGTATCGGTAATATTCTGCTTGAACCGGGCAATACGCTTATTGTTAATCACTTCGGTCGAGGGCAAGCCCATTTCTTCAACTTTTTGCTTGGTTGCTTTTTCAATATTCATCAGCAACTTTCTTTCCCGCGGCGCAATAAACAATATGGCGTCGCCGGTCCGACCCGCACGTCCTGTACGGCCGATACGATGCACATAAGACTCCGTATCGTAAGGGATATCGTAATTAACGACATGGGTGATACGGTCAACATCCAGTCCGCGAGCAGCAACATCCGTCGCGATCAAAATATCCAGCTTACCGTTTTTTAGATGGTTGATCGACCGCTCCCTAAGCGCCTGGGACATATCACCATTAATCGCAGCAGCCGAATAGCCCCTAGCTTCCAGCTTTTCCGCCAATTCGACCGTAGCCGTTTTCGTCCTGACAAAAATAATCATACCGTCGAAGGTTTCAACTTCCAGAATACGCGTTAACGCATCCAGTTTATGTACGCCGCTGACCACCCAAAACCGTTGGCGTATGTTTTCCGCCGAAGCATTGGTGACTTTAATTGTGATTTGCTGTGGTTCGTGCAAATATTCCTGGGCAATTTTACGGATCGCCGTTGGCATAGTCGCCGAAAACAACGCGATTTGCCTTTCATCGGGAGTCTGTTCAAGTATCCATTCAACATCATCAATAAAGCCCATGCGTAGCATTTCATCGGCCTCATCAAGCACCAAGGTACTAAGCCCATCAAGATTCAATGTGCCTTTACGCATGTGGTCCATAACGCGTCCCGGCGTACCAACGACGACATGTGCGCCCCGTTTCAGCTGACGGAGTTGGGTACTGTAATCCTGCCCGCCATAAATCGGCAGGACATGGAAGCCTTTTAAATGTGCCGCATAACGCTGGAAAGCCTCGGCAACCTGAATGGCAAGTTCCCTTGTAGGCGCTAATACCAGGACTTGCGGGTCTTTTTGTTTGATATCAATACGCGATAAAATCGGCAAGGCAAAAGCCGCCGTTTTACCGGTTCCTGTTTGTGCTTGTCCCAATACATCTTTTCCTTGTAGCATGTGTGGGATAACTTGTGCCTGAATCGGCGAAGGTGTTTCATAACCGACATCTTCCAATGCTTTTAGCACCGGTTCAATCAGCGCCAAATCACGAAAAGAGGGTAATGTAGAAACATCATTGAGCATGGATTTACCTTGTTGGAATGAGAATGCGCGAATGCGCGGGGAAATGTTTGTTTAATATAGAATTATATCTCATTTTATATTAAATTGCAGAAAATTGATAAGGGCTGGCAGGATATCCTGCCAGCCCTAAAATGATTTAAACTTCTTTTGGCAACATTAGATGCACACCCGTTATTACCAACCACAGACCCCTGCTAGCAGAAAGCAAGGTTAAAATGACGGCTAACTAATCAGGATGCACCAGCTCCTCTTTGCAACAGCGTCATCAGGGTAACTTATATCCTTTTCTCGCCAAATAAACCGTAACCCGGCTCGAACCGTCGCCTTGCTCTTCAGTAAACGTCGTCATCCTAGGCAGTTCTGCGCCAATTAATGTCGGCAGCTGTGCTTCAAACTGCAGCATTTGCTCAGGATTATCGACTGTGACCTCAATCCGGCAAAGAGTAGCACGACAATCTGCATGAATCAGCCTCAGCTCAGCCAGCTTCTCGCTATTCAGGAAGCTATCTTGGATCATGCCCGTAATTTTGGGCGCCCATGCCGAATCCATGGTTTCCATTTGGAAACTTTCAGTGAGTGCCGCCGCCGCGTGCTCGCGCTGCTGACTATTGAGCCGCTCAATTTCTGCCGTTGTCAGCGTTTTGTTAGGCATGGGTTCTTGCCGAAAAGATTCTGCCGACGTTTCGGCAACATGGGCCAAATCACTACGCAGCTGGCTTATTATTGCTTCGGTGCGTTTGAGTCTGCCTTCCATGGCAGTAACCGTCTCCTTAAGCCGTTCTATTTCATTATGGGCATGGTGTATTTCCGGGTCACTTAATTCGCTAGCATCCAGCATCACCGCATTGTCGATCAAAGCGGGGCCGACAGGCACACCTGAATAAAACACAGCGCCATTAACAACAATCACTAAAATGCAAAGCGCTATCAATAAATAATTAAGTTTTTTCATCCAAAAACTGTCCATGCCCGACCAGATTGTTAAAGAGGCTCATCCAGATAAATGCTTCTAACCGCTGAAAACTCGGGCAAACTACAACTGACGACATAATAGCCGCCCAATACACTGCTATTGACATCAAGGTTCAACGTGCTGCTGCCGACACCTGCAAAAAATAGCGTATGCGACGCAATAGCACCACCATCGCTGCTGCGGCTGGACAGGGTGCATTGCAGGCTGCTGGTTGCAGAAGCCGAACGAAAAACAGCCACTTTGACAACATCAGTTCCGGTGAGGTTGCTGTGATTATCTCTGACTAACGGGCAATTGACCGTTACCGCCCCAGTCGAAGAGCTGTTTTGCACACCAGCGACGGATCTGGTGATTTTACCGGCCTGGCTTGGGTCGCTAGCATTGCAAATTGTGCCGGGGAATGTCATAACGTCTGCAGCAAAACCGGCGGTGGAAAATAATGCTGCTGCGGACAACAGCAGGCTGATGCTTAAAATACGTTTGTTCTTCATGATATTATCCTTCAATAAATGTTTAAATGGTTTAGGCGTGTCCGTTGATTGTTAAGACCGTGTTGCTGACATGCGATCTTAGTACGCATCCCTTCAGTACGATGAATAGTTTAGGACACAAACCGCAAAAAACGATGCGAAATAGTCACCTATGCCGGCGTGACTTCTTTACATTTATCCAAACCAGCATCGACGACAAACCGATAAACGAACCCATTACTTTGGGGCACGGATTTTTCTGATCACCCCCGCTAACGACCAAGCAAACCTCAGTCCGATTTGTAACCCTTGGTATTTTCGGCAACCCAGCACTCGTCGCCAGAGTCCAAACGCTCTTTTTTCCAGAATGGCGCCCTGGATTTCAAGGCCTCCATAATATAACGACTAGCATCAAAGGCATCGCCACGGTGCGCGGCCCATACTGCAACCAGCACTATCGGATCATTTGGCAAAATATCGCCGACGCGGTGCATTACCAAACTATCAAGCAACCGCCATTGTCGCCGCGCTTCAGCGACAATCTTTTCCAATTGCCTTTCGGTCATACCCGGATAATATTCCAGTGTCATGCCTTTAACTGCGTTGCCGGCGTTAAAATCGCGCATAGTGCCGACAAAAACGCTGGTTGCCCCCACTGTACCGGGCAGGCAGTCGGCAGCATTTTGATAGGCTTGAATTTCCTGCCAGGGATCAAAATTGCCCTGCACGACCATAACAGCCATCTTCAACCACCTGTCACAGGCGGAAAAAACGCGACCTCGTCGCCAGCTTCGATTAAGCTGTCCAGATCAACATAATCCATATTTACGGCCGCCAATATATTACAGGGCAATGGCTGGCCAGGATTGGCGCTGCACCAGATTTCACGGACAGTCATCAAGCCTGTGTACACCAGATGGTCTTCAGAACGCCCAAGATTTTCTTTCAAACTTGCAAAATAACGCACTTTAATTGACGCTTTATTTGACATGACATGCACACCGTTACGAAAATAGGGATAATTAAAACTTAAATGACGCATTCAACCCCATTCTACCGATAAATGACCGCATTAAGCCATTTTAATCAAGCAGGTGAAGCCCACATGGTCGATGTCGGCGAAAAGCCGGTAAGCCACCGCATCGCAGTTACCGAAGGCTATATCTCCATGCAACCGGAAACACTCAAACTGATCATCGACTGCGAGCATAAAAAAGGTGATGTGCTGGCAATAGCCAGAATAGCCGGCATCATGGCCAGCAAAAAGACTGCTGATTTAATTCCGCTGTGCCACCCCTTGCCTATCACCCATGTCGACATACGCCTCAGCGCAGAACCGGACGGCAATCGCATACGTTGCCAAACTACCGTAAAGACCAACGGCCAAACCGGCGTGGAAATGGAAGCATTGACAGCCACCTCGTGCGCCCTGCTCACTATCTACGACATGTGCAAAGCTGTAGACCGGGGCATGGTTATCCAGGACATCCGATTGCTGGAAAAAGACGGCGGCAAATCGGGGCGCTGGCAACAGGTTAAGCACTCAGCCGCCAGCGCCTCGTGTTTACCGGACGCGTCAATTGATTGATGCCACGCCGATGTTTGCCAGATTTGTTACACTAGCCCGACTCATTAACATAAGCCCTATGAATTACCTACCCTACCCATAACCAGCAGAGACCATTATGCCGATCACGCTAAAAGACCTTGCCGATATTTGCGATGCCAGGATTGAAGGGGGGAATCCGTCTACAATCATTACATCGGCCGCTGAGATCACCGCAGCCAAAACAGCCCAGGTCACACAACTGACGAATGCCCGATACACCCAGTACCTCGAAGGCTCGACAGCCAGCGCGTGCTTTATTGCCGAAGGTTTTCCGGTAAAACATATTCCTGACGGCATGGCCATGCTCATCTCCGCCGACCCTGAAATGAGCTTCATCAAAGCTGTTGGGCTGTTACATCCGGAACGCGCCCACCAACGCGCCATTGCCCCGCAAGCCATACTCGAAGCGAACGTGGCGTTAGGCGACAATTTGTATATCGGCCCTTACGCCGTCATTGGGGAACATGCCAGCATAGGTGATAACAGCGATATCATGGCGGGAGTTTATATCGGTAAAAACGCCAAAATAGGTAAAAATTGCCGGATTTACCCTTACGCGGTCATCTACGATAACGTCATCGTGGGCAATAATGTCATTATCCATTCCGGGGCGATTATCGGCGCTGACGGTTTTGGCTATAAATTCAGGAATCACCAGCATATCAAAGTGCCACAAGTCGGTGATGTGGTTATTGGTGATAATGTCGAAATTGGTGCCAATACCTGCGTGGACAGAGGTGCGCTAGGTAGCACGACGATTGGGGCTGGCAGTAAAATAGATAATCTGGTGCAAATTGGTCACAATAATAAGATCGGCGACCATGTTATTTTATGCGGTCAGGTTGGCATTTCAGGCTCGTGCCATATCGGCGATTATGCGGTACTTGCCGGCAGTGCCGGCATTGCCGACCATGTCACCATAGGGCAAGGAGCCGTTATCATGGCGCGTTCCGGCGTGGCCGGCAATGTGAGCGCCAACGCTCACATGTTCGGCAGCCCCGCAAAAGATAAACGCGTCGCTTATAAAGAACAAGTGGCGCTCAGCAAATTACCGGAACTACTGAAAAAAGTAAAACACCTGGAAGAAAAAATCCAGGCACTTGAAAAAAAGGAGACCTAAATCTGTGTTACAGTCTTATGTGGCTAACATTTCCAAATAATAGCATACGCCACCGCCATCACCCACTAAAGATAGCTCCAACCCGCCCCAAGCCCGCTAAGACTTGGGGCGCACGAATGACAATGTAATTAAGCTGTAATGGTTTTCATTTAAAATCGGAAAGGTGTTAAGCCGATTTCCGGCTTTCGAACAGTTTATTGCGGATATTTATGCTCGACAGTCAAAAAAGCCCTCACGGCAACACGCCTTCACAGTTTTCCGTACCTTATGTCCGCGACTTAACGCAATCAGTCAAACCTATCACGCTGGACACGCCAATTTTGGATGTTCTTGGTTTATTTCAGGCACACGCTGACTTATCGGCACTGCCGGTCATGGACGACAGCAACAAATATTTCGGCCTCATTTCACGACGCAATTATCTCAACCTGATGACCCGGGCTTTTGCGCGCGAGCTTTATGCGCGGAAAAACCTAGACATCTTGCTGGTAAGCAATGCCGATATATTTGTTGCGCCGTTGATTGCCAATGCCGAAGACCGCATCGACCAAGTGATCGTTGATTTTTTAAGCCGAGATCCGGGCATCAAGTACGAAGCGCTGCCCGTCATCGGCAAAGACGGCATTATCGGCGTAGTCAAAGTCGCCGACATGATGTTGAAAATGTCACAATCGCAAGGCCACCTGATCGAAACCATGCAGCAACTGAGTACGCGGTTAAATGATGAGGTGGCTAACGCCGCAGCGCTGCAAAAAAACCTGCTACGCTCCCCTTATGTTGAATTGCCAGGCGTGCGTGGTTTATCGACCATGATCACATCCAGTGAAGTCGGGGGCGATTTTTACGATTACTACATGATAGACGGGCGCTGGGTGGTTATCTTAGTCGGCGATGTCAGCGGCCATGGCATTGCTGCCGGCACCATTGTCTGCGCCGCCAAGGCTGGTGTTAATTTTCTGGAGGCCGAGAAAGAAAAGGAACCCAACAAGATACTTTCCCGCCTCAGCAACATCATCTTTAACACCGCCCACCAATCACTGCTGATGACTATGTTTGCGGTATGCCTGGACACCCGCACGGGCGAACTGCGTTATGCCAACGCCGGCCATCAATTCGCGTATATCTACCGATCCATGCTCAGCCAATTGGACAGCCTGGAACTGGGCGGCCTGCCTTTGGGCAAGAACGAACATACCGACTACGAACAGCAAATGACTGAAATTGACTTGGGTGACCGTCTGTTTCTCTACACCGACAGCATTGTTGAAGAAGAAAATGCCGAGGGTGAATGCTTTGGTTATGAACGCCTGGAAGAAGTGCTGGTTAATCATGGTGAAAGCGACATAGAAACACTGAACGGCAGTTTGCTGGATACGCTGACTGATTATCTGGGACGATCCGTATTCTATGACGATGTCACTATTTTCTGTGTTGAACATTTCGAAAAAACAACGGCGCTGGGCAATGCCTACAGCACTGCCGAACCCGATTCAGACGTCATCGAAAAAGTGCACATCGCTGATGCTTTTTACCGCACAAATCCCAGATCCATTTCCCCACGTATCCAGCGCCAGGAATTGGTGTTCCTGGCAGAACAAAATTTTGCCGACCTTATACCGGGCTTGTCAGCCCAAGGTGTCAGGCGGATATTATTGCAGGATCATCCCATTAATCAGCAATTGGGCTGGGGAGTCTTACTCAACCAGCATCAGCATAACGGCACCGACGATTTGGCAGCATTTCTGCGTACTCCTGATCAACGCCGGGAATTTCATTTTACCCACAGTGACGACAAGGCTTTCATCATAGGTGAAGTCGATGCGTGGTTGCAAGAACAATCCATAACCAACCCGGATCGCCTGGATGCCGTCATTTTTCTGTTAGACGAATTAATTGAAAATGGGCTTTGCGGTGCACCACGCGACGGCAAAGGCCGGCCCCTTTACGCAAAAGGCACATCACGGGAACTGGCCGCAGACGAAATATTACGCCTGGATGTCTCCATCCAGAACGGCTTGCTGGGCATTTCATTGATTGACAACTGGGGGACATTAACCCCCAACGTGTTCCTAAACCGCCTGTCACGCCACATTCGAGGATTGGGCCTGGACTCCGGTGTCGGCGGCGGCGGGCTCTACCTGATTTGGCGTATGTCTGATTATTTGCAACTGCGTGTTTTCCCGAACCAACAAACACAAGTCTGTGCGTTTATGGACCTTAATAACCATTTTGACCCAGAAGCGGATAAAGGCTTTCAATTCCTTTATCACAGCGAACTATACGAGGCTGTTAACCATGATAACTAATGCAAAGTTACGAATTCAGCAACAACCTAGCTCAGAAAGCCTCGCCCAGACCTTCGCGCTGATTGGCGCTGTAGATATTGATGCCTCGGCGGTTTTGGAGAAACTTTACGTAGTGCCTGCACAAGCAAGCGCAGAACTCAATTTTGCCCAGGTCGATTCGGTCAATTCCATGGGCTTGGCACAATTGCTGAAACTGTTTGAGCATTGGAAAAAACGGGACATCAGCATACGCATCACCTCCGCCAATCAAATGGTGTGCTTGTTGCTCAACCAAACAGGTTTAGCCCATTTTCTCGCCGACGGACATGCCCATTCCAGTGCAGCGACAAAACTTGAAATATCAGGAGCCCTCCAAGTGACCGACCCAACAGAGACCGCCGCTGTAGCCATATTGCAAATCCAACCCTCCCCCTCTAACGAGCAAGCAATCCAGCAATTTACACTGGTAGGCAGCATTGATGTCCATGCCGTGCAACTGTTGCAGCCGCTTTATGTACTACCCCAAAACTGCCGCGTCGAATTAAATTTCGCCCAAGTGGAACGGGTCAATTCTATGGGTTTGGCACAATTGCTGAAACTGTTTGAGCATTGGCAGAAACAAAACATCATTATCAGCGTCATTAACGTTAATCGCATGATTACCGTATTATTTAAAATGACCGGGTTAACCCGGTTTCTGTCTGCGGCACCCGTGTCTGATGCCAAAACCTCAGCACTTGAGCCACAAAAAGCCGTTGCGCGCGCAGAACCGGCACGGACAGCGCAATCTCCGGCGCCTTCGCCCGCTTTGTTCGCAACAACTACCCTGCAAATCCAACCGCAACCCTCGGCAGAAGCATTGGTGCAACAATTCGAGATGATCGGCATTATAGATGTCGAAGCCGTGCAATTGCTGGAAACACTTTATATACTCCCGCAACATTGCACCGTGGAATTAAATTTTGCCCAAGTGCAGCGCGTTAATTCGATGGGGCTCGCGCAACTGCTGAAATTGTTTGAGCACTGGCAAAAACAGCACATCAGCATCAACATCACTAACACTAACCGCATGATAGGCGTACTGTTCAAGATGACAGGCCTGACGCGTTTCTTATCTGAAACCTCGGCAGCCGGGCTCCCATCCCCACAAACCAGACAATCACTGCCTACTACGCCACCCGCAACAGCCCCGCAAGCGCTTCAGCTAACACAGCCGATAACACCGGCAAATAACGGCACTGAAACGCCAGAGCGCCGTTCCAGCGCTGCCGTGGCTGTCAGTACCGAAAAACTCGAACTCTGGGTAAGCGCACAAAGCAGCCAACAAATGAACGGTTGGTACTTCTTCAATACCTATTTGCAACGCCATTTGGGCCGCGAAGTCCATTTGGAACTGGCGCATGGGGCCATGAGCGAACGGCGTAAGCCCATAGAAGATATGGACATCGTTTTCACCAAACCGTTTGAGGCCACCCATTTGATGTTAAAACATCATTTCCAACCGCTGCTGCGTCCGATAGACCAGTCTGACGAAGTCACTTTACTCGTGCGGGCCGACGACCCACGGCTAAGCTTGGCGGAATTTCAAGGCGGCAAAGTGGTAACTGCGGCACAAGACAACTTTGTTTATTTGCTAGGCCGATTCCTGCTGGAAGAAAACGAAACAGCTTTGGCTGACATGGAATACCTGTTTTCCGGCCATGATATTAAAGCCTTGCAAATGCTGCTTAAAGGCTCTGCCGATATACTTTTCATGTTAAGCGACACTTATCATGGCCTATCCGGGTTGACGCGAAAAAATTTGCGGGAAATGGACCAAAGCGAAACCGCTTTCGCCTTCCATTTATTGAGTGTCGCCCCGCATTGCGCCGAATTGGGTGATACATTATCGAATGTCTTGCTGGATATGAGCCTGGACAGCCAAGGCAGGCAGGTTCTGGCAGACTTGGGCATACCGGGCTGGATCAAGCCGACCCATGACGAGTGTGATATGCTGGCGATGTTGTATAACCGTTATAGCGTCAGCGACACTGCATCCAAGTAGTACATGCGCTGCGGGCACAGCCCATGCAGCCTTAATGTAAAGGGTTAAGCGCGGGATTCCGCCGGAAAAAACCGTAAGGCGTGAGCCGAAAAACCTGTAGGCTCTCGGTGTTCATCACTGGATATTGTTCGACATCCGGGATGTGCGTCAAGCCTGCCGATACCCATAACACCACATCCTGGTCCTGCAAGTTTTCATCCCCCGAATAAGCCGGCAAACCTTGACCCGCCGAGCCTTGATTCGGGTATGTGCCGGTTGCGTATAACTCGTCGGCGTGATACCGGGTAACCCACAACGGGTGCTCAACAAAACCGGCACGTTGACGCGCTGCGAAATGGTCACTGGAATAAGGCGTGGCGGTATCGCCCAGCGTTAATGTGTAACCCGTAGGCGTCCCCAAGTCATGCTTGCCGTTGCTGCTGAGAATTTTCCAGGTACGCGCCCGACTAAGGTCGATATCGCGGCGTGCCCCAGCTTCTGTCGCCAGCAAAGAATCCTCGCTGGCAAAAGCATTACCCCATGCACTGGTTTGCGCTTGGACATTGCTTTCATAAACGCGGTTAGCCAAACCGTCAATATCCAGATCCGCACGGAAATTGAAAAAATGTTGGTGATTCGGTGCGGCGACAATGGCTGCACCACCACCGGCTGCGGACGCCTTATCAACAACCCGTCCGTGAACAGAGCCCTCTGTAATACTGTTGACACCTTGGTTGAGGGTCGTTCCGGTAGCGTCTACACGCACATCAAGCGTACCATTCAATTGGAAAATATAGTGGATGCCATAAATGTAATTGCCTATCCAAGAGTTTGACGTGATGACCAATTCCCGTGCCTCCCGCCTATCCTGCGCGCTTGAGTCGGGATCGACGCGTTTCCACAACAAGCCGGAGTTGCGCTCATAAAGCCCGACTGCATTGGGATAAACGATAGAACTGCCGCTGTCGTCAGCGATGCGGGCATTAAAAAACAACGCATTATTCGGTACATCGATATTAGCCGCAAGCGGGTTAACAAAACGCCCCATACCATATTCACCGACATCAAACGCAGTCCGCCACACCCAGTTGACGTCAGGCAAACCATAAGGCACATAAATCTCAGTCAAGCCCAAGCGGTAAGCGATGGGACGCACAACGCCATTTTCTTCATAGCTTATGGTATAAAGCACCAAGCCGTCACGGGGGTGCAGTGCATAACGGAAACGCCAACCTTGCCAACGGACTTCCTGTCCGCACAACTGATAACCGGAACCCTCAGGCTGAACTATCTGCAAGGGTTTAAGCCCTTGCCGACTATGGCTTTCAGGCTCGCCAGCATAGCCGGAAACGGCGGCGACCACCGTATCAGTCACTTGCAGAATTTTAAGGCGGTTCATATCAACCGCAACCACCACACCCTCGATAGGCCGATCATAGGGATTAGGCTGGTTATCTCCGCGCAAAAAGGACAACACCCGCATAATACGGGTTCCGGGCGCAACAGTATTGCCGTCACGATCCACGGCAACAGGCAAATCGCCACCCGCCCAGACATCCAGATAAACCTGATCTGGGTTAATCCCGCGTTTGTGCATCGCGGCGCGCCAATCGCGATCCTGCGTGACCACCGGCAAAACAGCCGTATATTCGTCTATGAATGTCGGCGGTTGCGTGCCCTGAGGCAGTTTGTTGAACGCCGTTACTTTCTGCTGCCGTAAATCAACGATAGCTTGGTACAAGGTGTTTTTAGGACGGTCGTAAACATCCACCAACGCCTCGCGGCGGAAATTATCGCCAAACTGAAAGGCCAGGACTTCCTGTTTCGGCGGTTCATTAAGCACCACGGTAGGAAAGAAGGCTTGGGCAGGTGCACCGTTGGCTTTAACCAGGGTAACCGCCAGCTCTATTTCCGCTTTTGTCAACGGATCCAATGGATGGACGCAAGCGCCGGTGCCACTGGCGGCAGGCAACGCCCGGTCTGTAAGCGCCTTGATTGCCGACGTGCGCGGGGACGCGGCAAGCTCGGAAGCGGCGGCATGTGCCGTTAAACTGAACAAGCAAGCAAGTAAAATGGCGTGATTCATAGTTAGCCAAGCCGATAAGGTCATCAAGAAGGTAGGTCATGATGCCGTTAGCCTTTTCTCAAGTCAAGCAAGCGTATGGCGATCAGTTCACCTGCGTAATAAGACCTGTGATAGTATTTTTTGGAAATTCCATAACCACCGTTTAATAAGGACGGGCTGCAACAGCGCCGACACCATGAAAACCGATTTATTCCTCGATGTATCCATAAATGCCCAGCAATTGTCGATTGTTGAAAACAACCGTATCCTGAAAACTTATGCCGTGTCCACTGCCAAAAATGGCGCAGGCGAACAACAAGGCAGCGAATGCACACCGCGCGGATGGCATAACATCCGTGCGAAAATCGGCGCGGACCAGCCCTTGCAGTCAGTTTTCGTAGGCCGACGTACTACCGGCGAGATTTACAGCGAGGATCTGGCGAATCGGCAACCCCAACGTGACTGGATATTAACACGCATACTTTGGTTGGGCGGTTTGGAACCGGGGAAAAACCGTTACGGGCCAGTGGACACGGCTAAACGCTATATCTATATCCATGGCTGTCCAGACAGGTTAATGACCGGCGAACCCGGTTCCCACGGCTGTATCCGCATGCACAACGCCGACATTGTTGATTTGTTTGACCGCGTGGCGGTCGGGGTAAGCGTTTATATCCATGAGTGAAACTCGGATAGTCCTGGGCATAGAATACGACGGCAGCGGCTTTTCTGGCTGGCAGTCGCAAACCCACAGGCGGAGTGTGCAGGCTACGCTGGAACAAGCCTTGTCCAAAGTGGCCAACCATCCGGTTACCGTGATCTGCGCCGGACGTACTGATGCCCGCGTCCACGCGCTTGGGCAAGTCGTGCATTTCGACACATCATCTGAACGCAGCACCGACGCCTGGCTGCTCGGCGGCAACAGCAACCTGCCCGACGATATCAGGATTACTTGGATAAAGCACGCCGCCTACGGTTTTCATGCCCGCTACAGTGCGGTCGCCCGCTTTTACCGCTATATAATCAGTAACCGTCCGGTTAAATCAGCATTGCGGCACAAACAAGAAACTTGGTGTTATCAGCCCCTGGATGCGGAAAAAATGCATCAGGCTGCACAATATCTGATAGGGCACCATGATTTCTCTTCGTTTCGTGCGCAAGGCTGTCAGTCGAAAAGCCCGATGCGGGCGATGTATTTTATTGATGTCTATCGGGACAACGACAACGTCATTATCGACATTTCCGCCAACGCTTTTTTGCATCACATGGTCAGAAACATTGCCGGGGTGCTGATTGATATAGGAACTGGCAAACAATCTTTAGCCTGGATACCCTATTTGCTTGAGGTTAAAGACCGCCGCCGGGCCGGCATCACGGCCCCGCCGGAAGGCTTGTATCTGGCCGCCGTCTTCTACCCGGAACATTTCGGCATCGCCAAACATGCCGTATTCGATAAGTTACCGGCTGATGCCCAACGTTTTGATTGACGGTTACCGGTATCGGCGCAGTGCTTGCAATTGCCTGAATATCGAGTAGATTGCTGTTCATAAAACATTATTTTGCTAACCCAGCCCTTTTTACCGACAACTTTAAGACTCATTGGCATGAACAATTTTTTATCTTTTCAAATCCACGGCGACGCCGATCATGACGGCGGCATCGCCGAAAGCCTAGCGAGTTTGTTGGCTTTTTTTGAAGGCGCTACCGCACAAGGGCCGGGCGGACTGTTTTCGGCTATCATGCCGGGGCTTGCCAGCATGGATAATGTACATCCTTTGTTGGTACATTTCCCTATCGCTTTTTTATTGGGCTTTTTTGCCCTGGATCTTATCGGTACACTGGCTAAAAAACAGGCATGGCGGGCTGTTGCCAGCTGCTTGCTTTATTTCGGCACTGTTGCCGCCGTTGTTACCGTGACGGCAGGTTTTATTGCCGCCAGTACCGTCGCGCATGGCGAAAATGTCCACGAAATTATGGAGCGCCATGAACATATCGGCATCGCCGTCCTTGTGCTGACGTCCTTGCTGTCACTGTGGCGCCGCAAAAGCGGCAGCTTGATTCAAGGTGGTGCGAATGTTTTATTCCTGATATTGGCGGGGTTGCTTTGTGTGCTACTGAGCCTTGGCGCTGACCTAGGTGGCTTGATGGTCTATAAGTATGGCGTTGCGGTTGAAGCGGTTGCCGTCCCCGAACATGCCCATGAGCATTCAAGTCATGAACATTCAGATCATGATCACCCACACTAATGGCTGTAATGCGCTAAAACTGGGCGCGCCATAAGCGTTGTGGCGTTGATGAGCAATAGACTAAGCGGCTCATATTTTGGTATAGTTACAGAGTTTTCGGAATTTTTATACACAATCGTGTAAATTTTTGTCTCATCACTCTCTGGAGAAGCTCAATGCCAATTAAAGTTGCTATCAATGGTTATGGTCGTATTGGACGCAATATCGTTCGTGCCTTATACGAAGCGGGTCGTACCGATGAAATCCAAATTGTCGCCATCAATGACTTAGGCGATGCCAACACTAACGCCCATCTGACTCAATACGACTCAGTACATGGCAAATTTCCTTTTGAAGTCAGCGTTGATGGCGAGTACATAGTTATCAATGGCGACAGAATCAAAGTTTTCTCTGAACGCGACCCTTCCAAATTGCCTTGGGGCGATCTAGGCGTTGATGTAGTTCACGAATGCACGGGCTTGTTCACCAGCAAAGCCAAAGCATCTGCACATATTACTGCCGGCGCCAAAAAAGTTATTATCTCAGCGCCGGGCGGCGATGATGTCGATGCGACTATCGTATACGGCGTTAACCATAACATACTGAAAGCCACAGACACCGTAATCTCTAACGCATCATGCACCACTAACTGTTTGGCGCCATTGGTCAAACCATTGAACGATACGATTGGCTTAGTCCACGGCTTGATGACCACGATCCATTCCTACACCAACGACCAAGTGTTGACCGATGTCTATCACAGCGACTTGCGCCGCGCCCGTTCAGCCACACAATCCATGATCCCGACCAAAACCGGTGCCGCAGCAGCAGTTGGTTTGGTGTTGCCAGAACTGGCCGGCAAGCTGGATGGCTTCGCAATGCGTGTGCCCACTATCAACGTGTCTGTTGTTGACTTGACTTTCACCGCAGCAAGAAGCACCAGCAAAGCCGAGATTGATGACATTTTAAAAACGGCATCAGCAGGTTATTTAAAAGGTATCCTGGATATTAACGAAAAGCCCTTGGTTTCCACCGACTTTAACCACAACCCCGCGTCATCGATTTACGAAGCGCCATTGACTAAAATTATCGACGGCACTTTTATAAAAGTTCTGGCCTGGTATGACAACGAGTGGGGCTTCTCCAACCGTATGCTCGACACCTCTATTGCCCTAGTCAACGCGGAATAATTCATAATGTTAAGAAGAACCAAAATTTTAGCCACGCTAGGTCCGGCTACGGACAAGCCCGGTGTGCTTGAGGGTCTGTTTGCGGCCGGCGTTGATGTGGTACGCATGAACTTCTCCCATGGTTCTGCGGAAGATCACATCGCCAGGGCAAATACGATACGCGAGCTCAGCAAAAAAACAGGTAGGCGCGTAGGCATACTGGCCGATTTACAGGGCCCTAAAATCCGCATTGCGCGCTTTAAAGACACCAAGGTAAACCTGAAAGAAGGCCAGAATTTTGCACTCGACATCAATTTCGACCCCTTGGCCGGTGACAATACGCAAGTCGGCATAACTTACGAGCCCTTGGCTCTGGAAGTTGTACCGGGCAGCCGGTTGTTGCTTGATGACGGGCGTATCGTGCTGGATGTTGTCAATGTTGAAAACATGCGCGTCAACTGCACCGTCGCCGTTGGCGGGGACTTGTCCAACAACAAAGGCATCAATCTACTAGGCGGTGGACTTTCGGCAGCGGCATTAACCGAAAAAGATAAGGAAGACATTAAAACCATCGCCATCATGGGGTGCGATTATGTTGCCATTTCTTTCCCGCGCTGCGCCGAAGACTTGAACGAAGCGCGTCGCTTATTGGAAGCCGCCGGCTGCCATGCCGGCATTGTTTCCAAAGTCGAGCGTGCAGAAGCGATTGTCGATCCCGTTATGGATGAAATCATCCTGGCTTCGGATGCGGTAATGGTGGCGCGTGGCGATCTTGGTGTTGAAATTGGTGACGCGAACCTGCCTGCTGTGCAGAAAAAACTGATCAAGCGCACACGGGAACTTAACCGCATTGCGATTACCGCAACACAAATGATGGAATCGATGATAGAAAATCCGATTCCTACCCGTGCTGAAGTGTTTGACGTCGCCAATGCCATTTATGATGGCACCGATGTCATTATGCTGTCTGCTGAAACAGCATCGGGCAATCATCCGATTAAAGCCGTAGAAGCCATGCACCGTATTTGTGTTGAAGCTGAAAAACAACCGGTGGTGCGTGAATCTGACCACCGTATCAACATTCAGTTTGAACGCGTTGATGAAGCCATTGCCATGTCTGTCATGTACATGGCCAACCATACCAAGATTAAAGGTATTGTTGCATTGACGGAATCAGGTTCTACACCGTTGTGGATGTCCAGAATCAGTTCAGCCATCCCTATTTTTGCATTCAGCAGCATAGAAGAAACACTAGGCAAAGCCACTTTGTTTCGCGGCGTATTCCCTATCTATTTCAAGATTGAAGAAACTCAAGACCATGCAGAAGTCAACCGCAGCATTGTTAAAGAGCTCAGAAAATGGAATATAGCCAAAGACGGCGATAAATTCATCATCACCAAAGGTGATTTGAACGGCGTCAAAGGCGGCACCAATGCCATCAAAGTGATCGTTGTCGGACAAGGCTTAACGCCTTAGTCTTACGGACCTATACCCGGCAGCCCGCCGGGTATAGGTTTTATTTGTTATTGCCTATCTGCCAATACCGCCCCCACTTTTACCGCGCTAAGGCCAGCCACTGGTCATGGGTCGCCCCCTTTATTTTCCGGTAGCGCGCCTGAAGAACCAAAAGCCATACCGTGCACACCGTTAAGAATGGATGGGGTAATCACTGTCCTGCCATGCCGCCATCATGCCATGTAATCTTGCAGTCATATTCAGTAGCGATAATAGATGAGTTTTAACAACTCACCTTACGAGGATCCCATGACAAAAAACCACCTGATACCCCTTTTATTATTACCCTTGTTCGCAGCACCTGCTGCACAAGCCGAAGTAAACCTGATTGCCATTGGCGAAGTCAATGCCAACTATCAGGATATGTCTACAAGAACAGCGGCTCCGCTGGAAAGCGGCATTGCCGGAAATATTCTGGGCGGCGTAGGTTCCGGCCTGGCTTATGCTGGCGGCAATACCTTCCTTGCGATTCCTGACCGCGGCCCGAACGCCAACGCCTATAATCCATTGGTTGACGACACGACTTCGTATATCAACCGTTTCCAAACCTTTAATATGGCGCTCGCAGCTAATCCTAGCTACGATTCTTCAATAACAGGTTCCTTGCCTTATATATTGTCCCCTTTCCTTATTGATACAACCTTGCTGTCCAGCAAATTACCGCTGAGCTATGGCATTGATGGCGCACCGGCTTTAAACAGTGTGGGCAAATATTATTTCAGCGGCCGTTCTGATAATTTCGATGCCGGCAAAAGCTCTACCAACCCGCTTAATGGCCGCCTGGATCCTGAAGCGATACGTGTATCTGCTGACGGAAAAAGCGTATTCGTCTCTGATGAATACGGCCCTTATGTCTATAAGTTCAACCGCCTGACCGGCAAACGTATCAAAGCCTTCACATTGCCAGAGCATTTAGCGGTAACTACCCAGAGCGCCCAGGGAGATGCTGTTGAAATACCGGGAAACACTTCCGGCAGAACGGCAAACAAAGGCATGGAAGGATTGGCGATTACGCCTGACGGCAATACTTTGGTCGGTATCATGCAGGCTAACCTGATACAGGACACCAAAAAATACATCCGTATCGTCACCATCGACATAGCGACTGGAGCCACCAAAGAATATGCTTATCTGCTGACCGACGGTTCCGGCGCAAGTGAAATCGTCGCCATCAATGACCATGAATTCCTGGTCGATGAACGCGATGGCAAAGGTTTGGGCGACGACAGCACTGCTGTTGTTAAAAAGCTGTTTAAAATCGACCTCTCAGGCGCAACTGACGTCAGCGACTTAGCGACCTTGGATGCGACGTCGCCGGTTGTTGCCAAAACCTTGTTCCTGGATGTAGTAGCCGAATTGACTGCTGCTGGCATTGACGCGAATGATATTCCGGCCAAAATAGAATCAGTGGCTTTTGGCCCTGATATGGTTATCGACAGCGTCACTAAGCACACGTTATTTATCGCCAACGATAACGATTTTCTGGCCACTATCACTGATGATACCCATCCAAATGGCATCGCCAATGCGAACAAATTCTTTGTCTTTGCTGTAGATAGCGCCGATTTGCCAAACTATGTGCCGCAAACCATTGCACCATTGGTTCGCGACAACCATGACCGTGGTTAATCAATAACTTAGCCCCGCATAAATTCCATTCCGGAATATCTCCATTCCGAAGGCGCAAAATTTAAGGTTTTGCGCCTTCGAGCCCTTACCCCGCGACAACAAGCCTCCGCCCCAACCACATCCTTCAGGATACCAGCCAACGGATTTCCTGAGCGTATCAGGAATAATACGGACTATGGACCATCATCGGCTAGGTACAGAATTTGCTTGTATTTAGCGCACAAACCCAGCCCCTATCATAAAGAACCATTCCATATGGTGCTTATCAACCTAACGTAAGGGAAGCTATGCTAAAGAAATATATAATCCATTAATTATATTCTACTAATTTATGTGGCACTTAAATTGCGTTTAACATTTTGTATTTGAGCTAGCTCTACACATTGAAACACAACGTAGCGTGATGCCTGTTATTAGCCAAATGGATCATCTCAGATACATAACCGATGGTCAGCTGAGGCGTAATCAAATCCAAACTCAATTCCAGCCTCAAGTACCTATCCTGCATCGTGAAGTTTATTGGGTATTTGATTGCAGGATTTAGGTATAACGAAAAAACAGGTGTAGAAAATAGCGCAATACACTGCGTTAGTGCTGATTCCCTCAACTCCCTTTCCGTTTAACACAATTGCGGATGATTTTAACAAAAAGCCAATTGAATCTGTTGCTAGCAATGATCTGGACAAAAAACCAACAACTGCAAAAAACAGCACGGTGAAATAAATTAACAAACGTAATATGATGGGTCAGGTTTTCAGCTCATGTTAGTTTTTTATAAGGAGTGGCGATTATGAAATCGCTGATTAACGCAGTTTGTTTAACTATGCTCCTAACCGGATGCGCGGCAGAGCCTGCTGTCGTTAGCCCGGTAGCCGTGGTTAGGCCCGCCTACCCCATGCCTGGCGCAGGATATCTCTGGCGACTACACCCAGCTAATGGATGGGGCTGGTATCATCCCAGGCTAGGTTGGCATCGGGGTTGGTAAAACGGCTAGTCCAGCACTTAAAAATCGGAACGATGACGCGTTCACTGGGCTAAAGTCATTGTCCTCTGCACGATGTATACTGATCGTCTTCGAAGGCTCTCCACCTACTCAAAGGGCTCAATAATGAAAACGCACATAGTGTCAACAGCAATAATGCTGGCAGTTTGCAGCTTGTACAGCGGGCTTAATCGGGCACAGGGGGATAGTGGCGGTGGCTACCATGACGGTGGTCATGGACAAGGTGGCAGTCATTTTAGAGGCGGCGATATTCATAGCGGCGAATGGGGATATCGGGGCGGTTACCGCAGTTATCCCCGTTTTGGCATTTATTTAGGGGCGCCGTATTACGCTTATCCTTATTTTCGCCATCCTTATTATCGCCAAATCTATCAAACACCCTATTATTATCCGCCATCTGTAGTCACCATACCGATTACGCCTCCTGTCTATATCCAGCAAACTCCGCCAGCCATCCAACAATATCCATCCGGTTATTGGTACTACTGCAATAGGCTGAAAGGCTATTACCCTTATATAAAGCAGTGCCCAGGCGGTTGGCAACAAGTTGAACCTACGCCCCCTGCACCCCGTTAAGGAGATTGACCATGTCACATTTTTCTAAAGTATTTTCAACCACGTTGGCACTGTCACTTACCGGTTGCGTCAGCTTACCCGGCGGCCCCAGCGTTATGGTGTTGCCCGGTAGCGGTCAGTCCTTTGAGCAGTTTCGTAACGATGATGCGGTCTGTCAGCAATTTGCTTATTTTCAGATTGGCGGTACAACAGCCAATCAAGCATCGGTGAATAGCGGGCTCGCCAGCGCCGCTGTCGGCACGGCCTTGGGTGCGGCTACCGGTGCAGCCATTGGCGGGGGTCGCGGTGCCGCGATTGGAGCCGGTACAGGTTTGGTGGCCGGCAGTTTAGTGGGTGCCGGTGCGGCCAGCAGCTCCCTATACGAAGCGCAGCAGCGTTTCGATACGGCTTATATTCAATGTATGTACGCCAAAGGCCATCAAGTTCCGGTGTCCGGTGATTTTTCGAATATAGCGCCGAACAACGAAGCTGCACCGATAACTCCCATGCCGCCACCCGGCTTACCCCCGCCACCCCCTGATAATTAACGGCATCGATATAGGCGGCATGAAACACTATGCCGCCTGCGCGCTCAACAGCATAATAATTTGTTTGTTCATGTATCAGTTGAACCTCCTGAAACCGCCTTCTTATAGCAAATAATGAAAAATAACCCTTCCAACGATCTCTCGCACCACATTTTGCCGAATTCTGCGACAATGGTGGGCGTCTGCATCATGGTCATCAGTATCGTTAAAAGCATGGATTCAGGACTGACCAACTAACTGATTGATAAAACCTTGGCTGTTGATAGCGCTATGTTCATGATTAGCGCGCTGCTGTCATTTTCATCGATCCGTTCAGAGCAGTCCGCCATCAGCTTGGAACGTTGGGCGGAAATAATCTTCTTGTTGAGCTTAGGGAAGCAGCACTAACTAACATACCGTATACAATGACGACTAAATGTAATAATTGAGACCCACAGATGAAAACAGCAACCCTTGAACGAAACGGAATTTGTAAAGAAGTGGTGGCTGTAAATTCACGCTTGGTTGACTTGATCCCTGGCCCTGGCAGGCGCTGTGCAATGGACGATGTCACCGGTACGAATATGACCTGGTAGCCCGCGCTTGATCATATAAAATGCCTCAACACCAACAACTATCTTGGATACGCCGACTGGCGTCTTCCAAACAGGAAGGAACTCATCAGTCTTCACGATTACTCCCAACCCCCTTGACTTCCCCTCAACCATCCATTCACCAAGTTAAAATGAAGCCCGACACAAGCTGCGGTACAACCTGCAAATCCAGATATGCCTATTACCCACTCCACGAGAAAGTGGCTCTCACAGCGACTGCCAGAAGCGGCTCAACTTTTACCGAATGGCAACCGGCATCCCTTGGCTGCGCCGGCAATGAGTGTATCGTCACGATGGATTCAGATCTGCAGTTACTGCGGTCTTTACACAAATAAGCTCGTCAGATGAGCATACGTCTTCTGAAAAGATATTTAATCCCAATACAGAAAAGTAAACCGCACTGCCGAATATATGTTGGTGCGTAGGTTGAGGTTACGAAGAAACCCCAACCGGATCAAAGCAACCGAGCCAACTCAATTTATAATCAATCGAGAACGCCTCCCATTGAGATAATGTATCGGCAACAGGGTTTGACCATCCCTCCCCGCTTTATCCAAACGATTGGCGCAATCTTGAAGTTGACCGTTAAAATGAGCGAACCATGAGGCCTTAGGTGCTAGAATGCTGAATGTTTTAACCACACCCAAGCATTCAAATATGTCTAACCTTCCTGAAGCCAGGGCGCGTTTAATCGGCGTTATTATTCTCATGTTGCTGGGCGCATGGGTGTTGCACGGCTTTCTGCCGCAACTGGCCTGGGCGGTAGTGCTGGCTATCACCACCTGGCCTATTTACCAGCGTTTGTTGATCCGTAAGGAATTGCACGGCAAAGTGACTTGGGGCGCAGTGGGACTCACGTTATTGATCGGCGCGGTCATACTGGCGCCATTGGGTTACGGCGTCAGTCGCTTGCTTGACGAAGCGCAAGCGCTTGGGCAATTTTTGACGAATGCACAAAATATCGGTATCCCTCCACCCGCATGGCTGGAAAAATTACCGATGATCGGTACGTGGGCAAAACAGAGCTGGATCGACGCCTTAGGCAGTGCCGAAGCGGCAAAAACATCGTTGCATTGGTTAGGTAGCGGTGGCGCGATGAGCTACACCAAAGACTTTGCCGGCCAGCTGTTAAGCCGGTTGGTCAGTTTTTTAATGATTCTTCTGGTGTTGTTTTTTGTCTACCAGCATGGAGACCGGCTTAGCCGCCAAGTGCTGGCCAGCAGCCATAAATTATTCGGCGACGTTGGCATCCGTTATGCGTTACATGCCACGGCGGCAGTGCGCGCGACGGTCAATGGCATGGTGCTGATAGGCTTGGGTAAAGGTTTATTGATGGGCGTCGGCTATGCGTTTGCTGGGGTTGGTCATCCGGCAATCATCGGCGCACTAACCGGTGTTTTTGCGATGATCCCTTATGCAGCCAAGCTGATTTTTGGCGCCTGCTCGCTGGTACTGGTTGCAGAGGGGCACACTGCTGCTGCCGCCGGACTGTTTACCTACGGCATGGTGCTGACTTTGTTTGCAGACAATTATGTCCGCCCGGCCTTAATCGGTGGCGCCGTTAAATTGCCGTTTATCTGGACGCTGCTGGGCATTTTCGGCGGCATGGAAACTTTCGGCTTATTGGGTATTTTTTTGGGGCCCACGCTGATGGCCGTATTGATGTCGATCTGGCGTGATTGGATTGATGATATCAACAAATCGGCTTAAGCTGTGCCGATAGATTAAGCCGCCATTTAACAATGACAACCTATACTGTTTATTGGCGCATAGCTTTATGTTGACCTGTCTTTTAACACAACAACACGTTACGGCTACCTTGGTAGCTCGTTATAACCCTGACCTAATGGTGCGAATCATGAAAAAAATATTAATTTTAAGTGCAATGTTCTTAACTGCCTGCGCGACAGATCCCTACACGGGGCAATCCACAATGAGCAATACCGGTAAAGGTGCAGGTATTGGCGCAGTCGTCGGTGCAGGCGCCGGTACATTGTTTGGCGGCAATGACCTGAAAAATGCCGGACTGGGTGCGTTGGCTGGCGGTGTTGTCGGCGCGGCGGTCGGTGCTTATATGGATAGCCAGCAAGAAGAAATGCAGCAATCCCTGCAAGGCACCGGCATAGAAGTGCAACGTACGGCGAAAAATACGCTGAACTTAACCATGCCCAGCAGTATCACTTTCGGTTTTGATTCGGCCACCTTAACCCCGCAAGCGCAAACTGCGCTGGATTCTGTCGGCACTGTATTAAACCAATACCCTGACTCCACGATCAAGATAACCGGGCACACCGATGACACCGGTTCTGACAGCTATAACCAAAAACTGTCTGAAGAGCGTGCAGCAAGTGTTTCAAGTTATTTATCCCAACATAATGTGAGTTACAACCGCCTCACTACGCAGGGCATGGGGGAAAGCATGCCGAAAGTCCCCAATACCAGCGAAGCCAACCGTGCCCAGAACCGCCGCGTGGAACTGGCGATTATTGCCAATAATAATGCCGGCGCCCAGCAGCAAGGAACCCAACAACAGGGTTATCCGCAACAGCAGGGCAATTATCTTCAGCAACAGCAAAATACTACCCAAAAGCAGCTGCGCCAGCAACAACGCAAACTCCGTCAACAACAACTGCAACAGCAACAATACAATTACCAATAGTACCTAACAAATTTACTGAGGGCGCTGCTGGCACTGGATAACACCCTTAACCGATGACCTCAGGCAAGCACAGCCGTGGTTTCTTGCCTGAGGATGGCCCCATGCAATCTATTAGCTACCCCTCCCTGTTATTTTCGAAAATCTCCCGGCGGCGATTCCTTCAGCAGCTGTCCGCCAGCTTTGCTTTGTCAAACCTGCCACTGCTAAAATCAGCGCAAGCCATAACGCCTGGCACGGTACTTTCGGGTACTGAATTTAATCTGGTGATAGAGCAAACGGCTGTTAACTTTACCGGTAAAACACGTCCTGCAACGACTGTCAATGGCACTATCCCAGGGCCGACACTACGCTGGAGGGAGGGCGATACGGTAACGCTGCACGTCACCAACCGGCTCGCTGAAGACAGCTCCATTCATTGGCACGGCATTATCCTGCCTTATCAGACCGACGGCGCGCCCGGTGTCAGCTTCAAAGGCATCGCTCCAGGCGAAACCTTTACTTACCAATTTAAAGTACGGCAATCTGGCACCTATTGGTACCACTCCCATTCAGGCATGCAGGAACAAACCGGCGTATATGGTGCGATCATAATTGACCCCGTCAATGAACCGGTGTTTGCGGAACGCGATTATGTCGTACAACTGTCCGACTGGACGGATGAAGACCCGATGCAGGTGTTTGGCAAACTTAAAAAACAAAGTGATTACTATAATTTCAACCAGCAAACGGCGGTTGATTTTATCCTCGATGTTGCAGATATGGGTTTGCTCGATGCTATCGACAAACGACAGATGTGGAACCAGATGCGTATGGCGATGACCGATTTGTCGGACATTTCCGCCTATACTTACACCTATTTGCTGAACGGTTTGAACCCGGCAGCTAACTGGACGGGATTATTCAAGGCCGGGGAGCGCGTGCGCCTGCGTTTCATCAATTCGGCAGCACAATCTTTTTTCGATGTACGCATACCCGGACTCAAGATGACTGTCATTCACGCAGACGGACAGCCAATTGAGCACGTTATTGTCGATGAATTTCGTATAGGCCTCGCCGAAACCTACGACGTTATCGTAACACCAGCAGCAGATGTGTATACTCTTTTCGCACAATCCATGGACCGCACGGGCTACGCTTGCGGAACGCTGGCGGTAAGCGCAGGTATGAGGGCCTCGATCCCGAAGCCGGATCCGCCCGAATTGCTGACAATGACCGATATGATGGGCAGCATGCAGCACAGCGTTCCGGTACGGCATGCAAAAACCGAGTACGGTGCCAGTGTGGACATGCGCGTTGACACGCCGCGTAACAATCTCGACGATCCGGGCTTGGGCCTTAGGAACAATGGCCGCCGGGTACTCACTTACGCCGATTTGCACAGCATCGGCGGCATCCTCGATAGCAGAGCGCCAGACCGGGAAATCGAACTGCATCTTACCGGCAATATGGAACGCTATAGCTGGTCGCTGGATGGCCTCGAATTTGGCGAATCGACGCCAATCCACTTTCGCTACCGCGAATGCCTACGCATCATCTTTGTTAACGACACAATGATGGCGCATCCCATGCACTTGCACGGCATGTGGAGCGATCTCGAAAGCCCCGACGGGCAGGTCCAGGTACGCAAGCATGTCATCGTCGTGCAACCGGCGCAGCGCGTGTCTTTTCGCGTCAACGCCGATGCGCCGGGGCGCTGGCCGTGGCATTGCCATTTGTTTTATCACATGCACGCTGGCATGTTCCGTGTCGTCGTGGTCGCCTGATGGACAGGCCTTGCATGAACCGATTAGCCCTTGCTTTGCTGGGGCTAGGTGTGGCTAACAGCTGGGCGGAAGAGGCCATGGATATGGGCGGCATGGATCATAGTAAAATGTCCCACGAGGCCATGCAAGGCATGGTGCATGACGGCGCAGTGCACGATAACGACGCATCACCAGCTATGCAAGGTGGTTCTGCGCCGCCCGACGCGCGTGACCCGCACGCCTATGCCGAGGGCTATGGCTTCGGTGACCTGACCCACCCGCAGATGGGGGATGAAGAAATCTTAGCCGCCCTCGTGGTTGACCGGCTCGAAAACCTGACCACGGATAATGAGTCATCCATGACTTATGATGCACAGGCATGGTTCGGCAAAACCTATGACCGAGCCGTACTGAGGGCCGAAGGCAAAGGAGATTACGCCAAGATTGGCGATGCCCGTAGCGAAGTGCTCTGGGGCCATGCGTTAACACCGTTTTGGGATACGCATCTTGGTCTGCGCTACGATAGCGGCGGCGACGTTGACCGCAGCTGGTTCGCCTTCGGCGTCCAAGGGCTTGCCCCATATTGGCTTTATATCGAAGCCACCGGCTATATCGGCGAACAAGGACGCGCAGCATTCCGCTTTGAAAGCGAATACGACCTGTTGTTAACGCAGAAGCTCATCCTTCAACCGCGTATCGAGGTTAACTTTTATAGTCAGCGGGACAATGGGCGTGCTATCAGCAGCGGCTTGTCCGATTATGAAGCAGGCCTACGTTTACGATATGAAATTCGCCGCGAGTTTGCCCCCTACGTCGGCATTGAATGGGCTGGACAATACGGTTCAACTGTAGCCTTGCCAAGTTCCGGTAACCATACGACAGAGACGCGGCTAGTCGCGGGCCTGCATTTCTGGTTTTAAACACCTGCAACTTTTAGCAAAACCGATAATCCGATAAGTGATTTATTCGCTGTGGCTGCCAAGTGCACCAGAAAACCAAGGTAAACTACGCAAACTTTATCTCTATAAAAAAGGAAGATCTGCCATGCACGCCCAGATACTGAAACATTTACAGCACGACCATGACTTCGCCGTCATTAACAAAAAAGGGGAACGCCGCACACGATTGGTCCTTGTCCTCACTTTTTTGACGATGGGTCTGGAAATAGCCGCCGGAATTGCTTTCGGCTCGATGGCGTTGCTCGCTGACGGCTGGCACATGGCAACACATGTCGCGGCATTCATGATTACGCTGTTTGCGTACCGATATTCACGCATCCATGCCAATGACCAGACGTTTGCGTTCAGTCCTGGCAAAGTCGGCGTTTTAGGCGGCTTTGCCAGCTCTGTGGCATTGGGTATCGTTGCCCTGATGATGATGATTGAATCGGGGGAACGCTTACTGAAACCTACCGCTATTCACTTCGATGAAGCCATCATGGTGGCGGGCTTTGGGTTGTTGGTTAATGTCATTTGTGCCCTGCTACTTAAAGATCACCACCATGGCCACTCGGACCACGATCACGACCATAGCCACCACCATGACCACAATCTTAAAGCCGCTTATGCCCATGTGCTTGCCGATGCCCTGACGTCTATACTGGCCATTATCGCGCTGACGGCAGGCAAATATTACAATTGGGGTATGCTCGATCCTGTAATGGGGATAGTAGGGGCGCTGGTGATCATCCGATGGTCTTATGTGCTGATGCGGGAAACCAGCCCTGTACTGGTCGATGAAAGCATCGCCCTGCAATATAAAAAGGTGATCACGGAACATATAGAAAACGATGCCGACAACCGTATTTCAGACCTGCACATTTGGCGCGTAGGCCCAGGCCATTTTGCGGTCATTATCTCCCTAGTGTCACATACACCTAAAGCGCCCAGCTATTACAAAGACCTGTTGAAAAATTTTCGTACCTTTGACGGCGTCAATAAACTTTCACATATTACTATAGAAGTTAACCAATGCCTTGGTGGTGGATGCTCAAGCCTGGATTTGGATAATTAGCAGGCAATAAAAAGCCCGCATTAAGCGGGCGTGTTGAGCTTTTATTATTGTTATTATTTTAGTTATAACGATTGTAGCTTGTATAACCTATACCCAAACAAAATTACGTATTTTATTATTGTTATATCGAGCCTAAGCTCTTCCTCCCCCTTCTTAGCCAAGCGTTTAAACCGGGCTAACTCTCTAAAGGTGGCGTATTCTATATCGGGATAAACGCCATGTCCATAAAATGGAAACAGTTTGTCTATAAAACCAATGCTTTTTAAAAAATAAGTAATAAATAGAGATTGTTAGCCTTTTTTGCAAACGCTAACAAAAAAAAATATCAGGCAATCGTTGCCTCATTAAGCACCTATTCAGTAATCAAAAATCGATAGTGCCTTATCGGTTACGTCTTGCTTCTTGTTCCTGGGTCAGGAAAAAGTTTAGCCGCTCATTCAATATCGACGACACAAAGAAATTAAGACCTTTGGATTTTTGGGCCAGCTTTATTTGCAAAATAGCATCTTGAGTTTGTCCGGTAGCATAATAATATTCTGCAAGATAGCGGTGGGATTCGGCAGGCTGCTTCAAGTCACTATAAACTTGTGCCAATAACTGCCAATAAATGGGCAATTGTTGCGTTTCAGGATTTAAGGACAACAGGTTTTCTTTAGCCTGTTCCGGTTTGTTAACTTTCAACAAGCAGGAAATATATTCCAGCCTGATCGCCTCGTTTTGCGGATATTGCTCAGCCAATTTTTTATAGCGCAACAAAGCGCTACCATAATCCCGAGCTTCCAGCGCAGTACGCGCAAACGCTGACGCGTATTGCGGCTGATTGGGAAATTCCTGCGCCAATTCTTGAAAAATCAGCCCGGCTTCTTTAAGTTTTTGCGCCTTAAGCATACCCAGCCCTAAACCATAGCGGGCTACAATACGCTGGTCAGGCGTCCCTTGTAATATTCTGGACTGAAAATAGTTAACAACTTCTGTATCGTCAGTTGCTGTCAATATGCGGATTTTTGCTTTGCTTAATTGATAACCGAGGGTGTCTGGATATTGTTTATAAGGATAGGTTTCTGCCCGTCCCCGCGTATCAGAAATACGTGATGCCGTAACCGGGTGGGTGCGTAAAAATTCAGGAATGTTTTGTCCGTAATAGCGGGTGGACTGTTGCAGGCGTTCGAAGAATGTCGGCATACTGCGCGGATCAAACTGGGCATTAGCCAATGTTTGCATGCCGACACGGTCGGCTTCCGCTTCGTTTTCGCGGGTAAAATTAATCTGAAATTGTACGCTGCCCGCCTGAATCGCCATAATCGCGGCTTGCCCCATAGCCGGAGATTGTGTGCCTAATAATATGGCGGCCAGCGTTGCTGCCATTGTAGGAATAGATAGGCGTCCCTCCGCTTCTGCGGCACGGAATAAATGCCGCTGGGTAACGTGGCCAATTTCGTGTGCGATGACCGAGGCCAATTCGCTTTCTGCCTCGGTCATTAAAATCAAGCCTGAATTAACGCCAATATAGCCGCCTGGGCCTGCAAACGCGTTGATGTCGTTTTCCAAAACGACAAAAAAATGGAACGGATGACTAGGCGTGTCGCTGCTGGCAGCCAACTTCTGGCCGATAGTCTGGATATATTGTTGAATTTCAGCATCCTGATTAATGGTGATTTGCGAGTGCAAACTTCTGAAAAATGCTTCGCCAAATTCTTTTTCTTCTTCGGGGGTGATTAATGTACCGGATGAATCGCCCATATCGGGCAATTCAATTTTATTAATTTCCTCTGCGTGTTGCGAAACAGGGAAAACAACAAGGCTTATAGCCAAAGCAATGACGGCGGGTTTAAATTTCATGGCAGTGAGACGGATAAGGAGGTTTATAGTTCCTGTTGATGTGTTTTAGGCAAATTTTTATGACCGCTTGATTCAATCGCCATTAACGCGCGACATAACATAGAATAGCAAGCTTTAATTAGTTACTCATAAACTGCTATGAAATTTGCCATACAAGTCAATCACAGCCCTTACCAGTCGAATGCGGGACATACCGCTTACCAGTTTATCAATGCGGCATTAACGCAGGGACATGAAATATACCGGGTATTTTTTTACCATGACGGCATTTATCATGCGCTCAGGTATGCAACGCCACCTGACGATGAATACGCCCATACTAGACAATGGAGCGAGCTGGCACAACGGCATCAACTCGATCTGGTCGTCTGTATCTCGTCAGCACAACGCCGTGGCTTACTCTGTAATGACGAGTCACGTAGGCAAGGCAAACAGGATAATGATTTAGCCAGCGGTTTTCGTATTTCCGGGTTAGGGCAATTAATTGAAGCGACGTTAGCGGCGGACCGCTTTATCATATTCGGTTAATGACATGAAAAATTATTTATTTGTTTTACGCAAACCGGCACATAGTGGCGCTTTAGTCCAAGAAATGCTGGACATTATTTTAACCACCGTAGCGTTCGATCAACAAGTCAGCATTTTGTTGCTTGATGATGGCGTGTTCCATTTGAAAAACAACCAACACGCCGAACACCTCGCTACCAAAGATACTGCCGCGATGTTTAAAGCACTGGAACTGTATGAGGTATATGCGGTTTATATTGAAGAGGAATCGCTAGCAGAACGGGGGTTGACGCAGCAAGACTTGTTTTTGCGCCCTGAATTAGTACCCAGGGGACAAATAAGCGCCCTCATGGCGCAAAATGATGTCATTTTTGCGGGCTAAAACTTGCCCCAACTAGTTGTTGGAGTCGTTATTAACTGCGAGCTGCTGGGTAAGATAGCTGCTGGTTGCCTGAAGACTGCCGATTATGGCATCCATGGCATTATACTGCTTCAACAAGCGGGCTTCATATTCCGCCATACGATTGTCGAGCGCTGTACGCCCCTGAGCAATGGCGCTGAGGTCTTTTTGCAAGCCCGCAGTCCGACTGCTGATTGATCCGCTGCTGCCTAGCAAATTACCCAGCGTGCTTGATAAGCGGTCAATAATACCGCGACCAAAATCCACCGTTCCCCGGCTACCCAGCGTGGTGTCCTCAATTAAAAGTTTAAGCCCAACAGAATCACCACTAGCCGAAGTCAAAAACTGCCCTTTGCCTACGGCAACAACACCGTCAATGGTGCCCGCCACATCCGTGCCCGCGCTGCCCACCGCAGCAGCTAAGCCTAATGTTGCACTGCCTTGTGTCACTTCTACCGCAGAAGTGGATCCATAAGTTTTGGAGTTGATCACCAAACGTTTATTGGTCGCATCATAAGATACACTAACCGTGAGATTACTGGCCTTAAGTGTGCTGTCAGCATTAATACGAGACTGGACTTCATTCGCCAGATCGGCGCCGCTGGCGTAAGCCTGTTGCGATAACTCGATATTACCCGACTGGATACCATTTACCTTAACTGCCAAGCTGTTGTTAGTCCCATCGACCGTTAATGGAAAGTTGATGGTACCGCCTTGTAATGTGCCTTGGGTAGCCGCTTGCGTTAAGGTAACCGCATAAGAACCCGCCTTGGTACCCTTGGTACTACCTGCATATTGCACATTGCTATCGGTAGAACGTCCCATTACGGAGAACAACGCCGCCACACCATCAATATCAGAAGCCTGTGCGGCAGTAAACTTGGTATTGTCAAATTTCAAGGTCCCGTCTTTTTGCAGGCTAATGCCGACATCAGATAAGGTGCGAATACTGGAACTGGCCCCATCAACTACATTGGTAAGCGCATTCCTAATCTGCGACATACTACTCTGCACCGTAGAATCGCCAAGCAAAACACCAGCAACTTTAGTGGTCGCGTTATAACCGGTAACGCTGTTTACCGTCGAAATAAGCGCATTATACTTATCGACAAAACTGCCTATTGCCGTGTTTAAATCGCTATTATTGCGCGTGACATTTACCGATACCGTCTGCCCCACCTGAGCCTTCAGCAGATTGAATGTCACGCCTTTCAAGGCACTGCTGATGGTATTGCTGGAACTGCTGATGTCCAGGCCGTTTATATTGACCAAAGCGTCTTTTGCCGCTTGCGTCTGTGCCATCTTGGGATTGGAACCGTCAAACGCCAGGTCGGACAACCCAGACGCACCCGTTTCCGAGACCTTAACCTGCATGCTGTTATTAACACCGGAATCTTTCGATTTCAGCACCAAACGATTGCCGGAACCATCATTTAAAATAGATGCAGAAACCCCCGTCCCCGCATTGTTGATCGCATCGCGTATGCCAGCCAACGTATTATTGCTGGAATCTATCGTTAATGACAGCGATGACTTACTGGTATTCTGGGCAAAACCACCATAGACTTGAGTACTGCTATCATAGGTTGTCGTGCCAAAATTAATGGTTAATGTGCCGGTACCGACTACGGTTGTTGGGTCGGCATATGCGACCGAAGCCAAGGCATGACTTTGCGACAGGCTTTTCACCTCCACTTGATACGATGCAACCTCCGCCACACTGAGCGCTGATGCGGTAATAAGCGTGCTGTCACTAGAATCTGCCGTTATTTTTTGAAAGCTGCTGGTTTGGCTTAAGGATGTCAGCGAACTTTGGAAATCTGACAACGCCCCATTAAAACTGCCTAGGGCAGTAATTTTAGCATTGTCGCTAGCTTCTCTGGTGTTATAGCGAGTGTCGTCTGCCAAACGCTCTGCAGCCACTAACTTTGTTACTATCCCGCTGACATCGAGACCGGAGCCTAAACCTGTAGACGTAATCGCAGCCATTTCAATCTCCTCGCATTACTACAAAACTACAAATTGCATGTCAAAAAAACCGCTTCAGGCTTTTTTACTAAACAGTAAACCTTGCACTTCATCCAGCTTTTTTTCCAACTGCAAAACTTCCTCTGAAGGGATTTGCCGAATGACTTCTCCGGTTTTTTCATCCTTGATTTCAACTATCATTTTCCCAGTATCTTCATTTATCGAGAACTGCATCGTGCGCTTGGACATTTGAAAGAAATCATTGATGTTTTTTAACGCATTATCAACCTGTTCTTTAGCTTTTCCCAACTGTTCGTTAGGCATATCACTGCTCTCGTTGGATGTCCTGGACACCTTCCCAGTCACACCCGAAGCAGGTGCCAATGGAACAGTATCTTGCCCAAGGTTGCGCCCCTCTTGCCCGTATTTTTCCGTATTGGCCATACGTTTGGGGATTGCCACAACATTGGCAACATTATTGATTGAAATATCCACGACTCACCTCCTGCTTGATCAAAAGACAAAAGCAGCGGACGTTGCCGACCACTGCTCAAGCTGCGTAGCGGCACTGCAAATAACCGCCGTGCCAATGTTACACGAAGGCCAGCCTTTATCTCAATAGAGATAAAACACCTTGACTAGATGTATTCGCTTGCGCCAGCATCGCTGTACCCGCTTGTTGCAAAACTTGTGAACGGCTCAACTCGGCAGATTCAGCAGCAAAATCGGCGTCTTGTATACGGCTACGTGCAGAAGTCAAGTTTTCAGACGTTGTTTGCAGTGACGAAATCGTTGAAGTAAAACGGTTTTGCACCGCACCTAACGTTCCGCGGCTGCTGTTAACTGAAGCTAGCGCATTGTCAATAGCCGTCAACGCCGCAGTAGCCCCTTCCGCAGTGGTCAAATCAATGGTATTGAGTGCTTGACCACTTTTACCTGAACCGTAGGTTCCTACTTCCAAACCGAGAGTTGTTGTTACATCAGTCCCTGTCGTACCGCTTTCAATCTTGAACGAGGTGGCAGAACTCAAGGTTACTGAGCCCGTATAAGTACCATCGGCTATCAGGCCATTGTCAGAACCATCGCCGGCAAAACCACCCGTCGCAGCATCAACCACGATATTCCGTCCATCGGTAGCTTGCAGTTTGATACCTTTGCTATTATCGTTGGTATCTACCGCAGTCACTCCAGTCTGTCCGGAAATGGCATTAATAGCTTGTACAACGCTGGCGCGATCACCTGCGAAATCCGTGCCTGAGGTTGTTATAGTCCCGGTATTTACACCGTTGATACTGATAACACCTGTTGCGCCAGCCGATTGAACGGTTCCTAATGTCGTGTTTGTATTGACTTTAGCCGACACACCTGTTTGAGCTGAAATCGAATTGATCGCGGCAGCTTTGGAAATTGCACTGTTGTCTTTAAGCGTGGACGAAGCTTTGTCGGCACTCGCCAGCGTGGCACCTATCAAGACGCCATTAATTTTGAAGTCACCAGCGGCAAAAGCCGTGTTAGTACCCAGCGCGGCACTGGAGGTATAAGCCACCTGTGGCGAATAAGTGCCTGCTTGCAAACCAGTATTACTGATAGTGCCTGTGCCTTCATCAATTTTGATATCCTTAGCAGATGATAATGTGTAAGTTCCGAAAAAGGTCTGATAGCCGGCATCTGCCTTATCAGTCGGTGTGGTCAGATCGGTGCCATTAAATGCCAAACCAGTTGACGCAGCCGTCATAGCCGTTGTCGATCCTGAGTTATCGAAACCGACGGTAATATTACGCCCATCTGCTGCGACCAGCTTAACACCACCGGCATCAGTTCCAGTATCGACTGCCGTAACACCCGTTTGGTCGGACAAGGAGTTAATTGCGGTAATCACTGATTGTCGAGTTGCAGAAGTGTCCGTCGTGGTAAAAACTGCAGAGGTTGATACACCATTAATAACGAGTACACCGTCAGTTGCCGCACCTGTCATCGCACGGCCTTCGACTTCAGTAGCGTTTACTGTAGCGGTCACCCCTGTCTGATCAGATGCTGCATTAAAAGCAGCGACTTTGGATATCGCACTAGCACCGTTAAAAGAGAAGGATTTATTATCGGCAGTCGCTACCGAAGAACCTATGGTCACACCGTTAAGGCTGACATCGCCTGCCACCATTAATGGCGGCGTCGCAGAATCCCCTGCAATCGATGCACTGGCCCTACCCGTAATTGATGACGCATCGCCAGTACCCAGCGTATCTGTTTTAGAACGCGTCATGCCGATAGAAATCGTTTGCCCGGCATTGGCTCCGATCTGGAAGCTCTGATCCTTAAAGCTGCCATCCAGTAATTTCGTGCCATTAAATTCAGTTTGCCCGGCAACACGATCAATTTCCTGTAATAATTGGTCTGCTTCCTGTTGGATAGCAGCCCTATCGGTAGACGTGTTGGTGGCATTAGCCGATTGCACGGATAATTCACGCAAGCGCTGTAAATTATTGGTAATTTCACCTAACGCACCTTCAGCGGTTTGTGCTAATGAAATGCCATCATTGGCATTGCGGGTAGCTTGATTTAAACCTTTAATCTGCGATGTCATCCGATCAGAAATAGATAAACCTGCCGCATCATCTTTCGCACTATTAATGCGCAAACCGGAAGACAACCGCTGCATAGCCGTTTGCTGCGTCATTTGTGATTTGCCCAAATTCCGCTGTGCATTCAGTGAACTTATATTGGTGTTGACTATTGAAGTCATGATATTTCTCCTAGCTTATGGTGTGGGTTGTATAAGTAATCGGGGGAGTACTTGGCATCCTGATCAACTCTCACAAGCTTTATCGGCGTAATACGAAGAATCTTTAATTTTTTTATACGATTTTTTGGTTGTGATCCGTGTTATTTAAAAACAATATTTGGCGATGGGTGAGAGCAGTTTTATCACAAATATCCATGTACATGACAAAAAATCTATTTCCTTGAAAATATTGAAAATATCCGTTTTGTTACGAATAAAGCGACGGAACGCACCAGATCAGCGACTATCGAAGC
This sequence comes from Methylovulum sp., assembly GCA_030653435.1. GTDB lineage: Bacteria > Pseudomonadota > Gammaproteobacteria > Methylococcales > Methylomonadaceae > Methylovulum. Next base: position 46,283 of record JAURZI010000030.1, read on the forward strand.
AATTAAACCAACATTTCAACTGGAACAAGGCCAAAATGGACTGTTTTGTGGTAATGTTGATAGGCTTGCTGATGATCCATAACATTAAACTGACAGAAATTGCCTTCGAGTTTACCAGTGATATAAAGCCTGGCGCACGTTACCGACGTGTCCAGCGTTTTATTCACCGCCATCGCAACAACGTTGACAGCGTGGCGTGGTTTGTGATGACGCTGTTCGGATTTATTACAGCGTTTTCAACGTCGGTTAGGATTGTAGGTGCGAATACCCTCGCGGGCACAAGTTCCGCACCTGATAGCAAAACGTATTAACCTAATCTGAAACCGCTGTAACAGCCCTTACAATTTGGCTGTGGATAGGACTAACTGGAAATGCACTTCGGAGTTGAACCCACGTTTACCTGACACGTTTTCAGCCGCAATCGTTACCCATTTAACAATAAACTGACTCTTTTATACTGGCACACTAATCGCAGAACAAGTCAAGTTTTTAGCATATTGATTTTGAATGACTTCCAAAATGAGAATTGCTGGCGACAGTTTATTAAAATCAAAAGACTCGCTCAGGTTGGTTTACCAGAATTTTTTGCAATTTATTGATTTAAAAGAGACTCGTTGCAATTGTTAATTTTTTGTCATGTACAGAGAAATATTTGCGACAAAATCAGATCAGGTACATTCTGAGTCCTTCCGCCTACAAAACCATTCCCGTTATACTCGTCGTCACCCGTTGCAAGAACCAGAATACCGCTAGGCTACCAATTACATACGCTGGAGCATAGCCCACCGGTGCGGGCCAGCGTAGCGGTAAGGCGCGCAAGCCTCGCCAGACCAATAACACGACGCCCACGAACGCCAATTGGCCGAGTTCGATGCCGACGTTGAAGGAAAACAAGGCCAGCGGAATTTCCCCGTTCGGCAAACCCACTTCGGCCAGGGCACCAGCGAAACCCAGGCCATGCAACAAGCCGAACACGCCCGCCATCAGCCAGGGAAACCGCGCCATCAGCGATGGTTGGCTCGGACGATACGGTCCCAATTGCACCGCCAGCACGTAGATACTGAAAGCAATGCCGGCTTCGATGGGTTGTTGCGGGACATGCACCAGACCCAATACCGCCAGCGCCAGGGTCACGCTATGGCCCAGGGTGAAAGCGGTCACTGTCCACACCAACCGTCGCCCGCCCCCCACCAACAGCACCAGCCCCAGCACGAACAGCAAATGATCGAAGCCGGTCAGGATGTGCCCGACGCCGATGCGCCCATAGCTCGCCAACACATCCAGCTTGCCTTCGCGCTCGGGCACTACAAAGCTCGGCGCGTCCGCGGTCAGGACATGGCGCACCGAACGTTCATCGCCCAGCACCAGACGCAGCAAGACATCGGCCCTGCTCTCGGCGATGCCGTCCACGCGCACCGTTTGCCCTAGCAGTCCGCCCGGACACGCGATCTCCCAAGTTTCTACGATGCCGGTGTCCTCGGTCCGCGCACTATGCTTGCCGCGCTCGTGGCAGCCCGGTGGCAGAATCGGCGAGAGGCCGCTGCCGGACACCCGAATTGCGGGTTGCTTCCAGCGCACCACGGCCTCGCCGGGCACGGTTTCGCGGATTTCCAGCAGCGCGGGTGCGAAGGCGTGGCCGAGGGCTTGTCCCGAAATCAGTATCCAGCCCACCGCCAGTAAAGGCGTCAGCCAGCGCCGCACCGAGTTCAACGCCGTGGCGCCTGCACCAGATAAATTAATAAGATGAATGCGTTGAATCATAGTTGATAATTATCCTGATCCTTCCCGACGATCTCCACCGCGAATTCCGACCGCAATTGTTCCAGACGCACGGCCAGCCATTCGTCGGCCAGCTTTTCCCTGAGGCGCACGCGGACCTCGTTACGCACCTCGGCCAGTTGCGGTACCCGCGACGGGAAGTATTCCTCGATTAAGACCAGATGAAATCCGAAGCGCGACGGTATAGGCCCTTCCCAGGAACCCGTCGGCAAACCCACCAAAGCTTTCGCGAACCGGTGCCCAAAACGGCGTTCCAGTTCCCGCGCGGACAACACCGGTTGCTGGGCCGCGGCGAACCCCGGCTCCCCGTACTTGGCTGCTTCCGACGGCGGCACGGCAGCCTTGTGCAGCTGCTCCAGCAGTCGCCTGGCGTCCTGCTCGGCATTCGGATGCAGGCGGGCATCGATCACGATTTGGCTGAGACGCCAGCGCTCGGTAGTGCGGAAATCGTCGGAATGCTCGCGCAGATAGCTCTCCAGCGCCGCTTCCGTCGGCTCGCGGATCAGCACGGCGGCGCGAATCAGGCGGCGCGCTCCGTCGATAAGAATCCGCCGCACGATCAGATCCCCCTCGCCCAAGCCCAGCATGGCCGCTTCGTCGGCGCGTTCCTCGGTGGTTTTGGCTTCATCGGGATTGTCGGCTACGAACGTGGCGATCTGCGCCAGTCTCCGTTCCACCGCCGGATCCTTGCCCATGCCCAGACGTTGCGCGTAGGCATAAAGCACTTCCTGCTCCACGACGGCGCGTACCACGGCCTGCTTTTCCTCCGCCGTCAACGGATGCTCGCTGAGGCTTTGGTACTCATCAAGCGCCGTTTCGATACGGGAAGCCGGAATCACCAACCGGGGCGGCGGAGCCGAACCCGGCGGCGATACCAGCACGAAGATCAGCGTCCCCAGCACGGCGAAATGCAGTGCCGGAGAACGCCGGATGCGACCGATTAAGGCGTATACCAGATGGGGGAGGTCCATGCCCGCTCCTGGATAACCGGTTGCACGATGGGGTTGGTGGTTTCATTACTGCAACAAAAGGCCGCTTGTGTTTGTTTCGCGGTGGAGAGCGCGGCGAGTTGGGTTTTGCAATTAGCCGTGTCCAGCGGGTTGACGTTGTACTCCTTTTGGCAAATCTGCGTGCTGTAGCGGCACACCGGGTTTTCCAGAACCCGCACATAATAAAATGCCGATTGCTTGGGATTGAAATCCGGATCCGTCCATACCGCGCACAACGACTCGGAACCGCTGCCGACCCGGTTGCACTGGGTATCCACGGTGGCTCCGTTGTCCGCATCGCCGGCGACCGTATAGACCTGTTCCTTGGTTTTACCCTTCTCGACCCAGCCCTTGACGATTTGCACCTGTTGCAGCGGCGTGCCGATATAGTCGTCCATCCAGGCGGCGGCAATGAAAGTAGGCGCTTTGCGTGCCGGGCGGGTCGGCAAGTCGCCGCCCATCGGTACGCCCTGTGCATAGCCCTTGGCTACAAATTGGCTTCCGCAATCTTCGGGTTTGAAATTCCAACCGCCAAAGAAGCGTACGGTTGGGCGCGTGCCGCTGGTGCCGTAGGTCTCCTTGCGCTTGAGCGCCTCGAAGATGGCGTCGCGCGAGTTCTCCTCGGCCCATGCCACGGCAACGCCGCCGGAACTGTTCTGGATGTCGGTGGACGATTGCACCGGAATCGCATCCTGGATACCCAAGTGTCCGCCGAAGCGTTGATCTTCCACGTTGAAGGAAGGGTTGCCGTTATGGGAATCGGTGGCGGCGATGATGCCTAGCTTGAACGGATTGGTGCCGAGTTGCTCGCCCAGCAGTAAGCCATCCTTAAGGACATTGCGGACATAACTGCGCTCGTTATACCCGGAGGGAGCCGTCGCGCTGCCACCGCTGGTAGCGCCTGCGGCGGCAAGAACACCAGTGCTGTCCAATAATTCGAAATCACAATTTTCATCCTCGGTGTCCACTCCGCTAGAGAAGCGTGGATCCCAACGGCATTCGCTGCTGCCCTTGTCTTGGTAGATCTCGACCAGGGGTTCGAAGAATTGGCGTTCTTGCGCGAAAGCCTGGGTTTTGGGCGTAAAGAACAGCGGCGGAATGATCTGTACCGCCCCTTGCCCGCCTGGAAGACCGCCGCCTAGGTTGGAGTTGTGGGGAATCGTGAGCACATCGCAGCCGTTGCCGACATCGAGGCATTGTTCGCGCAGCCCCGTCCACAGTTTTTGGATGTCCGGCCCGCCCGGTACGATCTGTTTGGGCGGTACGGTTTTGGGGTCGGGATTGGCTTCCTGACCTAAGTCGATGGCAGTGATGGGGCGCGGCACTACCCGGTCATTGCGGAAGATAACGTTGCGGTGCCAGTTCACCCCCGCCGGCGTCGAAGTCATCTCGTAGGCGATAAAGCTGGTGAAAGTACATTCCGAACTGCGGTCGTAAGCGTCCTCGGCGGCCTGCTGCATTTCGTCCCACACCCGCTGCTCGCTGGCAATGCAATCAGCCTCGCCGTTCACGCACATAGGCATACGGGTGTTCAAGGAGCTGGGCCCGTTACTGGGCAGGGCCGCCAGATTGAAAAAGGAATTGGCCAAATTCCTCTGCACAGCGCCCGGAAAGTAGCCCGGCTGCCACCAGAAGCCCCTTAGCAATTGGCACTCGTAGGAGAAATAGCCTGCTAGACTCGGATCCATGCTCTTGCACACGCCCATTTCGCCGAATTGTTCCGAATGGTCGGTAACGGCGGCGAAATCAAGAGGGCGATCCTGCGTATATACACGGTTTTCGAAGCCATTCGGCCCCACCCCCCTAACCTTACCGCCCTTAGCGAACCGGTAGGCGTCTTTTGGAGTCGTGGGTACAAAACGGATGCTGGCGTCGAACGAGAGCCCGGTGTGCAAATGGGTCTCCCCGAAGAAAGGTTGGCGCAAGGGATCGTTGTTCTTGCAATCCTCGCGCACTTCGGTTCTTTGGAACGCGCCTGCGGATGTGGCAACCAAGGCGAGACCCAGGGCCACCAAGCCGGCGGGCCTGGTGACGGCTAGCAATGCCGTATGTAAAATGGGAAAACGGATAGAGCGATTTGACATAGAAACCTCCTGAGACATCAATGAATGTTTGTTTATTGATATGCGCGATAGGAGCCATCCGAAGTCGGCCTGTTCGAGATTCGAAACTGCCGATTAAGCGGAGATGCCGCTCTTCGACGCTTATCCAAAAATCTAAGAACTCCCTGTTGAATTATCACCAAATATTCATCCGGATATGCCCACATATCGGAACATGACTGTATAGAATTTCGATGAATTTGCAACCAATATTTGCGACAAATGTTTATCATGCTATGTCCGCCACCATGTTCAATACGGCATCTGATGCAAGTAATGCCGGTCTTAAACTCATTGATGCCTACCTTAACGGTGGAGCGGTTCCAACCCAGCACATCTTCGGCGACACGGTGCTTTTCGTCCAGCAAGGACAAGGTGACATCGCCTATTGCACAGCGCCTGCCAGGGCTAGGGATCAACTCAACCAGGCGTAAAACCAAAGCCACCACTTCTTTAGAAATTCCGTTTCGTTCAAGGGTTGCTGTTTTCATCTGTGGGTCTCAATGATTACTTTTAGTCGTCATTGTAGGCGCTATGTTGGTTAGTGCTGCTTCTCTTACATCTTCACTACAGGGCAGGACTCGCGGGTAACTTTTCCAAAAAGCAGAACGCCGAAGAAGCGGGAAAGCCAGTGGCGTTTACCGCCACAGGCTTTCCAGGCGGTCAAATCCCTTTATAGCCCGAAGTGATCGGGTAACGCCGGTCGCGCCCGAAGGCTTTGCCGGTAATCCTGATGCCGGGCGGCGATTGCCTGCGTTTATATTCATTGCGGTCGACCAGGCTAACGGCCCTGGCGACGTCTTCTTGCCTGAAACCGGCGTCTATGATGTGTTCAGCCGACTGGTCAAGCTCGACATAGCGTTCCAGTATCGGATCCAGCACATCGTAGGGCGGCAACGAATCCTCATCAATTTGGTCGGGCGCCAGTTCGGCTGACGGTGGACGAATGAGCACCCGTTCCGGTATTACCGGTGACAAGCTATTACGGTAGCGTGATAGCTGGTAGACCAGTAATTTGGGCACATCCTTGATCGGTGCGAAACCGCCGGCCATGTCGCCGTACAATGTTGCATAGCCGACGCTCATTTCGCTTTTATTGCCGGTCGTGAGCAGCAACTTGCCATGTTTGTTGGAGATGGCCATCAGGATGACGCCCCGGCAACGGGCCTGGATATTTTCTGATGCAATAGCGCCTGCCGCATCCCTGCCCTCGCCCTTAACCGGATCGGCAAAAACCTCGGCAAGCATGCCAGTGAATGCCTCCACGGCAGGTTCTATCGGAATGGTATAGTGGCTTACGCCCAGCGCTTCGGCTTCCAAAACCGCATCGTCTATACTCATGGCCTGAGTGTAACGCGACGGCATCAGCACCGCTTCAACCCTATCCGCGCCCAGGGCGTCCACGGCCAGCGCCAGCACCAGCGCCGAATCAATGCCGCCGGACAGCCCCAGAATCGCCCCCTGGAAACCGTTTTTACACACATAGTCCTTAATACCCAGCACCAGGGCTTGGTAAGCGCCGGTAATATCGGTATACAGCGGTGTGCAAACGCCCTTGATGGGTTGATGGCCGTCAAATTCGACGACACTGATTTGTTCCCGGAATTCGGCGGCCCGGAAAACAATATCGCCTTGTGCATCAACGACGAAAGATGCGCCGTCAAAAATCAGCTCGTCTTGCCCGCCGAACTGGTTGACGTAAACGAGGGGGATTTGCGCGGTTTTGACTTGTCGGCAAATGATGCTTTCTCGCTGCTGGCTTTTGCCCATATTAAACGGCGAGGCGTTAAGCGTCAGCAGCAGGTCAGCGCCCGCCTGTTTGCTGGCTGCGATAATGCCGTCTTGCCAGACATCTTCGCAGATCGTCAGCCCGATGAAGCTGCCGTTGAACTCAAACACGCACGGCTGGTTTCCGGCATCAAAATAGCGTTGCTCATCGAACACGCCGTAATTGGGCAATGCTTGCTTGCGGTAACACGCAAGGATCGCGCCTTGATGCAGCACGGCAGCGCTGTTGTATAACTTGTCGCAACCCTGCTCAGTGGCATGTTCAGGAAAACCGACGACCAGCGCAATGCCGTCCACACGGTCGGCAAGCTGATACAGCGCATTGTTGGCGCTAACGATGAAATCGCCGCGTAACAACAGGTCTTCGGCCGGGTAACCCGTTATCGTCAATTCGGGGAAAACGATCATGTCCGCGCCCAACTCATCGCGTGCATGGATAGCGGCCTTGACAATACGGTCAACATTGGCGCTGATATTGCCGACTAAAAAATTGGTTTGTGCGAGCGCTATTTTCAAGGTCATACCAGCGTATTGTGGGTTGTGTCGTTGGTGGATGTTGTGTTTTCTGATACGGCGCGACCTATAGATCGATAATTTCGCGCAATACCGACGTGGCATAACTGCCTGCTGGCAGCGTAAAGGCAAGCGCCAAGGTGTTGCCGTCTATAAACTGCCATTGCAGGTTTTGCACATTAACCCTTAATGCGCGCCGGTCGCTGGCAACTGCCGATGCGAGCAAGCCCGCCGCCAGTTCCGGGTAGACGTCTATAACCGCTTGTTCGATAGCCGCCGCATCGCCGGACACCTCGGCATGGCCTGTACCCCACAACACGCCGGTAGCATGGATGTCTTTTGCCGCCAAACGCCGGAGGATTTCAGCATCGGCTTGTTCGGATTTAAACCAGCCGTGCGATAAATCGAAACTGTACGTGTCGCCAGCCAGCGCCTGATTCCAGGTTTGATCGCTTACCCTGCGGGCTAAAATGTGGTTGAACAAAAAGGAACGCGCGGCCGATAAATACAGGCTCCGTAGTTCGCGGCTGGTTTTTGCGCCTTGGAACATCGCCAGGGCTTTATTGACGTTTTGCCCGCCGTTGCCAAAGCGCTGTGGACCATAATAATTGGCGATGCCCTGGTCTTTAATCCATTCCAGTTGCCGGATGGTTTTGTCCTGATCGCCGCGCCAATCGCGCACCGTGATGTTAAAGCTATTGCCGGACAACACGCCGCGCTTTAATTTTCGGGCATGGCGCACGCTACGCATGATGCTGATATGGTCGGAAACCAGCTGCGTCCAATCAGGATCAGGGTTGAGGCCGGGCAACCAGACGCTAAACCATTGCGTCGCCACCGCATGCCTGTCCTTGATGCCGGCATAGCCGATATCGCGTTGCCTGACGCCAGCTATGCGTGCCAATTGTCTGGCCACATACTCGGTGTTTTCACCGGTTTTTTGGATTTGCAAAAAAACATGCTCGCCAGCCCCTGAGGGCTCAAAAGCCAGTTGCTCGGTGACGATAAAATCTTCGGGGCTTTGGCGTATGTTGCCTAAACCTGAGGGCGAGCCGTAAACATAAGGCCAAACAGGAAGCTCGATAGCAGGCATCAGCAGCGTTCAATCAGCACGATGGCTTGTACGGCTATGCCTTCTTTGCGGCCTTCAAAGCCGAGTTTTTCGGTGGTCGTCGCCTTCACATTAATGCACTCCACCGCCGTCAACAAATCATCGGCAATATTGCTGCACATCGCTGCGATATGGGGCGCCATTTTCGGCGCCTGGGCGATGATCGTCATATCGGCATTGACCAGCCGGTAACCTTTATCCTGCACGATACGGTAAACATGGCGCAATAGCACACGGCTGTCCGCACCTTTAAACTCGGGATCGGTATCAGGAAAATGTTTGCCTATATCGCCTAAGGCCGCCGCCCCCAACAAGGCATCGCATAAGGCATGGAGCACGACGTCACCGTCCGAATGGGCTTCCAGCCCTTGTTGGTATGGGATAGCTACGCCGCCCAGGATAATGTGGTCGCCCGCGCCAAAGCGGTGGACGTCGTAGCCTTGTCCGATTCTAAGCATTGATGTTGCTGTATTCATGATTTTGTCGTTCTAATTTGCCGTTCTAAATAGAATTGTGCCAACGCCAGATCTTCCGGGCGGGTGATTTTAATGTTATCGGGACGGCCCTCGACGATTTTCGGTTGCCAGCCTTGCAATTCCAACGCACTGGCCTCGTCCGTGACCGCCGGATTGCCTGCTGCGGCCGACAAGGCGGCCTTCAACCGGCCATAGCGGAACATTTGCGGTGTCAAGGCGCGCCAGATATGGCTTCTGTCCAAAGTGCCGAGGATGTCCTGGCCTTGGGTCTTTTTCAAGGTGTCATGTGATGGCAGCGCAAGAATCCCGCCGACCTCGTCCTGTTTAAGCTCATTAATAAGGCGGTGTATATCGGCGGCAGTAATACAGGGTCTGGCGGCGTCATGCACCAACACCCAATCGTCATCCGCAGCCTGTGCCGCTATGGCGGTCAAGGCCGACAGCACGGAGTCGGCGCGTTCTTTGCCGCCTGCCGCCGTAATGATCTTACTATGGGTTGAGATCCCCAGTTCCGGCCAATAGGGATCTTCCATAGAAATGGCAACCGAGATGGCGGCAAAAACATCGGCCTGCAACAAACGCGACAGGCTGTGTTCAATGACGGTCTTACCGTCAAGTTCCAAATATTGTTTGGGGCGGTCGGCATTCATGCGCTTGCCTACGCCGGCCGCCGGGACTACCGCCCAGTATGTTATTGCTTGCGTCATAATTAAGATGAAGGGCTGGAGGGGCGGCCATTATGCCTGTTGACCTGACAAAAATCATCCGTATTTAACCGGCATGACGCTTTAATTTGAGACCGGTTACAACGCCTGCAAAAATAGTATTGAGGCAATCAGGATCGCGCTGTACTATTCAGCACCCGTAACCCTCACCACCCTCTTTGTGCCTTTATGAAACCAGACAGTCAAAACATACAACAACGTTATGACAGGATAGCACCTTACTTTGAGATGTTGGAAGCGGTCATGGAAGGTTTGTTTTTCAAAAGCTGGCGGAAACGTTTGTGGGAGAAGGTCGATGTGGATGCCTACCACATACTGGAAGTGGGCGTGGGCACCGGTAAAAACTTTGCTTACTATCCGGCTTATGCACGTATTACTGCCATCGATTTTAGCCCGGCAATGCTCAAGCAAGCGGCGATTAAGCGGGAACGGAAGCAGGTTCTGGTCGAGTTGGAAGCGATGGACGTGCAATCCCTGTATTTTGCCGACAACAGTTTTGATGCTGTTGTTGTTTCCTTCGTTTTTTGTTCGGTGCCCTTGCCGCTAAAAGGCTTAAAAGAACTCTACCGCGTCTGCAAACCGGGCGGGCAGGTGTTGCTGCTGGAGCATGTGCTGAGTTCAAGGCCGGTATTGGCTGGCATTATGAACCTGCTTAACCCCGTCATCGTCCGGTTGTTCGGCGCAAACATTAACCGCAATACCGTTAAAAACGTCCAATCCTGTGCATTTGAATGGGTGCGTGTCGATGAGCGTAGCGGGGATCTGATTAAATTGATTGAGGCCAGAAAATAGGCGATTGATGATCACGCTGGCCCTCATAGTTTGAATATAAGCCTCAATGCGTCAGCAACAAGGCAAACCCAGCCATAAGCCCACAGATGCTGGCGCATAAAACGCATATCTAATCGTTCAGACCAACGTGGACATCAAACGCCGAGTATCTGCAATTGCGGCACGGCATTGGGTTTGCCGAACAGATAGCCTTGCATTTTGCTGACGCCTTGTGCCATTAAATAATCCCGTTCCGCTTCCGTTTCCACACCTTCGGCCAGCACTTCAATATTATTGGCTAGCGAAATGGCGATTAATGCCGCAACAATCGATTGTTTAATAGGCAGGGCATCAACATTCTGTACCAAGCAACGGTCAATCTTAATTAAATCCGGCGTTAACTCGGCGAGCAAATTCAAGCCCGCATAACCGGAACCCACATCGTCCAATGCGGTTTTAAAGCCTTTTTTACGATAAAAATCCAAAATAGTCTTTAAATGGCCAAAGTCTTTGACATTTTCTGTTTCTACGACTTCAAACATGATACGCGCAGGATCAATACCCAGTTCTTCTGCCCATAACACCGTATCGCGCAAACACATTTCAGGGTTGTAAATGGCCGTGGGCAAAAAGTTAATGGAAATGCGCCCTTGCAATTGGACAGCGACCGCTTGCTGTAAAGCCATTTCACGCGCCAGGCGATCCAGATTAAACAATAAACCGGCCTTCTTGGCTTGCTCCAACAACATATCGGGGCCGATGATCGAGCCGTCCGCACGTAAACCGCGCATCAAACACTCGTAACCGTAAATCTCACCCTTTACCACATCGACCAGAGGTTGAAAAACAATCTGCAATGCGCGGTTATTTAACACATAAATCAAATCATCCGCCGCCAGCAAGCCGCCCCAATGGCTCAAGGGCTTTAATTTATTGAGCAAAGAAAAGCTGATTAACTCAGCCGGTTGCAAGACAACCGCATGAATAGCCGCCATCTCCAGATCCGAAAACTGCTGGCACCCACACAACCGCCTTATTAACTGGCTGATATCGTCGCTAACAACGGTCAACAGTTCATCGGCCTGCTCTGTGGCATAACCTAAATCGTTAAGCACCGTCACGACATGTTCCCTGATCAATTCATCAGGAAAAGTTAACAAAATCTTGCCGGCGCCGGATGGCATATCAGGCAATTGTCGACATTTGCACGCCATAAAACTCCTCGTCATATCTATTTGTTAACGTCTATTTGTAAACGCGGTTACGCCAAATGCGTAACCCGATTCAAGCTGCGGCAAGAATTAACCTTAATAAAACTTAATAACCCGGCATTATAGGACTTAAGCAAATGGTTAAGAAAAATTAATCGCCTCCCTGATTCCAAAATGGAGCTGATATTAAGCCCTCTCTGTAACCATCTCCAGCAGAAGTGTTAAAGACACTAAATCCAGCATATTGAGCATCGCAAATTGATGCCTTACTGATATACTGAAAACCGAATCCCCATACGATTTGCTCAAAGCCTTGCCTAGCAGCCTGTCGGACTTACCGCCGTATTTAATGCGACAATAGCATCATCGTTAGGCAGGATATAAATATGAGCCTCTTTCGCACCATCGACCGTTACACCGACTATCTATTAGCCCCTCACTGGATGAATGGTTACCCGAAAATCATCTGGCACGTTTTATTGTGGAAGTCATTGAACACTTGGATCTGACCGTCATCACCCAAGCGTATGCCGGTCGTGGCAGCAAGGCGTACCATCCGGCCATGCTATTGTCCTTGCTGGTCTACGGCTATGCCACCGGTGTGTTTTCCAGCCGCCGCCTTGAGCAAGCGAGCTACGATTCGGTGGCGTTTCGTTTTATCGCAGCGGGTTGCCATCCTGACCATGACACCTTGGCGACCTTCCGGCGACGTTTTTTGAATGAATTGGCCGAGGTGTTTGAGCAAGTCCTTAAGCTTGCGCACGAGATGAAAATGCTCAAGCTGGGGCAAGTCAGTCTGGATGGTACCAAGATACATGCCAATGCCTCGCGGCACAGCGCGTTGTCGTATGGGCATATCGAAAAACTCGAAGCACAGCTCAAGCAAGAGGTACAAGACTTGTTGACGCTGGCTGAACAAGTCGACCAAACCCAGGCACCTGATGGCATGAGCCTCCCGAACGAACTCCAACGCCGCGAAGTACGCCTACAAAAGATGGCTGAAGCGAAGATCAAGATTGAAGCCCGCGCCTAGGCCCGCTTCGAGCAAGAACAAGCCGCTTATCAAGAAAAACTGGCCCGGCGGGAAGCCCGCCAACAGGAGACCGGCAGAAAGCCGGGCGGCAAACCACCCAAAGCTCCCGATGCAGGCCCGCAATCGAAAGACCAGATCACCAACAGTAGGCGCTTTAGGCGACCTGACCGACGAAGAATCGCGGATCATGAAATGCGCCGGAGGCGGTTTTGAGCAATGTTATAACGCGCAAGCCGCTGTAGATAGGGAGTCGATGTTGGTGGTGGCGACTGATGTCACCCAGGCGTGTAACGACCCGCAGCAGGTGATTCCCATGCTGGCCTTGTTGCAGGCGTTACCTGACAGTTGGGGTAAAGTCGAGCAACTGTTGGGCGATACCGGTTTTTGCAGCACCCACAATATTGAACAATGTGAAGCGGCGGGTATTGACCCGTTACTGGCCGTCGCCAGGCAAGAACACCACCCGCACTGGAAAGACCGTTTCGAAGCACCCGAGCCGTTGCCGCAGGAGGCCACGCCGCAGCAATTGTGGCTCATAAATTGAAAACGAAAGCCGGGCGCGAGGCCTATGCACGCCGGAAATTAAAGCGTATGGCGAAACTACGCCAGAATTGCGTCTATTTTGGGTAAAAAATCAGGAAAAATAGGGGTATTTAGCTATAAAATCGCGTTATTTACCTTGAAATCCGTATTTTTTGTTTTTGAAAGCGGATTGTTTAGTTAACTGAGGGCTAAGTCCGACAGGCTGCTAGGCGATGAAATAGATAAGGCGTTCTATGGGCACACCGGCCCATCATGACGCGTTCAATTTGGCTAACGCAAAATTGACATTATCAAGCACCCGCTGGCGATCCTGAGGCGACAAGCTAATGATGCCGTCTGCGTCGCGACGGAAGATTTCCTCGCAAGCCGCTTTAGATTCCTGATACTGCCCCACCCAATATGCGGACACCGCCAGCTCATCCCATAACCGCCAATGATAAATATCCGCATTGACGAAGAGAATATCGCTGGGATAAGGGATTTCCAGCCCCCGTCTGGCAAACAGGCATGCCAGATTAAACTGTCCCTGCTGACGGCAATACAGGGCCAACGCATGTAGCGATTCAGCACGGGTAGGTCGTAATTCATAGGCTTTTTGATAAGCTTCCATAACCGTCGCATAAGGCAGCTTTAGTGTGACAGCCATGTGCCCCGCCTGTACTTGTGCGACAAAGGTTTCTTCGACCCAGCCCGGCATCGCGGCCCGTTCGCAATAATGCCGGTAAGCCAACTCATGATGGCCTGCATCACGGTAAGATTGCGCCAGATAAAACTGGCTACGCCCATCGGCGGGATTTTTTTCCAGCTCCGCTTCCAATAAGGCGGCATCGCGTAAAAATTTTTGCTCTGCCGTAACACCTTGTGAACGTGCACCTTCGCCGGGATAAAAACAAATCCAGGCATCTTCGATGACCTCGCGCACGCCAGTGCCGGCCAGATGTTCCAAATATTCGTGCACGACACCCCGCCATTGCCACCGGTTGGCGCTGATATCGATCAGGTTCGGCAATGCGTAGCACATATCCTGATTACGTTTACGCAAACAATAGGTCACGCCGGGCTGCATCTGTTGGTAAAAAACCGGGTCGGTATGCCGCAACTCTTCATCGGCATCGATAAATAACAGCCAACCGCTGCTACGGCGGGCGCAGGCATACTCCAACGCTTGATTGCGGTTAACGGCAAAATTGACCCAAGGCGCAATCATAACTTCGCCGTCTATACCGTACCGGCCCATACGTTCTTTAATAAACTCAGGGGTGCCATCCGTCGATCCGGTATCAACGATAACATAATAGTCGATGACCTCCTTGACCGAGTCAATCAGACGGCCCAGCACCGGCGTTTCATTTTTAACGATCATGTTCAGGCAAATTGACGTAGGCTTCATGGTAAAATCAGTAGCGGAAAGTTAGCGCACAGCGTGCATGGCAAAAAAAACAGCATCACTGTAACCCAAGTTCCGAGCGCCACGCAAATACCTGCCATGTACCGGTAGAGGCAATCAGGGCCGCGCAGAAATTAAAAACCCGCCCGACTTGCGACGTCAGACTTGCCTTTCCTGACAAAATGCCCCATATTTTAACGAAGCCTGTCTATATACCGAATCCCCCACCTAACGACGAAATCTGCGCTGCGTAACTGGATACCAACCATGAGTGAACTCCTTAAGCTTTTTCAAGATTCTTCCGCCCTTTATGGCAGCAACGCCAGTTTTATTGAAAACTTATACGAACGGTTTCTGGAAGACCCGGAATCGGTCGAAACCAGCTGGCAAAAGCATTTCAAATCTATCCAGCACAACGCCGATTTTGAAACGGCCCATAGCCCTATCGTAGAGCGTTTTGCCCAGCTTGCCATTAAATCGCCGAACAGATTGGCGCAAATACAGGGTTTTACTGAAGAAAGCGTTAAAAAACAATCCGCTGTGGCAAGACTGATTAACCATTACCGGGTGCGCGGGCATCAAATTGCCAACACCAACCCGCTAGGCAAAACGACCCTGTCGCCGCTAGACATGGACCCGTCTTATTACGGCCTGTCCGAACCCGATATGGACACGCTGTTCGACACTGGCTCGCTTTATGGGGTTGACCGCCTGCCGTTGCGTAAAATTATCGACAACCTGAAAGACATTTATTGCGGCAGCATCGGCTCCGAATACATGCACATCGACGATACGCATATCAGGCGCTGGTTAATCCATCGCCTGGAAAGCGCCAAAGCCAACTTAATCCTGGATGCGGAAAAAAAACGCTGGTTACTGAAACTGCTGACCGCCGCTGAAGGCATAGAAAGCCATCTGCAAAACAAATTTGTCGGCCAGAAACGTTTTTCCCTGGAAGGAGGCGAATCGCTGATCCCCATTCTGGACGAACTGATCCAGCGTTCCGGCGAAAAAGGCGTTAAGGAAATCGTTATCGGCATGGCGCACCGCGGCCGTTTGAATGTCCTGGTCAATATCCTGGGCAAAAGTCCGGCCAGTCTGTTTGAAGAATTTGCCGGTCATTACACATTGGCGCCCGGCATGCGTTCAGGCGATGTCAAATACCACATGGGGTTTTCATCGAATATCGCCACACCGGGCGGTGCCGTACATTTGGCCTTGGCCTTTAACCCGTCACATCTGGAGATTATCAACCCGGTAGTCGAAGGCTCGGTCAAAGCCCGCCAGGACCGCGCCGGTGAAAACGGCCAAGCGACGGTCATTCCGGTATTAATCCACGGCGACGCGGCTTTTTCAGGACAAGGCATTGTCATGGAAACCTTGAACATGTCGCAAACCCGTGCATTTTCGACCGGCGGGACGATACATGTCGTCATCAACAACCAGATAGGCTTTACCACCAGCAACCCGCAGGACGCTCGCTCAACACCGTATTGCACCGATGTGGCCCGGATGATCCAGGCGCCGGTTTTTCACGTCAACGGCGATGACCCTGAAGCCGTGCTGTTCATCACCAAACTGGCCGTTGATTACCGCATGACCTTTAATAAGGATGTCGTGATCGACTTGGTTTGCTACCGCCGCTTAGGCCATAACGAGGCCGATGAACCGGCGACCACGCAACCGGTCATGTACAAAAAAATCCGCAAGCACAAGACCACGCGGAAAATATATGCCGACAAACTCATCAGTGAGCAAGTCATCAGCAGGCAACAAGCGCTGGACATCGAACAGGACTACCAAAACCTGCTGGATGCCGGTGAAATTGTGTCCCGACCGGTGCTGGACAGCAAAAGTTATTCTTATAGCACGCAATGGAACCAGTTCCTTAACAAACAATGGGACATTCCATGCAACACGGCGGTTTCGCTGGATCATTTGCGCTTTTGCAATGACCGTATGCAGCGGCTGCCCGCCGGTTTTGAATTACACCCGCGCGTCGCCAAAGTCATGGAAAACCGCCGTAAAATGGCGGCGGGCGCGATGCCTTTAGACTGGGGATTTGCTGAAAACATGGCTTATGCCACGCTGGTTATTGAAAAACACAATATCCGCCTGACCGGCCAGGATGTCGGCCGCGGCACCTTTGTGCACAGGCATGCGGTGTTGCATAACCAACTCAATAACAAAACCCATACCCCGCTAAAGCATCTCGACAAAAACCAGGGCAATGCCCAAATTTTCGATTCGCTGCTGTCCGAAGCGGGCGTGCTGGGTTTTGAATACGGCTACAGCACCACGACGCCGAATACGCTGGTCATCTGGGAAGCGCAATTCGGCGACTTTGCCAACGGCGCGCAAGTGCTGATCGACCAGTTTATCAGTTCAGGGGAAACCAAATGGGGACGCTTATGCGGACTGGTCATGCTGTTGCCGCACGGCTTTGAAGGCCAAGGGCCGGAGCATTCATCGGCACGTCTGGAACGCTATTTACAACTGTGTGCCGAGCATAATATGCAGGTCTGTTACCCGACGACACCGGCACAGATCTTCCATCTGTTACGCCGCCAGTTGCTAAGGCCATACCGCAAACCGTTGGTCATCATGAGCCCCAAAAGTCTGTTGCGCCACAAACTGGCGGTATCGACCCTGGAAGACCTGACTAGCGGGCAGTTCCAGCCCATAATCGGCGAGCAGGATGAACTCAACCCTAAAAAAGTGACACGCTTGGTGCTCTGCGCCGGCAAAGTCTATTACGACCTGCTGGAAGCCCGCCGTGAAGCTGACCTTAAACAGGTCGCCATCGCGCGTATTGAGCAGATTTACCCGTTTCCGCTGACCTTGTTCAAGGCGCAGCTGGCAAAATATCCCCAGTTAAAAGAGTTTGTCTGGTGTCAGGAAGAGCCTAAAAACCAAGGTGCGTGGTATAACTCGGGACACCATTTTATCGACAATTTACCACCGCATATCAACGTCAGTTACGCCGGTCGCCAAGCATCCGCCTCGCCAGCCGTCGGTAATTTTCAAGTCCACATAGAACAGCAAAAAGCGGTTGTCCAGGCCGCACTTTACGGTATCCCATCAGGAAAATAACATGAGCATTGAAGTCCGAGTCCCTAACTTACCCGAATCTGTTTCCGACGCGACCGTCATCACTTGGCATAAACAAGCCGGTGACAGCGTCACCAAAAACGACAGCCTCGTTGACCTTGAAACCGACAAAGTCGTGCTGGAAGTCACCGCGCCAGAATCCGGGATACTCAGCCAGATACTCACGGCAGATGGTGCCATCGTCATCAGCGATCAATTAATGGCCGTGATCGAAGCAGGCGAGGTTAAAGCGCAAGCCAGCACCGCGACACCGGAACCTAAAGCGGCGGCAACCCCGCTAAGCCCGTCCGTGCGCCGTCTGGTCAATGAAAACACGCTGAATCCGGCCGACATCACCGGTACCGGCAAAAGCGGGCGCTTGACCAAAACCGACGTGCTGGAGCATCTTAACAAACAAGCCCCCGGCCCCAGCGTAACTAAGACAATAGCCCCGGAAACCAAACCGGAAGCCCTCCAAACCGTAGAGCTGAGCACGGCGGCCGCATCCAATCTGCGCCCCGAACAGCGCGTGGCGATGACGCGCTTACGGGCGAAAGTTGCCGAACGTTTGCTACAGGCGCAACAAAATGCCGCGATGCTGACCACGTTCAACGAAGTCAATATGCAGAGCGTCATCGACCTGCGTAACCAGTACAAGACCCGTTTTGAACAAAAGCACAATGTGAAGCTGGGCTTTATGTCGTTTTTCGTCAAGGCTTCTATCGAAGCGTTAAAAAAATTCCCCGCCATCAATGCGTCTATAGACGGCAATGACATCATTTATCACGGCTATTACGACCTGGGCATTGCTGTCAGCACGCCGCGCGGCCTGATTGTCCCGGTGCTGCATGATGCCGACCAACTGGATTTCGCAGGTATTGAAAAAAGCATCGTCGATTACGGCGAAAAAGCCCGCGCCGGTTCGTTGAGCTACGATGACTTAAAAGGCGGCACCTTCACGATCACCAACGGCGGCGTGTTCGGCTCGATGTTGTCGACACCGATACTGAACCCGCCGCAATGCGCCATTTTAGGCATGCACGCCATCAAGGAACGCGCCGTTGTTGAAAACGGCCAGATCGTTATCCGCCCGATCATGTATCTGGCGTTATCTTACGATCACCGCCTCGTCGATGGCCGCGAAGCCGTACAATTTTTAGTGACGATTAAAGAATGCCTGGAAGCTCCCGCCCACCTACTTCTTAACATTTAAGCTTATGCCAAACCGACTTGCATCAAAACAGCTCACCCAATACGACGTCATTGTCATCGGCGCAGGCCCTGCCGGTTATTCCAGCGCCATACGCTGTGCCCAACTGGGATTAAAAACCGCCTGTGTCGATAACTGGCGAAATAAAAAGGGGCAACGCACGCTCGGCGGCGTGCACCTGAACTCCGGCTGTGTGGCATCCATCACATTGCTGGAATCGGCCAAGCTGTTCCATGCGCTCAATCATGAAATCGGCAAACACGGCATTCATGCTGAAAATATTTCGGCCGACATTCCGGCAATGATTCAACACAAAGACGATATCATTGACGCGCTAGGCCACAAGATTTCCGATATTTTCGCACACCACCACATTGACAGCATTCATGCGAGCGGCAGATTGCTGAATGCACGGCAAATTGAAATTACGCCGCTGGATGGCACGGCACAGTCCGTACTCAATGCCAAACATATTATTTTGGCGACGGGCTCGTCGCCGATACATTTGCCTTACGCCAAAGTCGACAATGAATTTATCTTAGATTCTTTCGCCGCATTAAACTTGACCAGCCTGCCTAAAAAGCTGGCGATTATCGGCGCAGGCGTCAACGGCCTGGAATTGGCGAGCATCTGGAGCCGACTGGGCGCAGAAACCATATTGCTGGAAGCGCAGGAAACTTTTTTATCGCTGCCCGACCAGCAAATTTCGCGTGAAGCTTATCGTATTTATTCGGAGCAAGGCCTGGATATGCGCCTGGGCGCACGCGTGATTTCCGCCAAGAAGGGCAAGAGCAAGGTCATCGTCGAATATCAAGATCAGGACGGTACCCATACGCTACGCGTAGATAAGCTGATTGTCGCTTCGGGACGCAAACCCAACACGGAAAATCTCGCCGCCGCCGAAGCCAATTTGCTGCTGGACGAAAACGGCTATATCCATGTCGATGAAAATTGCCGCACCAACCTGCCCGGTGTTTATGCCATCGGCGACCTTAACCTGTTAGGCCCGATGCTCGCGCATAAAGGCATAGAGGAAGGCGTCTTCGTCGCCGAACATTGTGCGGGCCAGCGCAGCACCATCAATTACGACACGCTGCCCAGCGTCATTTACACCGAACCGGAAATCGCCTGGGTCGGTCAAACCGAACAGGCATTAAGAACAATGGGCGTACCCATCAAAGTCGGCGTTTTTCCGCTAAACGCAACCGCCCGTGCCCAAGCGATATGCAAAACCGAAGGCTTGATTAAAATCATCGCCCACGCAGAAACCGATGCGCTGTTAGGTGTGCACATCATCGGCGCACAAGCCTCGGAACTGATAGCCGAAGCCGTATTGGCCATGGAGTTTTCGGCCAGCAGCGAAGATTTGGCAAGGACCATACACGCACACCCTACCCTGTCCGAAGGTTTTCATGAAGCGGCGCTGGCTTTCAAGAAAATGACCATGCACTTGACACTTTAAAATTTTCGGATTGCGCTTACAGTATGTTGACCAAACATATCCGCGCTAACAGGACGGCCGAAATAATAACCCTGAAATACAGCACAGCCTTTTGCCACTAAAAAGCTGAGCTGTTGTTCGGTTTCCACGCCTTCTGCAACCACCGCCAAGCCCAGGTTTTTTGCCATCGCCAGTATAGTCTCCACAATTACTTCATCATTGGTGTTATGGTTGATATTCCTGACAAAGCTTTGATCAACCTTTAATTGGCTCAACGGGAATTGTGTCAGATAGGCCAGCGATGAATAGCCGGTGCCAAAATCATCAATGCTGATGCTGATGCCTAGCTCCGTCAGCAATTGCATTTTGCCGACGGTGACGTGGATATTTTCAATCAGGATGCTTTCGGTCAATTCAAGCATCACAGACGCCGGTGAAATATCTTCATCGGCAATGGCTTGCTTAACCTGATCGACAAAATCCGGTTGCTGAAACTGCCGTGAGCTGACATTGATGGCAATATGCGTCAAACTTAAACCTTCGTTCTGCCACTTTTTTATCTGTCGGCAGGCCTCCTGCAATACCCAGTTCCCTATGGGTATAATCAAACCGGTTTCTTCAGCAATCGGGATAAAATCAAGCGGAGATACCCTGCCCCGTTCGGGGTGCAGCCAACGGATCAGCGCTTCCGCACTCAGTATATTGCCGTCAAGGTCAACCTGCGGCTGGTAATAGAGCGCAAATTGCTGCTGGTCGACGGCGATTCTAAGGCTGTGTTCAAGCTGCAAATACTTGTCGGCGGCTTCCTGCATGCTTTGGTCGAAAAAACTGACGGTGTTCCTGCCTTTTTCTTTGGATTGGTACATGGCGGTATCCGCCTGTTGTATCAAAACCGTCGCCTCTTCAGGGCAAGTGCCGTTAAACAGCGTAATGCCCATGCTGGCACTGAAAAAATGTTCGTTATTTTTTAACAAATACGGCTGGTTTAAGGTTTCCATCACTTTCTCGGCGACATTCAGTATATGGTTAGTCGCATCATCGAGATCAGCGGCATGGGTGTCAGCCAATATGACAAACTCATCACCACCCAAACGGGCGGGCATATCTTCTTCCCTAAGCGCCCCCTTCAAGCGATTGGCGACTTGCACCAACAATTCATCGCCAATCTGATGGCCTAGCGAATCATTGAGCAATTTAAAACGATCCAGATCCAAAAAAATAATGGCGATATAGGTATTGCCCCGCTTCGCCTGGATCAGCGCCCGCTCTATCCTTTCCAGCAGCAGACGCCGGTTAGGCAGCTCAGTCAACGGGTCATAAAATGCCAGCTTGGTAATATGGTCCTCAAACATTTTTTTCTCGCTGATGTCGGTAAACACAGCCACATAATGCGTCGTCTCGCCCGCGCTGTTCTTAACGGCGGTGATACATTGCCATTGCGGATATATCGAGCCGTCTTTACGCCGGTCCCATATTTCACCGGTATATTTGCCTGCCGTGGTCAGTTGCCGCCACATCTCGTCAAAAAAATCCTTATTATGTTTGCCTGAATTAAGGATGTTCGGTTTTTTACCGATAACCTCTGCCGACGAATAGCCTGTAACTGTGCTGAAAGCCTTGTTGACGCGCAGGATGACCCCATCCGGGTCGGTAATAATAATGCCCTGCAACGTATCGAAGGTTATTGCGGCAAGATGGAGCTCTTCTTCGGTATTTTTATAATCGGTAATATCCATCCAGGCACCGAAAATCTCATCAATTTCGCCCTCCGGTGTCCGCAGAAAAATCAATTTATCGTGTATCCAGCGATACGAACCATCCTTATGCCGAAAACGGTATTGGGAATCCAGATACTCAACCTTGTCCAGATGCTCTGTTAAATTGATCGGGTGATGCCTGTCATCAGGATGAATATGGCTAGCCCACAAGGCATCATCTGAATACCATTCGGCAGGCTGAAACCCGGTGATGGCTAAAAATGCGTCGCTGACATAAGTGCTTTTAAACGGATATTGCCTATTTCCGCTAGGTTTTAGGGTATAAATCGCTGCCGGACTGATATTCACAACATGCCTGAAACGCTGCTCGCTCTCCACCTGGGCTTGGTTGCTGGCCTGCAACAGCCCAACCAGTCTGTCCAGATCGGCATTCAACCGGCTTAACTCGGCCTTGGTTTCTTTATGGTAGTTAATCTCGCTTTGCAGCCGCTGGTTGGCCTGCACCAACGCCGAGGAGCTGGGGATACGCAAGGCTTTAGGGATCAACGGCCATAACATGGCCGCAGCAAGCACCGAAATAATCGCAGTAAACGCTTCGGTCAAGGCCGCCAAGCCATAAACCGGCTTCCATATAGTAACTACAGCCAAGGTGTGCGTCATACCGCAGGCAAAGATAAAGATGCTGAATAATATAAAAATCCATTTAAATTCAATATCATTACGCCTATAGACAAAATAGCTTAACGCGACGGGAATCGAGAAATACGATAGCGCTATAACGACATTGGCTATGACAAATGTCCATAATAAGCTTGGTTTCCAAAGCAGACAAAAGCCATGCGGCATGAAGTCTTTAGTATCGAATAAATAGGTAATCCAATCTTGCATAAATCGTCAGCGCCGTTGTGCCAGAAATGACCGTAGTGATTGATACCTAGCTTAAGGGTTGCCGGTGTTAAAACCATCAGTACGGGTGTTATTCATCATACCATGATAGTTTTGCAACGCCGAAAATGGGCAGGTGTATGGATCAGGCTCTTCACGCTAATGCAAGACCCGGCACCGCTGATTGTTGTCTTTGCTTAAAGGGCGATATAATCCCGGCACACTCGCGCACCGTGACCATAATAATGAATCCCATCTGGAAAAATTTTTTACGCTCTGAACAAGCGGACGTTGAAACAGACGCCCAAATCAGCTTCCCTGCCAACGCTGACGGACATAAGCCGCGTATTTATGCGCTGGCCCATTTGGCTGTGTTGACGATCAGCGGCAACGATGCTGCAAATTTATTGCAGGGACAAATCAGCTGTAACATCCGTGATCTTAGCGAAACCCAAAGCAGCCTGGGAGCATTATGCAACCCGAAAGGCCGGGCCATCGCCACATTTTTGCTGATTAAAACCGACGACATTTTTCTTATGGTTTTACCCGTAGAGCTGTTAGCAACCGTTAAAAAAAGATTGGGCATGTACATCCTGCGCTCGGATGTGCTGTTGACCGACAGTTCCGATTCGCTGTGCGTGCTGGGCTGGAAGCCCCCGTCCGCGCAATTGTCCGATGACGAAGCCTTATTCAGCACCTTGCCACAAGTCCCCCTCAGCATCAATCTCGGCCAGCGCCGCTTGCTGGTCGCCCGCCCCGAAACCGCCATCGCATGGTGGACGGAACAGACTCGCCACGGTTGTCTGGCAACAAGTTCAGCGCAGTGGCGCTATCTGGACATCATTGCAGGCTTGCCCTGGCTGACGACCGCAACCTCGGAAGCCTTCATCCCGCAAATGCTTAACCTGGATAAGCTGGGCGGCATCAGTTTCACAAAGGGGTGTTATACCGGTCAGGAAATCATTGCCCGCACCCATTATCTGGGTAAGGCTAAACGCGCGATGTTTCTTGCCGAATGCCAAACCCCCGAAATGCCCGCGCCCAATACAGTTATTTTCGATGACAGCCTGCCCGATAGCAGCCAACCAGCCGAAACACCAGAACAGGATCAGGCCGCAGGCCGGGTATTGCTGGCAGCACAGCAAGACGGCATATGCAAAATGCTCATCGTGATCCCGATTTCCGAGACCGGCACATACCAGCTCAAGCTCGCCGACCAACATAAACTGGCTTTATTGGCGCTACCCTACAGCATCTAGCCCTGTCACCCATAGCAAACACCACGACAATGAACATTCAAGCCGCTTTACGTTTTCGCCGCTTAGGCACCATCACCATTTTCGCCGTTTATTTTGTCATTCTGGTCGGCGGCATAGTCAGGGCATCCGGCGCCGGCATGGGTTGCCCGGACTGGCCGACCTGCTTTGGGCAATGGGTCCCACCTACCGATGAAACGCAGCTACCGGCCAATTATCATGAGATTTATGCACAACGCGGTTATGAAAACACTCAATTCAATCCGATAAAAACCTGGACTGAATACACCAACCGGCTGATCGGCATGACCATCGGCTTTTTAATCTTGCTGACCGCCTGGTCGTCACGTATTTATCTTAAGACCGATAAAACCATATTCTATCTGGCCTTAGCCAGTTTTTTCCTGGTCGGCTTCCAGGGCTGGCTAGGATCGACCGTCGTCGCCAGCAACCTCAAACCCTTGATGATTACCGTACACATGCTGGTAGCCCTGTTCATCGTCGCATTGCTGATTTATACGATTGCCCGTTCGCAACGCGACGCTATCAGCCAGCTGGACATACGGGGTTTACCGGATAGTTTCAAAACCGTGTTGCTTATCGCGATGTTTATGATCTTGCTGCAAATTGCGATGGGCACCCAGGTCAGGGAAGCCGTCGATTTTATTGCCCATGAACACAGCTATATTGACCGCAAATACTGGCGGGATGATTTTCCGGTCATTTTTTATGTACACCGCTCGTTTTCATCGCTGATTCTGTTTACCCATGTATGGCTGGTCTGGAAAATTGTTCAGGCCATACCCAAAACAAGCGTGCTGTTCCGCACCGGTATAGCGCTAGGCGCGCTCGTGGCCTCGGCCATACTGGCAGGTGTTACGCTAGACCGGTTAGGCATGCCCGCCGTGGTCCAGCCCCTGCACCTGCTGATCGCCAACCTTATTTTCGGTACGCAGTTTTTTCTTTATATTTGCGTAAATTATGCAGGCGCAAACAAACCGGCCCAAATCTGCTGACAGCGACTAGGCGATGACTGATGCGCGGGATGGCTTTTGGATCATCCGCAGGGCTACTCCCATCTGACTCAAAAAGTGTTGAAGTTTTTGCAAGAGGTCATTATTCAGCCTTTTCCCATCGTAGGGCGCGCCGTGCGCGCCATCGGCGGCTCGGTACCGGAAAAGGCCCGCCCTGCGTTTCGCGTGACGGTAGGTGTCGCCGGTGTTTAAAACTTAGACGTTTTCTCGATCAGATGGGAGTACTACGAATAGCTAAGGTAGACACTAGCTATGCTGCTGGTCACGCAATATGCCGGCAAACTCATGCGTAGGCACCGCTTTACTTTTGATATAGCCCTGATAACTATCGCAACCCTTGGCCTGCAAAAAAGCCAACTGCCCGACAGTCTCTACGCCTTCCGCCAAGACCTTAAAGCCCAGAATATGGCCCATGGCAATAATAGTGGCGGCAATTTCCATATCATCTTTATGGAAAGGAATATCATCGATAAAGCTCTTGTCAATTTTCAATACATCCAGCGGGAAGTGTTTGAGATACGCCAAGGACGAATAACCCGTGCCAAAATCATCAATAGCAAGGCGAACGCCTTGAGCGCGGAGATTATTAAGGATGGCTGTAGCATTGTCCTGATTGCCCATCAACCCGCTTTCGGTTATTTCCAATTCCAGGTGCTTGGCGGGAAAACCGGTTTCACTTAACACCGTCGCCACCAAGGCGCAAATGTCGCTACGGCGAAACTGATGCGGCGACACATTGACAGCCAGGGTAATAGCCGGCAAACCCTCATCCAGCCATTGCCGACCTTGCCGACAGGTTTCCCGCAACACCCATTCACCAATCGCGATAATCAGGCCGGTTTCTTCGGCAATGGGAATAAAACGTAGCGGTGAAATCAGCCCTTCTACCGGGTCTTGCCAACGCACCAAGGCTTCAGCGCCAACAATACAACCACTGTCTATAGCCACCTGCGGCTGGTAAAAAACGCGCAGCTCCTGCCTGGCAATCGCACGGCGCAGCCGTGTTTCCAGTGCTATGCGCTCCTGGGCTGCGAGCGTCAGGTCTTCGGAAAAATAGGCAAAGCAGCCGCGACCGGCGTCTTTAGCCTGATACAGCGCAGCATCGGCATGGTCCATAAGCGTCTCCGTGCTGTCGCCGTGTTGCGGGTACAAACTAATGCCTATGCTCGCGCCAATCTCGACATTGCCGCTCTGGGGCAGACAAAACGGCTCGGTTAAATCCGTGATGATTTCTTTAGCCACCCGTGCGGCATCTTCCGGCTGGGCAATATCTTCCAGCAACACGACAAACTCATCGCCACCCAAGCGGGCTACCATATCGACATCGCGCAATCTTGCCGTGATGCGTACAGCCACTTGCCGTAACAAATCGTCGCCCGCCAGATGCCCCAAACTGTCGTTAACAGCTTTAAAACGATCCAGGTCAAGCATTAATAAGGCCAGATGCCTGCCGTCGCGTCGTTCCATATTAATGCCGTGTTTGAGCCGCTCCAGCAATAACCGGCGATTAGGCAATTGGGTCAGCGGATCATAGAACGCCAGTTGCTTGATTTGCTCCTCAGCGGCCTTGTGCTCGGTAATATCGGAATGGCTGGCGACATAATGGGTGACCCTGCCGTCACGCCCTTTTACCGCAGTAATGGACAGCCATTTAGGATAAATTTCGCCATTCTTGCGGCGATCCCAGATTTCTCCATGCCAAGCGCCAGTACTCAGAATGCTTTCCCACATCGCCGCATAAAAAGCCGCATCATGACGCCCGGATTTGAGCATGTTTATTTTCCGTCCCAGAGCTTCCGCTTCCGTATAGCCGGTAGATTCAGAAAAGGCCTTGTTGACCCGAAGAATGACGCTTGCAGTATCGGTGATGACCATCGCTTCCTGGGACTCGAAGGCAGTGGCGGCGATACGCAGGTCCTGTTCTATGCGTTTACGCTCGGTGATGTCTCGGCAAAAAGCGCAAAGCTGCTGGAATTCAGGTAAAAAGGCAACTGACACTTCAATATCAATGGCATGCCCGTCTTTATGGCGGTGACGGGTTTCGAACAGGTCATAACCCTGTGCTTTAACTGTTTCAAGATGCACACTTACTTGTTCCGGCGCTTCGTTAACTTCCAACTGGCTGATGTGCATGGTCACCAATTCATCAATTGCATAGCCGGTAATGCTTGCATAAGCCTCATTCACTTGCAGCAGTTTACCCATCGCATCAGCGATCCAAAATCCGTCGAGGGATATATCGGTCATCGCTTTGATGAGATGCAGCACCCGTTCGGATTGCTTGCGCTCGGTAATGTCCTGCACACAACCCACTAGGCGTAGCGGCTTTTTTACATCATCGAATTGCAAGCCGCCGTTACCCCGGATAAAACGGACGCTGCCGTCCGCCAGCATAATACGGAAATCCAGTTCATGTTGCCCCTGCCCTGCCTGGCGATCACTCAGCCAACTGTTCATCGCGGCACGGTCGTCCGGATGGATCACATCGAGAAACTCATTCAGCGAACAACCGCGCGTCTGCTGGGTAACGCCAAAAATATGATACATTTCCTCCGACCAGCTCATGCAACCGGTCGCCAGTTCCATGGACCAACTGCCGACATGGGCGATGTGCTGTGATTCGGACAGCATCTGTTCTTTGTCCTTTAACAGCTGATGTGCTTGTTTACGTTCGGTTATATCGATTGCCGAACCGATATAACCGGTGAACACCCCGTTTTCATCATAAAGCGGCATGCCTTTATCTAAAATCCAGTGCCAATCGCCATCCGCGCCACGCAGGCGATATTCCGTGGTAATAGCGGTGTGGATCCCTGTATTTTGATAATACGCTACGAAAGCAGTCTCCCGGTCATCGGGATGAATAATGCTGATCCAGTCTGCATAGGTCTTCATCTGCGTCGAATCAAAACCGGTGAAATCCAGCCAGGATTGGTTGACAAAAGTGGGCTCCCCATCGACATCGGTAAGCCAGATCATAATGAGCGAACTGTTGGCCATCCGGCGAAAACGCTCCTCACTTGCCCGTAACATCGCATCGGCTTGTCGGCGCTCACTGATGTCCCGCAAGGCGCTGGCGAAAAACAAGCCCTGCTCTGTTTGGATTGGACTTAAGCTGATTTCCACATCCAATTCGCTACCGTCTTTTCGTAGCGCCAATACCGCCCGCCCCGTTCCCATCGGCCTAGCGACTGCCGAAGCGGCAAACTGTGCCCGCAATTCCGGGTGCCCCTTGCGGAAGCGTTCCGGCACCAAGGCTTCAATCGATAGCCCGTGCAGTTCATTAACCGGATAACCCAACAAACGCTCGGCCTGCTGGTTGGCCATAGTTATGACGCCTTGGGCATTGCTGATAAGCATCGCGTCCGGTGTGGCGTCAAAGATAGCTCGCAGATAATTTTCGCTGTTTTGTAAAGCTTGGGGACTGGGCAGCTGCAACAATTTTGGAATCAGCCGCCAAATCAGCAGGGCAGTGGTCATCGAAACCAGCGCTGTGGCCAGCTTTATCAGGCCGTCCAGCCAATAATCGGGATGCCAAATAGTCCAAATGCCCATTAAATGGGTGGTGCCGCACAAACAAATAAAAATCCCAAACAGCACAAACACCCAGCGATAAGCCAAGTCGGCGCGTCGTTGGACAAAGTAGAACAAAGCAAACGGAATGGAATAGTAGGCCAGCACAATAATGCTATCGCTAACAATATGTAGCCATAAGACGGATGGCATCCATAAGTAGCAAGCTCCGTGGGGCATAAAATGACTCGTGCCTATCAGTAAATCATTAAGCCATGCAAACATTCCGTCTTATACCCCCATTCCGTCTTATCTTCATTAATACGCTGCGACATTACCTGGTCAAAACCCAACTAGGCAGTATTGCACAACAAAACGGATAATGTATCAACTAACATCATTACTTTGCAGAAAACGGTGCCATCACATCGGACTGGAGAATACGTCTGGCTCTCGCACCAAGCCGGGGAATTAAAATAGCTGCCATTACTCCCATCTGAGTCAAAAAGCGTTGAAGATTTTGCCAGAGGTCATTATTCAGCCTTTCCCCACCGTAGGGCGCGCTGTGCGCGCCATCGACAGCTCGGTACCGGAAAAGGCGCGCGCGGCGCGCCCTACGTTTCGGGTGACGGTAAGCGTTGCCGATTTTCAAAACTTAGACGTTTTCTCGATCAGATGGGATTAGGATATTCCTACAACCCAACCCTGATGACTGCGGCTGTTGGCATAGGGCGGAGAATTTCCGCCCGTTAAAACAATCGCCCTTTAGGCCTTTAGACTTCGGTAACGCTAATGTTGGGATTTTGCTCAATCAGCGTGATGCTTTGCTCAATTCGGGGAAGGATTTTTTGGATACCCAGACGGGTTTTTGTGTTGATGACCAACGGCGATGACAGCGTACCCTTAATCATGGGTTGTTGGCCATCGTTTTCGTTTTTTTGTAAAATCAGCAAAAAAGCCAGATCGTTGATATCGCTTAGTTTAAGCAATTGTTCTTCTTCATCGGTCAACACGAACAAATAATTGATGTTGAAGTGGGCCGGATCAGCGACAGAAAATCCCAGATCCTCGTCATCCAACGATTGCAGCCAATAAATGATTTCATTGCCGTCCTGGTGAAATAATTTGTAAGCGGTTTTGTCTTCAAATCCGGGAATACCCTGAGGAAAGGTAATTACCGTATTGGGGTCTATAATTTGTTCGCCGAATAAGCTGGTGCGGATTTCCATCGTGTAGTCCTTTTGGTTTGTTGTGTGTGGATGATAAGGTTGTTAAGCGTGTTGTCAGCGGTGTTTATCTGGTTATTTTTTTACCCTGAAGGTTTGGCTGGCAGGATGGGAGCCAAACCAGCTGACAACCACCCAATGATAAACCCCATTATCGCTGGTCAGGCCCAAGCTGTCCAAGGCCGCAGCAGACAGACGCACCAATCCGCCGGTGTGGCTGATGCCTGCGCTGGAATCTGTCGAAAAATCTTTCCAATAAATATTCTCACCCGTCACCAGATTGGCCGGGTTGCCCGCTATGTAGAACCTCCAGGGCGTTTCGCAATAGCTGCCGTCTGTGGTCCAGCCAAACAAATAGGTCTTGCCGTTAGTCAGGTCGATTTCCGTACAAGCCGCAGGCTCGACCAAACGCACATAGCAACCGCCTGACGTGTTATCAGGAACCAGGGCCACATTACAGCCGGTCACGTTATTGAACGCTTTAACGGCGCTCCATGCGCCATTGCCCAAGACATTTTTTGCCCTGACCTTCCATTCATGGGCGGTTGACTTCAACGCTGTCCCCGGCGTCACGCTACAAACACCGGTACCTAAAGGGCAGCCCGCTTGGGTTGTGCCATACCATTGGTCAATAACGGTACCCGCCGATGTACGTACATTCAAGTTGTATTGGGCTGCGCCTGAGACGGCATTCCATCGATACGTCGGCGTTGCGATTGTTATATCGCCGACCGGCGCTACCAATGCCGGCGCACTTGGCACACCCCGCCGAAAAGACTTGCTTGCTTGCTGCCCGTAACCAGCGGAATTTTTCCCCCTCAGTTTCCAGGTATACTTGCCTATTGCCAATGTCGTTGGCGGGGTAACCGTGCAGATATCGGCTTCGTTGGCACAATGCGCCTGGGCCGCCGTATAGGTTTGGTTCAACAACAACGCGCCCGCAGCCGTGCTGACCACCAACTTGTAATCCGTACTGCCGACGACCGGTTGCCACTTATAACCGGGCTTGGCCAGGGTTATCGTGCCTGAAGGCGACAACAATACCGGAAGCCCAGGCACAGCGGCAACCACAACGGCAGCGTTTAGCACTAGCAAGCCCGCGCCTATCCATAAGTTGAAAAATAGATAAGGTCTTTGTTTCATGATGTAAAACCTCCAGGTAGGGTGCGCCTTATGCACCCGAACACATCAAGGCGCGCGCGGCGCGCCCTACGCTACAATGTCTAAATGTCGGCCAAGCGCTGTTCGGTTTCCAACACCAATCGCGTGGTCTGTAATACCGTATCAGGGTTCAAACTCATAGAATCAATACCGATTTCCACCAGATATTCCGCCATTTCAGGATAATCCGACGGGGCTTGACCGCATAAACCGCAGTGCCGGTGATTGCGGTGCGCCCCGGTTACGGCTAACCGGATCATTTCTTTAACTCCGGCATCGCGCTCGTCAAAATCGTCTGCGACTATGGCAGAATCGCGATCCACGCCTAGCGTCAATTGCGTCAAGTCATTGGAGCCGATAGAAAAGCCGTCGAAATGTTCGGAAAACGCATCAATCAGGATGACGTTATTCGGTATTTCGCACATAACATAGATTTCCAAACCGTTATCGCCGCGTTTCAGCCCCAGTTCCGCCATGTAATCGAGGACGCGCCGGGCTTCGTCGATACGGCGGCAGAACGGGATCATCAGGATCACGTTCGTCAGGCCCATATCCCCGCGCACCCGCTTCATCGCCGCGCATTCCAGCGCGAAACCTTCGGCGTAAGCAGGGTGGCTGTAGCGGGACGCGCCGCGAAAACCGATCATCGGATTTTCTTCGTTAAACTCAAACCAAAGTCCGCCCAACAACGTCGCGTACTCATTGGTTTTAAAATCCGACATACGCACGACGACGGGCTTGGGATAAAACGCCGCAGCAATGGTAGCGACACCTTCGGATAGCCGCTGAATGAAAAAATCGGCGGCTGAAGCATGATTGCGTGTCAGCTGCGCCAGTTGCGCCAGTTCATCGGCATCTTGCACACGCTCAGGATGCAGCAAAGCCATAGGATGCGCTTTGATGTATTCGGTGATGATGAATTCCATACGCGCCAAACCCACCCCGTCATTGGGCAGGAAACTGGTCTTAAAGGCCAGTTCGGGGTTGCCGATGTTCAGCATGATCTTGGTTTTAGGACGTTGCAAGCCGGATAAATCGGTGGTTTTAATCTCAAAAGCCAGCGTGCCTTCATACACTTTGCCGTTATCGCCTTCGGCACAAGACACGGTCACCGGCGTGTTGTTTTTGATGGTCGTCGTCGCATTATCGCAGCCGATGACCGCCGGAACACCAAGCTCGCGGGAAATAATCGCTGCGTGACAGGTTCTGCCACCACGGTTGGTGACGATGGCCGAGGCGATTTTCATGATCGGCTCCCAGTCCGGCGTGGTCATGTCGGCAACCAGCACATCACCGGCCTTAAAACTGTCCAGTTGCCCTACATGGTCGATAATCCGGGCATTGCCGGTGGCTATTTTACTGCCCACAGCATGGCCTGTGACGATAGCCGCGCCTTTGTCTTTCAGCAGATATTGCTCCAGTATCATGCCGCTCAATTGCGAAACCACGGTTTCAGGCCGCGCCTGCACGATATAGAGCTTGCCGTCCAATCCGTCTTTCGCCCATTCCATATCCATAGGCTTGGCGTGTCCGGCTTTATCGCTGTAATGCCGCTCAATTTTCAACGCGTAATCGGCCAGGGTCAGCACATCGCCGTCATCCAGACAAAACCGCTGACGTTCTTCTTCAGAAGTCACAATATTGCGGGTCGGCTCGCGAGTACGCCCATCGCTGTAAACCATCTTGATTTTTTTCGCGCCCAGCGTGCGTTTCAACACCGCGCGGTAACCTTGCAGGAATGTGGGTTTGTGGACGTAAAACTCATCCGGGTCCACTGCGCCTTGCACGACGTTTTCCCCCAAACCGTAAGCACCAGTGATAAACACGACATCGCTGAAGCCGGATTCGGTATCCAATGAAAACATCACGCCACTGGCATCCAAATCCGAACGCACCATTTTCATGATGCCTATCGACAAGGCCAGCTTGAAATGGTCGAAACCCTGGTCGATGCGGTAATGGATGGCGCGGTCGGTAAACAGGCTGGCAAAACAGCGTTTGCACGATTCCAGTAAGGCTTGCTCGCCGCGTATGTTCAGGTAAGTGTCTTGCTGGCCTGCAAAACTGGCGGTAGGCAAGTCTTCGGCTGTAGCTGAACTTCGCACGGCAACGCTTAAACCGTCGCCGTATTGTTGTTGCAATTGCGCGTAAGCGGCGAGAATTTGTGTGACCAAATCAGCGGGTAATGGCGCGGCGTAGATAATCTCACGGGCATGCAAGGCGCGTTTGGCCAGATCGTTGACATCGTCAGGGTTTAAGGCATCTAAAGCCTGATGCAATCCTGTCCAGGCATCGGCCTTGTCCAGTACATAACGGTATGCCTCGGCAGTGATGGCAAAACCGTTCGGTATCAGAATGCCTTGCGGCGTGAGTTCCTGGTACATTTCCCCTAACGAGGCGTTTTTGCCGCCGACCAGAGGGACATCGTCTATGCCCAGTTCGTTGAACCAGCGGATGTAGTTGGCTTGGTTGGTCATTTTGTTCTCCTTTTCTTATTGTTTTTTTATTTATGAACTTTAAGTTTTTACCTGTTCCAGCATTTTTTCCAGGGTAAGATGAAAACGCCTACTAAATAGTGCTGACAGGGTATCGGATAATCATTTAGTCGCTGGTCAGAATAATCAGGCCATGCTCGATTGCTTGTCATACCAACATTTTATCGAAAGGGTTACGATGATGATGAAGAAGTAAGCCGCTCAAATCGCACACATCCGCTAGCTTGTCGTTAGGGATTTGATTTAGTTCTGCAATGATTTGGTCTTGTAACATTTGCTGGCTCCGATGTTTTTACAGGACGGTTTCCTAGGAGTATGTCGGTCTTATGATTTTAATAAAAACAATAGGTTAAAAACTGGCAGAAGACAAATTTCGTTAGCATTAACGTCTAGGGTATGTAACTATAGCTAAATTTAATCATCCGTAAAAATTAAATCTTTACTATT
>JAURZI010000035.1 GCA_030653435.1 Methylovulum sp.
GCTGTAGCTGCGCGTATCACCGGCATCGACATCGCTGGCGGCGGCGGTGTAAATCACCGTGGCGATAGCGGCGTTTTCGACGACGCTACCGGTGCTGCCCGAAGTAAATACAGGGGCTTCGTTGACATTAGTCACGTTGGCGACCACCGCTTTTTCAGCCGCTAGGCCGCCTGCGTCGGTGCTGACCACGGTAAAGCTGTAACTGGCTTTGGTTTCAAAGTTGGCCGGGCTTCTTAATGTCACGGCGCCGGTATTGGCATTGATGCTCACCAAGGCGGCGTCATCACCGGCAACGGTTTTAAAACTGTAACTGCGCGTATCGCCGGCATCCACATCGCTGGCGGCGGCGGTGTAAATCACCGTGGCGATAGCGACGTTTTCGGCGACACTGCCGGTGCTGCCGGACGTGAATACAGGAGCTTCATTGACATTGGTCACATTCGCGACCACTGCTTTTTCAGCCGTCAGGCCGCCTGCGTCGGTGCTGATCACGGTAAAGCTATAGCTGGCTTTGGTTTCAAAGTTGGCTGGGCTTCTTAATGTCACGGCGCCGGTGTTGGCATTGATGCTCACCAAGGCGGCATCGTCGCCGGCAACGGTTTTAAAGCTGTAGCTGCGCGTATCACCGGCATCGACATCACTGGCGGCGGCGGTGTAAAGCACCGTGGCGATAGGCGCGTTTTCGGCGATACTACCGGTGCTGCCCGAAATGAACACAGGGGCTTCATTGACATTGACCACGTTAGCGACCACGGCTTTTTCAGCCGTCAGGCCGCCTGCGTCGGTGCTGACCACGGTAAAGCTGTAGCTGGCTTTGGTTTCAAAGTTGGCCGGGCTTTTCAGTGTCACGGCGCCGGTGTTGGCGTTGATGGTTAGCAAGGCGACATCGCCGGTTGCCGCTTTCAGGCTGTAGCTACGTGTATCACCGGCATCCACATCGCTGGCGGCGGCGGTGTAAATCACCGTGGCGATAGGTGTGTTTTCGGCGACGCTACCGGTGCTGCCGGACGTCATGACGGGGGCTTCATTGACATTGACCACATTCGCGACCACTGCTTTTTCAGCCGTCAGGCCGCCTGCGTCGGTGCTGACCACAGTAAAGCTATAACTGGCTTTGGTTTCAAAATTGGCTGGGCTCAGTAGCGTTACGGCCCCGGTGTTGGCATTGATGCTCACCAAGGCGGCGTCATCACCGGCAACGGTTTTAAAGCTGTAGCTGCGAGTATCACCGGCATCGACATCACTGGCGGCTGCGGTGTAAAGCACCGTGGCAATAGGTGCATTTTCGGCGACGCTACCGGTGCTGCCGGACGTGAATACAGGGGCTTCGTTGACATTAGTCACATTCGCGACCACTGCTATTTCAGCCGTCAGGCCGCCTGCGTCGGTGCTGACCACGGTAAAGCTGTAACTGGCTTTGGTTTCAAAGTTGGCGGGGCTGAGCAGTGTCACAGCGCCGGTGTTGGCGTTGATGGTTAGCAAGGCGACATCGCCGGTTGCCGCTTTCAGGCTGTAGCTGCGCGTATCACCGGCATCCACATCGCTGGCGGCTGCGGTGTATATCACCGTGGCGATAGCGGCGTTTTCGGCGACACTGCCGGTGCTGCCTGAGATGAACACAGGGGCTTCGTTGACATCGATTACATTCGCGACCACTGCCAGTTCAGCCATCAATCCCGTCGAGTCGGTGCTGACCACGGTAAAGCTGTAGCTGGCTTTGGCTTCAAAGTTGGCCGGGCTTAACAAAGTCACGACACCGGTGCCGGCATTGATGGCGAGTGATGCGACATCGCCGGTTGCCGCTTTCAGGCTATAGCTGAGCGCATCCGTATCGCTTGCGGTTGCGGTATAAATCGCCGTGGCGATGGCGGCGTTTTCCGCCACGCTGCCCGTGCTGCCGGAAGTCATCACGGGGATATCTGTCGCCGGGATATTGCTAGGGACACTCGTGTTGCTAAAGTCCAGAAACTCAACCTGGGTCAGGATGTCCGTCCCTTCGTTGCCATTAGAAGGATTGATGTCTTGTACAACGATGGTGTCCAGGCTACGGGTGATTCGGTAGTCGGTAAAAATCCCCGCATACACAGCCCTGTCGTTACCCACGCCGCCGACAACCGTATCATTGCCGCTACCGCCGTTAAACCTATTGTCTTGCACATTCCCAGTCAACGTGTCGTTGAAGTTGCTGCCGGTAAGGCTCTCGATGCTGGTCAGCGTATCCGCGCCGGAACCGCCTGTGGCCTGGGCTATGGCCAGCGCCAAGTTGGCATTGACAGCGCTGGTTGCATAGGTGTAGTCGGCCGTGTCGGTGCCGAGACCGCCGTCCAGGATATTGTCGCCAGCGCCGGCATAGAGTATGTTGTCGATACTGTTGCCGGTAAGGTTAGCCGCTAATGAGGACATCACCTGGCCGTTCTCGACATTAGCGGTCAACGTATAAGCGCTGATGGAACTGTACACCGTGTCGATGCCGCCGATGTTGGCAATGGCATTGGTTTCGCTGACCACATCGGTAGCAATGTCAACATAGTAAAGATCGGAGCCGTCGCCGCCGGTCATGGTGTCAACCGCTGCGCCTCCGTCCAGGATGTCGTTGCCGAGGTCGCCAAGCAGATTGTCATTACCCGCACCGCCCGTGACCGTGTCATCGCCTGTTCCTGCATTGATGGTATAACCGCCCGAAGCCGTAGCAAGTATGGTGACTCTGTCGTTGCCATCACCGGTAGTAATGTTATTGATTGCGGCAGTTGTCGATGCGTTTATCACATCGGCACCGGTGCCGGTGATAATGGTCTGGCTACCGGCGGCGGATGTTGCTGCCACGGTGACGGCATTAGTGCTCGTGCTGGTAATGATCTGATCGCCGGCAGCGGATGTTGCCGTTACGGAAACAAGATTTGCACCGTTGCCGCCCGCATCACCAATCGTCTGGGCTTCTGAGGCTGTGGCCGTCACCGTAGTCAGGCCTATGCCTTTAATCGTTTGTGCACCGCCATTGGATATTGTTGCGGTCACTGCGGTAGGGCCCGTACCGGTAGTAATAACCTGTGCCCCGCTACCATTTGTGGTGGCATTAAGCGTTGCCACCCCGGTAAATGTGCTCATGGCAAGGGTAATTGCACCATCGCCGTTTTGCGTGGTCGCCAAGTTGACACCTGTGGCAGTGAACGCTGCGTTAAACATAGTGCTTGTGGTAATGGTTTGTGCGCCGTTACCTGTTGCAGTAATGACAACCTTTTCGATATTACGGATCCCGGTCCAAAGCGCATCGGACGGTGTGATAGCTCCAGTGCCGTGGACGATATTCAGCGTATCAACGCCTCCGCTGCCATCGAGGATATCGGTATCGTTAAATGTATCGGTTACGGCGGCATCATAGGTGCCGTTATAGGTGTCGTCGAGAGGCGTTCCGGTGAATAACGCGCCAGTGTCTGAATTTGGGGTGAGCGTGATAGTGGTCATAATTGTTCCTTGAGTCCAGAAATGTTGTCCACACCCGTAGTGAGTGTGGAAGTCGGGCTTGATATTGGATCTGTTGTGTAGGGCAGTTAATTTTTTTCTGTACGTTAACCTGTGGACCGGTTAACAGGTGCGGCATCGGTGTTTTTCAGTTTCTCCTGGGAAGGTTGCAACATGGTTCAGGCGGTCTAGCCTCGTGGGTTCAATCGGCTATCATCAAAACCATGCAGGCGTTATCCTCTGTTTTTCAACAGCGCTCTGTACGCTAACAAACATATTAAGTCGACTTTGAGTCTGCCTCGATTATTCCGGGCAAAGGGCTTAGCTGCCTGCCGTCGATTAAATGCTTGGCGTGGCAATGATTGATTGCCGACGGGTTAGGCATGATAAGCTGTTGCGGGGAAGCTTAGGATTCATGCGGGTTATGCTTGCGTCAATCTTATCCGGCTAAGTCCGCATACTGAGTCGCAAGATTCAGGATGGGACTTATGGCCGCCGGAATGGCTAGATGACGGCGAAATTTGAGCTGGTTAACCCTAAACCCGTGCCAATCACGGCAATGGCTGAAGCGGCATCCGCGCCATTACCGTCAGCGTCATAAAGCAAGTATCCTGTGCTGCTGTTATAAATCAAAAAGTCATTGGCATCAGTGGCGATTTTGCCTATCACCAGGTTGTCTGCGGTGATTGTTGTTATCGACGTAAAGATTGAGTTATCAATGCTGAGGGTGTCAAAGCTGACGGAAAAATCGGTGATGGTGTCAAACGCAATTTGGGTATTTAACACAAAATCGTCTTGTCCAGTACCGCCTGAGAGCGTGTCCTTGCCGTTGCCGCCGATTAGCGTATCGTCACCGGCGCCGGTCGTGACGGTATCACTGCCGATGCCGGCATCGACATAGTCATTACCGAAACCGCCAGATAGGCTATCGTTTCCGGCGCCACCGCTGATCGTGTCGTTACCGTCACCGCCGGCGAGATTGTCGTTTCCGGTTCCACCGATGATAGTGTCGTTACCGATGCCGCCGATGACGGTATCGTTACCTTCGTCGCCGGTAATCCTGTCGCCCACGTTATCCGTACCGCCAGTGATAACATCGTCGCCTGAACTGCCGTACACAATATCCGCACCGGCGCCTAAGGTGATCGTGTCATGACCCTCGCCGCCATTAATAAACTCAGCGCCGATGCCGCCGACCAGGGTGTCATTGCCGCCGCCGCCATAAAGCTGATCGCCTAGGGCATCCGTACCGCCAACAATACGGTCATCACCGGTACCGCCATTGATGGTGTCAGTGCCCGTACCGGCAATGATCGTGTCGTTATCACCGTTACCGGAGATAAAGTCATTACCGTCCCCGCCTTTAATCGAGTCCGCGCCTGCACCTGCTTTAACGGTATAGTTACCCGTAGCGCCGGCAAGCAACGTGATGGTGTCATTGCCTGCACCCGAGTTAATGCTATTGGTTGCGGCAGTTGTGGCTGCTTTGATAAGGTCTGGGCCTGCCCCCGTGACTATAATCTGTGCGCCTGCGGTAGAGGTTGCGGTCACTGTGACGGCGGTTCTACTGGTCGCCGTGATAATTTGGGCGCCGCCGGTAGACGTTGCCGTCACCTCGACAAGATTTGCCCCGACAATAGTCTGTGCACCTGCACCGGATGCTGCCGTTACTGTGGCATGGCTGGTGCCGGTGGTGATAGTCTGTGCGCCGGCGGTGGATGTGGCTGCCACCGTGGTGGGGCCTTTGCCCGTAGTAATGGCTTGTGCGCCATCGGTGGATGTTGTTGTGAGCGTTGCAGCCCCTCTAAAGGTACTCAGGTCCAGCGTGATTGCACCAGCGCCGGTTGTCGTTGTCAGTTCGACACCGGCTGCCGCGAATGCAGTTTGAAAAAAACCGCCTGTGCTAATGGTTTGCGCGCCGGCGCCTGTCGTGTTGATGACAAGCTTTTCGATATGGTTAATATCGCTCCAATAATCGTCGGCTATTGTGATAGCCGCAACGCCAATAGGGGTAATGGCCAGTGAGTCTATGCCTGCGTTACCGTCAAGCATATCGGCAATAGCAAATGTACCCGTCCCTTCATCATTATAAGTAGTCTCAAAAATATCATTGCCGGAGCCGCCAATAATATTGTCCACATTCGTAGTCAGCGTATAAGTCGTCATAATTATTCCTTCAGTCCAGTCGTGTTGTCCGCGCCCGTGATGGGCATGGGAGTTAAGCATAAGGAATGGCTTATCGGGTTAAGATAAGCCACATAAAGCCTTTGTACTGCATGGGTGTTAATACCCATTATTTTCTCCAGGGAGAGTCCAACATTGTTGGCGGTCTGCATCGTGAGCCCCGTGATTGCACTAAAACTCACGGAGTGCCATTAATCTTTCGCTACTTATCCGCTTTTATTAACAAGGAAACCGTGCGTTAGCGTACATTGAGAAAAGTATTCGGGGGGGCTTCCCGGCTGGTATGCAGTGGGTTGTTTGGAAGGCTGGTTTGAAATGTTTGCGGCTGGGCATAAAAACCACGCCGTAAATTTAGGGGGAAAACAATGTTGCCGGCTTAACGCCCGGCGGGGGAGAGGCATTCAGGTTTTAATAGCCTCTGGGGATACAGAAAACCTGAAATGTTTAGTTGATTCGCTTTAAGCTGGCAATCTTGCTCAACGGGCATCGCCCAGATTATGCATTTGCCGCAATATCCATTGCTGCCGTTTGATTAAATAATGCGTAGGCTGGCTTGCTTTAAAGCGTATCGGGTTAGGCAGGGTGGCCGCCAATATCGCGCTTTGGGCGCGGTTCAGGCGTTTGGCGGGAATGCCGAAATAATGCTGGCTGGCGGCTTCTATGCCGAACAGGTGGTCGCCGAATTCGGCGATGTTCAGATACACTTCCAGTATCCGTTCCTTATCCCAGAGCAATTCCAGCAAAAACGTGAACCAGACTTCCAGGCCTTTACGGATAAGGTTTTTCGCGGGTGTCAAAAACAGGTTTTTGGCGGTTTGTTGGGATATGGTGCTGGCACCGCGCAGGCGTCCGCCATTGCCATACACCGCTAGCGAAGATTGTATGGATTTGAGATCAAAGCCGGTATGGTGGAAAAACTGCTGGTCTTCTCCGGCAATGACGGCGATTGCCGCGTACGGGGAGATGTCATCCGCGCTTACCCAACGATAATCAATGGCTTGGAAGGCTTGCTTGTCGGCGATGTCTTCAATATGCCGGTACAGCATAAAAACAGAGGTGGGCGGCGGTAGCCAGCGTAATAAAACGCAGACCGCCAGAGAAGCAAACGCGAAGATTAATAAGGTGTTACGCAGCAAGGTGCGTATGTACAGTAAATTAGGCAATGGGTCGGAGGGGATGCTTGTTATAGGGTAGGGCGTGCCGTGCGCGCCATTACGGTGGCGTTAAAGTCAGTTTCGGTCATTCCCGGTGGCGGATGAGGCACGTGCGGCATACCCTAGGCGAGATGGTGATGATCGTTGTTAAGGCGTTGGATAGGATAACGCTTTGGTCGCATCATGAACATATTCGGCAAGATTCTTTTTACAGTCGCCGCACTCGCCACCGACGCCGGCTTCGGTCTGCCAGCCGCCGCCTAATGCCTTGTAGAGCGCCACCAGTTTGGTGGACTGTATGGCGGCGCTGTCGATCAGCGTCAGCTCGGTTTGGTATAGGGCTTGCTGGCTTTGCAGAACATCAATAAACCCCGTCAGCCCTTTTTGATAGCGTTCATCCGCCAAGCTCACGGCTAAGCGGTTGGCTGCCACAGCTTGCGCCAAGGCCTGGTGGCGGGCTTGCTCTTGCTGGATGGACACCAAGGCATCTTCGACTTCCTTGAAGGCGGTCAACACCGTTGCTTGGTAGGCCAGTACCGCGCCGTCCGCTTGCGCCAGCTTGCTGTTGATATTGGCTTTAAGCCGTCCCCAATTGAACACCGGCATCGTTATGGATGCGGCGCTAGACCAGGATTTGCCCAACAGGGTGACGTCGGTGACCTTGGTATTTTGCAGGCCCAGAAACGCGCTTAAATTTATTTTCGGGTACAGTTCGGCGGTGGCGACAC
The DNA here is from genome assembly GCA_030653435.1 of Methylovulum sp. Classification (GTDB taxonomy): domain Bacteria; phylum Pseudomonadota; class Gammaproteobacteria; order Methylococcales; family Methylomonadaceae; genus Methylovulum. The sequence continues at coordinate 7,526 of JAURZI010000035.1, forward strand.
CGATAGCGGCGCTGGCGGCCGCGATGTCGCGTTCGGCGCGACGGATATCCGGCCTGCGTTGCAGTAATTCGGAGGGCAGGCCGGGTATTATGAGGTGGTCGGCTGATGGTAGCGGGCCATCCTGGCCCAGTCTGGCTGCCAAAGCGCCGGGTTCCATGCCCAGCAACACACTGAGCGCATGGCTGGCGAGCTGCGCGTCCCGTTGATAAACAGGCAGTTGCGCTTCGGTGGCGGCAAGCTGGGCTTGGGCTTGCGTCACATCCAGGCTATTCGCCAACCCGGATTGCTGTCTGATTACTGTCAGTTTATGGGTTTCCTGTTGCACGCGCTGGTTGTCACGGATGACTTGCTGCAAGCGCTGGTTGGCCCGTAGTGCGATATAGTTGCTGGCGACGTCGCCCAGCAGCGTGACCAAGACGTCACGGCTGCTTTCGATTTCACCGGCAAGCTGGGCGTCGGCGTTTTCGGCGGCGCGTCTTGCGCCGCCGAAAAAGTCCAGTTCCCATTGGGCATCGAAGCCGTTTTGAAAAATATCAATCAGCTGGCTGCCGACGCCAAAACCGGCGCCAGCCCCCCCGCTTTGCGAGCTAGCCGAGGTGTTGTTCAATCGTCGGCTGATCGTGCTTTTGGCGCTGACGCTGGGCAAGGCGGCGGCAAAAATAGCCACACGTTGGGCGCGGGCGTCCTTGATGCGTATTAAGGCCTGTTTTAAATCCAGGTTTGCCGCGATGGCATCGGTAATGAGCCGGTTCAGGGTCGGGTCGTTAAAGGTTTGCCACCATTTGTCGGCTTGCGCGATGGATGCAGCCGTCGGGGCGGCATGCCATTGTTTGGGTGCGGCAATGTTGGGGCGCTGATAATCGGGGCCTACGGTGCAGCCCGACAACAGCAGCGCGGCAATAAATGCAGGCTGATGGCGGATCATGGCGGCGAACTACCTTGGGCATAGGATTCCTGCGTTTCGATAAACACGTCCATTTGCTGGCCGACATAAACCGGCAACTGTTGCGGGTCGAAGCTGTACAATGCTTGCAGCACACGGGTATCGACGCGCTCGGTGCTATCGCCGGTCAAGGATTTTTTCGGCACGACGTAAGGTTCGATATAAGCCAGCTTGAGCTCGGCCTTAAAGTTGCGGTTGCCGCGTAAAAACGCCAGGGCTTTGCCGCCCTTGTCAAAACGCCAGACATCGTTTTCGTCTATATCAACGCGTACATGCAGTTGCTCCAGGTTGCCCAGCACCAGCAACGCGGTAGTTAACAGCCCGGCCTGGGCGAATTCGCCGGGGCGGATGTTCACTTGCAGGACTTCACCGTCTATAGGCGCCCGGACTACCAGCCGCTCTAACGTGGTTTGCGTGTTCGCGAGACCGGCTTCCGTTTGCTGTACCACAGCGAGTGCGCTGTCCAGTTGGGCTTTGGCCACGCCCAAGGCGTTGCGGCGTTTGAGCAATTCCTCGCCACTGATGGCGCGGCGGTCAGTCACGGCTTGGGCAAGCTCATGCAGTGATCGGGCATCTGCCAGCGAGGCTTGGGCTATTCCGGCATCGGCCCGTGCTTTCGCGAGGTCTGCGCGTTTAACCGCCAGTTCCGCCAGGGTGTCGCGGTCATCAAGATAGAATAAGGGCATGCCCGCCTTGACCTGGTCGCCGACTTTGACGGTGACTTTGCTGACGATGCGCGATAATGGCGTACCGACAGCTATATTCTGGCTTTCGGCCTCGATGATGCCGGAACCCGCGATAAAGGTCTTAAACGGCGCGGAAGCGGGCTCGGCAACCGCTTCCGCTATCGGTACCGGCTGACTGCCCGTGACGACGGTATAGGTTGCAAACAGAAAGCCGGCAGCCGACAGCAAGGGCAGCATGTATCTGATATTCATATCACCTCTGGTTAATAACTCGCTTATTTAAGCATCGTGGCGGCGTCTGTGATGCTGACAATATGGCCGTCATCCATTTCGGCTATGCGGTCGGCAAAGCTGAAAATACGTGCATCATGGGTCACAATCACCAGCACCCTATCGTGTTGTAAGGCCACTTCTTTCAGCAAATTCATGACATTATGCCCGCTTTGATGGTCCAGTGCGCTGGTCGGCTCATCGCAGACGATCAGCCGTGGGCTATGCACCAGCGCGCGGGCGATGGCGACGCGTTGCTGCTGTCCGCCGGAAAGCTGGGCAGGCAATGAGGTCGTGCGCTCACCCAAGCCTACCCGTGCCAGCATCTCGGCGGCTTTGCGTTCTGCCGGGCCGCGCCTCATGCCGTTGATGATGAGCGGAATGGAGACGTTTTCGGCGGCGCTAAGCGATGGCAACAGATTATAGGCCTGAAAAACAAAGCCGATATTTTTTGCCCTGAAATTCAATTTGTCATAGCTACGCATAGCCAGCAGATCTTCTCCAAACAACTCGCAAGCCCCTTCATCCTGATCCAGGATGCCGGCGATGATCGATATTAACGTGGTTTTGCCGCAACCGGAGGGGCCGACCAACATCATTAATTCGCCTAGCGCTATATCCAGATTGACACCACTCAGCGCTGTCACTTTTTGACCGTCGGTATCGTAAACTTTTACCAGGTTTCGGCAATGCACGGCCGTATTCATGATTTAGCCCTTGAACACAATGGCGGGTTCCAGCCGAATGACTTTCAAGATGCTGATTAATGCGACAATAATACAAATCAGCGCGACGCCGCTGCCGCTGAAGACCAGTAATTGCCAAGGCAGTTTAAAAGCCAGTATGGTATGGCGCATCGAAAAACCGAACACTGCCGCCAACCCAACGCCTAGCCCATAGCCGATGCTGCCCACCAACACGGCTTGCAGCAAGATCATACGCAATAAGGTCAGGTTGCCCGCGCCCATCGCTTTCAGTACGCCAAACTGGCGTAAATTCTCGAGCGTAAAATTATAAAAAGTTTGTCCGGCAATTGCTGTGCCGACAATAAACCCTAATGCAATCGTAATGCCGAAATTAATCGGGATACCGGTGTTGTTCATAAAATACTCATAGGTCAGGGCTTTAAAACCTGCTTGGGTATATGCCGCCAATCCTGTCGTCGCGCGGATGCGGCGCGTCAGCTCGACCGGATCCTGGCCTGGTTTGGCTTTTACCAGCACAAACGACAACAACTTGCGTTCTTTAGGCGCGTAACGCTTGGCGCGGGAATAGGTCGTGTAGACCACGGGTTGTGACTGGAAGGTGCGGGTGACTTTGGCGATACCGACGACGATGGCCCGACTGTCGTTCAATTCGAGGTCGTCGCCTATTTTTAGCGGGCTATTTTCGCCCCCCGGCAAGGCCGAAGGTTTACCCAGTTTGTCTCTGGCGCCGTCAATATCGACGATAACGGCATCACTGCGGCGCAAATCCTCAAGCTTGCCTTGCAGCATGACGGCAGGGCCGCCTATCAGGGTCGTGTCATCCAGGCCTATGACATTGCAGGTCTGGAACGTGCCGTCAGCCAGACGCGCTTTTAGCAGGCCTTTATATAGCGGCATCGCCCATTGCACGCCGGAAATGCCGCGCACCCGGTACAACTCGGTTTCCTGTAAGGGTTTGACGTCGTCGATAAACTGCACTTTTGAGTCCATGACCCAAATGTCCGGCAAACCGACATCTGAGATAAAGCTATAGGAACGCGCCATTAACCCTAAAAAAATAGCCGGTTGTTGGGTCATGATCAACGACGCGAACGTCAGTCCCATGACAATGCCCAAGTATTTGCCCCTGTCCCCCATTAACATTTTTATCGCGATATGGTTCATAGTGCCGGGTTTCCTGATAGTTTAACGGGCAGACCCAGAGCCGCTAGCGAAAAACGGGCGATGTGTTCGGAGCTGTTTTGTATCGCCGCCGGGTCGGCAATCAATTCGGGAAATAAACGGTCAATAATCGAGCGTGAGTGCTTAAACATCAGGCATTGCCCGACGATACTCAACACGCAGCGGCTTACCAGTTCCGGGTTAGCCTCAGGCGCTAACAGCAGTCGGACAATATCTTCCAACACCGCGAACTCAGGCGCAATAGCCGTGGCGATAATGTCGTCCAGCGCTTTGGTGGGGTCGGCGATTTCGCGGGTAATCAGTTTGCTGTGTAACCCCATGCAGCTGTTATCCAGCAAACGGTGCAAAAAATTATCGATAAACAAGGTCAGCCGCTGTTCGGCCGGTAAGTTTCTATCCAACGCGGCATTCTGCGGATAGCGTTGCTTGACTTCCTGAAACGCAAAGGCCAAGGCCTGGGTATAAAGCGCTTCTTTGCTGCGGAAATAATAATTGACCGACGCGACATTAACATTGGCGCGGGTGCAGATCTCACGCACCGTCGCATCACGAAAACCGTATTCTGCAAACACTTCCACGGCAACTTGCAGCAAGCGGTCAAAAGTCAGTTCGGTAGTGGGCTCAGTCATTCCAACGGTTGTATTAAACGTTTGTTTAAAATAATTGTATGGGCATTATTTCTAAAGTGCAAGGTTTATCTGGCGCTAATCGCCGCCCTTCCTGACCGGGTTTTTAGCTTTTAAATACGCCAATTGATGCTTGAGCTACCTAGTTGGCATATAATGCCGCGCTTAGTTTTTATGATTCCTGACAGAGAGTTAATATGAAAAAAATAGCTGTATTTATGATGTCCTTACTGTTCTTTTTTGTTGCCGCTGCGGCTCATGCACATGGTCCCGTTCGCCAAAAAGCCGAAGAAGAAATTACTATCAATGCGCCGGCTGAAAAAGTCTGGTCTATCATCAAAAATTACGGTGATATGTCCTGGCTGCCCGGTATTAAAAGCACTACGGTTGATAACGGCAATAGCAAAGGCTCGATACGTGTTTTGACGTTAAAAGATGGCGGCACGATTACTGAGGAATTGAAAAAGTATGACGACAAAAAAATGTCTTATGCTTATAAAATCACCGACATCAGCACGCTGAAAACCATCACGCACTCCGGTGCTGAAGAAAAAGTGCCGGTATTGCCCGTGGACAATTACGCAGCCAGCATCGATCTGGAAGCCAAAGGCGACACTACCGTGGTATCCTGGAAAGCAGGCTATTACCGCGCTTATATGAACAACAACCCGCCGGATGAAATGAATGAAGAAGCGGCCAACACGGCAGTGACGGCTATATTGAAATCCGGTTTGGCCAATTTGAAAGCCCTGGCTGAAAAGTAAGGATTTTTAATGCTGGGTTTGAAAGCTTCGGCGCTGGCGATAATTGCCGTTTGTTTATCGACGCCGCTGGTTGCGGCGCCTTACGCTTACATCAGCAACCAGTTAAGCGATAGCGTGTCTATCATTGATACCGCCAACCGCACTGTCGTCGATACCGTAACGGTCACCGGCAAACCGGCGGGCGTGGCGGTGGCTCCAGATGGCAAGCTGTGCTATATCAGTACGCCGGAAGGGCACGGCTTTGCCGTTTTGGACACCCAACAGCGGCGCGTCAGCAAAACGGTCAAGGTCAGCGATGGCGCGCTGGGTATTGCCGTCAGTCCTGATGGCAAGCGGATTTTTGTCGCGGACTGGTATAACAATACCGTGGCTATGGTAGCAGCCGGTAGCTATGACATCCTTAATACGGTTGCCGTTGGGCAATCACCATCGGGTTTGGTCGTTAGCCCTGACAATCGCTGGTTATATGTGGCCAACCGCCTCAGCAATTCGGTTTCCAAAATAGATTTGCGGGATTTTTCCGTTAAAAAAACGGCGGCTGTAGGCACGCATCCGTTCGGTTTGACGATAGACGGCAGGGGTGAACGCTTGTATGTCGCCAATGTACAAAGCGATGATGTCACGGTGTTGGATGCGGCGCACATGCAGGCTATCGCCACGGTCAACGTGAATATGTTGCCTTATGCGGCGGCATTGGCGCTGAATGACAGTCGCTTGTTCGTGACCAATCAGGATGACGGCTCGGTTTCGGTGATTGATACGGCAAGCTTAAAGGAAATCGCCTTGATTCCGGTAGGTGAAAAGCCCGAAGGCATCAGCACTCATCCTGACGACAGGCATGTGTATGTGGCTAACTGGTTTGACAGTAATGTTTCCGTAATCGACGCAAAAACCCTGCGGGTGGTCGATACCATTAAAACAGGCGAGGGCAGTCGTGCTTTCGGACAATTTATTGCCACACATTAAATAAGATAGGAAACGAAATGGCTGAAACAGTGGATGAACTGACAGTGACTTATGAAGACGGCGGCATTGAAACCGTTAAGGAACTGGACAAAAAAGTGTTGACCAAAGGAGCCTGGGCTACGGTGATGTACCGTTATCAGGACTGGAACCGCGCGAAAGAGGAATATGGCCCGGACAAATACACGATACGCCGTTACCAAAAACGCAATGGCGAATATCAGCAAAAATCGAAGTTCAATATTTCCAGTAAAGACCAGGCGAAAAGCATTATCGCCGCTTTAGAAGAATGGATAGATAAGGAATAAGCACATAGCTTGGGCATACCGCCAAGCTATGGGCGGGCGGCGCTTATACCCTTTGAGCACAAGCGCCGCCGCTAACCCGGCTTACAGGTTTTGACGGTTTCAGGCGCCTGCGGCGGTAGCCTCAGGAACTTCGATTAATCGTCCTGATTTGACATCGTAGATATAGCCGTAAACAGGAATGTCGGAAGGCACTAACGGATGCGACTTAATCCGCACGACATCTTCCAATACGCTTTGCGCCTGGTCTTTGATCGTCAGCCAGTCGATGTATTTGCCTTCGGCAGAACCGGGGCCTTCACAGCAATCATGCCAGCCGTCGGCATCAACAGATGCAGTTTTCAAACTGCTGCCCAGCAAGTCACGCATAATCTCATCGGTGAAGGTTTCCATGCCGCAATCGGTGTGGTGGACAACAAACCATTCACGGGTGCCTAGCAATTTATACGAAATGACCAGTGAACGTATCGCATCATCACTGGCTCTGCCGCCGGCATTGCGGATGACATGGGCATCGCCTTCAGACAATCCGGCGTATTTGGCCGGATCCAGGCGCGCGTCCATGCAGGTCAGGATGGCGAAATGACGGCCTGGAGGCATCGGCAGGTCGCCTTTGTCAAAATTGGTTGCGTAATCGCGGTTAGCCATCAAAACTTCATTGAGTATCGTGCTCATGGGTGTTCCTCTTTATAGTTATGGATATTGTTGTTTTGTCAATGCAGGCGCTGGATGCCTACATTAGCGATTAGTAATGTATCATAAGTTTTTCATTTAGAAAGCGTGTTAATGACTCTTGAACGGGGTCGTTTTCAGACTGGAGTGCCATGTACCCATTACCTACTACACTTTATCGCGCAGCTGACATTAAAGCGCTGGAGCAATGCGCCATACAGGAGCACGGCATTGCCGGTCTGATCTTGATGGGCAGTGCTGGAGACGCTATTTTCCAATGCCTGAAGGCTAGGTGGCCGGATGCGATGTCCATCGCCGTCGTCTGCGGTTGCGGCAATAATGCCGGTGACGGTTTTATCGTCGCCGCATTGGCGTCGGCGGCGGGATTACGGGTTACTGTCTACGCCGTAGCTGACCCTGAAAACCTTAAAGACGATGCGCTGGCGGCTTATCGGCAATATAAGGCGGCGCAAGGCCGGGTTGTTTTGTTCCAGCCAGCACAACAGCTAACCGCCGATGTCATCGTCGATGCGCTGTTGGGTACGGGCCTGGATAGGCCGGTGACCGGATTATATCGCGCGGCTATTGAAGCCATCAATGCCAGCCCTGCGCCGGTTATCGCCGTGGACATACCGTCGGGTTTGTCCGCCGATACCGGCAACGTCATGGCCTGCGCGGTAAAAGCGGCGTGTACCGTGACCTTTATAGGCCTGAAACAGGGCTTGTTTTCAGGGCAGGCGGCGGATTATTGCGGTGACATTGCTTATGCGTCCTTGGCGGTGCCCGATGCGGTGTTCCAATCATTGCCGTCAAGCGTTTATCGGGTGCAGCGAGAAAGCTGGCCTCGTCGCGCCCGTTGTGCACATAAAGGCAATAATGGGCATGTACTGGTCATCGGCGGCGATGCCGGTTATTCCGGGGCAGCCCGCTTGGCAGCGGAGGCGGCTTTACGGGTAGGGGCAGGTTTGGTTAGTGTCGCGACGCGGGCGGAACATGCGGCTTTAATGAATGTGCATCGGCCTGAACTGATGTGTCACGGTGTAGAAACAGCCGGACAGCTTGAACCGCTGCTGGCAAAAATTGACGTGCTGGTGTTAGGGCCGGGTTTAGGGCAAAGCGCTTGGGCGAAAGCGCTGTTTGCCGTGGCGGTGGATGCAGGCAAACCTGTGGTCGTTGATGCCGACGGCTTGAATCTGCTGGCGGCTAAGCCGATGGCTAAACCAGACTGGATATTAACCCCGCATCCCGGTGAAGCGGCCAGGTTATTGGTGTGTACCACCGCAGACATACAACAGGACCGGTTTGCTGCCGCCAAGGCGATACAAGCCAAGTTTGGCGGTATCACCGTGCTTAAGGGGGCGGGCACGCTAATCGCTTCCGGGCATGATCTGGCCGTTTCCACGACCGGTAATCCCGGCATGGCGACAGGCGGTATGGGCGATGTCTTGTCAGGCGTGATCGCGGGCTTGTTGGCTCAGGGCAGGCCGGTTGCCGACGCGGCACAGCAAGGTGTGTATATACACGGCTGGGCTGCGGATCTGGCGGCTGCAAATGGCGGTGAACGGGGCTTGTTGGCGAGCGATTTAATGCCGTATTTAAGGCGGCTGGTAAACGGCAACACGGACGCTGAACTATGAAAACCTATCTGCATAACACTGCGGAGACCGAGCAGTTTGGCGCGGCGCTATGGCGGTTGTTACCGGCAACAGGTCTGATTTTCCTGCATGGAGACCTAGGCGCAGGCAAAACCACATTAGTCAGGGCTTATTTGAGGGCGGGCGGTTTTACCGGAACGGTTAAAAGCCCAACCTATACCTTGGTGGAAGAATATACGCTCGATGGCCGCAAGATCTGTCATTTCGATTTATACCGGCTTACCGATCCCGAAGAATTGGAATGGATAGGGATAAGGGATTATTTTACTGAGGGATGCGTGTGTTTTATCGAATGGCCGGAGCGCGGCCTGGGTTTTTTGCCGGAATCCGATGTCAGCATCAGCTTGGCCGTCGAAGGCGCAGGCCGCTCATTAACTATCAGTGGTTTGGATGATGAGAAAAAATAATTAAAGCCGGTCTGGAAAAACAAAGACATACTGTTATAATCTAATCCAAATTATAACTTATGCCTGTTGCTGCTATGAGAAACTATTGTAAGATTCTGTTTATCCTGGGATTACAGTTATTGTCTGTAGCGAGCTATGCAGAGCAAACCAGTGCCAAGTCGATCAAGGTCAATTCTTTAAGTTATTCTGCGGTGTCCCAGCGTGCGCGGATGTCGTTTGCGGTGACGTCTTCACCCAAACATCGTGTTTTTGTGTTGGATAATCCTTCACGATTAGTCATCGACATTAAAAATGCCGCATTGGATCAGGCCTTAAACCAGCCATCGCCTAATCATCCCCTGTTCGCCAAGGTTAGGGCTGCGGCTAAAAACAGCACCGATTTAAGAATAGTCGTTGACTTGAAAAAAGCCGTCAGTGCAGAGAATTTCTCTTTAAGCACCAATAATAAAGACGGCCACCGTTTATTCGTTGACTTGATTAACAAAACAACGGCTGTACCCGCTAAGATGACGACTAAGCTGGCTGCTGAAACAACCGCTGTGCATAAACCTGGCGCTGTTAAGCCCGTAACAGCAAAGCCTGAACACGATCGTATAGAGCCTGAAAAAGCCGAGTCCGAAAGTACCGGCGGCGGTGGCATGGTTGCTGTTAAATCAGCCCGCCTTAACGCGGTCGCAACGAAAGAGAAAACCATAGTCGTAGCGCTAGATGCCGGGCATGGCGGCGACGATCCGGGCGCCCAGGGACCACAAGGCACCGAGGAAAAGAAGGTGACATTTGCGATTGCGACAAAACTGGCGGCCTTGATAAATGGCCAATCCGGCATGAAAGCCGTCATGATACGCAAAGGCGATTATTACATCGGCCTTAGAAAGCGGATGCAACTTGCCAGGGCCGCCAAAGCAGATTTGTTTATTTCAATCCATGCCGACGCTTTTGAAGATGCGTCGGTGCGCGGCGCGTCGGTATACACCTTGTCTACTCGCGGGGCTTCCAGTGAAGCGGCGCATTGGCTGGCTAAAAGCGAAAACGCATCCGAAGTCGGCGGCGTCAACCTCAGCGACAAAGAAAATGTGCTGGCATCGGTGTTGCTGGATTTATCGCAAACGGCCACGCAGCAAGCCAGCCTTGACGTTGCCAACAACGTCCTGAAAAAATTTCAAACGATTAGCGTGCTGCACAAGGAATCCGTACAAAAAGCGGGGTTCATTGTCTTAAAATCACCTGATATCCCCTCTATTTTGGTAGAAACTGCATTTATCTCAAACCCATTGGAAGAACAGAACCTGACCAGCATTCGCTATCAAGCGAAAATGGCACAGGCTATTTTTATGGGTGTGCGTAACTATTTTAGAAAATCCGTGCCTGTCGAAAGCCGTATGGCTGCACTGTAGTCGACATATACTTTAAGCGCTTAAGTTTTCGGTTTTTTATGTAGGGTACACATCGCGTATCTTTTTAGAATTGTGATAACAATCAATGTAAAAGGTACGCGATGCGTATCCTACGAAACAAGTGTAAAAACCGTATTGTGACTGTGCGAAGTATAGGCGGGTGTGCCGGGTTTGGACCGACTCAAAATCTAGGGTAGTTTTTATACCTTGCCCTTCAACTTTCCCTTGCTGAAGAAATGAAAAATCGTTTTTACGCCTTTTTAACGCATCTGGGCTTGTCTTTGCTGGTGGCCATTATGGCCAGCAGCATTGTTTTTTTGGTCTGGTATCCAGCGCCATTGCATGAAGCTATTGGTGTCACGCAGATATTTCTGCTGCTGTTGTCGGTGGATATCATCATAGGCCCAGTCATCACCTTCATTATTTATCAACGCGGCAAGCCTTCGTTAAAATTTGACCTGACCGTGATCGCCCTCTTGCAAATAGCGGCGCTAAGTTATGGCATGCACACGGTTTTTGACGGTCGCCCCGCATTTGTCGTGTTCAATGTCGATATGTTTGAGGTGACCCGGGCGCTGGATATTGACGAGCGCAGTGCGAAAAAAGCGCAGGCGGATGGCAACCCGTCGGCGACGGTAGGATGGTCGCCAAGATGGGTAGGCGCGGTGGCGTCTACGGATTCAAAACGCCGTCAGGAGATCATGTTCTCTTCGGTACAAGGCGGAGCCGATTGGCCGCAGTTGCCCGAATTATTTGTCCCGCTGGCACAGGTAAAAGCGCAGATACTGAAAAAAGCCCTGCCTTTGCAGGAACTCCAGAAGTTGCACAATAACAATGCTGAGTTAGATGCCTTGCTGGCGCGTGGTCAAGCCGGCCCGTTGAAATGGCTGCCCTTACGCGGAAAAGCTAAAGATATGGTGGTTATCATTGATGGCGCTACTGCCGACATTGTTGAGGTCGTCAATATTGATCCGTGGCCCTAAGGACACGACTAAGCACCCACCGCGATTATTTCCACGGCCAAGCTGCCGTCTGACCCTATCATGGCAAAGCCGTTTCTGCCCTGATGTTTAACTTCGTACATGGCCAGATCGGCTGAATTGTACAGTTTCTCCAGAGTTTGCTCCTGGCTATCCTCTACGGCAATGCCGATACTGACGCCGAGTTGAACGCTTATTGTGGAACTGAGCGGGATGGGCTTGCCTATGGCTGTGACAATATTTCTGGCAATATGCTGGGCGTATTCGGGTGATGCACAGTTTACCAGCACAATAAGAAACTCATCACCGCCTAGCCTTGCCACGATATCGCTGGTGCGGATGCAACTCTGGAATCGGGTGGCTGCTTCTATCAAAACACGGTCTCCCGCTTCATGCCCGTAGGTGTCGTTGACGTCCTTAAAATAATCCAGATCAAGCAGGAGCAGGACCGGTGGGTTCTCCTTGTCGGTGCGCGTGTTAATAAGCCGTATCAGTTGCCGTTCGGCGGCTTGCCTGCGGAACAGGCCGGTCAATGAATCATGGTCGGCTTCGTGCCGGGTGCTGCTCTCGGCGACAATGCGGTCGGTGACGTCGTACACCACGCCTTCGAAACGTAAAGCCTGCATCGTGCTGAGTTGCCGGGAAAGCAAGCAATGGACCCAGATGTCCGGGGCTTCGCCGCGATTTTTTAAGCACAGATCCTGGGCTATTGATTGGCCCTGTTCTGCGGCTATGTGCATCAGTTTGTGTAATAGACCCGGCTCGGCGAAAGCCAATTCAGCAAAATCCTGCCCCCGCAAGTCAGTATGCGATAAATGGGGGAGGCCGATAACCTTGCTCAAAGCCGGATTAGCCGTTAGCAATCTTCCTGTTTCATCCAACAAGAAAATGCCGGCGCTCGTTGTTTCAAAGATGTTACGCAACTGATGCTCAATCATCTCGATTTCTTCGCGCAGGGTATGCTCGACCTTAAATTTTTCCTGCAATGCTTCCAGCAGGCTATTGATGTCCGTCACCAATTGCCCCAGTTCGTCGTCTTGATTGCGGGGTAGTGATTCCAGGCGTTCACGCTCGCCCGCAGTAATGGCATGCAGCGTATTGGACACCTTCATTAATGGGCGCGAGAACGACGAGCGCACCATCAATAATGCGATCAATGCGGTTATCCCGATCAGCAGGGACGAATTTAGCGCATTGACTAAGGCGCTGTAGCGGGCTTCTCGAAGAATATATTGTGTTTCCACGATGACCGTGAGGTGACCAATGATTGCTGCGTCACCAAAGGGCGAGTACAGGGCGCGGATAATTTTGGTTTGCCCAGGAAAGTCAGAGTCCTGGGGCTTCTCCTTCATCAATTGTAGGCCTTGGACGTTGCTTAAGCGCACTTCATGCACGACATCATTACGCAACAAACCCTTGAGCACGTCCTCGCCGATAGTGCTGTTGTTGGAATATGCCGCAATTGCCGCGGTACTTTCCACCGTGTCAATCAGTTGGTTGATCATAATCACGGCTTTTTCACTGGACCGGTTGAATTCGATAACGAAGGAAAACACCGACGTCAGCACGGCGAACAGCAGTGCCGCCCAAAATACCGACCTCGCCAGTTTATGGTATAGATAGTGTTTTTTCATGGTGTTAGTCATTTCAGCAGCAGCATGACGCGGACGCTATTGTCCACATGTATTTTATCGATATAACCGATGGCGCCTTCGTTTTCGCGCACGGTTTGCAATACCGCATGATCATCCGGCAGTTGCTGCGGGGGGGAGGCCTGTCCTGAGAACATGATCCTCGCCCAATAGGCATTGATTTGTTCGACGGGACGGGCGGTGAGTTTTTGGTAAAATTCCGCGCGTAGCGGCGATGATTGGTCTATGGGCAAGCAGAACTTGCCGTTGGGGAAGACGCGTGTGCGGCCCATAAAAATATCCTGCACTTGTTGTGTGCTGAGCGTGTCAATGTTGTTTTTCATGTGCGTGATGACTGCCAACTCCGCAAGAGTGGAGCGACTTAACATTGTCAGTAACAATAAGAGGAGCAGATTTCTCATGCGCTTAGAATACGAAATCCATCCCTACCGACCAGACGTTGACGGTATCGGGCGTTGGCCCAGCCGCAGCCGGTAACCATAACGAAACGCCGTCATTGCCCAACCAGTAATGGCTCCATTGCGTCTTAAGGGCAATATTCTGGCTGACATCCCAGCGTAAGCCTAAAGAAATCGATTTCTCGTCCACGCCATTGGTGTTGATGAGCTGGTCGGTAACATTGCGGAGCTGGACTACATCAGGGATGGGCATTAGCGGATTGGAAACCTTGACCGGATTGTGTATTGATTCCGAGATGCCGAATAGCGAGTACAGCGTCACTTTCCCGAAACGTCTGCCCATACTGAGATAGGCATTCGCTACGCTGGGATAGAGATTAATGTTGGTGTCAGTATAAGAGGCTTCCATCTGAGTCAGCCAAATGCCGTCATCATAAGCTAGGCCCATGGAGCTGAAATGTACGGACTGGTTCTTGGTGGCGAGATACGGAACAAAATATTGCGCGTCTGGCCAGACGCTATTGATGTCCGGTCTGTTGAGCGCATCTAACAGCGGTTGCAGCGGTGCTAATTCGTTATTAGTCTGCGAATAGTTGTAACTGATGCGGGCGTTCCAGTTGCCGTATTCATAGGCTAGCTTGCCGCCGGCAAGAACAAGGTTCTGTTCGGCACTGCCCGAAACGTTGGTTGGGACTTGAGTAAAGCTGCGTCCGCCAAAAAACTTGACAGTCAATGTGCCGTCGTTGACTGAATATTTTTTAGCGATGTCTACGCCATCAAAATGATAGACCGGCAAGCCTGCATAAAACTCATGGGGAGCACGCGTCCATAAATAAGCATAGCCGACGTTACGGTATTCCGACAGCATAAACGTGTCGATGCCCAACCGTCCTGCCCGGATGTCCAGGTCGTTCCTGGGCCGCCAACGTAGAAAGGCCCAATCAAGGTTCTGTTCAAAAAAATCGCCCGTGGAATTCCGTGCAACCCATTGCGCCATCGCGTGCCAGGAGTCATTAATATCCACATCAAGCTGCAACCCCATGCGTGAATCGGTATCGATCGCCCAATCCTCAGTTACGCCGGATGTCTGTTTAATATCGCTACGGAAACCGAGCCGGTCAGTATCGGTGCCGCTGGCACCGAAAGTACCGAAACCTTTGACGGTGAATTTAGGATAAACCTCTTTGGCAAACGGGGTCGTGTAGCTCAATAGCAGGAAAATTGTAGTCAATAAGCCGATGATATATTTCATAGTATTTCTAAGGAGCAATATAGGAACAAAATAGCTGGAAGCGTAACGATTCAGCAATTATTCACGCTATAATATGATGAAAATAACTATAAATACATTTTTAATTCAGAAAGTTGTGGGGGTTATCGCGGACTGGGTTTTACTGGTCGGACGTCCTATGAACCGTGGTTTTAAGGGAGTTATGTTTGCCACCATTCTTAACTGTTTTTGATAACCCGGATATTGCGAAACACGCACGGGCTGGTATTGCGTTAAACATTACCAGTAATTCCGATGCTTGTCTGTTTATTGTCCATCCATTAATGCACAGCGTCGCCCACATTTTTTATACGGTTATTTTCTAGCGGTATGACGATTTAAGGGTAATGGACGCGCTGCCAATCCGTTGAATGGCAATGGCTGGTTAAAATGAGCATTACAGGATTCATAGCCTTGTCATATAGAATATTCAGTTTATTTTAGCCCAGCCGATGCGTATACACTGTCTCCCTACCCAACTCGTCAACCAGATTGCCGCCGGTGAAGTGGTTGAAAGGCCTTCGTCTGTCGTTAAGGAACTGGTCGAAAATTGTTTTGATGCCGGCGCCCGCCATATTCATATCGAGATTGAGCTGGGCGGGTCGCGGTTGATCAAAATCAGGGACGACGGTTGCGGTATCGTCAAGGACGATTTGCCGCTGGCGTTATCGCGGCATGCGACCAGTAAAATTGCCACGCTACAGGATCTTGAACAGGTTGCGAGCATGGGGTTTCGTGGTGAAGCCTTGCCCAGTATCAGTTCGGTGGCAAGGCTGACGCTGGTTTCCCGTGTCGCCGATGCGGATTGCGCCTGGCGCGTTAATGCAGACGGTTCCGAAACGAATTTTGATCCACAACCCGACCCGCACCCGCAAGGCACGACAGTCGATGTGCGCGATCTATTCTATAACACTCCTGCCCGACGTAAATTTTTAAAAGCCGAAAAAACCGAATTCGCGCATATTGAAATGTTGATCAAGCGCATGGCTTTAAGCCGTTTTGAGACCGGCTTTACTCTGGTGCATAATCAAAAAGAAGTGTTGAAGTTACGGCCGGCCATAACCGATGTCGAACAGCAACATAGAGTTGCCGGCATTTGCGGTTCGGCATTCATTGAAAATGCCGTGCAGTGTGATTTTGCCGCATCGGGGCTACAGCTGACGGGCTGGGTCGGCCTGCCGACATTTTCGCGTAGCCAACAGGACATGCAGTTTTTTTACGTCAACAATCGCCTAGTCAAGGATAAGCTGGTTGCACATGCGGTTAAACAGGCCTATCAGGATGTGCTGTATCAGGGTCGGCATCCGGTGTTTGTGTTGTATTTGACGCTGGACCCCGCGCTGGTTGATGTTAATGCCCATCCGGCAAAAACCGAAGTCAGATTCCGCGAAGGCCGGCTCGTACATGATTTCCTGTTTACCGCCTTACACCGTTCATTGGCTGACTTAAGGCCGGGACATCAGGACATTGCCGCTGAAACGTCCGTGGAGTTTGCCATGCCTAAGCTGCCGCAGGGGACGCATAACACCAAGCCCCTTTATCAGGGCAGGCCGCCGCAACAGATATCCCTGCCTTTGCAAGTGGAAGAGCAGATACAACGCTATGCCGGTTTGTACCAACAACCGGTGCATGCCGAGCCGCCTGTGCAGGGTACGCCGCCGCTAGGCTATGCCGTCGCGCATCTGCACAGTATTTTTATTTTGTCCGAAACGCCTGCCGGTATTATTTTGGTCGATGCCCATGCCGCGCATGAACGGGTCACTTATGAACGCTTAAAACAGCAATACGGCCAGGGAACTATACCCAGTCAACCCTTGCTGTTGCCGATTAAAATGACGGTCAGTTCGGCTGAGGCGGATTTGGCTGAGCAGGAGCATGCGTTTTTCCAGGCTTTAGGTTTCGATATCAGTCGTTCGGGGCCTGAAACCGTCTTGTTGCGTTCAGTGCCTGCCTTATTGCGTGACGCCGATATGGAGGGCTTGCTGCGTGATGTGTTGGCGGATTTATCCGAGCATGGCATGAGCAAACGCATTCAGGATGCCTCCAATCAACTGTTGGCTACTATGGCTTGTCATGGTGCCGTGCGTGCGCGTCGCCGTCTCGGTATCGAAGAAATGAACGCCTTGTTGCGTGAAATGGAGCAAACCGAAAGAAGCGGGCAATGCAACCACGGCAGGCCGACCTGGGTAGCCTTATCGACGGCTGACCTAGATAAATTCTTTTTGCGCGGGCAATAAAGCCGGCAAGCGGCATCGGATAGGGCGCGCCTTTTCGAAGCCTGATGTTATCGATGCTTAATTTTATCCCCTATGGCGTGCGCGGTGCGCCCACGCAACCCCTATTCAAAACATGCAACACTATCCGCTAGCCATTTTCTTAATGGGCCCTACGGCCTCAGGCAAAACCGCATTAGCCGTACAACTAGCCCAAACACTTAACGGCGAAATTATCAGCGTTGATTCCGCGTTGGTATTTAAAGGCATGGACATAGGCACGGCCAAGCCGACACCCGCAGAAAGGGGCGGCATACCCCATTATCTGCTGGACATACTCGACCCTGCCGAATCTTACTCAACCGGACAGTTCAGGACCCAGGCGCTGGCATTGATGGCGGATATTAGCCGGCGCGGAAAAATACCGATCCTGGTCGGTGGCACAATGCTTTATTTTAACGCCTTGGCAGGGGGGCTTGCGGTCTTGCCGCAAGCGGATCCAACCATCAGAGCTCGGTTGGATCAGGAGTTGCTGGCATTGGGCAAAGACGCACTGCATCATCGTTTGGCCCAGATCGACCCGGTCGCTGCGGCGAGAATCCATCCGAATGACCCGCAACGCATACAGCGTGCATTGGAAGTTTATGAAATCAGCGGCCAGAGCTTAAGTTCGTTCTTTACCGCAGCGCAAGCGCAAACCCTACCTTATCAGGTCTTAAAACTCATTATTGCCCCACCGGACCGGAAAATGTTGCACGACACGATTGCCTTACGTTTTCGGGAGATGCTGGTGCAAGGCTTGGTGGAAGAAGTGCAAGCGCTTTATAACCGGGGTGATTTAAGCGAAAAAATGCCCGCTATCAGGGCGGTTGGTTATCGGCAGGTCTGGGCTTATTTGCAGGGCGAATATGATAGGGTCACGATGACCGAAAAAGCTATCGCTGCGACACGGCAATTGGCTAAGCGGCAGTTCACCTGGTTGCGTAAAGAAACCGACGCGTTCAGTTTTGAAAGTGGCGAAGCGGATTTATTGGTTAAGGTATTGGCGGTGGTTTCAGAACAGCGCTGACGGTTTATCGCTAACAACATGTTTTTGGCTATCAGGGTGCAAGCCGTGCGTTGCAGTGAGCTTGCACCCGATAATTAAAGCTGCGGTTTAGTGCGCCGTGTCGTGATGCCATTCCGGCAGCAACACGATGGAGTTAGGATTAAACCCCTGTTTTTTCAGCGTATCAATGGTTGATTTTTTTTCCAGTTTGACCAAGTCGACAACGGTGATCGAACCGTCATCCATATCCGGTAGGTTTAAAAAGCTGTTTTGCACAAAAGCATAGTGTTCATCAGGCGAAAACACGACATGATGGGCGCCGCCAGCCGTCGGTATGGCTTTCAGCAATTTGGGTTGTGCCGGTTTGCTGATGTCGAACACATTTAAATGGCCGGGATTGGCGGTGGTCACGTACATGCGGTCGTGCTTATGATTGAAATAAATTTCCAGCGGTACGCCTTGTTTGCCGGGGTTAAAGTCGTAGACTTGGCGGAATTTGAAATCCTGGTCGGTTTGATCCCATGTCCCGGTCCAGATCGTTCCGCCGAACATATTGTTAATGTAGGCCAGCGCCGGTTTTGCGCCCGGCAAAAACACCGCTTCGACAGGGGCTACGCCGGAGGGCGAGGCTTTATCCGAAAGCTTGTGCGTGGACAGCACATTGCCGCTGCTGGCTTCGATAACGGTGACTGTTTCGCCGGGGGCGCCCAAATCAGAAGGTCGTACCGTGCTGGTGACGATGATGCGGTCGATGTCGTCCTGTAAACCGATACCATGCGGATAGCTGATAAACGTCGTGTTTGATTGCTCTACCGGCGCGGTTATGACCTTGATTTGTTTATCGGTCACGGCATCGCCGACGATCACATTACTGGAACCCATGCAGGTCAAATACCAGGTTTTATGGTCTTCAGAAAACACTACGTCTTCGCCGACTTTGCACTCTGGTACGGCAATCGTCTTCAGGCGGTAAGGGTATTTTTTCATGTCCATGACTTGCAAGGGGTTGCTGCCCAAGGCGGTCAAATAAGCTTTGCTGGCATCCTTGTTATAGAACAGGTGATGGGCGACCAGATCGGGCGGTAGCGGAATATCGGCGACCATTTTTGCGAAAGTCGCAGAATCAGGATCTACGTCAATGATCGCTATGCCTTCGCGCCTGGGCGCTTCCTTCGGTTTGCTTTCATAGTTCAGCATGGCCAGTATTTCGGCCTCTGCCAGCATCGGGCCAAGCAACGTTGCCGCCAACAGCAAGGCTTTTGTGGTATTTTGTAATTTCATCGCAGTCTCGGTTTAATTCTTGTTATTAACGATGCGGGCATGTTTTGGAGCATGCCCGTTTTTTTTCCGTAGTCTTTATGCTTCTGCCGTTGTCGGGTCTATGATAGTTTTGACTTCGGCTATACGGTTGGCCGGAAAGCCGCCTTTATCTGCATGTTCCTTGATAGCCGCAGCGTCGGGTGCAATATAGACGCAATAGACTTTGTCATCAGTCACATAGCTTTCCAGCCACTGGATGCCGGGGCCCAATTCTTTAAGCACACCACAAGATTTTTGTGAAATGCCTTGTAAATCTGTTGCGGTTAAAGAACCGGCACCTGGAATATCGCGTTCAATAATATATTTGGGCATAAGTTTTTCTCGTTGTTAGGTTGAAAATGACCGGTCGTCTCAGTCTATAAAATAGTAACATCAACTTTTAAAGTAATCATCTAATAAATTCGCGCAACATTGTTTTAGAGGCAATGATGATTTTTCAATTTTCATTCTCAATAACACTCCTTGCCAAGTATTAACGAGTAAATCGGCCAATTCTTCAGCCGGTTTGTCCGTTCTGACGGTGCCTTCTTGTTGTGCCTTTTCCAGGCCATCACGTAATAAATCACGGTAATCCTCCACTGCGGCTTGCAAAGATGCCCTGACAATTTCGCTGGTGTCGCCGAGTTCACCCATTAAGTTGCCAAGCAGGCAGCCGCCTTTAAAATCTGCTTTTTCAAGTTCGCTGACCAGTTCACCAAAATAGCGCTTGATTGCCGTTAGCGCGTCCAGTTCCGGGTTTTGCAAATGGGTATTCAATTGCTGTATGAAAGGCGCTATGTAATATTGGATCACTTCCGCGCCGAAATTTTCTTTGCTGCCGAAGTAATTGTAAAAGGATCCCTTGGGAATTTGCACAGCATCCAGAATTTCTTTCAAACCGGTGCCGTGATAACCCTGTTGGGTCAATAACATGACGCCCTGGGCCAATAAACTTTCTCTGTTGGTTTGTTTTTGTGTGGGTTGAGGCATCGCTGGCAGGTCTTAAGTGGCGTTAACGTAAAGCACGGGATCATTATACCGTAGGCATGCCTGATGCGGCTTAGAGGATAAAAATGTCTGCCGAGTTTTGCGGTAGAAATTAAAGATGAAATTTTAGCCTTGAATCCTTGCTATTTTATTTAGTGCCCTCATAATCTTGTCTTTGAAATTGTGTTTAAAGATCGTATTGATGGAAACGCATAACATGACAGAAATAGAACAAACAAATGTATTAATCCCAGTCTTGCCGCTTAGAGATGTGGTGGTTTACCCGCACATGGTGATCCCTTTATTTGTCGGCAGGGAGCGCTCTGTTGATGCGTTGGATGCGGCTATGAGGGACAGCAAGCAAGTGCTGCTGGTTGCCCAAAGGGAAGCGGAAGTTGATGAGCCGGATTTTGTCGATCTTTATCAGGTAGGTACGTTGGCTAATATTCTGCAACTGTTGAAGTTGCCGGATGGTACCGTCAAAGTGCTGGTTGAAGGTAGCCAGCGTAGCGCCGTGACACGCTATGAAGAAACGGGCAGTTTCTTTTCCGCGATGGTCAGTCCGCTGGAAGATGTCTTGGCCTTGTCGGATCAAGAGCAAGACGTACTGCAGCGGACTGCAATCAATTCGTTTGAACAGTACGTTAAATTGAACAACAAAATTCCGCCCGAAGTGTTGACATCACTGGCCGGTATTGATGACCTCAGCAGGCTGGCCGATACGATGGCAGCGCACATGAGCTTAAAAGTCCATGAGAAGCAAAAAATACTTGAAAATGCGGATATAGAGAACCGATTGGAAAACTTGATGACGCTGATGGAGGGCGAAGTCGATATTCTGGAAATGGAGAAGAAAATTCGCGTCCGCGTCAAACAGCAAATGGAGAAAAATCAGCGCGAGTATTACCTGAATGAGCAAATGAAGGCGATTCAAAAAGAATTGGGCGATATGGATGATGTGCCTAATGAAATTGAAGAACTGGAAAAGAAAATTGCCGAGGCGGGTATGTCTAAAGAAGCCAAGGCCAAAGCGGAAGCAGAACTGAACAAGCTTAAATTAATGTCGCCGATGTCTGCTGAAGCGACTGTGGTACGTAATTATATTGACTGGATGGTGAGTGTGCCGTGGAAGAAAAAAACCAAGGTGCGGCATGACTTAAAGATTGCTGAGCAGGTTTTGGAAGCCGAGCATTATGGTCTGGATAAAGTGAAAGAACGTATTCTGGAATATCTTGCCGTGCAACAGCGGGTAAAGCAGCTTAAAGGCCCTATCTTATGCTTGGTCGGCCCTCCGGGCGTGGGTAAGACTTCATTAGGCGAGTCTATCGCCAGGGCGACGAACCGCAAATATGTGCGTATGGCTTTGGGTGGCGTGCGGGATGAAGCAGAGATACGCGGGCATCGCCGGACTTATATCGGTTCGATGCCTGGCAAGATTTTGCAGAATCTTGCGAAAGTCAAGACGCGTAACCCGATGTTTTTACTCGATGAGATAGACAAGATGGCGGCGGATTTTCGCGGCGATCCGGCATCTGCGTTGCTTGAAGTCTTGGACCCTGAGCAAAACCACACGTTCTCAGACCATTATCTGGAAGTCGATTTTGATTTGTCCGATGTAATGTTTGTGGCGACGGCGAATACGATGAATATTCCTCCGGCCCTATTGGACAGGATGGAAGTGATACGTCTTGCCGGTTATACCGAGGATGAGAAAATCAATATTGCATTGCGTTATTTAATTCCCAAACAGATTACAAATAACGGACTTAAAGCAGAGGAAATAGACATTTCAGAACCGGCGGTCAGGAATATGATCCGTTATTATTCGCGCGAGGCTGGCGTTCGTAGTCTGGAACGTGATATTTCCAAGATTTGCCGTAAGGTCGTCAAGGCATTGTTATTAAAGCCTGATAAACAGAAGGTTTTGATTACCGATGAAAACTTAGGCGATTATTTGGGTGTCAAGCGTTTCAGCTACGGTATTGCAGAAGAGCAGGATCAGGTTGGGCAAGTCACCGGCTTGGCATGGACGGAAGTGGGCGGTGAATTGTTGACTATTGAGACCGCAGTCATCCCCGGTAAAGGCAAGCATTCGGCGACTGGTAAGCTGGGCGAGGTCATGAAGGAATCGATAGAAGCGGCGATGACAGTGGTCAGAAGCCGTTCGGCAATTTTGGGTATTGATAATGAATTGTTTCAGAAAAATGATATACACATCCACGTTCCTGAAGGCGCAACGCCTAAGGACGGGCCTAGTGCCGGCATAGGCATGTGTACAGCCATTATTTCAGCATTGACCAAAATACCGGTGCGCGCCAACGTCGCCATGACGGGGGAAATCACATTGCGCGGTGAGGTGTTGCCGATAGGTGGTTTGAAGGAAAAATTGTTGGCGGCGCATCGGGGCGGCATAACGACGGTTTTGATTCCTGCTGAGAATGAAAAAGATTTGGTGGAAATTCCTGAAAATATAAAACACAACTTAATCATTAAGCCGGTGCATTGGATAGATGAAGTGCTGGAAGTGGCCTTGCAATATCTGCCTGTTCCCGTTGAAAAAATAGTGCTTGAAGAGCAGGGGAAAAATGAAGCGGATGCTGTTAAGGTAATAGCAACGGGTCTTACTGCACATTAGCAAGGCTTACGGTTTATGTAAAAATATTAGCGAAACCGCAACCATCAAGGCCTCTAGGGGTTTTAATGCTTGACACTGCATTGGCCCAGTTGATATAAATACCAGTGTTTCTTGTGTTGCTGCTAGCAGGCATAAGACACACAAGTCTTGCCCAACACATAAAAATGACTTCCTAAGGGGGAATAATAATGAATAAATCGGAACTTATTGATGCTATCGCGGAGTCTGCTGAATTGACAAAAGCAGATGCCGGTCGTGCTTTAGATGGTTTTTTAAACGCGGTAACCAGTGCGTTGAGTAAAGGGGATTCTGTTGCTTTAGTCGGTTTTGGCACTTATTCCGTAAAAGAAAGGGCGGAGCGTAAAGGCCGTAATCCACAAACTGGAGAGGAGATAACCATTAAAGCTGCAAAAATTCCTTCATTTAAAGCTGGTAAAAGTTTAAAAGATGCTGTAAACTGATCAGCATTAGTCGGGTGCTTAGCTCAGCTGGGAGAGCATCGCCCTTACAAGGCGAGGGTCGGGGGTTCGAACCCCTCAGCACCCACCAGACTTTGGAGTGGTAGTTCAGTTGGTTAGAATACCGGCCTGTCACGCCGGTGGTCGCGGGTTCGAGTCCCGTCCGCTTCGCCAAAAAATCAAAAAGCCCCGTACCACTTGGTTCGGGGCTTTTTTTTTGCATCGTCATTTATTAGGGCAGATCTATGCTAAGCAGAATCAGAGAAAAATCGCAAGGTGCCTTTGCATGGGGTATTTTGATAGTGATTTGTGTACCTTTTGCATTATGGGGTATTAATAATTACATGGATAATGGGCAGGAAGCGCCAGTCGCATCAGTAGGTAGCAAGGATTTTTATCTTCGCGATGTGAACAAAGCTTATGAGCAATATAGCCAAAGCCTTAGAGGCTTGGGTATTGATGAGCAGACCTTGAAAGCGCAGGCCTTGCAAAAACTGATAAAAGATGAAGTGTTATTGCAGTATGTCCATGCAAAAGGCTTGACGGCTACCGATGCGAATATCCGCGAATTTATCAAATCATTGGAATATTTCCAGACGGATGGGCAATTTGATGAAAAAAAATATAAGTCATTGTTGACATCGCAACGGATATCATCCAATGAGTTTGTTAACAGGATCAAAAATGCCTTGGTCATGGAGCAGTTTCAGCACAGCATAGTCGACAGCGCTATTGCCACGCAATATGATGTGGAAAGCTTCTTTAAAATTCAGAATCAGCAACGTGATGTCGATTATGTGACGGTCACGTTGCAACCCGCGTCGGAACAGCCTAAATCAGAAGAAGTTGCCGCTTATTATCAGCAGCACCAGGATCTGTACCAATCACCTGAACAGGTTTCCATAGACTATGTCGAATTATCGCTGCCTGAAATGGCTAAAAAAATTGTCGTAACGGATGAAAAATTAAAAGCATTTTACGAAGAGCAGAAAGAGCAGTACAGCACACCGGAACGTAGAAAAATCAGCCATATTCTGTTTGCAGTCAATGATAAGGTTAACGAAAAAGCGGCCTTAGAACAAGCGCAAAAAGCCAAGCAAGAGCTGGCGACAAAAGACTTTGCCGCGTTGGCTGCTGAACGGTCTGATGACAAGGTAACAGCCAAATCAGGAGGCGATTTGGGTTTGTTTAATGTCGGTGTCATGGAAAAAGCGTTTGAAGATGCTGCGACGGCGTTAAAACAGGGTGAAGTGTCCGAGCCGGTTAAATCCGCGTTTGGTTATCATTTGATCAAAGTGACGGAATTATTGCCTGCCGAGATCAAGCCGTTTGACAGTGTCAAGACGGAACTGACTAAAGCATACCAAAAAAACCAGGCAGAAAATGCTTTTTATGAAGCTAGCGAGAAATTGGCGGAATTGAGCTATCAGAACCCTGACAACCTTCAAACGGTGGCTGATGCCTTAGGTGTCGCGGTAAAAAAATCTGCATTGTTCACTAAAGATAAAGGTGAAGGGATTGCCGCTGATGACAAAATACGGAGTGCCGCATTTACCGAAGAAGTTTTGCAGGGCAATAACAGCACGCCTATAGAATTAGGTGCTGAGCTATTGGTGGTCTTACGCCTGCAAGAGCATAAACCGGCTGCCACACGTGATTTGGATGCGGTTAGAAATGATATTGTCGCTTTTTTATTAAATGATAAAGCCAAAACATCGGCTGCCGAAAAAGCAAAGCAACTGCAAGAACGCTTGGCTGCGGGTGCCACAATTCAAGCCGTGGCTGATGAAAATAAGCTTGCAGTTAAGCATGTTAAGGCTTTGATGCGGAGAGGGGCTGATTTGCCACAGCCTTTGCTTGAGGCGGTCTTTAAGGCGGCAAAACCGGTCGGTGGTAAACCGAGTGTATTTATTGCGACACTTCCTGCCGGGGATCAAATTGTTGCCAGTTTGATCAAGGTAACGGAAGGCGTTATGAGCGATGCCGACAAAAAGCAGCTTGATGTGGCAAAAAAGAATATTGCCAATGCGTTTGGTCAAGCCGAATTCAATGCGGTGCTGAGTAGCTTGGAAGCTGATGCCGATATTTCGGTTAAGGCGGCCAAGAATAGCGCTGAATAAAGCTTGCGGGATAAAAAGGGGGCTCAGGCTCCCTTGGTTAGCTTAGCATTAGGCCTATGGCTATGGCCGTACTCAAGGTGATAGTAACTCTATAGCCTAAGGCAACCCCGCCAATGACCAGCGAAAAAATGCTTTTGACTAGCGAATTTACCGTTACCGCAATGATAATTGCCCGTGCCGACACTTGAATATCCAAACCATCCGCACTCATGCGTGACAAGCTTAGCGTCAGGGGATCAACATCGGCTAAACCCGACAGTGCTGCAAGCACATAAGTGCCCATATCACCAAAATAAGCCTTTAGCAGATTAGACAGCAGCAGAATGACTGCTAAAAACAAACCAAACTTTAGTGCCATTCCTAGTTGAAACGGGTTTTCCAAGTTTACTTCCTCGCCCGTCCTATATTCGCGCGCACTTCGCCATAGCAGAAAGGCAAAGAAATAAGTGATAACGCTCATGAGCAGTAAGGATGGCAGCAGTAAGCGGCACAGGGCTTGATTCATAATTGAAG
Source organism: Methylovulum sp. (assembly GCA_030653435.1). Lineage (GTDB taxonomy): Bacteria > Pseudomonadota > Gammaproteobacteria > Methylococcales > Methylomonadaceae > Methylovulum. The sequence goes on from JAURZI010000035.1 coordinate 33,673, forward strand.
TCAGCAGCAGCGTCCGGACAAACAAAGTTGCACAAGCCGTCAAGATGCCTGCCGATAAGGCATTTTCCCGGCCGGGATAGTGTTTTGACACGCGCGACAGGTTAAGCGTAACAGCGGTTGATGAGACCAGTCCACCAAACGCACCTGTCAAAATGGGGCCATAGCGGTCGCCGACTATTTTGACGGCAAAATAACCCAGATAAGAAATACTTGCTATCAGCACCACCATGCACCAGATACGGTAAGGATTAAAGGCCAGCCAAGGTCCATAGCCTTGATCCGGCAGCACTGGCAGCATAACCACCGAGATCAGTAATAATTGCAAAGTTGCATTCAGTTCTTGCTGTTCCAGTTTTTTCATCCAACTATGCAACAGTGGCTTGAAATCGAGCAGCGAAGTGATGACAACGGCTGCGGCGCAGGATAACGTGGCATGGCCGAAAACAATTAACGCTCCTAGCGTAAAGGTAATTAGCGAGGCAATGATGCTGGTAATGCTGAAATCTTCAAATTTATCCAGAGATTTGTTGTAAGCGACTAGCAAAACCAAAGTTAACGCTAAAAAAGCAAACCCCATCAAAGAGGGGCTGGATTGTTGAGCCACTATACCCCAAAGAGCTCCTAGTAGGCTGATTAGTCCATAAGTGCGTAAGCCCGCAACACGTAGGCCCTCATCTCGGTTGCGTGTGCGCCAGCCGCGTTCCAGGCCAATAAGCAAGCCTGTTGCCAGCGCTATTCCCAAGAGTTTGAAATTTTCCAGGTCAGTAATGGGTAGCCGTTCCATGGCTACATCAACCGTTCAGCATAAGGCGTAGCGGAATCATTGCTGATGGACAAAAACCATGTCGCTGATAAAAACGTTGTGCGGCTTCATTACCGTGATCGGTAAGCAGGGTAATGCGTTGGCAACCCCGTAGCCGCGCCAATTCGATGGCGTGCGCCAGCAATTTTGAACCTGTCCCTGAGTTGCGCGCCTCCGGCATGACCACTAGGTCTTCAAGCAGCGCGACATCTGCCCCTAATGCGGTCGAGACTGTGAAAAGTAGGCTGACCATGCCGATAATCTGCTGGTCTTGGCGGGCGATGATGATTTGTCCTGATTCCGGGTTGTCGATGATACGGGTCAAGCCGCGGCTTTGGGCAGGGTAATCGGGCGTGAAGTCAGCCTCTAGTGAAAATAATATGTGCAGCAATTCGCAAAGTGCTGGAATGTCTGACGAATGCGCGGCGCTGATGTGCATGGGTTACCTGATTCTTAAGATAGTGTTGCTCTTTTAACCATGTCATGGAGGACGTAAAACATCATGAACACGGGGGTGATGGTTTCGCTATGCTCAAACCAATACAAAACAAGATGATGACGAGGGATGCGCTTATTGTATGCCTTTATTATTGGCATGCAATGGATGCCGATGGTATTGCAATTAATGTTGTTTAGACGCAAATAATTGTGGTGTAACTTGCTGGCGTGGAAAGACAATTGTCGCAGAATGACGTTAAGCCTTTATAATGCAATCTTTTCAATTTATATGGAATCAGCATGGAATCTTTACCTGAAAAAACCTGTTCAATCGAACGTCTGGTGACGCAACCGAAACTTATTGCCGCAGCCAAGGCAGGTGTAAAAACACAGCAACGCCGTGATGGTGTGTATGGGTGGCCTGGCGAAAGCTTCCAATTGGAAGGCATGGATTTTATCGTAACAGACTTGAGCCGCCAGCGCTTAGGCGATATGACTGACGACGATGCCAAGGCAGAAGGTTTTCCAGGACTGGAAATATACAAAGATATAATCTTAAAAATGCACACGGGTATGACGTGGAATGCAGACAGCCTCGTCTGGGTGCATAGTTTTTCAGCCAAGGCCGATGCTTAAGCCGAGTTGACTTGGTTTTAGCCGGTTAGGCCTCTTTTTTACTTGATGGGGGCAGAGAGTCCATGTTATGGGCAATATAAAGGGATCAAGCCCATAAATATACTTTTATACTTTGCATGATCATGTTTACGGTTTACACCCTACATAAAGTCGGCTGTGACCGTTCAGTTTATATCGCAAGCATGGCTTGTTGGACAGGACATAGGGTTAAGCCCTGTTAGTGCTGCAAAGACACCACTACCCAGTTATTTTGGCGACAGCGGCTTTGGCAAGATCGCTTAAACCATCGCCGCTTTCTTGGCAATAAGCAATAATTGCTTTACGCATTCTGGGTTCCCATGCCCTCATGATATGGCTTTTTACGCCTTCAGCGGCTATTTCTTTATCAGGTTCGGCATTAAAAAAGTCGCTAATATCATTGGCCATTTTGATAAGTCTTTCAGTTTTCATTGCGTATTCTATAGAGTGTGGTTGATATGTGTGAGCCGTTGCGGGTGGGTATAAACCACCTGCTGGTCGGCACGGGCAAAACCTATTAGCGTTAAACCCGCTTCATCGGCGAGCCGGATTGCTAAGCCGGTTGGTGCAGAAATGGCCGCCAGTAGCGTAATGCCGACAAATGCGGTTTTTTGCACCATTTCATAGCTGGCCCGGCTGGTGACGATGACAAAACCTGTGTTGGGTTTTTTGCCGGTACGCAACAGTGCGCCTATAAGTTTGTCCAGAGCGTTATGCCGACCGACATCCTCGCGCACAGTGACTATGCCTGTGCCGGGAACAGCCCAGGCGGCGGCGTGTACAGAGCCGGTCAGTTTGTTGATTCTTTGTTGCTGTTTGATATCACTCAAAGCCTTAATCAGTTCATCGGCATTAACCGTTACATTGCCGTGTACTGGCTCCGGCTGGCGAATGGCTTGTTTCAAGGTGCTGGCACCGCATAAGCCGCAACCCGTGCGTCCGGTCAGGTTACGGCCTTTGTCCGCCATGCTTTGAAAGCGATGTTCGGGAATTTTTAGCTGGAGTTCGATGCCGTTGGATCGGTTATAAATCCGGGTAGCCAATAATTCCTGCGGCTTACTAATAATGCCTTCGGTGATGCTGAAACCCAGTGCGAATTCTTCCAGATTAGTCGGCGTCGCCAGCATCACGACATGGGGCACGCCGTTGTAGATCAGGGAAATCGGTACTTCTTCGGCGATATAGTCTTGCTCTACGGAACGCTGGCCTTGTTGCCAGCGTTCGACGGTACTTTGCTGGTAACTAGGCCAGCCTAAATCCAGAGCTAACGGTTGCGCTTCTGTATTGGCGTTAGCCATTCAGACCTTGCTCCAGCAACTCCAGTTGTTGCCCTGAAAAGGCTTCATAATCCTGTTGCCATTGTGACGACTGGCTGACTTTGGTCACTTGTACCGCAGTGACTTTATATTCAGGGCAGTTAGTTGCCCAGTCCGAGTTGTCAGTGGTAATCACATTGGCACCGGATTCAGGAAAATGGAAGGTTGTATAAACAACACCCGGTTGTACGCGGTCGGTAATCAACGCACGTAACACGGTTTCGCCGGCACGGCTTTTAATGCCAACCCAATCGTCGTTGTTAACACCTCGATCTTCGGCATCATGCGGATGAATTTCCAGACGGTCTTCCTGATGCCAAGCATTGTTTGCCGTACGGCGGGTTTGTGCGCCGACATTGTATTGTGACAGGATGCGGCCAGTGGTTAGGATTAATGGGAACATCGGCGTGATGCGTTCATGGGTCGCGACATAATCGGTCAACATGAACAGGCCTTTGCCGTTGTCGCGCATAAATTCCTGGGTATGCATGATCGGTGTGCCTTCCAGCGCTTCGTCGTTGCAAGGCCATTGCACACTGCCGAGTGCATCAATTTTTTCGTAGCTGACGCCCGCAAAAGATGGTGTCAGACCAGCTATTTCAGCCATAATTTCCGATGGGTGGCTGTAATTCATAGCATAACCCATGGCATTGGACAGCATTTGCGTGACCTCCCAATCTTGATATCCCGCCAGAGGCCTCATGACTTTACGTACTGGCGAGATGCGGCGTTCGGCATTGGTAAAGGTGCCGTCCTTTTCCAGGAAAGACGAGCCAGGCAAGAACACATGTGCGAACTTGGCGGTTTCGTTCAGGAAGATATCCTGGACAATGACACATTCCATTGCGCGTAAGGCCGCATGGACGTGTTTGATGTCCGGGTCGGACTGGGCAATGTCTTCACCTTCAACATAAAGCCCCATAAAACTGCTGTCTAGCGCGGCTTCAAACATATTTGGGATACGCAAGCCGGGTTCCATGCTTAATGGCGCTTGCCAAGCATTTTCAAATAATTGATGGGTTTCGGGATCGGAGACATGGCGATAGCCAGGGAACTCATGCGGGAATGAGCCCATATCGCAAGAACCTTGCACGTTGTTTTGTCCGCGCAGCGGGTTGACGCCCACTCCGATACGCCCCAGATTGCCGGTTGCCATGGCGAGGTTGGCGATGCCGATAACCATAGTCGAACCCTGGCTGTGTTCGGTCACGCCTAACCCATAGTAAATCGCGCCGTTATTGGCGGAAGCGTAGAGTCTTGCCGCCGCCCTAATGTCCGCAGCCGGTACGCCGGTGACCGCTTCGGTCGCTTCCGGCGCATGGCGGGGGTCTGCGATAAAGGTTTTCCATTTATTGAATGAGGCGACATCGCAACGGGCGCTAACAAAGGCTTCGTCAGTCAATTTTTCGGTCACGATGACATGGCCTAAGGCATTGATTAACGCCACGTTGGTGCTGGGACGCAATTTCAAATGATGGTCTGCTTTGACATGCGGGCTTTTTTTGACCAGATCAATCTCGCGCGGATCGACGACGATCAGTTTAGCGCCTTGACGCAAGCGTTTTTTCATTTGCGATCCGAACACGGGGTGACCGTCGGTAGGATTCGCGCCAATCACCATGATGACATCCGCTTCCATGACAGAGTCGAAATCTTGTGTACCTGAAGACTCGCCAAAGGTTTGTTTCAAGCCGTAACCGGTCGGTGAATGGCAGACGCGCGCGCAGGTGTCGACATTGTTGTTGCCGAAACCGGCGCGTATTAATTTTTGTACTAAATAGGTTTCTTCGTTGGTGCAGCGTGAAGACGTGATGCCGCCGATTGCGTCTTTACCGTATTGGGTCTGGATGCGTTTCAATTCAGCAGCGGCGTGGTTAATCGCTTCTTCCCAGCTGACTTCTTTCCAGGCATCCTTGATGCTGGCGCGGATCATCGGTTTGGTGATGCGATCTTTATGGGTGGCATAGCCAAACGCGAAGCGGCCTTTAACGCAGGAATGGCCGTGGTTGGCTTTGCCGTCTTTGTTAGGCACCATGCGTATGACTTGTTCGCCTTTCATTTCGGCGCGGAAGGAACAGCCGACCCCGCAATACGCACAGGTCGTGATAATTGCGTGCTCAGGCTGACCGTTGTCGATAACGGATTTTTCCATCAACGTTGCCGTCGGGCAGGCTTGTACGCAGGCGCCGCACGATACGCACTCTGAATCCATGAACGGTTGGTTTTGGCTGGGCGCGACTTTGGAATCAAACCCGCGACCATCTATAGTCAGCGCGAAGGTGCCTTGGGTTTCTTCACAAGCCCGGACGCAACGTGAGCAGACGATACATTTGCTGGGGTCGAAGCTGAAATAGGGGTTGCTTTCGTCCTTAACGGCATTTAGATGGGTAGCAACCGGATGATAGCGCACTTCACGCAAGCCGACTGCACCGGACATGTCCTGTAATTCACAGTCGCCATTTGCGGAGCAGGTCAAGCAGTCCAGCGGATGGTCGGAGATGTACAGTTCCATGACGCCGCGACGCACTTCAGCCAATCTTGGATTTTGTGTGGTCACTTTCAGTCCTTCTGCAACCGGCGTAGTGCAAGAGGCGGGCATGCCGCGGCCGCCTTCGATCTGCACGAGACATAAACGGCATGAACCGAACGGCTCGATGCTGTCGGTCGCGCATAATTTGGGGATATCGATGCCTATGCTGGCTGCCGCCCGCATGATGGATGTGCCGACAGGTGCTGTCACCTTGAAACCATCAATTTCCAATGTGACGTTTGCAGTGGCGGTGCTTGCGGGGGTGCCGAAATCTTGTTCTTTATTGATGGACATGGTGATTACCTCTTATGGTTATCAAGCTGCGTTGGCTTTTTCGTTGGCGACTGGACTAAGGCCGAAATCTTCCGGGAAATGGTTCAAAGCGCTTAGTACAGGATAGGGTGTCATGCCGCCTAATGCACAAAGCGAGCCGTTCAACAAGGTGTCGCATAGCGAGCGTAGTAACGCTATGTTTTTGTCCAGATCGCGGCCTTGCATAATGTCATCCATGACTTCGTAGCCGCGGGTTGAGCCTATGCGGCAGGGTGTGCATTTGCCGCAAGATTCTATCGCACAGAATTCCATGCTGTATTTGGCCATGGCAGCCATGTCTACGCTATCGTCGAATGCTACGACACCGCCGTGGCCCAAAACTGCCCAGACTGCCGCAAAGGCTTCATAGTCCAGTGGTGTGTCGAATTGTGACTCGGGCAAATAAGCACCCAACGGGCCGCCGACTTGCACCGCTTTAATCGGCTTGCCGGACGCAGAACCACCGCCGAAATCATATAGCAGTTCGCGTAAAGTCAGGCCAAAGGCAAGTTCCACTAAGCCGGCATGTTTGATATTGCCGGCCAATTGCAAGGGCAGGGTGCCGCGTGACCGGCCCATGCCGAAGTCGCGGTAATAATCGCCGCCTTTATCAAGGATAATGGGCACTGAGGCCAAGGAAATGACGTTGTTTACAACGGTAGGCTGTCCAAACAGACCTTTTATGGCAGGTAAAGGCGGTTTGAATCGCACCAGTCCGCGTTTGCCTTCCAGGCTTTCCATTAAAGATGTCTCTTCACCGCAGACATACGCGCCTGCGCCTAAGCGGACTTCAAGGTGGAAAGATCGACCGTCGCCTAAAATATTGTCACCCAGGTAACCGGCCTGATAGGCTTTGTCAATAGCGGTGTTGAGCGCTTTATGGGCATGAGGATATTCGACGCGCAGGTAGATATAGCCTCGCGTGGCCCCTACGGCGAGACCGGCGATGGTCATGCCTTCAACCAATACGAACGGGTCGCCTTCCATAATCATGCGGTCTGAGAAAGTGCCAGAGTCGCCTTCATCGGCGTTACAGACGATGTATTTTTGATCCGAGGGCGTATTGAGTACCGTGTTCCATTTTATGCCCGTAGGGAAAGCCGCGCCGCCACGACCGCGTAAACCGGAATCGGTGACGGCTTTGACTATATCGGCTGGGGGCATGGCCAAGGCATTTTTAAGGCCTTGGTAACCATCATGGGCAACATAGTCATCCAGGCTGACTGGATCGGTCTTGCCGGCACGGGCAAAAGTCAGGCGTTGTTGTTTTTTGAGATAATCGAGCTCTTCGGTTAAGCCTAAGGCCAGTTTGTGCACGCCGCCGTGCAAAAAGTCGGCGTTGAAAAGTTCTTCAACATCGGTGCTTTGTACCGGACCGTAAGCGATGCGACCAGCCTCGGTAACCACCTCCACCATAGGTTCCAGCCAGTACATGCCTCGCGAACCGTTGCGGATGAGGTCGATAGCGATGCCGCGTTGTTGTGCTTGCCTTGCAATAGCCGTGGCGACGCGGTCTGCGCCTAAAGAGATTGCGCCTGAATCACATGGGACATAAACGGTGATACTCATGCTGTCTCCCCCAGTTCGTTGATGATGCTGTCAAAGGTGGCTGCCGAGACCCGCCCATAAATATCGTGGTCGATTTGCATGGCTGGTGAACAGGCGCAATTGCCTAAACAATATACGGGCTCTAAAGAAAATTGACCATCCTCAGTGGTTTCATGAAAAGCGATGCCCAGTTTGCTTTTGACATGCTCTTCCAATTTCCCCGCGCCCATAGACTGGCAGGATTCAGCACGGCACAGATGTATCGTGTGCTTTCCCGGTGGTGTGTCGCGGAAATAGTGATAAAAACTGATGACTCCATGCACTTCGGCACGGGACAGGTTGAGGGCTTTGGCGATAACGGGAACGCTATCGGCAGGGATATAGCCCAAGGCATCCTGAATACCGTGCAGTATCGGCAAAAGTGCGCCGGGCTTGTCCTTGAGGGCAGTTATTATTTCCTGCACTGTTGATAGCATAGTGCTTCGCTCTGTCATAATTATCTCGCAATAATGGTTCCATCCTTGAAAACAACAAACATCCTTGCTGCTGTGTAACAAAATTGTAATCGCTAGAATAGCACAAGAAATTTTGTGTGTAAAAATCACAAACTCCGGTTATTCCTGCGTTGCAATACCTTATTGGTCGGTTAAATTGACAAGTTTGGGCTGATAACGTTCGTTTTGCCAAATTAAAGTTACGCGGTATGGTGTTGCCGCATCAGGACGTGTTTAGCTGTCATCAACCTGGTCGGCCAGTGCCGCAAGTTTTTTAAGCGTTGCTTGCAACTGTCCTGCATTTACTGTATGCAGGGTGGCATGGGCCACTTTACGGCCTTTGCGCGGGGCTTTATTGTATAGGTGCAGATGCACGTCAGGAAACGCGAGCACTTCTTCAGTGATGGGAAGGCCGCCAATGAAGTTAACCATAGCCGCATGGCCCGTTGCTGCGGTTGATCCCAATGGCCAATCCAGGATCGCCCGTAAATGATTTTCAAACTGGCTGGTCTCCGCCCCTTCTATCGTCCAGTGACCGGAATTGTGCACGCGTGGTGCGAACTCATTGGCAATCAATTGACCATCAACCTCGAACAGCTCCAATGCCAATACGCCGACGTAATCCAATGCTTCCATTAAACGCAAGATATAGGCTTCGGCTTGTGCTTGCATCGGGTCGTGCACTTTGCTTTCTGAAAGGCGCAAAATGCCGCCACGATGATAGTTTTCGGAGAGCGGATAATAAGCCACAGCTCCAGAGACATTGCGTACGGCGATAATCGACACTTCGCGCTCAAAGGTGACGAAGGCCTCAACAATTGCCGGTACGCCTTCGAGTATGTCCCAGGCAGCTCCCAAGTCCGCAGCAGACTTTAGTACGGACTGGCCTTTGCCGTCGTAGCCTTGGGTGCGGCTTTTTAAGATAGCGGGATAGCCTATGTCCGGCATGATGTGTTGCAGTTTTTCAAGGCTGTCTACCGGCGCATAAACCGGAGTAGGGATACCGAGGTCGTGGAAAAAAGTTTTTTCAATCAGACGGTCCTGCGCGACCGCCAGCGCTTTCGGTGACGGGTGCACCTGGGTGTGCGTGGACAGGAATTCGGCAACGTCTGCGGGGACATTTTCAAATTCGTAAGTGACAACATCGGCATGCTCTGCTAGCTGGGCCAGCAACAGTGGATCGTCATAGTCACCTTGCAGATGCTCGCCAAGTGGGTTGGCGCAGGCATCTGCTGATGGGTCAAGGAAAATAAATTCCAGGCCTAGCGGATAGCCGGCCAAAGCGATCATGCGGGCGAGTTGTCCGGCGCCGAGTATGCCGACTATCATAACGGCACTCCAGCATTTGTGTGTTCTTCTGCATGTTTCGGGTCGGGCTCAGCAAGTACGGTTTCGGTCTGTGCTTGCCTAAAACACTGCAACGCATCCTTGTAGCGGGGATGTTTGTTGCCGATAATGGCTGCGGCCAATAATGCGGCGTTAATGGCACCTGCTTTGCCTATAGCCAATGTACCAACCGGGATGCCGGCGGGCATTTGCACAATAGACAGTAAAGAATCCATGCCGTTTAGCGCTTTTGATTGTATCGGTACGCCTAATACCGGTATGGCTGTTTTTGCTGCGGTCATACCAGGTAAATGTGCGGCACCGCCAGCACCGGCGATGATGACTTCAAAGCCCCTGGCCTCGGCTGTTTCGGCATAATGAAATAGTTTGTCCGGGGTCCGGTGTGCTGAGACGACTTCAATCTCATGAGGTACGCCAAGTTTGTCTAGCGTTTCTGCTGCGAAGCGCATAGTGTCCCAATCAGAGGTTGAACCCATGATGATGCCGACCAGTGCGGTCATGATGTTGCTCCTTGTTAATAAAAGATGGCTGTAAAATAAAAGCTATGTGGCTTAGTATCGCATAAATGAGACCGATATGTTTTCAAAGTTATTATTTCTTTTATCAAAAAGAAACTTAAATATTGACTAAGTTTAAATGCCTTGTATAATGCTCTGCTCTTAAATGGAGCGGTAGTTCAGTTGGTTAGAATACCGGCCTGTCACGCCGGTGGTCGCGGGTTCGAGTCCCGTCCGCTTCGCCAACAAATATTGTAATCCCAGCATCTAGTCATCATGGCAACACCGCTGAAGAGGTGTTGTGCTGCCCAGAATATCAGCATCGCTTAATATGCTTTCAGGTTCTAAAACCAGACTGCCCATTGGGGTGCCATGCCATTACTTTTCGGATAACGTCCAATTACCCAACAAAAACGCTAGCAATCTGGGGATGTTTTGATACTTTTTAGCGCATAAGGCATCAGCGGCATGGCAAGACGAAGCGAGCACAGTCAGGAAGAAATAAAAGCCATGGTTCTGGCCGCAGCAGAAATGATTGTTGCCGAGCAAGGTTTTCCGGCACTGACTATGCGGAAGATCGCAGGACGGATAGGATATACCGTAGGCAGCATCTATATGGTGTTCGACAATATGGCCGATTTGGTGCTGCATATCAATGCGGAAACCCTGGGCCATATTGCCGTTCAGTTAGGGCAAGCGCAACAGGGCGCAGGGGCGGCAGGCATAGAAGCGTTTGCCAAAGCGTATTTGCGTTATGCACAGCAGAACCTTAACCGCTGGCGGCTTATTTTTGATTACCATTTGCCGGAAGATACCCCGATTCCAGCTTGGTATCAGGCGAAAATCGATAGGGTGTTCGGCCTGGTGGAAACGCAGTTTGCCCAACTTGTCGAGGATGGTTCCGAAACCGCCCAAAAACATGCCGCCCGCACCTTATGGGCAGGCGTCCATGGGGTTTGTGTGTTGTCGCTGAATGGCGCGCTGGGCGCTGCTGGTGTCAGCGATGTTGAAAACAGCGTGGTTTTATTGACCCGACATTTTGTACATGGCTGGATGGATGCACAGCGGATGCGGGATTGAGAATATCTGCAAAGCTTGTGTCGCCCGGAACTGTTTGAATTACGGCAATTTAGCTCTATTGGTTTTTAACCGGGTTAGGATGATGGCGCAAGCCTAATGACACCAAAAACGTTCCGATAACCACCAGAAACCCCAGCACCATCATCGAAATGACCGGGTCGGCGTGTGCCGAAGTCGCTACGGTATAACAACCCACGCCTACCAGCATGGCAATATTATTGAAAAAGCCTTGCAAGGCTACGGCACGTCCGCTGCCGATGCTGTTCTTGCCGAGTTCCTGTAATACGGCGTTAATCGGGACGATGAACATGCCCCCCATCATGCCTATGAACAGCAGCGCAATACGTGCAGGCCAGATACTGTCTGTCAAGCTTAAGCCGATAATGAAAGCTGCCATCAAATACGCCGGAATCCTGGCGCGGCGTAATTTTTCCAGCGGGATTATCCGGGGAACCATAGCCGAGCCGAGTATGATGCCGATAGCCAGGAACAAGGTAAGTTCGGCAATTTCGGTCGCGTTTTTTGATAGTAAAATCAGTGGCGCCCAGGCAATAAGGATCACGCGCAAGGTTGCAGCCGTTAGCCAGAATAAACCTCCGCCCATGATGGCAAATGAAGAGCGCCGTAAGGTGAAAAACTGCCGGATTTCTTTACCAAAGGCGATGATTTTTGAGCCCTTGGCCGATGCCCTTATGGTGCCGGTCGGCAAAAATACCGTAAATAATGCCGACATGACAAACAGGGCGATACTGCCTGCCAATGCCCATTGCGTTGAATAATCAGCCACTTCAGCACCTACCATCATGCCCAGCAAAATGGCCAGTATTGTCGAGCCTTCCATCAAACTGTTCGCCTTAACCAGATAGTTGTGTTCCGCCAGTTCCGGCAGGATGCCGTATTTGACCGGGTTATAAATGGCAGCGCCGATCCCGACTACGCTATAAGCGATGATCGGTTCTACATCTAATAGCAATAATGCAACACCGCCAGCCTTAATCAAGTTGGCAACCAGCAGCACTCTCGATTTGGCATGGGTGTCGGCAATTTCACCTGCCCAGGGCGCGAGCAGCACATAAGCAATGGTAAATGCGCTTTGCACGGCGGGGATATACCAGCTTTCCACATGTGCGGAATGCATGACGATGGCAATCACCGTGAACAAAACCGCGTTGTCGGCAAATGCGGATAAAAATTGTGCAACCAGTAGCGGGTAAATTTGTTTGTTCATGATGACGAATCGCCTTTATTGTCGGATAGGGGGATGTGTTCAACGGGGCTGACCAAGCGCTGGGCACCAGCACAGGGTTTCATGCGCCGGGTTGGCCCAATCTAGCGCTGACCAGCTCTGCTACCGCCGGGTAATTGACCTTGCCTGTTGCCATTACCGGAATCGCGTCAACGACCAGGATTTTTTTGGGCAACAATATGGCGGCAATGCCCCCTATTGCCGCCAACTCGCTTACCATGGCCTGTTTTTGTGTTGTCAGCAGGACGATCTGCTCACCTTTCTTGGCATCGGGCAGGCTGGCCGCAGCATGCTGTGCCTCTGGCCAAGCCTTGGCCGCGAGTTGTTCAACAGCCGTCAACGAGACCATTTCTCCGCCGACTTTGGCAAAACGTTTGCTGCGCCCGCGTATGCTGATAAAGCCATTATCATCGACATGGGCGATGTCGCCGGTGTCATACCAGCCTGGGCCATACAGCGATGTCGTCGGGACCAATTTGCCGGGGGCGTCCGCCAACAGATAGCCGAGCATGATATTAGGGCCGTTGAGATGCAGTTTTCCGGCCTCGCTAATGCCGTCGACTGGCTCCAGCCGATAAGACATATTGGGCATCAAACGGCCAACCGTGCCCGCCTTGAAGTCCATAGGCGTGTTCACCGAAGCGACCGGCGCAGTTTCCGTTGCCCCGTAGCCTTCCAGGATGCGGATGCCGAATTTATCGGCCCACAGCTGGCGCGTGCTTTCCTGTAGTTTTTCGGCACCAGCGACAACATAACGCATCGCATAAAAATCATAGGCATGGGCTTTTTTGCCGTAAGCGGCTAAAAACGTATTGGTCCCGAACATGATGGTCGCGCTGATTTCATAAGCGATTTCAGGGATCACGCTAAAGTGCAAGGGTGTGGGATAAAAAAACGTTGTCATGCCGTTCAGCACGGGCAGCAAGGTGCCGACGGTAAAACCGAAGGAATGGAACATGGGCAGGAAATTGATCACGGTATCTTGCGGCGTAAAGCTGATGCGCGCCGCAATTTGCTTGTGATTGGCCAGGATGTTGCTGTGCGATAAGACGACGCCTTTGGGGGTGCCTTCAGAGCCGGAAGTAAACAGCACGACAGCCGGGCTATCGGGACTGTATCGGTCATGTTGGTACCAGTAGTTGGCGGATTTGCTTTGCAACAGTGCCTTGAATTTGTCCATGGCTGAAATATCGGCGGCCAAGTCTTCCAGGTATACCAGTTGGGTTTGTTTAGCCAGATAGTCAGCTTCTTCGGATAACTTGCCCAACTCAATAAAGCGGCGGGAGGTCAACACGGTTTTAATTAATGCCGTTTGGCATGCGGATACCATGCCGGCAGCGCCGGTTGAATAATTCAGCATCGCCGGCACCCGTCCGTGCAATTGCAAACCTAACACCACACACAGCGTTTTGGTGGAGTTAGGCAGAAAAACCCCGACGTGCTCGCCGGTTTCGGTAATTGTTTTTAGCGCGTTTCCGACGGCAATCGTGCGGGTGACCAGCTTGTCGTAAGATAACGGTATGCGGTCAAGATCTTCTGCGACAGTATGTTTGCCGCCGTGTATCTTTCGGGCTTCAAGCAAGCTGGAGAAGATGCTTTGTCGGTAATGGGCCGTGGCAAAGATCATCTCGGTCATGATATCAGCGAGTATATGGCCGCTGTATTTACGGCGGTTTTTACCCGTGAGCCCTTTATGCGCGGCAATATGCGTGTGGGGTAAAATTTGAATTGTGATTTTGGGAAAGAAACGTAGGCGGACAATATTCCGTAATTTGGAAAAATGGGTGTACTGGGCACCTTCAATGCGTATCGGCAAAATGGCCGCCCCCGATTTATCGGCAACCATGCCGGTGCCGTCATAAATTTTCATTAAAGAGCCGGTCGCGGTGATACGACCTTCAGGGAAAATAACTGTTTTGGTGTCATTTTGTAGATGATGGATCAAATCCTTCAGCGACAGCGGATGGGTGGGATCCATAGGGAACACATGGGAAAGGCCTAAAAAAGGCTTTAGCCACCAGCGTTGGGAAATATGCGTGTTGATCGCGAAGGTGATGTCATCAGGTAAAAAGACGCCCAGTAATAACGGGTCTAAAAGCGACGTGTGATTGGCTATGATCAGCACCCGTTTCCCGGCGTTGTGGTAATTGTCCAGGCCTTTGACTTCAACGTTGTAGATGAGGCCCAGCAGCCAGTGTAAAATTTTTTTTAGCATTATAGTTATCCTCCGGTTGTTATTTTAGCAGATATAACAAAACGTCTTGCTTGGAGGTACTATAATCAATTAATTAATCGATGTTCAATTTTTTTTCAACAGCATCAGTTTGTCCGTTATCGTTGGCTGGTGACGCAATTGGGATCGCTACTTAGCCCAATAAATCTTCGGCAGTGGTTGTAAAAAAAGCGGCGGGGGGCATCCAGCAATCAGGGTCGTATTTTTGTGTCCAGCATACCAGTTGTTGCAAGACCGGTAGCAAATCGGCACCTTTAGCGGTCAGGAAGTAGTCATAGCGCAACGGTTTTTCCTGGTAAGGCTGTTTTTTGATGATGCCATGTTCTTCCAGTTGGCGCAGCCGATTGGCGAGGATATTGGTAGGAATGCCTTCGGGCGAATTTTGGAAATCGCAGTATCTTTTTTTCCCTAGGCACATATCGCGCACGATGACTAGGCTCCACTTGTCGCCAATTAAGTCCAGCGCTTTGGACAAAGGGCAGGGGGACCGGTAGGGTTGTGTTGCTGTTTTCATCAAAGTCAAAATTATCCGTTATAGCCACTTGTAAAAAACAAGTTTATATGTAAATATCTAGTTACTTGCAATAAGCAAGTGATAATCCCACCACCTATTCCTAAGAGGCCGTTATGAAACTGTATCATTTTCCAATATCACCGAATTCGCGCCGGGTAGTCGCCGTATTGCATCATTTGGATTTGGCTTGCGAACTGCAAGCCCTCGATTTAAGTAAAGGCGAACACATGCAACCGTACTTTCTGAGCCTGAATCCCAATCACATGATACCCACCTTGGTTGACGGCGATTTTGTATTATGGGAATCGAATGCCATTATGCAGTACCTCTGTTCCAAAGCGCCAGACAATTCGCTATGGCCTATGGACCCAAAAAACCAAGCCGATGTGAGCCGTTGGCAGTTTTGGCAAGCTTCCCATTTTGGCAGGGCCTGCGGTGTTTTTATTTACGAGCACTTGGTCAAGAAATTTTTAAACCAGGGTGAACCTGATGCCAGTGAAATCGCTAAAGCTGAAGACAGTTTTCATCGCTTTGCCAGCGTGCTTGAAGCGCATCTGGCCGGACGTGAATGGCTGGTAGGTGACGGCGTGACGCTTGCTGATTTGTCAGTGGGTTCTTTTTTGGACTTGGCTGAAATGGCGCAGTATCCAATAGCGTCTTACGCCGAAATACTGCGTTGGTATGGCAATATCGGTCAATTGCCGGCATGGCAGAGTTCGGCACCGGCTAAAATAGCGTAGGATTTTCTCAACCAAAGCCTTCCAGGTTTTTAAAATCTGGAAGGCCTAATACTAAGTGACACTGCTAGAGACAATAAAAACCCCGCTAAGGATTTGGCCAACAATAACTTCCCGAAATTGAGTTGGCAAACCGGGTAGTGGGTGACACCTGTGATTTTTGGTATATTTTGAGTTTAGATAATACTGCGCTGGTCTTATGACTTGCTACATAAAAATCACCTGCCCACAATGTAAACTTGCGGCTTGAGCGTCGCCCATTGCGCCAGGCTGAAGCGGTCGGTGCCGACCATACAGATACCGATGCCATTGGTGTTATAGTCGATGCAGTGCGCACCGGTTTCCAGCTCGTGCCGCCCGCACTCGGCCGCGCCATTGACACGGTTGACCAGGTGGTAGCCGATGTACTTCAAATCGGGACGATGTTGGGGGAATAAGGCCCTATTGCGTGTAAAGCCGCGCTGCTTGTGCCAGGCGTCAATATCGAGCGCGGTAAACGGCCGACCGTTGGGGGGGCGGCGCAGTGGATGATCAGGGATTTGATTTGCGATGCGGTGCGACGATTGCTCATGGTGCCTCCGTAAATGTTGAAGGCAGTGTAAACAGCGGGCATAAAAAAGCCGCGCCGGAAGGGGTTCCGGTGCGGCTTTTGGAGTGGATTCTATTTAATTATAGCGTTAAGGGATCGTCAATCGCTGAAGCCAGCGTAGCAGCTTGAAACATTGGGAACGAAAAGCGTGTGCCCAACCTACTCGGCTAAACCATTTTTAAGCGAAACGGGTGAGTCGCACTTATTGTTGGATTGGGGTTGGGTTTGGCTCTGCAAAGCCCGCCAATAAGCGATTCGATCTCATCCAAGGGAATGCTAAGTTCTGACGCCACATTGTTTTTGGTTAAGCGGTCCCTCCATAAGGCCTCAAAAACTTTGTGCCACAACACGGATTCTTCTCTATCCTTAGGTTTCGGTTCACAGGTTCTATATCCGAGACTACTCATTTGCTTGCACAATTCACGATAATGCCATTGAGAAAGCAAGTTGGAATCATAAGACCTCTTAGCGAGAGCCGCCACAGAAACTCCCCAGCGCTCTTTACCGATAATAAGCTGCTCTAGGGATCTCACTCTAGGCATATTGGCAATAAGATCGTCTTTCGGGATTAAAAAAGCCGAGGCGAATTGATCGGCGTCGCGTTCAGCATCACGGCTTCGAGATGCGCCATGCATATGCATCACTAAGTGCCCCAGCTCATGTGCCGCATCAAACCGGCTACGTTCCGCTGATTTGAATGTATTCAGAAAAACATAAGGGACACCATTGCGCCAACATGAGTACGCGTCTACATTTTTATTGCTTTCAGACAA
Source organism: Methylovulum sp. (assembly GCA_030653435.1). Lineage (GTDB taxonomy): Bacteria > Pseudomonadota > Gammaproteobacteria > Methylococcales > Methylomonadaceae > Methylovulum. Next base: position 50,783 of record JAURZI010000035.1, read on the forward strand.
TGAAAACAACCGAACACCTTTTGCTTCAAGCAACTTGAGCATATGCTTAATGGGTTTTGAGCCTATGTTCCAATACTGGCGAAGAGATAAAGCGGCGGCGACGGGGTCTTCATCCCGTAGATCAAGTAAGTCCGGCTGCGGCAAGTTAAACCTTTGCGATACCCAATCATCCAATAAATAGGCAATGACCCCGGCCGCCAAGGCTGCATCTCGTTGGCGCGCAGTCAAAGATGTGAGGCTACGAAAGCTTACGGCATCGGCTGTGATTTCTTCGTACTTATCTATGTAAAAAAAATCAATGGGATAGGAAAGAACCTGAGCAAAGGCTGCTATGGTTTTTCGGTCAGGGTCTTGAGTATCACCGGTTTCTATCCTGGTCAAGGTTACCTGCGAAACGCCAGCCAGTTCTGCCAGTTTCTTTTTGGTAAGTTGCCTGCGCTTCCTAGCAATTGACAACATGATTGGATTAAACACGCCGACTCCTATTTTTTTGAAACATACACTTCAAAGTCGCTGTCATCGTCATCATCACTTCTGTTGCTACGGGGTTCTGGAGTGAAAGATTCATCTACGACAAAGATACGTTCATGGAATCCCTCAAATTGATTGCCCTCAAACCACATTGGACGCGAAACTTCAGCCTTAACGGATAATTGATCATCTACGCTAACACAAATTAACCAAACCGCCGGGAAACTACCGAAGTTATCTTTTTTTAAACCGTGAGATGTGTCGAATAAATCGGTTTGTCCCGAATTGATAAGATTCCTGGATACAGGGCCTTTAGCTGAAATCGCTCGAGGGAAGCCATCTGGATTGCATGCCAAATCCACATTCTGAAAACACAACTGTATTCCAAGTTCATCATTGACCGTGGATTCGACATTACCAAGACGGTTTTCCCGCCATCCTTTAGGCAATAGTTGCAGGCGTTTTGCCCTTACTCCATGAATGTAGGATAAAGTTCCCGGAGTGCCATAAGGATCGATGGATAATGAATCCGCCCGACCACCTGCGGCGGACATTGCTATTGATTTAACAATGTTCGTATTAAGTCCGATCTTGGCAAGAGCGTTAGGCGATTGTACGACAGGTATAATGATAGATTTCTTGTTGAGCATGTGATGCCTCATGTTAATTTTTCTAGTCTACATTGTAGGTTGAAAAAATTAACATAGCAAGGCGAATGCAAATCCGTATTAAAGATGCCATGCCGGTCTAGTTGCGGTCGGGCACATGCCTTTCGTGCCCGACTTAAAGCAGATTGAAGTCCGTAAGGCAGATCCGCCGATAGGCAATCCGTCATTTCGAAGTCACCGATGGCGGTTTGCTGTTGCGAAACTGCCTTACAGCCGTACATTTAATCAGAGAGTAATGTATCATCAATCGCCCGATGAGCTACAGATAGCCAGTAATGACCTGTTGCGGATCGCTAGGTTAGCATTGTGAATGGCTGCATTTGAATATACACGTCTGTTCGCACAACTAAATGCTTGATTGCAAGACATGACCCCTGTGACATGTGATCCCTGTGACATGAGAATTTATGGTCGGCGTGCAGGCTCTATTTACCATAAGGTTTGTTTTACTTGCCGGTAGATAGTGGTTACACTTTATAAGAAAAAATACTTGCAAACCGTTCTGTCATTGTTTGCTTCATGCCGTTTGCCGGACTATTTAAATGACCTTACAGACTAATACGATAGAAAACCAGCTAATTGAAGAGATTTGCCACTTCATTAGGGACGATGCAACGCCTTCGGAGTTCGAAGTCGCCCGGCTCAAGCGGGAAGCGGCCAAACTGAAAAATGGTAACCGCGCTGTTTATGCAGCCTGTTTGGGGATGATTGCATGCCTGCTTAACGACGTAGAGGAATGTAAAAAACAGCACGAACTAGCCATTCTTTTAGACGGTTCTATCGAACATTACGAAGCTTATTTTACGTCGCTTTATAACCTTGGCCGTATTCGGGATGCCTATCATTGGGTTCAAAAAGGTTTAAGCTTATTTCCGCATGCGCCTAAGCTGATTTTATCAGCAGTCGAATCGGCTTATTTTTTGGGATTGTTTGATAAAGTCGTTGAGTATTATCAAGCGTTGATCCCATTGCAACTGGTCGGCATGGAGCAACAAGCGGAACATTTTGTTCATGACGCCGAGCGTGTTTTAAGATTGGGAATACCAGAGTCAAGTTTGCATAAATTATCCGATATTTTAGAGTCTATTCGTTTAAAGCATGATGCCGGTATAAAAAAGATCAATCTTTCTTTGATTCAGATGGAAGAAGCCCAAGGCTTGTTTAATTGGATCGAAACAACATCGGACGTCGATACCACAGTCGAGATGAACATGGAATTATGTGAATTACTTGCCAGACAATCCGATATCAATCTCGGTAATATGACAGTTGCTTTCAGAGCCTGCCAACACTAATGCCGGTCGACAAACAAGAGTTTCTGCAATTCGCAAAATCGTTGCCCGAAGGCACCGAAATTCAAATTAGAAATGCCGTAAGCCGGGCGTATTACGCGGCTTACCATGCTTGTTTGGAAGTCTACAGCATAGATAATTCGGTCGAGGGTGGCGTTCATTCAAAACTTATTTCCAGCCTGATAAAAAGCACCGATGTTAACGATAGAAAAATCGGTTTCATCCTTCAACAGCTAAAAGGGCTTAGAACCGTAGCGGATTATTATTTATCGGAAACAGTTTCAGCTCATGATAAGGAAACATCGATCAAGCAAACGGAAAAGTTGATTGAGGCATTACCGAAATAGTCAATAGGATATGAGCGAAATCGACCTTTCAGGAATACGTTCGGGTCGAGCCTCATCCATTACGGCCTATCACTGGGGTCAGATCTTGCGATCAAGCATTTAGTTGCGCTGACAGACGGGTATATATTCAAATGCAGCCATTCACAATGCTCACCCAGCAGCCCGCGGCCGGTTAAACCCATTCATTGTCGGTCACACGTCCAATACCTAATCATCAAACAAATCCCGATTAGGGCACGGCACACGCTGTTCCAGCCGCTTACGTAAAGCGCGCATGCCGCGTTCGGTATAGTGGTGCTTTTCGGCCAGCTGCACCGTGTTCAGGCCGCTTTTGATATCCGCCAGGATGGCCTGGTGTTTCAGCCATTGCAGCGCCTGTTGGCATTTGGGGATGCTGGTTTCCGCGCCGTCGTAATAGCGGCAATAGGCTTGCAGCGCTTCGAAGCCGATCACCGGCACCAGGAAATGGTCGCTCTTGGGGTATCGGGGCCATTTAACCCGGCGGCCGCCGCGCGTGTTCACCAGCGCGATGGCGGCTTCAAGGCCGCCGATGCCGACCAGTTCGTGCGCGCTTTCCGGCAAGCACGACAGATTCAGGTTATCGACGCTAAGCTTCATGTCCGGCAGTCCGTTGCGCCTACTTAATCAGCGCGGTAATCACGCCGGTCAGTTCCCCGCTGCTGCAAAATTCCAGCCGGTCTTTTTTATACATGCGTTTGGCTATGGCCAGCGCATACGACCAGGGCTGTCCCGCGTCGGCCAGCAGGGCTTCGATTTTTTTCAGTTGCGGGTTGCTGTCGGTGGTTTTGGGCCGGCCTTTAAAGGCGTTCGCGGTCTTCGGGACAAAGCCGACCGTCTTTAAATGTTCCAACACCTTGACCCGTCCCGCTGGCGTTAAATCCTTGCTGGAGTTAACGCCAGCCACCTGTTGCAGCATGGCGCGGTAGGTGTCGTCGTCGAGTCCCAGTTGTTGCTTGGCGATGTGGATGTTGGCGAGTTCGCTGTTCTTAACATCGGGTCGGGGATTACGGTATTTAGTGGCCATCGTTTTCTCCCGTTACCGGGCGCGGCTCGTCATCCAGCTAGGCGGTTCGGTACCGGAAAAGGCGCGCGCGGCACGCCCTACGTTTTGTATGGCGGTAGGCGTTGCCGGTTTTTAAAACTTAGACGTTTTCTCGATCAGATGGGAGTAGCTTCCTGGCGGCTAGCCCACAGCATCCCCATCTTCAGCCAACACATCTTCAAAAACCTCAGCCAACGCCATCGTGACTCCTATGCTCGCAAACTGGCAAATCTGTTCGCCGATGTAATCGTGCAACAACCAGCCATTGTCGGCGGTGCGGCGATAGCATTCCACCCGGCGGTCGGCAATGTCGATGATGACGTATTCTTGTAACGACGGCAGACTGCGGTAAGCAGCGAATTTGCCGCCCCGGTCAAATGCGGCGGTGCTGTCGGACAAGACTTCGACGATCAGTTTAGGTTCGGACAAATACAGTCCGGCGCGGTGGTCTTGCGCTGAGCAGGACACCATCACGTCAGGATAAAAAAAAGCATCCGCTTGCTCGACCCGTAATTTCATATCGGCGATATAGGCTTGGCAACCGCTGCCGCGCAGGGCTTGTTTAAAGGCTGCGAACACGTTACCGCTAACCACGACATGCTCGCGCCTTGCCCCAGTCATCGCAAAGACCTGGAATACCTCGCCCGCCAAATATTCATGCTTTTCGCTTTGTTCGCTTTCCCACTGTAGATATTCATCGGCAGTAAAATGCGGTTTTAGGACGGTATTCATGGTTTACGCTCCATTAGTGTGCATGGGATGCTGTAGAGAAAGGTCGAATCATACATCAAAAATAACGGGGTTTAGTGAATGGTAATGGTGTCCGCTCGTTCCTTAACTCCAACTTGGGAGCGAAGGAATGGAAGCTTTCGCCTCACGTGGTATCGAAGCTAGAGTTTCAAAGACTTGGATTCCCAAGTCTGATAGTGATTAGCTCCATTGTTGACCGTGCTGCGACTGGAACGGGTTTGCTACCCGTTCCATAACGTTTTAATTGATTGACAATACTTCAAAACTTTTGGGACGGGATTACACATCCGGTCCCGCGTGAGGTTTCGCTAATTTTTTCAATTCATCCTCCATCATTCTAATAAACCCTTGATCATCAGGGACAAGCGCTCCTTTCAGCAGCATGTTTACTAGTACCCACCTTCCGAAATACATCCGATAACCTACACGAGCAAGGGTTTGCCAATGTAAGTCCAGCGAAAAGGTTTTGCCAAGGTTTCATTGAAGAACTCAATGAAGGCGAGGATGCGCTGATTCAAAATCTCAGTTGAAGCGAAGGAGCCACGCTTGAGCAGGCGACGGCTCAGGATGCCGAACCAGATTTCAACCTGGTTCAGCCATGAACAATGCTTAGGGGGATACACAAAACGAATGCGATGCCCGATGTCCTGCAGAAACTCGGCGCGGGAAGCCATATCGCGCAGAATGCCGGATTTGCCTTTCTCGCCCAGGTAGTGGGTGACACCTGTGATTTTTGGTATATTTTGAGTTTAGATAATATGGCCCTGATCTTATGACTTGCTACATAAAAATCACCTGCCTCGACGAGCAATGGTCTTTTGTGGGTGGCAAGGCCAACCAACGGTGGCTGTGGTATGCGGTCGATCACGCCATTTATGCCCTTAGGGTACCAACACAATTCTGGCTTATGTGTTTGGCAAACGGAAGGACGACGTGTTCAAATCAAGGCGTTGCTTGAACCTTTTGGCATTACCCGAAAGTACACAGACGACTGGGGCGCCTATGAACGCCACTTAGATGCAGACAAGCACGAAGTCGGCAAACGTAACACCCAGAAAATAGAGCGCAAAAACTTGAACCTCAGGACATGGATCAAGCGTCTGGCACGGAAAACCATTTGTTTTTTAAAATCCGAGCTCATGCACGATACCGTCATCGGATTGCTCATCAACAAAGTTGAGTTTGGTATTAACATTTTTACTTGATTAACAGGTCTCGCCCACTACCGATAAAACCTATATCCATTTCCCAAGCTACGAGTTATGGTGCGCTGCAACCAAATATTCCCTCATCAAAAAAATCCGGCGCTGCAAGCTTAAGCCATGTTGTTTGGCTTTGGCGGACATCTGCAAAAAATGACCAATGCCACTACAAAACTGGAAAGCCGCCCTTAATCGGTTTACCATCCTATTTGAAGCCCGGATGCCGGACCGATAATTGGGAATCCTTTGACAACACGATGCGTACCCTACATTAGAACCGTGAGTGACGGTCCAGATCATATGCCAAAATCTGCCTGTCACGACAAATAAATTACAATGAAATTAACAGCTTATATTATTTTGATCGCGTTCTGCGCATTGTTGACGGCATGCGATATATCCCAGCCGAATAGCCCTTATCCCCAAGGTGACGGCAAAACGGTCGTTTTATACAGCTCGTTTTCGGAAAGGCCCAAACATTTAGATCCTGCTATTGCCTATAGCTCCAATGAATATACTTTTGTGGCACAGATTTATGAGCCGCCGTTTCAGTACCATTATTTAAAGCGACCTTATCAATTGACGCCATTGACGGCAAGTAAAATGCCGGAGGTGAATTATATTGACCAGCAGGGCAATCGTCTGGAACAGACCGCCACAGAAACTGATATTGCCTATACCGATTATGTCATCGATATTAAGCCGGACATCCGTTATCAACCTCATCCCGCACTGGCAAAAAATCCGCAAGGCGGTTATCGCTACCATCATCTGGATGAAACGCAGGTGCAGGCACTGACGGCTTTAGGCGATTTTACCGAGACCGGTTCTAGGGAGCTGACAGCAGATGATTATGTTTATCAAATCAAACGGCTGGCTCACCCAAAGACGCAGTCGCCTATTGCCGAAATCATGAAAAATTACATAGTCGGCTTTGATGCGTTTGCACAAAAAGTCAGCGATAAATCTAGGGAGGCGATAAAAAACGAAACGATGGAAGGCGTAGTGGTGGTCAATCGTTACCAATACCGTATCCGCATCAAAGGCAAATATCCACAGTTTATTTATTGGTTGGCCATGCCGTTTTTTTCGCCTATGCCGTGGGAAGCGGATGTGTTTTATGGGCAAGAGGGCTTAAGCGACAAGAACATCACGCTGGATTGGTACCCCATCGGCACCGGCGCGTATTTATTGGCCGAGAACAATCCTAACCGGCGCATGACGCTACTGAAAAACCCGAACTTCCACATGGAAACCTATCCCGCAGAAGGCGAGCCGGACGATAAGGCCAAAGGCCTGCTGGCGGATGCCGGAAAGCCTTTGCCGTTTATTGACAAGGTGGTGTTTATGTTGGAAAAGGAGACCATACCCTATTGGACTAAATTTTTACAGGGCTATTACGATGCGTCCGGCATAGCCTCGGATAGCTTCGACCAGGCTATACAGTTCACCGGTAGCGGCGGTGTCGCGTTAACAGAGTCGATGCGCGAGAAAGGCATACAATTGCAAACCGCTGTTGAAACGTCCAACTTCTACATGGGCTTTAATATGCTCGACGCCACAGTAGGCGGCAACAGCGATGCCGCCAGAAAGCTGCGGCAGGCATTGTCCATAGCCGTGGACTACGAGGAATTTATCTCCATTTTCAGAAACGGGCGCGGGTTGGCCGCTCAAGGCGTTATACCGCCGGGTATCTACGGTTATGCCGACAGCAAAGAGGGCATTAACCCAATCGTTTATGAATGGGTGAACGGCAAGCCGCAACGTAAGCCTATTGCCGCCGCACGGCAGTTGATGGCAGAGGCGGGCTACGCTAACGGCATAGATCCAAAAACCCAACAGGCCTTGATTTTGTATTTTGATACGATGTCGGCGAGCGTTGATGATCGCCCGATGATGAGTTGGTACCGCAAACAATTTGAAAAACTGGGCATTAAACTGGTCATACGCGCCACCGATTACAACCGTTTTCAGGAAAAAATGCGCTTGGGCAATGCCCAGCTCTTTGCCTGGGGCTGGAATGCCGATTACCCGGATCCCGAAAACTTTTTTTTCCTGTTGTATGGCGCCAATTCAAAAGTACAACACGGTGGCGAAAACGCCACCAATTACCAAAACCCTGAATTCGACAGAGGGTTTGAATTGATGCGTAATATGGATAACACCCCTGAGCGTTACGCAATTATTCAACGCCTGCAACAGCAAGTCCGTTATGATGCGCCGTGGATTTTCGGTTTCCATCCTAAGAATTTTTCGTTATTCCACAGCTGGTATAAAAATCTCAAACCAAATTTAATGGCCAATAACCAACTTAAATATACCCGCATCGACACGATAGAACGCGAGAAAAAACGCGCACATTGGAACCGGCCGCTATTTTGGCCTCTGGTATTGGCGGGCATGATAAGCGTGCTGGCATTGATACCTGCGCTCAGGGCTTACCTCAGGCACACACAGGCGAGATTAGTGCCTTAGGCTAGCATTGGCGGGTATGCCGGAAGACAGGCAGGCGTTCTGTCGGAGCGGTTGGCAGCGAGCAGTAATTAGCAAACCCTACGCACTAAAATAGTTTGTTGTTGCACCAAAATACTGCAAAAACAGCTGTCCATACCGTACATTAACGCTTGTTGGGCTATGGGCGGCGGTACTGTAAGCCAAGATGGGCGGAGTTCTTAACGTTTTATCAATATTAATGTTTTGTCAGGCACACGAATTGCTTACTGATATTTAAACTCCAACGCAGGAGTACTATCCAGTTCAAAGTTGAACTGATCAGACAAAGGCGTCTTAGGACCAATGTATCCATTGGCTCTACGACGCCTTTTTTTTTGCCTGAGATTGAGCCTGTAGAGGTGGTTATGAAACAAACATTAGTGGTTATCGGTAACGGTATGGTCGGTCAGCATTTTCTGGCCGGATTGGCCGCAAGCCCCGCAAAGGCAAGCTATGACATGATTACGTTCTGCGAGGAACCCAGGGCGGCTTATGACCGTGTGCATTTGTCAGAATTTTTCGCAGGTAAAACCGCGGAGGATTTATCGTTGGTTGAAGACGGTTTTTTTGCAACCCACGGCATTACTATCCATTTAGGCGATAAGGTCGCCACCATAGACAGGGAACACAAGATCGTCACGTCGGCCAAAGGCGTGACGGTTCGCTATGACAAGTTGGTACTGGCGACGGGGTCTTACCCGTTTGTGCCGCCGGTACCCGGTCATGACCGTCCACAGTGTCTGGTTTACCGCACGATTGAAGATCTGGAGGCCATGCAGGCTGCCGCGAAAACCGGCAAAGTCGGTGCCGTGGTCGGCGGCGGCTTGTTGGGTCTGGAAGCGGCGAAGGCGCTGAGAGATTTAGGCCTGGAAACGCATATCGTCGAATTTGCGCCACGGTTGATGGCGGTGCAGATTGATGAGGCCGGTGGGGCAATGTTACGGCGCAAGATTGAGGCTTTGGGCGTGACCGTGCATACCGGCAGGAACACCAGCCTGATTACCGATGGCGAGCGCTGTGTCAATAAGATGTGTTTCGCCGATGGCGAAGAGCTGGAAACCGATGTCGTGCTGTTTTCGGCGGGCATCCGTCCACGTGATGACATTGCCCGTGCTTGCGGGCTGGAGGTCGGTCAGCGCGGTGGCATCGTCATTGATAACCAATGTAAAACTTCCGACCCGGATATTTATGCGATAGGCGAATGTGCGCTGTGGAACAGCATGATTTTTGGCCTGGTTGCGCCGGGTTATGCGATGGCGCGGACGGTGGTCGCCGACTTGGCCGGAGAAACGGCAAGTTTCACCGGCGCAGACATGAGCACCAAGCTGAAGTTGATGGGCGTGGATGTGGCGAGTATCGGTGACGCCCATGCGAAGACCCCCGGCGCGATGGTGTATACCTACCAGAACGGCGCCAGTGAAGTCTACAAACGGTTGGTCGTCAGCGCCGATAAGAAGCAATTGTTAGGCGCGGTGCTGGTCGGCGAGGCATCCGGTTACGGCACTTTATTGCAATATTGTTTGAACGGCATTGAGTTGCCGGAAAATCCTGATGCGCTGATTTTGCCGCACCGTTCCGATGAATCGGTCGGTTTAGGGCCGGACGCGCTACCGGCATCGGCGCAGATCTGTTCCTGTTACGATGTCAATAAAGGCGCGGTTTGCTCGGCAATTGAAGCGGGCTGTACGACGATCAATGCGTTGAAAACCGAAACCAAAGCCGGGACCGGCTGCGGCGGTTGCGTACCGCTGTTGAAAGCCGTGCTGAACTCGGAGCTCGCTAAACACGGTTATGAAGTCAATACCGATTTGTGCGAGCATTTCCCGTATACCCGCCAGGATTTGTTTAACCTGATCCGTGTTGAAGAAATCAAGACCTTTGCCGAGCTATTGGAGAAACACGGCAAAGGCCGGGGGTGCGAGGTTTGCAAACCGACCGTCGGGTCGATCCTGGCCTCGCAGTGGAACGATTATATATTGTCCAAGGAACATTTGGGCTTGCAGGACACCAATGATACGTTTTTGGCGAATATGCAGAAAGACGGCACCTATTCGGTCGTGCCGCGCATTACTGGCGGCGAAATCAGCCCCGATATGCTGATAGCCCTGGGGCAGGTCGGCAAGAAATATCAGTTGTACACCAAGATTACCGGCGGCCAGCGCGTGGACTTGTTCGGTGCACGGGTTGAACAGCTGCCGCATATCTGGAAAGAATTGATAGACGCCGGTTTTGAATCCGGCCACGCTTACGGTAAGTCCTTACGTACCGTGAAATCCTGTGTCGGCAGCAGCTGGTGCCGTTATGGCGTCGATGACAGTGTTGGCCTGGCGATAACGTTGGAAAACCGCTACAAAGGCTTGCGCTCGCCGCACAAAATCAAATTTGCCGTATCCGGTTGCACACGCGAATGCGCCGAAGCGCAAAGCAAGGACATCGGCGTGATTGCCACCGAAAACGGCTGGAACCTCTATGTTTGCGGTAATGGCGGCATGAAACCGCGCCATGCCGATTTGTTTGCGACGGGCCTCGATAAAGAAACATTAATTAGATACATCGACCGTTTGTTGAGTTTTTATGTACGCACCGCCGATCGTTTGCAACGTACTTCGGTGTGGATGGAAAACATGGAAGGCGGCCTGGACTATTTGAAAGCCGTCGTGATAGACGACAAGCTAGGTCTGTGCGGTCAATTGGAAGAGCAGATGCAACATGTGATCGACACCTATCAATGCGAATGGAAAACGACTCTTGCCGATGAAGAAAAACTGAAACGCTTCAGACATTTTATCAACAGCGACCAAGCCGATGACGCCGTCGTATTTGTTGAAGAGCGGGGGCAAATCCGGCCTGCCAATGACGAAGAACGCAAACATTTTAACAGGGTCGAGGTGGCGTGATGGCTTGGATTAATGTGTGTGGCGTTGATGATTTACAAGCGGACTCGGGGGTTTGCGCGCTGGTTGCAGGCCAGCAAGTGGCGCTGTTTTATATGCCCAAAGACGGGGCGGTGTTCGCCGTCCATAATTACGACCCCTGTGGCAAGGCGAATGTTTTATCGCGCGGTCTGATTGGCGATATTGCCGGCCAGCCGGTAGTCGCCTCGCCCTTATACAAGCAACACTTCAACCTCGAAACCGGTGTTTGCCTGGAAGATGAAACGGTTTGCATACCCGTTTACCCAGTGCGTATCGACGGCGGTAACGTTCAAATCAACATGGGGGAAGCGTTGTGAAATGTGATTATTATATAGCCGATGTGTTTACGCGGCAGATTTTCAGCGGTGCACAAATAGCGGTTTTTCCTAACGCCGATAACCTGAACAAACAGCAGATGCAGTTGCTTGCCAGGGAGTTGAACTTATCGGAAACCGTGTTTGTAAAAAAACGCGACAAGCAGACCGGCCGGATGGTCATGCGGGTGTTTTCGCCGCAACGGGAAATTGACTTTGCCGGACATCCGATTATTGCGACGGCGTTTGTGTTAGCCGAGATCGGCATTATTGAACTCCATGCAGGGGTTACGCCGGTTGTCTTTGAACAAAATGCCGGCTCGATTGCCGTTAACATTTCCGCTGAAGACGGCAAACCGAGTTTTGTGCAGTTCACCGGCAAAGTCAGCCCGATTATCGACCGCTTTGCGCCGACAATAGAAGAACTCGCTGATTTTTTGTCTATCCAGCCTAGCGCGTTTGACGCTAAAAAATATTCCGCCCGTTTGGTGTCATGCGGTTTTCCGTATTTGATTGTGCCGGTGTTTCAGTACGAAACCGTCAGGAAAGCCCGTTTTAATTATGCCAGCTGGAGCCAGTCTTGTGCGCCGCAAACCGCTGCCCAGGAAATCCTGCTGTTTTCGCCGAAAACCTCAATTGCGGACGCCAATTTTCATGCGCGCCTGTTGGGTTCGCGCATCGGCATCCACGAAGACCCGCCGGTAGGCAGCGCGATGCCCGCGTTTGCAGCGTATCTGTGTTCCTTCGAATTCATGCAGAAAGGCACGTATACCTTTACGGTAGACCGCGGCGAAGAAAAACATCGCCGTAGCGTGCTGAATTTGGAAATGGACCATAAAGGCGCGGATAGCCTGACCTTCAGGATAGGTGGCACCGCCGTGATGGTGGCGGAAGGCCGGATAACGGTTCCTGACTGACGGATAAGGCATAGACGTGAAAAAGCAATTAGTCGTTATCGGCAACGGCATGGCGGGCATGCGTACCGTAGAGGAACTGCTGGATGCCGCGCCGGATAGCTATGAGATCACCGTTTTCGGCGCCGAGCCTTACGGCAATTATAACCGTATCCTGTTGTCTTCGGTGCTGAGCGGTGAGAAGAGCATGGACGATATCGTTATCAATGACCGCCAGTGGTATGCCGATAACGGCATCCGGCTTTATACCGGTGCCGATAAAGCTGCCGTGCGTATAGACCGCGCGGGCAAAAAAGTCTATGCACAAGACGGTACGGTTGCCGCGTATGACCGCTTGTTGATTGCCACCGGTTCCAAGGCCATGATACCGCCTATCCCAGGCCATGATTTAGGCGGTGTGGTTAGTTTTCGTGACATCGTCGATGTCAATAAGATGTTGGCCTATAGTCGTAGCCACAACAAAGCCGTGGTGCTGGGCGGCGGCCTGTTAGGGCTGGAAGCGGCTAATGGCCTGGCTTTGAGGGGCATGGATGTGACCGTGGTGCATAACCATGACCGATTGCTGAACCGGCAAATGGACAAACCGGCGGCACGGCTATTACAGGCAGAACTGGAGCGGCGTGGGCTAAAATTTAAGATGGCTGCCCAAACCCGGCAATTGTTGGGCGATGATTGCGGGCATATCGTCGCCGTCGAGTTTGAGGACGGCAGCGGGCTGGCCTGCGACTTGTTTGTCATGGCGGTGGGGGTACGCCCGAACATTAGCCTGGCGCAGGCATCCGGGCTGCATTGCGGGCGCGGTATTATCGTCAATGACACCCTGCAAAGCTACGATCCCAGCATTTATGCAGTCGGTGAATGTATCCAGCATCGCGGCGACACCTTCGGTCTGGTCGCGCCGTTGTTTGAGCAGGCGAAAGTCTGCGCCAATCACTTGAGCGCCCACGGCGTCGCGCAATACCTGACGCTGCCGACGGCAACCAAGCTCAAAGTGACCGGCATACAACTCTTTTCGGTAGGTGATTTTTTGGGTGATGCGGCATGCGAAAGCATCCATTTTACCGACTTCGAATTAGGCATCTATAAAAAGCTGGTTATTAAAGCCAACAAGCTGGTCGGTGCGGTGTTGTACGGCGATACGGCTGACGGGAGCTGGTATCAGCAATTGCTTGAGCAAGGCCGGGATATTGCCGGTATTCGCGAAGGACTGATTTTTGGTAAGGCTTATGTGATGGCTGGATAAGAGTTGTTTATGCGTATATATTATGCGTATTGTTAATGTATAGAGACTCTCGCATGCGCGCATTATATGATTCATCCTCTGCAAAAAAGCCAACTAATGTCAGTATAAACAGTGATTTATTAAAGCAAGCAAAAGCCTTGGATATTAATATGTCTGCCGCGCTGGAACAAAAGCTTGTTGAGCTGATCAGGCAGAAACAGGCTGCCGCCTGGCTGGAGTCCAATCAGGAGGCGATAGCCGGCTATAACCGGCACGTCGAAGAACACGGCGTATTTTCTGATGACTTGCGGCGTTTTTGATGGCCCAGTTTGATGTCTACGAAAACCGGAATCCAAAAACCAGGCGCTTGATTCCATTTTTGCTGGATGTACAAAATGATTTGCTGGCGGATTTGGCAACGACCGTGGTTATCCCGATGTGTCCTGCAACAGAGACAAAAATCTTGGAGATGGCGCGCCTTATCCCGCGCCTCAATATCAACGGACAGTCTTATGTAATGTTGACGCCGCAACTTGCAGGAATAGCCAGAAAAGAATTGGGCGACATTGTTGTAAATGTTGTCGACTACAGGAATGACATTATCGGCGCACTGGATTTTTTGGTGACGGGTATTTAGGTAACTCGCAAAAAACAACCCTGTCACCATCGTTGCCACGCCGGAGTTTGGGAGCCAGCGCTCTATCTTTTTGAAACTAAATATAAAACAGACAAGGCAAAATTATTGAATGTGTTGGAGCATTTGTTGCTTAACACTGCTTTTATTTTGCAACGCCGTGATGTTTTTAAGAGCGGTCGAATTGTTAAAACAAAGCCAAGCGGGGTTTGCCGATTGTATGATATTGGCTGAAAGTCTCGACATTAAGAGCCTGTTATATGCTTTCGACAAACGCTTAGGCAAACATCCCAACACTCAATTGCTATAAGCCATCTCTTCCCCATGACCCATACCATCAAAACTACTTGCCCATACTGCGGCGTAGGCTGCGGCATCAGCGCCGCAGCCGATGAACAGAGCCGTCATGTAAAAATTCAGGGCGACAAAAACCATCCCGCTAATTTCGGCCGACTATGCTCCAAAGGTTCGGCATTAGGCGAAACCGTCGAGCTTAAAGGCCGTTTATTACAGCCGCGGGTTTATGGGCGGGAAACCGGTTGGGACGAGGCATTGGATGCGGTCGCCGATTCGTTTATTCATGTTATCCAAACATACGGTCCGGATGCCGTAGCCATATACGGTTCCGGGCAGTTGTTGACTGAAGATTATTATGTCGCCAATAAATTGATGAAAGGCTACATCGGCAGCGGCAATATGGACACCAACAGCCGTTTGTGCATGTCGTCTTCGGTGGCTGGCCATAAACGCGCTTTCGGTTCGGACACCGTGCCGGGTTGTTACGCCGATTTTGAACTGGCGGACATGATCGTGTTGATAGGCTCGAATACGGCATGGTGCCATCCGGTCAGTTTCCAGCGCATTCGGGCGGCTAAAGAAGCCAATCCGGCGTTAAAAATCGTCGTCATCGACCCCAGGCGGACAGCAACCTGTGATATTGCCGATTTGCATTTGCCGTTGGCGGCGGGCAGCGACACGATTTTATTCAATGGCTTGCTGAATTTTTTGAGCGTAGGGTACGCATCGCGTACCGCACATCTTGCGGATATGCCGGTAAGTGATACCCACTGGGGTATAAATGCGTACGCTGCATTAAACGCGGATTATATCGGGCAACACACCGAAGGGTTCGCCGAGGCTTTAGCGTGCGCGGCGCGCACGGTTAAGTCCATCGCGCAAGTCGCCGCACAATGCCGATTGGACGTAGCGGATGTGCAACGCTTTTATGAAGGGTTTGCGGGTAACGAGAAAGTCATGAGCCTTTATAGCCAGGGCGTCAACCAATCGACCTCAGGCACCGATAAAGTCAATGCCATTATCAACTGCCATCTGGCGACGGGGCGAATCGGCAAACCGGGCATGGGACCGTTTTCGCTGACCGGGCAACCGAATGCGATGGGCGGTCGTGAAGTCGGCGGTCTTTCGCACCAACTGGCGGCGCACATGGATTTTTGCAGTGCCGAAGACATAGACCGGGTGGCGCGGTTTTGGGGCACTGACCATATTGCCAGAACCGCAGGTTTACCGGCGGTGGAGTTATTCGATGCGATTTATGACGGCAAAGTCAAAGCGGTATGGATTATGGGTACGAACCCGGTCGTTAGCCTGCCCAATGCCGACAAGGTAAAACAGGCTTTGCAACGCTGCGATTTTGTCGTCGTTTCCGATTGCATCGCCGACACCGATACGACGGCTTTGGCGCATGTGTTGCTGCCCGCCCAAGGCTGGAGCGAAAAAGACGGTACCGTGACCAATTCCGAACGCTGCATTTCGCGTCAGCGCACCTTGTTCAGCCCGGCAGGCCAAGCCCGGCCGGATTGGTGGATTATTTCCCAAGTGGCGGGGCGCATGGGCTTTGGGGCAGCGTTTGCTTATCAAGCACCGGTCGATATTTTTCGTGAACATGCGGCGTTGTCCGGGTTTGAAAATAATGGCCGAAGGGATTTTGATATTTCCGCATTTGCCGGTATGAGCGCTACGGAATATGAGCAGTTGTTGCCGATACAATGGCCGGTCAATAAAACTTATCCGCAGGGTAGGGCGCGGATGTTCGACGATAACCGCTTTTTCACGCCATCCGGCAAAGCGCAGTTCATTGCCATCACCCCCAGGCCGCCCGCACACGCACCGGATGCAGACTATCCGCTGATATTAAACACCGGTCGTCTGCGCGACCAGTGGCATACGATGACGCGCACTGCGATTGCCGCCAAACTGAACCAGCACAAACCGGAACCGTTTGTTGAAGTGCATCCGCAGGATGCGGCATATTACTGGCTGGTACAACACGGCTTGGCGCTGATTGAGAGCCGCTGGGGCGCTATGCTGGCGCGCGTGCAGGTAACGGACGGACAGCAACAGGGCAATGTGTTTGTGCCTATGCACTGGACAGGGCAGTATGCCAGCATGGGGCGTATGGGCACGTTGGTTAACCCGGTAGTCGATCCTGTGTCCAAACAGCCGGAGTGCAAACATACACCGGTACGCATCGCGGTTTACCAACCGGTTTGGCAGGGTTTTATGTTATCACGTCAGGAGTTGACGCTGACTGCGCCGGAATATTGGGTCAAAATCAAGGGCGGTCAGTTTTACCGCTATGAACTGGCGGGGCAAAATCTGCCGGATGATTGGCAAAACTGGGCGAAAGCGCATTTGGGCGGCGGCGCACAAACGCAATGGCAGGAATATCAGGATGCCGGTACGGGCAATTATCGGGCGGCGCAGTTGCGGGGTAAGCGTCTGGAAAGCGTGGTTTTTATCGCTGCACATAACAACTTGCCGGAACGTAACTGGCTGACCGGCCTGTTTGATAAAGAGGCGTTAGACTCGCAGGAACGTCGCGCACTGCTGACTGGCATGGCGCCGCTAGGCGTTCCTGATGTAGGCGCTATCGTTTGCGCCTGCTTTAATGTTGGCGAAAACACCATCAGGGAGGCGATCAAGGCCCAAGGCCTGAAAACCCATCAGGAAGTGGGGCAGTGTTTAAAAGCGGGGACTAATTGTGGCTCGTGTGTGCCGGAGATTAAGGCGTTGTTGTAAAAAGCCGAAAACTTGACCGTTCAGGTCATGATCTATATAAGAGCCGGTTGCTATCCACACAATGGGTTGCAAGACACGGGAAACCACCGTTTTTGTTTCTTACTGGGGTCATGATCTTCAAATTTTGCGCGGCGTTGGTAAGTTCTGTCCCCACCGTTCATCGACGCGCTGGTCGCCTTTTGTTTTTGTAAATATTTTCAGTTGCTTGTCCACCTTCTCGCGCAATTCATCAAGGCGCATCAAATTTTCCTGCGTATGCTGCATGCGGGTTTCCATTTCCAGCCAGGGCGTTTATTTTTTGCGAGTCACGTTGTTAACGAAGTGATAGCCTGCAAAAAGTGCGTCATACCACGCCCCTACAAGGGCATATCCCGCAGTATTTCCTGAAAGCCATGAGGCTAGGCGCTTGGGAAGATCTACGACTTTTCAACTAATGCGTCATATCACAGGTTTTTTGTAATGGGTCTCGATTTATCGGGCAAAAGCGCTGTTTTCCAATATTCTCGAAGTTAAGGCCAATGAACCGGTAACGTGTTTACTATGACTTATTTATCAAAAGGTTAATGGCATAAAGCAGGTAAAAACGGCATTTGTAAAAAAGGCAAAAACAACCGTAAAACAATCAAGAGTGGCATGTGGCTTGCTGTGTTTATTGACATGTTCGGCAGATTACGGTCTTTTTTCGTACCAGCCGCTGCTGAGTTTAGCCGCATGGCTTTGCTCGCCTAAGAGTCATGGTGTACCCCCCTTTAGTTAGCTTCCTTCCCATCTACTGTGCGGATTTTCGGTTAACCCGCAGTTTTTGCAGACATTATTAGATAACTAGGGCTTTGTTCTTGATACTGTTTTTTTATTGGGCACCCAACAGTCATGCTTAAACAGAAGGCAGTTAGTTTCCAAATAGTCTTGAATGCTTGCTTAGCCCTTGCCGCAACAGGGACGCTTGCTGACCCTGGCGCGCTAAATGCGGCCGTTAAAACGGGCAGCCAAGCAACCATAAATCTAGCCCTGTCTAAGCAAAAAGACAGTGCGCTCCGCCTAGAGGTCAGGCACGCAGCGTTAGGCGCCGTGCTTAAAGCAATAGCGGACAAGACCGGCGCGGTCATCCATTATTCCGTATTGCCTGAAGAACCGGTTACCGCCACCTGCGTGGGTGCAACGGTTAAACAGGTCATGGAATGTGTGCTCGGAGCCCGGGTTGACCGCGTTTACCGGAACATGGCCGGCAAATCCGCCGATAAAGGGCATGCAAACACCGCCCTTCAGAAGGAAGAAATCTGGATATTAGGTACGCGCTATGGAGATTCCGGCAGCAGCATGAACTGCACGCTCGATGCCGGCAGCGCAACAGTGGATGGCACAAGTAAAGCGCGGGAACAGGACGCGCAAACTGCATTGTTGCGGATGGCGCAACTTGCTGAAGACGGCCCCATGGCAGAGCTACGCAAACAAGCTTTGTCAATGTTGGCGGCAGGTGGCAAAACCGGCAATCCCGAAACCGATGCAGAAATCGCAGCAACCTTGGAAGATGCCTTTAAAAATAAAGATGCTGAAGTCCGGGTGCAGGCCGTGTTCGGTCTTGCCCAGCAAGACGGTGACAATACTGAAGTTTTACGCGCCGCCCTGCAAGATGACAATTCCGATGTGCGCTTAATGGCTGTGGAGAGCGCAAAGAACGACAGCCCGCAGGGTCGGGCCATTTTGACTGAAGCGTTAAACGATGAAGACGGTACCGTCCGTGCCTTGGCAGGGCAGCGGCTAGGCGTGGAAGCCGATGGGCAATAACAGAGGGAAAACAAAAGGCATAAAAATTTGCGGGAGCCAAAGTCTTGGCTCCCGCAACCGGACGGCATGGCTGCCGCCCGCACCGGCCAGGATACCTCTAATATTCGGTCGGTTAGGGGAGTTAAGTGAATGTGTGTGCACGCTAACTTCAGGTGATAAGGCATGAAGCGTTAACCACCGTTTTTATTGATATTAAAGCGCCGTCATCAAACGGCATTAGGAGTTTACCTTATGAGAACGACATTTGCATTATTGGCTATGGCAATATCCGTTGCCCTGGCATCCACGGCGTTTGCCGGGGTTATCAAACCGTTGCATACCTGCGCTTCGGGAACCTTCAGTTTCCCGTCACCTAACACATCCTCCACACACACGGCGGATTGTCCGGCCGGGACGACCTATTTTGAGGCGCAAGTCAGGGACAGGGCGCCCAACAATGCCAGTACGGTATTAAACATCCAAGTTATTAAGAGCCCGACTAACGGCCCTGTCAGGGCGGATGCCACGGATGGCGATGGTAGCACCAGCCTATGCACATTGACGGGGTTTAGTGGCTATTCACGCGTTAGCGGCGGTTCCGGCACGTATACGGTACAAATCACTAAGACCGGAGGGACTGACTCTGAAGATTATGATGTGAGCCACCACTGTATCAAGGTTGAGTCCAATGGAACCTTGACCGACATGAACGGCAGCCTTTCGACACCGCCGGTGCAACAGTAACCATTTTTTTGTATCAAATGCCGTTTATAGGAACGGCACTATTTAGGAGTTTGGATTATGTGCATTAAATTATCAATTTTTGCCGTCTCTTTGACAGCGCTTATGGCTGCTTCAGCGTATGCCGGGGATATTAAGCCTTTACATGGTGTTGCGGGCAGCCTTGGGAATGGTGAAGATGCCACTGATATCATCAGGTTTAGCTGTGGGACGCTGGAAGGCGTGACGGTAGACCATGCTTTTGCCACCATCCAGGATCTGGATCCAGTGCAAAAGCCGGAGTTAAACATAAAGATTGCGGCCTGGACGGGCAGCCATTGCGGTTCGTTTTCCACCGCAGAACCCGATACTGTCGATGACGATGGCTTGGCCGGTGCTGAAGTGGAAGTTGGCATGCCGGCCGTGGGCGGCCAGTTTTGCTTAAAAGTGTTTAAAAAGCCCGGTCGGCAAAACGGCGCCACGGGACATAAAACGGCTTATGGCGCGGAAAACTATGAAATCGACACGGGCTGCGGGCAAGAAGGCCTTGAAGAGCATGCCGAGCCGATTTTTGACGCTTATATCAAAAACCAATAAGCCATAGTCTGGCTCGCGGTTGTTTGTCCGTCCTGGCGTCCATCGGGGCGGGCGGCATCGTTCCGGGGTAATCCCGCACGGGTTATTTTTATATCAAAATGCCGCTAATGTCGGCGGCGATTATTTAGGAGCTTTTACTATGAAAATCAAATTAGCCGCACTGGCGGCATTTTTATCGGCGCTCATCGCTACTGCCGCTGTTGCTGGAGATATTAAGCCCTTACACGGTGGCATTGCGGGCAGTCTTGGCGCCAACCCGCTGGCCGAGGATATTGTCCTGTATACCTGTGGCAAGCTGCCAGGTTTGACTATCGACCATGCGGCGGCAGCTATCCAAGATCTGGATCCTGTCGCAAAACCGCGATTGACTGTGCGGATAGCCAAATGGAGTGGGAGTGTTTGCGGTGTATTTGCAGCCGCCGCAGGCGACCCCGTTGATGATGACGGGATTCCTGGCGCTGAAGCGGTAAAACCCTTACTGGGCGGTAATTATTGCATCAAGATAAACAAAACGGCGGCTAAACAAAACGGAGCGACAGGCCCTAAGTCCGCGAACGGGGCGGAAAATTATGAGTTGGACACGCATTGCCTACAACAAGGCGTTGAAGAGCATGCCGCCTCCACCTTTGTCCGTTATATCAAAAATCAATAAACATTATTGGCTAGCGTTGCTTGTCCGCCCTGGCGCCCACCGGTGCGGACAGACGGTGGAGGGGAGATTATTTTTTGCAGGTTACCTGGCGCACAACCAACAATACTTGAAGCGTAGCCGTCCATGAAATTGATTAAGCCTTACTACCTGTGCCTATTGCCCATTATCGGTAATTTTCGCTCCCGGCATCCCGCCAAGCTGGCTTTAACTCATGATAGCCCGGCATGTATTGTCAATTCCCCACTCGCCGCTTTAACTGCCGCGGCCCTGGTCTTGCCCGGCTTGTTGCCGAATTTTGCAGAAGCAGCCCAGGAAGACGGCGTGGATTTCCAGTATAGCCACTACCAGGAAGGCAAGCGGGATATCTATGGCATGGTGAACCATGACCATTCGTTTTTAACGCCCACTATTGCGTCGAAATTACCGCAAAACCTTAAGCCTATTGAAGTAGACAGTGTGCATGGCAGCGGGCGCGTCAGCCTGACTGAGTGCGTTAAGTTCGCTTTCAATTACACGCAAGACACCTGGTCCGGCGCAACGCCGATAGGTACTGCACCCGTTGTTAGCGGGGTCAACCGCCCCACAGGCAGCGTTGACAAATCCTTTGCTATCACCCAAATCACCGGCGCATCGCCGATCATAGGCCAGGGCGCGGGAATGTCATCCATTTTTACCAATAATAATCAAAGCCGTATTTATCAATATGTTTATGATTCAGTCACTAAAAAATATGTGCCCGGCGATATGAATAACCAGTTGGTCCATGTCCTGTCCTATGCCTCGCCGGAAACGCGCAAGCAAGGCGATTTTAAACTGGGATATGAGTGGGACGAAGCGGTGCTGGATGCGGGTGGCGGCATTTCGATAGAAAACGATTACGAATCCCGTTTTGGTAACTTGGGCGGACGGCTGGACTTTAACCAAAAACAAACCACCGTCAATTGGGGGCTCAGTTACACCAACAGCGACACTTTCGCGACCCTGGATCCCGATGCTTTGCCTTTTATCGATACCAGTTTATACGATAATTCTTCGCTTAAGTTGGTAAGAATCAATCAATTTAACGAAGAGGTATACCGGGAAGTCCCTAAGCAAAGCCAGGCCCCGGCAGGGGAGGTCGATAGCACCTACCCGTTGCTAGGGCCTACGGGCAGAACCCGCAGCTCATCGATATTGCACGGCAACCGTCAAGACTGGGGCAGTCAGTTAGGGCTGACCCAGGTCCTGAACAAAAACGCTCTGCTGGCACTTGACCTAGGCTATACCCGCAGCACCGGTTATCAGGCCAATCCTTATAAAGTCGTTTTTGTCTACAGCCTGCCCGCCAAAATGGATGCCGATACGCTTTATGCAGTAAAAGGCACGGCATTTCTCGAAACCCGTCCGGCTGAACGCAACCAGCTGAACTGGCACATAGGCTATGACCACTACCTGGAACCTATAGAGGCCGCCCTGCATTTCGACTACCATTTTGCCCATGACGACTGGGGCATTAATGCCCATACCTTTGAAGCCGATTGGGTGCAGCCATTAGGCGCGGACTGGGCGGTCACACCCCGCATTCGCTACTATTCCCAGTCAAAAGCGCATTTTTACACGACTGGCGTATTCACCGGAGAAAAATTCGATAGCGTCAATTTCCCAAAATATTATTCCAGCGACCAGCGCCTGTCAGGTTTCGGCGCCTTAAGCGGCGGGGTCACCGTCAGCAAACAATTTGCCAAAGGCATCAGCCTGGAAACCGGTTTTGAGTATTACACCCACCAAGGCGGTTTAAAGCTGGGCGGGGGCGGCGAGCAGGCTTTTGCCGATTATGATTTTTGGGTCGCCAATGCCGCGCTCAAGATTAATCTGGACGCGTTGAACGCTGGCGGCGGCGGTCATGACGGACATACGCGGCATCCCCATCATAGCAATGCCCCGGCAGGGATAATGTTCGACCATGTTTTGCCCAAGTCCGGTTTCATGGTGGCTTACCGCTATTTGCGTAGCGAACAGGCAGGTGCCCTGCTATTCGGTGACCAGCCAGTGGGCATAGACAGGGCGCGTGCAAAGGGTTGCGGACACAAGCCTTGTGCAGTCACGCCCGATTTTATGGCGATGAACATGCACATGCTGGATTTGATGGCGGCGCCCACCGATAGGCTGACCTTAATGCTGATGCCGCAGTGGATGGATATGGACATGACGATGACGGCTAACCCGAATGCGCGGCTTACCGGCGGCCATAGCGGCCATAGTTCAGCACACGGCCACCAAACCGGCGGCCTCGGTGATCTGGGCCTATATGCCTTGTTTAAAGTCTTGGACCAGTCGAACCATAGCCTCATCTTAAGCTTAGGTGGCACTGCGCCCACCGGCGCTGTCGATATTACTCTACGCAAAACCGGCACGACCCCCGTCGATAACCAACCCCTGCATTACGGCATGCAGCTAGGCAGCGGCACCTGGGATTTCAAGCCCAGCCTGACCTATGCCGGGGAGGCGGGGCCATTCGTTTGGGGTGCACAAGTGACCGGTACGTTACGCCTGGAAGGACGCAATGAGTCAGGCTTTGCCTTTGGCGATATTATTCAGGGCAGTATGTGGGGCGGTTACCACTGGACGAATTGGCTGGCAAGCACCGTGCGCGGCGTTTATACGGGGCAGGACCGGATTCACGGCGCTTATCCGCCCAGCACAGCGGTAGACCCTACCACGGGGCGACGTTTTGTCCCGCAACACGTCGGCCCCTTCGACTTCCCTGACAATTACGGCGGCCAGTTTGTCGATTTAGGCTTAGGGCTAAACGTTACCATCCCAGACGGTGCATGGGTCGGCAACAGCCTTAAGTTTGAATGGCTGCAACCCGTCCACACCGACTACAACGGCTACCAGCTCGATCGTGACGGGGGGTTGTCGTTTACCTGGAGCGCGGGCTTTTAACCGGAATCCCAATGAGCGGGGCACTATGGCTATGTTCAGACTAAAACCTATTGTAACTTTGTTGGCGCTGTCCTTATGCCTTGCGGCCTGCACCCCGGTGCAACCCTGGGAGCGCGGCCATCTGGCTAAGCCGCAGATGGCCTTAGACCCTTATCCCTTGCAAAGCATGTTGCGGGCCCATAACTACGGTAGCCGGGAGGCGTTGTCAGGCGGCAATGCGGCACAGGGGGGCGGTTGTGGGTGTTATTAAGTGGGACAGGCAAAAGGCCGTCATAACAGGTGCAAATTTACTCCCATCTGATCGAGTAAATGTCTAAGTATTGAAAACCGGCAACGCCTACCGTCACACGAATCGTAGGGCGCGCCGCGCGCGCCTTTTCCGGTACCAAAAAAATTCAACGCTTTTTGACTCAATTGGGAGTAAGAGGGATTCCAGGTTATGCCTGTCAATAAGGCATAGCCCGGTTTTCAGCGGATACGGATACTAGCGTAGTGGTGTGAATAAGTTCATATGAAAAAACTGTAATCTCCCTGAAGAAGGGGTCTTAGATCAGCAAGGATAATTGATGAAAGCAGATTTAATTAAAGTCTTTATTTTGGTCCTTACGACAGGGCAAGAATTCTCACCTCATTGGGCAATAGCCGCCCAAAATGTCGATTATCCCCTCGCCAAGGAGGTTCGCAATGATGCCCGCTTTGTTGCCAACCAACTGATAATACAATATAAGCCGCGCTTTAATGTTGCGAGTACCAGGCAACTACGCATCATTCCAGCGCAGACAGCGCGGATGCAAGTGCTGGTGAGCGGACTTAAACGCCACGACGGCAAGGGCGACCTTGCGTTAGCAAGCCTTAGCTCTGGGGGCGGCACGCTTAAGCAAATGACCCGACTCATCCAACAAGTCCAAAAGGATCCCGACGTTGAGTTTGCCGAACCTAACTGGAGACTTCATCATTTGGCTGGCCGCGCTACACCAGCTTTTCCCAACGATAAATATTATCAAAACGGGGACTTATGGGGGATGTACGGCGACATGGGCGAGCCAGCAAATCCTTATGGCTCGCAAGCGGCGGAAGTCTGGGGAAACCGCGCCCAGCCCATTGATTGTAGCGATGTGTATATCGGTATCGTTGACGAAGGGGTTATGTTTTCCCATCCTGACCTTAACGCGAGCGTTTGGCGTAATCCGTTCGATCCCCTGGACGGTATCGATAATGATGGCAATGGCTATGTGGATGACCGTAACGGCTGGGATTTTTATCATGACGACAGGACGGTATACGATAGTCCTGCCGATATTCACGGCACCCATGTGGCAGGGATTATTGCCGCAGCAGGCAACAACGGTAAAGGCATTGCTGGTGTTTGCTGGAAAGCAAAGCTAATTGCCGCCAAGTTTATGGACTTCGATGGCGGCGATACGGTTAACGCCATTAAGGCTATCGATTATATTACCGACCTTAAGGCCCGGCATAAACTCAATATTGTCGCCACCAACAATTCTTGGGGCGGCGGCGGTTATTCAAAAAGCATGCGTGATGCCATTAAACGGGCGCAGATGGAAAATATTTTATTCGTTGCAGCCGCGGGAAACAGCGCCAACGATAACGACGCCCATCCGCTTTTTCCTGCCAGTTACGGCAATAGCGCTATTGTTGCCGTGGCGGCGTTGACATCGGTCGGGCGTATGGCGTATTTCTCCAATTTCGGCAAAACCACGGTGGATATCGCCGCGCCGGGTGACGGTATCCTTTCCACGGTTCCAGGCTTAACCGGGGAGCCAGCTTATGCTTTCGATTTTGGCACATCTATGGCAGCGCCCTTCGTGACCGGCGCTATTGCTTTGTATGCCCATCAGCATCCTGGCAGTAAAGCGGCTGCTATTAAAAAGGCTTTATTAACCGGTGCAGAACCGACGCCCGGTTTCGTGGGCAGCACGACGTCAGGCGGACGGCTTGATGTACCTGCTATGTTAATGCGTTAGAAAATGTTTATGGGTAAATCACTGCTAACGTTTTGGAGTTGAGCGGCACGTCAACTGATTGGAAACGCCGACAAGATTCGCTTTAATCCAGTAGATAACTAAAGTCACGTAAAACGTGCCGTTCAAACGACGCGTTAGACCGGAATAGTCCGCAATGTCTGAAGGCTATAACGCCGGGGGCAAGGCGGTTCGGTACCGGAAAAGGCGCGCGCGGCACGCCCTACGTTTTGTATGACGGTAGGCGTTGCCGGTTTTAAAACTTAGACGTTTTCTCGATCAGATGGGAGTAATAACTCAAGCTTAGGTCTCATTCTTTGCTGCGTCTGGGGTCAAACGCCTCTTGTACGGTATCGGCAAATAAATTGGCGGCCAGCACCAACGCAAACATAAATACAAAGGCGGCGGCTAACGACCACCAGACTACCGGCTCGCGCGCCATTTCCAGCCTTGCGCCGTTAATCATATTGCCCCAGCTGTATGTGGTCGGGTCGACGCCGATGTTGATGTAGGACAGCACGGCTTCCGCGAGAACCAGCGAGCTGAAATCCAGCACCACGGAAATCAATACGATGTGCATGACATTCGGCAGGATATGGCGGATTAATATCGTGCCTTGTTTGACGCCTAGCGCGTGGGCCGCCTGCACATAGTCCATTTCCCGAAGTTTTAGCGTTTCCGCCCGCAGCAAGCGGCACAAGCCCGTCCAGCTGGTTACACCCAGGATCAGGCACAGGAACAGCAAACGCATATCGGCGCGGACGATGACGCTGGTAAAATCCTCTTCGTGGTTCGCCATATAGACTTGTACCATCAGGATGGAGGCGGCTATCAGCAATACGCTGGGAATGGAATTGAGCGTGGTGTAGATGTACTGGATAATATCGTCCACCCAGCCCCGAAAAAAACCGGCGAGTATGCCGAACAGGATAGCCATAGGCAGCATGACCAAGGTTGTCAGAGTACCTATCACCAAGCCCGTGCGTATGCTTTTGATGGCTTGGTAAAACACGTCTTCGCCGACTTTGTCGGTGCCCAGTACATGGTAGTAGCCGGATAGATAACACAGCGTATAAGCGCTGCCGAACATCATGAAGACGGTAGCCAAAACAGCTTTAGTTGCCGGTTTAGGTAACCAGCGCTTTAGCTGAGCCAATAACGGCAATATGGCAAGCACAGCTAGCCCCGTCGCTTGTGCCAGGCCTATCGCCGTTTTTTGCAATATATCCGGGAAGTGTTGCCTGGCCGGATCGTCCAGATGCTTGCCGCCGAATGCCAGTCGCGGATATCCCCATTGCGTGGTCCCGTTTGCCAGCGTCATCATCTCTTTGCTGTAGAGGGTTGTCGCGAACGGCGCGGAATAGGTTTTTTCGCCATGTTCCCGCAACGGCTCGGCCCAGTCATCCAGCAGGCTGATAATCTCGTTGCCGTTATTGCCTGGGGGTTGGTAATGTATCGAATCCAGTAGGCCGACCAGCATAAAAAACAGCAATACCACCAGCGACACCATGCCGGTTTTGCTGTGCCCTATGTGTTGCAACGGGCGTTTGATGTGTTCTTTGCCGCGCAGGTAAAACGCCAAACCAGTCAGGATAAGGCACAGCAGAAATATCAGCGCGTCAGTCCATAAAATGGTCATGACGGCGACCTTACGTGATCTGCTTGGGTTAAGTGGTTCATGGCGTTTTCCGCTACAGGGTTGTCGGCAATAAACTTATAATTCTGCCTTGGCCAGTCAGGTTTCATCAAAACATCAAATCCTTGTCGCCAAATAGACGCTTATATAATTCCATGTCTTTTTTGTAGCTCTTTTTGACGATGGCAATAAGCTCGTCATCGTAAAGGGAAGCGGGAGCAGGTGTTTGTCCGGCGGCTTTTAACGCCTTGATTTCGCCGGGCAGCACATCGGCATAATGTTTGTCGCTTAAGTGTAGCAGCCGGTCTGTGCCGTGTTGTGTCAATGTCCTGGCATCGGCTATTTTTATACGGGCTTTTTTTTCTATCACAGCTGTTGCCGTTGAAAAATTCTCCAGGTTGAAATAATCGTCATATTCTTTGTAAACCAGAAAATCCATTTGCGGTTGCCAATGGATGTTGGTTCGTAAGTGCTCGGTTTGGGTTATTGTTTTAATAAACAGCCTGAAAGTGATGGCATCCGGCGGCAGTTTCCTTTTCATCGTGTCATGCAAGGCCCAGGCTTCGGTTGTCAGTCCGACGATTTTATCGAGATAGGCGCTGGCCAGTCTGGCGTAGGGACATCGCAAGATGACAAACGTGTAATCGGCCAGCGCTAAACTGGCAAGATCAGCCCTGAATGTGCCGTTATTGTCATGAATCCAGTTAAAGTCTGCGGTAGTGGCTATACAGCCGTTGGCGATGGCCAGCGAGACGCGCATGGTCGAACAGGCATTTTTAGGTATAAAGCTATAAATGGAATTGCTGTTATAAATTCTCAGCGCATGTTCCTGGGCGAATTGGTGCGGCTGGTTTTTAGAGAGGTTGACATAGCTTGCCGCCGGGTATTTAAGCTGTCTTGTTTTCATAGGCATGCTCATGGATATTGATGGCCAACCACCGCAGCGGTTGGCCTGACTGGGCCGTTTTAAGCTATGCCGATAAGCAACGGACTGCCCAGGGCTTGGCCGATGAAAACATCGCCATGCTGTGCTTGGACATCGCTATCTGCATCTGCTGTGGAGGCACGCGTAAATGCTTTGTCGGCATCTGTTATTTGCTCTCAGGCGAAGACAAATCCAGGACATGATGGCTGGCGGGTTCTGCTTTGAGTGCATCAGCAGCTAATGGCGCGGCGGGCTCTATCGGCTGGGCTTTAGCAGGGCTTGCGGCAGTCGTTTTGGCGAGGGCATCATCGACATTATCATCCAGTCCCGATTCAAGCTCAAAGCTCTCATCTTCAGTGGTGTTACCGTCATTGACCAGATAGGTGCGGCGTTGCTGGTAAGCATTTTTGGTAAATTCATAGCGGTCTTTTTCAGTGGACGCTTCATCGACAATTTTTTCCGTGGCCATTGCATCGGCGCGGGTATCGGCGACATCAACGACTTTTGAGCCTGCCGTAGCCGCTCCGGCGGCGGTGCCGCCAATAAATGAAACATAGGTTAGCGGGTTGAGCAAGGCGTCGCCAATCAGGCCAACAGTGTCCCGGGGCGAGCTTGGGCCGAAAATCGGCAGTACCAGGTACGGGCCGGTAGGTATGCCCCAAAAGCCTAAAGTTTGCCCAAAATCTTCACGATGTTTGGGCAAATCGATGCTTTGGGCAACATCCATGATGCCTGCAACCCCTACCGTGGAGTTAACAAGCAGACGGCTGGCATCCATGCCGCCCTGTAGGATTTTAAACTGGAGCAAGTCATTAACGGTCACGCCAATATCATTAATATTGCTGAAAAAATTGGTGACGCCTTTGTCTACAAAGTCAGGAGTAATCCACTGATATCCTTGGGCCAGAGGCTTTATGACGCCTTTGTCGAGACTGTCATTAAAGGACTGGGCGCCTTGGTTCCAGCCTTTCCACGGATCAGTGCCTGACGCACAACCACCAAGCAGCATAGAGGCAAGCAGGCCGCTTAGTAAGAGAGGTGTGTTGATAGATTTTTGTGGTCCCATGATTTTTTCCCGTTATGTTTTTGTTGGCGTTCTTATCATACATTGATTGTATGTCAGATATTGATTAAGTAGAACCTAGCGTAATCTTGCTTGCCTGGGCTGATATTTAGGCGGTATGCGGTTCTAAAGTGGGTTTATTTTACCACGCTTAATTTCACTTCTATAAGCAGTCTGGGTTATCTTTAGTGTTTAAGCCTAATAATCAATCACCTATCCGGTTTTCCACATAAGCTGTGGATAACGTTGTGCATAAGGTTTGGATAACAGACTTAAGGTATGGAAATACTTGCGGGTTTATCAGATTGTAGTCTTTTTATACAAAAATACATTTATTTATTAATCAATTGCTTAGTATTTTTTTATGGGTGGTCTGGCGAGTTTTTAGGCCCGCCTGTGCTAAAGCGCAGGGATAAAAACAATCTGTGCATAAACACTGAGCTATGTTAAGCACGGAGAAAACGCCGCCGCCTGTTTTGCAAGGGCGTTTACTGCACAAACTGTTTAAAAACCGAAAGGCAGGTATTCGTTTTTACGAATAAGCTTAGCTTTTAGCCGGATAGGGTAGCTCAATCGTAATCTGAAGACCGCCTTCCGGGCGGTTAAGCGCATGGATTTTACCGTTATGAATTTCTATGGCTCTGCGGGCAATCGCTAAACCTAAGCCTATGCTGTCTGGCTTGGTTTTATGCGCGCCGCGGTAAAACGGCTTGAAAATTTTGCTTAACTCGGTATCGCCTACGCCGGGGCCTTGATCGGCTATGCTGATAATATAACCATGCTTGAGTTGGTCGGCTTTAGCTTCGACCGAAACCGTTGAATGACTCGCAGTGTGTTGCACGGCGTTACGTAACACATTCTCGACCGCTCTATAGATTAATTCTACCCGGCCTTTAATCATCGCTTGCTCAGGTCTTGAAAAAACGATGTTGACTTGTTTATGGCTCGCTTCAAAACGCGCGTCTTCGACGATTTCATCCAGCAATTCGTCCATATCGACTATCTCGTCGGATTGATTCGCATCATCGACTTCAAGCCGGGAAAACGTTAATAATTCACCGATTAAATCACTCATGCGTTGGGATTCGCGTTCTATGCGCTGTAACGAACTGTTGATTTTTTCCGGTTGCTGGAAAGCTAGCCCTATCGCTGCTTGCATTCTGGCCAACGGTGAACGCAATTCATGCGAGACATCGTGCAGCAGTTGTTGCTGTGCATTGACTAGAATTCGTATCTGTCCGGCCATACGGTCGAAATGTTGGCCTAAGTCGGCTAGTTCATCCCGGCGCGTGCCCATTTTCGGTGCCGCAGTCGTATGTAACCGGCCTTGCGATAAGTCCTCAAATGCTTGACGCAAATATCTGATGGGCTTGGCAAAATACCAGGCTAATAACGCACTGCACAGCAAGCTGACGACGGTTCCGGCAATAATCGGCAGTATCGGACTGCGCGGAAATTCTTGATGTAAGGACTCGTGAGGCGGCGGTCCCGGAGGGCCGATCTCCGGTGGTCTGCTTGGTGAAGTTTTAAATGCGTCAAAACCCTGGTGGGGATGATCGGTAAAATCAGGCGGGCTATGTGGGGTTCTTGAGGTAAATAATAAATATCGGTGTTGATCTTCGCTGTCGATTAAATAAACAGCGTCATTAGCCCTGTTGCTTTGCACGAGTTCGCGGGCTTCAGTAATCACTTTCGGGGCAATGCTGCGGCCTAACAAGTCCTGGTTTTGTTCATTTACAGCATAAATAGGCGGAAAGTGATTGTTGTCTTGTTTCGATAAGAAAGACTTTAATCCGGCTACGCCGCCGAATTGCAACACCGACGCGGCGGCGCTGACAAAATGCGCGTGCAAATCAATTCCGGTTTCGGATTTGGCTTCGTGCAGTTTATGCCAAAATGACACGGATAAGCCGACGCCAACGCCGGCGGTTAAAAACGCGAATAAAAAGACCAGGAAAAACTTCCAAAACAAACGTCCCATTAATGGCCGACTCCTGTCCCGGATGACAACAGCGCTGCTTCCGATAGCTTGCCGATTAGAGCAATGTTAATTATTTTTTGCATATAAATAGCCTTTGCCGCGCACCGTAACGATAGCCGCGCCGCCGTTGTCAAAGCGATTCAGTTTTTGCCGGATGCTGCTTAAATGCACGTCTATGCTGCGGTCGAAGCGGGCCAGCGGTCGTCCTAAGCCTTGTTCGGATAATTCTTTTTTGCTGACTACTTTACCGGCGTTGTGAGCAAGGATTTCCAATAAGCTGAATTCGGTGCTGGTTAATTCTAAAACCCGGCCGTTCCATTCGGCTTTGCGCTTTTGCGGCCAAATGGTTAACGGCGCTAAATTAATCACGTTATCTAAACCGTTATCGGCAGCGGAATGCGCGGTTCGGCGCAAAATGGCTCGGATACGCGCGAGTAATTCTCTAGGTGTGCAGGGCTTTGGCACATAATCGTCGGCGCCGGATTCAAGCCCGACAATCCGATCAACGTCATCGCCTTTTGCGGTCAGCATTAACACCGGAACTCGGCTATGCATTCGGATTCTGCTTAATAGGTCTATGCCTTTTATGCCCGGCAACATCACATCCAATACGATAAGCGCGTAATTTCCGGACAGCGCTTCGTGTAAGCCGCTTTCGCCGTCATGTACCGCAACGACTTCAAAGTCTTCCTGTTCCAGGTATTCTTTCAGCATTTCCGATAAATCAATATCGTCATCAATTAATAACACGCGTGTCATGAGTTTATTCCGGTTAAAAACGGGCTTGGCCGGTGGGTTTGAGAAAGTCCGGATGTCGAGATGTGCATATCAAAGCGTTTTCTTACATTTAGGGCTATTAGTTTTACGCAGCTTTACATTGGCTAACCGCAGTTAACTCATAGTTCCAGCATACTAACCCTGAGAGCAATGACTCTCTCCATTACTTTTTCAGGAGTTCCCTTATGTTAAAAATCTATCCAAAATCTATTTTAGTATTGACATTGTTGCCGGTGTTAGCGTTAGCGGGTCCGGAGTTCGGCGGCCTACCGCCGTGCGAAAAAGGCGGCAGGCCGTCTATGCCGCATCACGGCGTTATCGGCAATGAATTACCGCCTTATTTAACCGATATTGATTTGACGCAAACTCAAAAAGACCAAATCAAGCAATTAGTTAGCGCTAAAGGTCAAGGTTTTCAACAAAAATGGCAAGAGTCGTTTAAATTGAAAGCGCAAATTCATGAATTGCCGTTCTCCAGCGATTATACGGATGATAAAGCCAAAGCATTAATCTCTAATTCCATCCAAACCCATGCCCAAGCGATGTTGGAAAAATCGCAATTGGATAATGCTATTTATCGGCTGTTAACCAGCGAACAAAAAGAAAAACTGAAAGCTAACAGGGCGGCGTTTGCGAATCGCGATAATCATGGTTAACGGAATTCGGCTACGCGCTGTTGCAAGCGCGGCTAATCGGTAGAGTGGTCATTAACTTATGATAAATCAATTTCTTCAAAGTGCTGCTTATCGTAACAGGTCGTCGTACTTAACAACTAAACGACTACGACTCTCTGACTTGGCGGCGGTGTTATTAATCACTGGCTTGTCAGCTTGTTTTGTCAAGCCACACCTAACAGCCGAACAACAAATTAATAAAATTAACGAGTTTACGGCCGATGGCGGTTATGTTTCAACGCAACAGCAAACGATCAGATCGACTCGGGAAATTTGGCTGCATGACAAAGTGTTGTTGGATACGACGTTGGTGATACCCGACAAACCAGGGTCGTATCCGGTTGTTTTGTATTTGCCGGGGTTAGGAGAAGATGCGAATGCGGGTTCAGTATGGCGGCAAAATTGGGCGAAGGCAGGTTACGCAGTCTTTACATTACAACCTATTACGGTGGGTATTGCGCTTAAAGGCTTGGACGTCTTGCCCAAACCGTCGGGGACGGATTCGGTAGCCGATAACAATGAACTGACCCGTTTACAAACCTTGCAAATTAACGACTTGCATTATCTAGGGCGCGAATATTTTTCCGAAGCCGAGCTGACCAAGCGCGTAAGCCATGTTGCTTATGCGTTATCCGAGTTAACTCGACGAGCTAAGCAAAAATCGTCGCTGTTTGCGCTGTTGGATTTATCTAAAATTGTGCTGGCAGGCTACGATTTGGGCGCTCAAACCGTAGCCGCGTTAACCGGACAGACAGACGGTCAACCGAAGCTTGCGGAATTTGATACGTTTAAGCCGATTGCGGCAATGGTTTTTAGTCCGAGTGTCGATTTGGCTGCCGGTAATGTTTCCGAACGCTATCGTGATTTGAAATTACCCCTGTTGGTGGTGACCGGCCCGGTCGACGTGGATCCTTACGGAATCAGTATTCCGGAAATACGCGCTGCAATCTGGCAATATGCGCCGGTTGGCGGTAAATATTTATTACTCGTTGAAGAATCTGGACATGAAGTCTTTTCCGGATCAAGTTTGCAACCGCAAAAATATGGAATGCCCGAAATCGGTATGGGTAGCCCTGGCGGCGGGCCGCCGGGCTTTAGCAGGTTTTCGGATAAGCTCTACAGCGTCAATCGGTTTGGTGGTGGCGGTGACATGGGCGGCGGGCCTCCGCCCGGTGCTATGGGCGGTCATCCAGGCAGAGGAGAGGCTAGAGTAGCTGTGGATAGTTACAAACAAGTGGCGATTATCCGTAGCGTGTCCACAGCGTTCTTGGATGCTACCGTAAAATCCGATACGGTAGCGCAACAGTGGTTGGTATCGGATGACTTTGCATTATGGGCCGGGAGACTGGCTGTGTTGCAACATAAATAAATGCTAATAAATGCTGGTTAACTTGGTACAGTACATTTATCCGGTAATGAATATCACCCCAGGTTTAGTCAGATACAAGTGTATTTAATAAAGTCATTAGCCGTTTTAATTAGAGTCTCACTGATAAGCGCGATAGTTTGTGCTTGTGCACCGGTAGGCCCTGATTATCAAAAACCTGAAATTCAGTTGCCTAGCCGTTGGCGTATTAATGACTTGCCTACGCTCACCCAGCAATCGGATGCCGGGCAATTAACACGCTGGTGGTTGAGCTTTAACGACCCGTTGCTGGCTGAATTGATTACGCTTGCCGCTAAGCAAAATTGGGATGTACAACAAGCTCAAGCGCGGGTGCGTGAAGCACGGGCCAAGAATCGGCTTGCGAAAGCTCAGTTGTTCCCCGCGCTGACCGGTAACGCAGGGGTTTCGCAGACGGAAAGCAGTCGGGAAGCCGGTTTAGGCACCACAACTGAGTTATTCAGTAATTCCATTGATGCGAGCTGGGAGTTAGATATATTCGGCAAAAAACGGCGTGATATTGAATCGAAAACGGCGACTCAACAAGCGGCTGACGAAGATTTACGCGATGTTTTGGTGAGTTTGTATGCGGAGATAGCATTAAGTTATGTTGAATTACGTTCTTATCAAGCCCGGCTTGCGACTACGGAAAGTAATGCGGCAGCGCAGCAAGAGACTTATCAGCTAACGGAATGGCGTTACCAAGCCGGGTTGACAACGCAGTTAGATGTTGAACAAGCTAAGTTTAATAAAGAATCCACGCAATCCGACCTTCCCAGTTTGCGCGAAGGCTTAATCAAAGCCCAACAAGCTTTAGCCGTGTTAGTCGGACTACAACCGCAAGCATTAATGCAGAAATTAGCGCAAAAACAGCCGATACCGGTTGTTTCAAAATCGATTGCATTTGGAATTCCGGCGGATATATTGCGCCAACGCCCCGATGTTAGAAAAGCGGAGCGACAATTAGCGGCGCAAACCGCACAAATCGGCGTCGCTAAAGCCGCTAAATATCCGAATCTAAACTTAACCGGCTCGCTTGGGCTTGAA
Source organism: Methylovulum sp. (assembly GCA_030653435.1). Classification (GTDB taxonomy): domain Bacteria; phylum Pseudomonadota; class Gammaproteobacteria; order Methylococcales; family Methylomonadaceae; genus Methylovulum. The sequence goes on from JAURZI010000035.1 coordinate 86,234, forward strand.
GCATTAGCATTAGGCAGCTTGTATACGGCGGGCGCGAAAATGTTTCAAATTACGGCGGCTTCGGCATGGACGTTGCTGGATGCCGGGCGCATTCAAAGCAATATTGACGTTCAACAAGCTTTACAAGAACAAGCATTGGGGGTTTATCAAGCGGCTGTGTTAACGGGACTAAAAGAGGTGGAGCAGGCGTTAACGGCATTTCAGCAAGAGCAAGACCGGATAGTGTTATTACGACTAGCGGTTAGTACGGGCAGGGATGCGCTGGAATTGGCGCAATTTCAATATCAATCCGGCATTAATGACTTTCAGCCGGTGTTAACCGCGCAAAAATCCTTGCTCACTATGCAAATCAATTTGATTGCCAGCGAAGCTAAACTCGCATCCGATGCTATTCGGCTTTATAAAGCATTAGGCGGCGGCTGGACAAATGTTTAATTCATTTTGACTCATTTCATTGACTATAAAAAATGTTAAAAACCAAGCTGTCTAAAAATTCGGATATTGTTAAAGTTCTTGGCTTAGAACAAACCCAGTCGAACTCGCTTTACAAAACTATCGGTTGGGCGATTACGTTGCTTCTGATAGCGCTATTAGCGATAGTCGTTAACCGTCAGCAAGCGGCTGAAATCAGTTACAGCACGGAAACGGTAACCAGAGGCGATTTAACCATGACGGTAAGCGCAACCGGCACTTTAGCGCCGGTTAAAGAAGTTGAAGTAGGGATTGAGGTATCCGGCACCATTAAATCCGTCGCGGTAGATTACAACGATCAGGTCAAAATTGGTCAAGTGATAGCGCGCTTGGATACAACCCGATTAGAAGCCCAAGCCTTGCAATCCGAAGCGTCATTAGCGGCTGCAAAAGCCAAAGTTCAGCAAATTCAAGCCGGGTTGCAAGAAGCGAAGATTAAAATATCCCGGTTAATGAAAGCGTTGGAATTAAGCGGCGGTAAAGTCCCATCGCAATATGAGTTGGACACCGCGAAATCCAATTTGGGAAAAGCGGTAGCAGACGAACTCAGCGCGAAGGCGTCGGTCGCCCAGGCTCAAGCGTCCTTGGATGTGAATCGTACCGATTTGGCGAAAGCGGTAGTGCATTCGCCGATTAACGGCGTGGTTTTAGAGCGTTCGGTAGAACCCGGACAAACTGTCGCGTCTCAGTTTCAAGCGCCGGTGTTATTTACGTTGGCGGAAGATTTAACGCAAATGGAGTTGCAAGTTGATGTCGATGAAGCGGATGTGGGTAGCGTCAAAGAAGGCCAAGTTGCTGAGTTTACCGTTGACGCGTACCCTGATCGAAAATTTCCGGCGCGTATTATTCAAGTTCGCTATAGCGCACAAACCGTAGAAGGCGTGGTGACGTATAAAACGGTATTAAAAGTCGATAACGGCGATTTAGAGTTACGTCCCGGTATGACGGCGACAGCGGTTATTACCGTGAATAAAAAAACCAATGTCATTTTAGTTCCGAATGCGGTGTTAAGTTATGAACCGGCTCAGCAAACACCCGAGCAACAAAGCGAAAATAGTGGCTTGCTGAGTATGATTTTGCCTAAACCACCGGTAGATAAATCCGGTAAACCGCCGGTATCGGCAAAAAACGGCAGTCGTCAACAAGTCTGGGTATTAAAGGACGGCGTACCGGTCGCCAAGTCCGTAACCAAGGGCTTAAGCGACGGCGTAATGACTGAAATCACCGGTGACGATTTAATAGCGGGTACGGTTGTAATCAGCGCCGCTCAGGTTGTTTCGCGATGATATCAACAACCGCTCAGCCGTTGCTGTCTTTACACGCGGTTAGCAAAATCTACGGCAAAGGCGCCGCAGAAATGCAAGCGTTACGCGGCATTGATTTGCATATTCATCGGGGTGAATTTGTCGCGGTCATGGGTGCTAGCGGCTCCGGTAAAAGCACGTGCATGAATATTTTGGGTTGTTTGGATACGCCGACTTCCGGACATTATGTTTTCCAAGGCGTACATGTCGAATCGTTAACCCGAGATCAACGCGCGCTGTTGCGTCGCCATTATCTGGGTTTTGTGTTCCAAGGATTTAATTTGTTGAATAGAACGACCGCATTGGAAAATGTCGAATTGCCGCTTATTTATTTGGGCGTAAATGGCGAACAAAGACGACTAGCCGCCCGCAACGCATTAAGATCGGTAGGTTTGGAAGACAGAGAAACCCATACGCCTAATGAATTGTCCGGCGGTCAGCAGCAGCGGGTTGCGATTGCTAGGGCATTAGTGACCGAACCCATTGTGCTGCTGGCTGATGAACCCACCGGTAATTTGGATTCGCTACGCAGTATAGAAATCATGGAGTTGCTGACGGAGTTTAATCGTCATTTAGGCATTACGATTATTATGGTCACGCATGAGCCGGATATGGCGGCTTACGCCGAGCGCATTGTTACCTTTAAAGACGGATTAATTGCCGCTGACCAGGCATGCGGAGACGGCAATCATGTGGGTTAATGCGTTTATTCTGGCGTTAACTGAGTTAAAGCGAAATGTCATGCGCTCGGTATTGACTATGTTAGGTATTATTATCGGCGTAGCCGCCGTGATCACGTTGGTTACGTTAGGCGATGGCGCAACCCGACAAGTGACTGAACAAATTGCCAGCTTAGGCAGTAATTTACTGATGATCAGTCCGGGTAAGCGGATGGGAGCAGGGCAGACGTCCGGCGCACCGTTGTTTAAATTAGCCGATATTGATGCCATTAACCGAAACATTCAACGCTTGTCAGCGGTTGCGCCGATAGCTTCGGCATCAACAACGGCGATTGTAGCAAACGCGAATTGGTCAACCTCAGTAACCGGTAGCACTAACGATTATTTTATTGCCGGTAACCGTAAACTGGCTGAAGGACGGCTTTTTGCAGCCGGTGAGTTAAGGTCAGGCGCCACGGTTTGCGTGCTTGGAGAGACCGTAAGAAACAAGTTATTCGGCAAGCAAAGCCCTATTGGCAATGCGTTACGATTGCATAAATTATCCTGTCAAGTCATCGGGGTATTGCAAGCGAAAGGCCAATCAACGATGGGAACAGATCAAGACGATGTGATTGTGATTCCCATTAGGACTTTTCAGCGACGCATCGCCGGTAATCAAGACGTTAATATGATTCAAGTGTCGGTTAAAGAAGCAGCGGTTACTGAGCAAGTTAAAACTCAACTACAAATTTTGTTGCGTGCGCGCAGGCATCTTGCTGATACTGAAGAAAATAATTTTAATGTGATGGATATGAAAGAAATAGCCGTGATGTTATCAGGTACGACGCAAATGATGACGGGTTTGCTAAGCGCGGTAGCGGCGGTTAGTTTGTTGGTTGGCGGGATAGGCATCATGAATATCATGTTAGTATCAGTCACTGAACGAACCCGCGAAATAGGCATACGGATGGCGATAGGGGCCTTAACGCGCGATGTGTTATTGCAGTTTTTAGTCGAAGCCGTGGTTTTGTCTTCGTGCGGCGGTTTAATAGGCATAATCCTGGCGTTAATCAGTTCGGCGATTTTATCCGGCTTATTACATGTTCCGTATCTGGTTAATTTACCGATTGTTATGGTCGCATTTTTATTTTCCGCGTCTGTGGGAATCGTGTTCGGATATTTTCCGGCTCGAAAAGCGGCGCGTTTAGATCCTATTGACGCGCTACGTCATGAATAACTTTAACTTATGAGGTGGGCCATGTTTCTTTTCATCGCTGCCAGTCTGGCCTTGTGCTACTTGGTGCAAACGGCCAGTCCGCTATTGAATTCGCTGGATTCCGAGATAGCCGTCTATGCCGGCGGGTTAGCGCTGGGCTGTATGGCTGGCATTATTTTCCATAAAAGGCGCGCTAAAATCTGGTGCGATGTGTTTGCCTGTAGCACATTAATCGCTTGGTTTGCCGGTTGGCGACCATTTTTTAATGAGGATTCACCGATATTTTTTTATTTCCCGGTTTATTTTGTCTTCACGGCGGTATTTGTCGAGCTGTTTTTTACTGACCAACACCATAAAATGGATACGGCAACGCGACAGCGGATGGAATCGATGGTCAAGCACGTAATTGCCCAGCCGTGGATGATTATGCTGGGAGTTTTAGCGAGCCTGGCATTGCAGCAACATTATTTGCTATATCCTGTGGCGATGACCTTATTGTTGATGCGTATCAGCATTTACACGACTTAGGCCGTAGGCTGGCGATAGCTTAAACAAAAAACAAGGTAGCCAGTATGCCGATAGCTACAGTTGTGGTCATGCGACAATGTGTCGCATTCCCAATAGGGGCAGGGATAGTTAAACTGTTCCCTAACTGCTAAATGTATATTTTCTTCTTCCAAGGTATCAGAGTTTTAGAAGCTGCGTTAAAGCGCTTCACGGAAGTTGTAAAAAATCGCCGCGAGCCGTTTCTTTACAAGTTCCCAGTATCCTCCCTCTTAATGCGGTCAGCAGCCTGATCGCATCTTTTTTAGCCTGGCCCCAAGGTTAATCATGAAACGTAATTACCAACTTGATACGACTGCCCCGATAGCATCCCATGACTTGATTAAGCAAATTGCCTTTCATGAAGCGGGCCACGCTGCCGGAATTTACCTTTACAACAAACAGCAGGGGTTGCCATCGGTATTTTTTCAAATCACCCAAACTGCCGATAAATTAGTAAACTTGCCTGACGCATCGTTGCGCGACTGTTTTGTCGCGGGTGTGGAAGGGGGATATTTAATTGATAATCTGCCGGTTACGCTATTGGAAAGTGCCTGCTATTTTTCAGCGACAGTACAAGACGCCTATCAAGCTGCTTTCGAGGCGGACATGATCAATTTGCTGGTCGGCGCGCTTGCCGAGGCCAAACATGTGGCGCTACGCGAAGGCGAGTATTTTAACGTCAATAAGGCCGGTATTAGCACGTTGCGTTTTTATGGCGGTACTTCAGATCTGGACAAGGTTTTTGATTATCTGGAACGTTTTATTGCGGGCAGAGAAAAGCGTGAGGACAAAATGATCGGGCTTTTGGCCAAAGCGGTGGCGTTTCTGGACAATGTGGGGCACTGGCAAGCCATAGAGCGTCTGGCGGCTTTTATCTTGGACAGCAAAGAAAGTGCGATCAGCTGCGAAGAAGCCATTGCAGTGCTTGACCGACCTTATTAAGCCAGCGATTCCAGCTATCATCGATTGCATGACTGAGGTCGGCAAATCACCTGGGCGGGTTCGCCCTGTTGCGTCATATCACACACTAAACTAAAACAATCCCCTTGGTTTTACGCTGGCTACCGTTTTGGTGGGCGATATGCCTTAATCGGCTGTGTCATATCACGTACTTTTCGCCATTGAACGAATCCCCCCCCTTCTCTATTCCGTTAAAACTCTGCCCTGAGCCTATGGGTTTGACTGATCTTCCCTTCTACAGTTACCTTTTTTAAAGCGGCTTATCGCGGTTGATTTGATTTCAGTCATGCTGATGGCTCACATCTTGCTATTGATATGGTTCCCGATAAGGGCCAGGCTATGCCGTGTTGGCAGTGTGTATAGCCGTATAAATCCAAACAAATGTCATTAACCGTTATTAAAGGTTGCTGTGCGTTGCCGCTAGGCAATGCTGATTGCCCGGCAACGGCGGGCTGTCATTCACTCAAAAATTTAGGAGAACATATGAAATTTAGAAGCCGTTTAGCCGATCCCCTCTGTTTATCGCTTACGATGCTATTATGCCAAGGCGCCAGCTTTAACGCGCTCGCCCATGGCGAGGTCGTCCAGTCCTGCCAATTATTGATTGCAAAGCAACTGTTTGACGGGGTTAATTTTCCTCAGGCGAACATGGCTGTGTTAATTGAGGGGGGTAAGGTCAAGCAAGTCGGCAAACCCGGCCAATTGCGCGGGCTATGTGCAAATAGCATAAACCTGGGCGATGCGACAATTTTGCCCGGTTTCATAGAATCCCATGCCCATATCACTTTCCAAAACGTCAGCAAAGCTGTGGTGCTGGAGCACGGCATAACCACCGCACAGGACACTGGCGGACCGCTAATGGCGCCTACAGGCGGTCAAGGCAAGCTGCGCTTGCTGAGCACGGGCCCTATTATCCAGGCGCCTGGCGGATATCCGCTTAACATTTTCGGTGGTAGTGGCGGTTATGACAAAATCGGTTACCCGGTATTGTCTGTGCTAGAGGCCGAAGAAGCTGTCCAGCATATTGTCGATGGCGGGGCGACAGCAATTAAGGTGGCTCTGGAACCCGGCGGTGAAGCCGGCGCGCCGTGGATGATGCCTCATGACGGCCCAGTCCCTGCTACGCCTTGGGATATGCCTTCCGAGGAGATCGTCCAGGCGATTGTGGCTAAAGCCCATGCGCTTAACAAGCGGGTGATTGCCCATGTTGGCGAAGACGACGGGTTTGAACGGGCGCTTAATTCCGGGGTTGATGAGTTCGCCCACATGCCTTGCTCCACGATCAGGGAAGACTTGTTACAACGCGCGGTGGACCAGGGAGTTACCTTCGTAACCACGGTTGATACGCTGTCGTCTTGCCAGGGGATACACGGCAACATGATGAGTTTGGCAGGCAAAGGGGCTAAATTTATTTATGGTTCTGAAATTGCCCATGACAACGTGCCTTGGGGGATTAATGGCGAAGAAATGCATCTTATGCTGCATTTAGGCAGTGGGGCTTCGATTGATTTTACCGATGTCGTCAATGTGTTCAAGGCTGCGACTTCCGAGGCCGGCGAACATCTGGGTCTGGCGCCGCTGGGTAGTTTGGCGGCTGGCGCACCGGCCGACATTATTGCCGTGCGCGGCAATCCCTTTCAACGGTTCAAAATACTGGAATATCCTGACTTGGTCATGTCTGGCGGTCACATTATCGTTAATAAATTCCACAAGAAGCTTGCCGGCAATTGAGAAGGCTTAGCTGTCGCACCATCACTTATAAACTTTTGTTTACCCGAAAAACTGTATGCTAAACCCGTTTGCCGTGTTAAATACGGCAAACCCGCAAGGCTGGCAGCTGATAACTTGTCAGCTTCATCACCCCAGTTTGCGCGGCCAAAACACGCGTTAACCACCTCCTGCTCCCCCTTCGCAATCAATCCTCTTTATACGTATCCGTTCGTCAAACCGGGCGGGTACGCCATGCCTAATGTCTTCAATACAGTTTCATACCAGTATTTGCCGCCGCCGTAGTGTAAAATATCGGCTTTTTGGACGCTTGTCGTTTCCATGATGTAGGGTCTTTTATTATCAATGGGATAGGATGTGTTGGCGGCCGGGCATAATGAGGGTAATCACGTTGGGCATACAAATGAGTAAACAAGAGAAGTCGCTAACGATGACGGTGTTGATGACGCCAGATATGGCAAATTTTTCCGGGAATGTGCATGGCGGTTCTTTGTTGAAATTGCTGGATCAGGTGGCTTATGCGTGTGCGGCGAAATATTGCAAGAATTATGTGGTGACCGCCGCGTTGGATCAGGTTTTTTTCAAGCAACAGGTCAATGTTGGCGAACTGGTGACGCTTTATGCACGGGTTAACCATGTTGGGCGCTCGTCTATGGAAATCGGTGTGAAAGTGGTAGCTGAACATCTGCGTACTTATGAAAAAAGGCATACCACCTCGTGTTTTTTTACGATGGTGGCGATTGATGAAAACGGCAAATCTGTTGAAGTACCGCGTTTGCAACTGGAAACCGAAGCCGAAAAACAGCTGTTTGCCGCTGCTGAAATGCGTAAAAAAATACGCCAGGAAAGTCTGGAAAAAACCCGTGCGTTGCAAGTTGATATAGAGGATGAGTTTTAAGTGAGGGTAGCAGAGAATTTTGAACAACTGCCGTTAAAGGATTTTGCCGAGAAAGCATACCTGGATTATTCCATGTACGTTATCCTCGACCGCGCTTTGCCGCATATCGGCGACGGCCTGAAGCCGGTGCAGCGGCGGATTGTGTATGCGATGTCCGAGCTGGGCCTGAGTGCTTTGGCGAAGTATAAAAAATCGGCCAGGACGGTCGGTGATGTCTTGGGTAAATACCATCCGCATGGCGATTCCGCCTGTTACGAGGCGATGGTATTAATGGCCCAGCCGTTTTCGTATCGTTATCCGTTGATTGACGGGCAGGGTAACTGGGGCTCGCCGGACGACCCCAAGTCTTTTGCCGCGATGCGATATACCGAATCGCGCTTGACGGCTTACGCGCAAACGCTGTTGAATGAGCTGGGGCAGGGCACCGTTGAATGGTCGGACAATTTCGACGGCACCTTGAAAGAGCCTGAGCTGCTACCGGCCAGATTGCCCAATATTTTGCTGAACGGCACGATGGGTATAGCCGTCGGCATGGCGACCGACATCCCGCCGCATAATCTCAGGGAAGTCGCCAAGGCCTGCATCCAGTTGCTGGACGAGCCTGCCAGCAGCCTGGATGCTTTGTTGGCGCATATCAAAGGCCCGGATTATCCGACCGATGCAGAAATTGTCACGCCTGGCGAAGAGATACAAAAAATCTACATCAACGGCGGCGGCTCGGTGAAAATGCGCGCTAAATATGAGCTGGAAGACGGCGTGATTGTCATTACCGCGTTACCTCATCAAGTATCCGGCGCCAAATTGATGGAGCAGATCGCCGCGCAAATGCTCGCCAAAAAACTGCCGATGATTGAAGATTTGCGTGATGAATCGGATCATGAAAATCCTACCCGTTTGCTAATTATCCCAAAATCCAAACGCCTCGATGTCGAATCGGTGATGTCGCATTTGTTTGCGACGACGGATCTGGAGAAAAGCTACCGCATCAATATGAACATGATAGGCATGGACGGCAGGCCCAAGGTCAAAGGTTTGCGCGAGATTCTGATCGAATGGTTGGCGTTCCGTACCGAAACCGTCCGCCGCCGCTTGCAGCACCGGCTCGATAAAGTGCTGGCGCGGTTGCATATCCTGGACGGCTTGCTGATTGCGTATCTCAATATCGATGAAGTGATTGCGATTATCCGTAACGAAGATCATCCCAAACCGGTACTGATGCAGCGCTTTGGTATTAGCGACCTCCAGGCGGAAGCGATACTCGAATTAAAATTAAGGCATCTTGCCAGACTGGAGGAAATGAAGATCCGCGGCGAGCAGGACGCGCTGGAAATCGAGCGGGCTGAACTGGAGAAAATCCTGGCGTCAAAGCCGTTGTTAAATCGTTTGATCCGCGATGAAATTGCCGCCGATGCGGAAAAATACGGCGATGACCGTCGTTCGCCGCTGGTTGCGAGGGACGCCGCGCAGGCCTTGGCGACGACCGCATTGATCAGCAATGAGCCGCTTACCGTTATATTATCGGAAAAAGGCTGGATCAGGGCGGCAAAAGGCCACGATATTGATGTCGCCAGTTTGAGCTACCGCTCCGGCGACAGTTTTATCGATGCCGTTAAATGCCGGTCAACGCAGCCCGTTTATATCTTCGATTCGACAGGCCGCGCTTACAGCTCCTCGGCGCATGATTTGCCGTCTGCGAGAACCCAGGGCGAGCCGCTGACAGCGCGGCTCAATCCGCCCCCAGGGGCCGTATTCACCCATCTTCTTGCCGGGAACCCTGATGACTGGGTTGTGCTGGCCAGCCATCACGGTTACGGTTTCAGGGTTCAGCTCAAGGAATTGCTGACCAAGAACAAGGCGGGGAAGTTGGTGATTACGCTGGCCGATAACGCAAAGTTGCTGAAGCCTATACCGGTGCAAAACGACTCCGATCTGCTTGCGGTCGCTACCTTGCAAGGTCGTTTATTGATTTTTCCCGTGCATGAATTACCGGCATTGGCGCGCGGCAAGGGCAATAAACTGATTCAGATGACGATGGCCGATCTGGCGGGCGGTAAGGATTATATCGTTGCCGCGGTGGTGATGCCTGACAACACGCCGTTAAAGGTGTTGTCAGGCAAGCAGTTTTTAACGCTGAAAGCAGTCGATATAGCACAGTATTCCGGTAATCGCGCCAAACGCGGCAACAGTCTGCCCAGAGGTTTTCAGCGCGTTGACGGCTTGGCGGTTGAGCCGTCTTGATGGGCTATACTTTTTTCGCGCAGGTCACCTTAATGTAGGGCGCGCCGCGCGCGCCAGAGGGTGGCGTTGAAGCCCCAGGTTGCGAAAGGCGCGCAATCATTCATTCTTACCACACCAATCTAATCTATCGCTATGTCATCAAAAAGCCGTACTCATAACCTGCTTGCCCGCTGGGGGAGCTGGAGCCTTAACCATCCTGTTGTGCTGCTGTCAATCGCCGGACTGCTCATTTTTTCCGCATGGCAATACACGGCCGCTAATTTGAGCATCAATACCGATACCACAGAACTGGTCGCCCCCGATGCGCCGTTTCAGCAAAACCGACGGCATTTTGAAAAAGAATTCCCTCAGGATATGCGTACGATTTTACTTGTTCTGGAATCCGAAACCCCGGAATTGACCCGGGCGGCTACGACACGGCTCAGCCGCTTGTTGAACACCGACCGCGATAATTTTGATTCCGTCTACACGCCCAACGATAACGCATTTTTTCGTCGGAATGGTTTGCTTTATCTCGATCTTGATGATTTGCAAAATTTATCGGCGACGATGTCGGAAGCCCAGCCGTTTATCGGCAGGATTTCACAGGAAACGCATTTGGGCGGCTTTTTTTCAATACTCGACGATGCGCTGACCTCGTCAGACGGAAACACGGACTTGCCGATTGATTTGCCGTCGCTGATCAATAAAGTATCGGCGGCGTTGCACACTTCGGTCAATAACGGTGATGCGTTGCTGTCTTGGGAAGAGTTGATAGCCAGTAAAAAAATAGCGGCAAAAAGCAGCTTTATTATTGTCAGGCCCAAGCTGGATTACACTCAGATTCGCCCCGCTAAAAATGCGATTGATGTCATGCGTAAAGCCGTCAATGACATTCAGGAACCGGGTTTGCCCGCAGTCAAGGTTTGGATAACCGGCGAGGTGGGGCTTGAAGATGACGAGTTGTCGGGCATGAGCACCGGCACATTTACCGCCAGCCTCTTTTCGGTGGTCTTGGTATTGGGTATTTTATTGCTGGCGTATCGTTCGGTTTTCTTAACCCTGGCCACGCTGATTACCTTGGCCTTAGGCATGATTTTATGCGGTGCGTTTGCGGCTTTGGCAGTCAAAGAGTTGAATTTGATTTCCGTGGCTTTCGCCGTGTCGAATATCGGTTTGGGTGTGGAATATGCCATCCATTTTTGTTTGCGTTACCGCGACAACCTGGGCCATCATCTCGGCCGCGACAAGGCCATACGCGGCACCTTGATTTCGACCAGCCCTTCATTACTGCTATGTGCAGGCACGACGGCCATAGGACTGTATGCGTTTATACCCACCGATTACAAAGGCGTATCCGAACTCGGTTTGCTGGCCGGCACGAGCTTGTTTATCTGTCTGTTTGTGACGCTGACGGTATTGCCGGTGCTGCTGAAAATTATCCCTGTGCAGTTGTCGCACTTGCCCGTGGCACAGGAGACCGGGTTTATCCGGCTGCCTGAAAAACTGGCGGGTTTTACGCTGCATTTCGCAAAACCGATTACGATAGTCGTCGGTATACTTGCGCTTATTTCAAGCGTGCTGGTGACGGATGTCCAGACGGATTTTAACCCTGTTAACCTGCGCGATCCGAATACGGACTCGGTTATTGCGTTCAAGCATCTCATAAAAGATAAAGATAACACGCCGATGACGTTGACGGTTTTGGCTAAGGACGAAAATGCGGCTAAAGCCTTGCAGAAAAAACTGGGGTCACTGGCAAGCGTTGATAAGACCGTCAGTTTTTTTGATTTTTTACCGGCCGACCAGGACGAAAAATTGGCGGTGATAGAAGAGATGGCGTTGACACTGGGATTGAATTTAAAAAAATTTCCGGCGCTAAAATCCGATTATGACCCTGTCGATAGTATTCAACATCTGATAAAAACCATAGATCAGGTTTTGCCTAAGCAAACCGATGCCAAGGAAATCAATATATTAACAGGTTTTAAAGCAGAGTTGCAGGGCATGTTGGTCGAGCTTGACACGCGTCAGCAAACCAGCCGCCGCCTGTTTCTTGACAAAGTGCAATCCACGTTATTGGGCACCCTGCCCGGTGTGATGAATGATTTGTTAACCGGCCTGGATGCCAGGGGGCTTGTGCTGAATGATATTCCGGCCGACATCAGGGAAAGGTGGTTGAGCAAGGACGGGTGGTATCGTATACAGATATATGCCAAGAAAGATTTGAATGATCTGACCAATCTGGAAGCCTTTATCACCGATGTGCAATCGGTTGCGCCGGAAACGACGGATTTGCCGATCATGTACTGGGAGTCGATGAAAGCGGTTGTCGGTGCTTTCGAGCAAGCCATTACCATAGCGTTGATCACTATTGCGCTAGTGTTATACGGTATCCGCCGCAATATCACCGATACCCTGTTGATTATGACGCCGCTGATGCTGGCCGGACTATTTACGATGGCCAGCACCGTGATTACCCATACCCCGATCAATTTTGCCAATATTATCGCGTTACCGCTGTTATTGGGATTTGGCGTCGATAACGGCATACATATGGTGGAAAAGCTGCGGCATTCGCTGTCTGAAAAACAGAATATCTACCAATCCAGCACCGCCCGGGCGATGTTTTACGGCGCATTGACGACCAGTTCCAGTTTTGCAGGTCTAGCCTTTTCGCCGCATCAAGGCATCGCCAGCATGGGCTTGGTGATTACAATAGGTATTTTCTGGATTATGACCAGCACGTTTGTCATTTTGCCGGCCTTGAGCAAATTAGTCCTGAAGCCGCAGGCAACTCCGGTTTGACCGGGCTTGGTGTTTGCTTTTATGCAGTGTTGCGCTTAACGGCTATGCAGGGTGTGTCGCATGCCATGAACATGCCTGCGGAATGTTTTGCTGTAAGGCGTGCACGAATTTACCTCACACGGTCACAATACGGTTTACGCATCGCGTATCTTTTCATTGATTTTTATCACCATTCTAAAAAGGTACGCTATGCGTACCTACATAAAAAAACCGAAAATTCGGTTATTCAGAGCATAAGTTTTCGCTGGTAAATCCTGCCGCGCCCTCTGCCAGACTATATCCTGTCTGGTTGGGGGCACGGCAGTTAAGCACGGTTATCTGAGGCTACAGTCCCCCGGTTAAGGCCGCAGGTATTGCTGGAAGGGTTTTAATGGCCCCAATGCCGCATCCCGCCCCTGTTGCCCTACTGCGGGTATGTTCAAATATACATCTTGGGCTTGTTCGGGATTTTGCGGATCTGCGGCTGGTTTATGCCCGTTAGGCACACTCAGTTGCGGGTGGTCGAACGGAGCACGTTCCCAGCGTACCCGCTCATCGGTCAGAGATTTCAGAAAAGCCACCAGATCGGCCTTTTCGTGTGCGCTGATAGTTTGTGGGAATACCAGGGTGGCGAAGTGGTGGGCGTTATTGAAATTGCCGCCGCGAAAATAAAAGTCGACGACTTGCTCCAGCGTCAGCAGGCTGCCGTTATGCATATAAGGGCCGGTCAGTTCGATGTTACGCAACGACGGCACTTTAAATGCGCCGTTTACGGCAACCAAGGCCCTGCCGTCGTTCTTTTTTTCCAGCTCCGCCTTAAGTACGGCGATTTTCGGTATTTTCGCGTAGACAGCACGGTCGCCACAACTGCCAACGATGCGGGGATCTGGGATGAGTTCGCTGCTGAGGTAATCTTGTGCAAACGCATTGTCCAGATCGCAGGAGTTGACTACCACCGGATCAATCATGGCTGCCCCTGTCAACAGCTGTTGCAAATACTGTTCACTGAACGATAACGGGTGACCAAATGGATCAACGCCGCCAACGCCGGGATCGCTATTGGCCGGTGTGACGCTGGTGTTGAAATAACCTTCATCGATCATGCCCTGGGCCACGCCATTGCCGCTGAAAGCGCCGTTTATAGTTTTACGGTTAACCAAGCGTAATGATGAGAACGCATCGGATAACGTGTAAATATCGGGATGCGCGGCGGAGGACAGGGTTGGCCCTTTATGGCATTCGGAGCAATGGGAGTTAAGGAAAACTTTCAAGCCCCGTTGCTGACGACGATCCAATCCTTCGGGCATTTGGGGGAAACCTGCCAGACGCGGGGTATCGAAAGGCGTTTGGTCGGAAACTAGGGTTTGTTGATAAGTTTGCAGAGCGAGACCGAAAAACAGCGAAAAATTGGCTTCGATTTGTGTATAAGGCGTTGCTCCAGCACCGGCCGGCTGCCCGAATTGGCCGATTCCTGACCAGTATCGCGGCGCAAAAGCGGCTTTTATCAAGGTTTCATATGTCGTGTTTAGCCCTTGGCCTGAAACATCCCGCAGTTCTGCAAGCACGCTGTCTTCTGGATGGATCTCTTGGCTTGCCAACGGACGGCGCGTTAATAATTTGCGTGCAATATCGGGTAAGCCCCGTTGCTGGCAAGACATTTCCGAAGCATTGACAGGCGGCGCTACGGCCTGGGATGCCAAGGAAGCGTTTTCCAAACGTAGCGCTTGTTTGCTGACGGTGTTGTCTGGCCCGACCACCCAGATGCCCGCATTGGGGTCACGGACGCCATATACCGAAACGCCATTAAAAATATTATTGGCGCGTCCGTCCCAGAAATTACGGAAATTATAGCCGGCGTTGATGACGCTGGGCGCTTGTCTGGATTGGACCTGACGGGTGTTTAGGTTGTCCAGGTGGAAAATGGCATCGGTTTCCGGGGTGCAGTTATCGCGTTCGCCATCAAGTTCGCCGAGACTGTTAAACTGGGCCAAAAATACTCCCGCCGATGAAACGATGTCATCCGTGTTGAACAACACCGCCGAGTCTTTGTTGTTGGGGTTGGCGAGCCGGTACAACGGAAAATCACTGCGTCTGAGCTTGTAATTGGGGCCGCCACTGCCGCCTGACGCAGTCGCTTCGAAAGTCAGCGTCGTTGGCGCCCGTTTATGGAATTGTCCGGGCGATAGCTGGTTTTTGACGCGCCCGTCAGCACCGGCGTGAAAGTGGCAGGAGGCGCAGGCCATGCCGTCGCTGCCGACATTGACATCCCAGAATAAAGCTTTGCCGAGCTGGGTCGCGGCGGCTTTGTCGATGATGATCGGGTTATCGCCATCAAATAAGCCCGGTGTGGCAGGGACGTCGACGCCTTGTAGCGAGGGCGGTGTGTTGCCGTGTGCGGCTACCTCGCCAGCCAGCAATGTGGCAAGCAAAAATAGGGTGCCGGGTGCAACAAGACCTCGAATTCCTGAAGCTGACACCGTGTTTAAACCGTGACCTGTTTTCATAAGTTACCTATTGAGTAATGTTTTTTTTGGAATCTTGCGGCCTTTAGCTTAAGGCGCTGTTTGTCCTGTTTGGGGCGATACGATCAGGGGCATGGTTGCAATATATACGCTGAGAGATCACATCCGGTTTTTTTGCAGGGTGGACATCGGGTATCTTTATATTAGTATAAATCAATATGAAAAGTATACGAAGGGCGCCCTACGAAGGCGTGGGAGCCGTAAACATGACCCAGCGAAATATAGTGTGCGTGCCGAAGCATAGCGGCGATATGGCGGGTGATCGGCTCTTTGCCCAGAGGAAGTAAACAATTGTCCTGTTGTTGCGCCATGTGGTTTAAGGGCTCGCGGTTCCCCACCGCAGCCTGCTGGCTGCGGTGGTTCCCCATAGGAAATGCTACGAAAACCGCTTAGGGCGCAGTAACGGTCACATTAACATTGACATTGTATTTTAAAGAGCTGTCAACGCCTGCGTCAGGGTTAAAGCCACCGACTACGAACATGTAATGGCCTGTGCGTGGCGCTTTGAAAGTCAGTTCCAATTGGCCTGCAACCCCGTCTGTTTTAGGGTGCATGATGGTCACCCTTTTAGTGTTGCCGTCCCGGTCATAGGCGTGGGCAATATGGCGCATGATGATATTGCCCAATGCTTCGCCGGTGGTTTCATTGGTTGCTCCAAATTTAGTGAAATTGGCGTTTTGTGGGTAAAAATGATCAACGACATAATTGTCGGGTGCCGTGTCGTCTGCGCCCCGGAACCAGACGGTGATACCCGGATGGATGCCGGCGTCGGCTGCCACCATTTTGATCGTCACCAGTTCGCCTCTCTTGGCGTTAACCGTTCCCCAGTCGGAACTGTGTGTCCAGCCCATGTCGCCAAATGCCGGATCACGCCAGCCTTTACTTCTGACGGAAAAAACATCATCGGTGACTTCAGGAGTAAAATCGAAGGTGCTGGAGGGTATTGTTGCCGCTTGGCTTGCAGTGGCAACCAGCAGGCCGGCTGCAACTAAAGATATGAAACGAGCTACTTGTTTACTTTTTGCTTTCATTGATTTGTTCCTGTGTTAAAGATATGGAGGTTCAAGGGGTACTCAAACGGGCTGTTTTTCAATTATCTTCGGTGATAATCGTTTAAACAGAAGCACAACAACAGCGTGTTGTGCAGTATTAAAAGCATGCTTTGTGCCATAGATACTTTTAATAATTAAATTAATTACTTATGAATTAAGGCTGGGGTTTTTAAAATTAAACTAGGTTATATGGCTTAATCCATAATTAATAATATGCTAAATAACCTATTTTCTCGTTGTGCCGAAAATGCGGGCGCTTTAATACGATGAAAATACCTTTAAATCAATAAGGTAAATGTTAAGCCGGAAATTCGGATGTAGTCAGTAACTTGGCATGTAGAGCAGTGATTTAGTTATTTTACTTATAAAACAAGATGTTGTTTTTTAGTAAATTCGGCTTTTAATTAAACTGTGTTATTTAGCTTATATTATTTTCAACGCTGGCTAGCGAGGTGCCATGCTATTTTTTTGTATTGCCTTGCATTTTCAATACATGGGTGGTGGAATCTACACTTGTTGAGATAGTTTTTATGTAGTTTATGGTAGATTCGTTCTTTTCTTGGCTCTTGTAGAATTATTTTTGTTATAACGGCCACCGACCTAATTTCATACTGATCATGATATTGACAAGTCTATTTTTAGGCGTATTGGTAAATTTTTCTTATCTGTTTGCCAGCCGTTTTTTCCCGGAACTGGATGCCCAAGCCGGTCCACTGATATTTAACGGTTTGCTCGGCATTTTTTTGTTGATTATCTATTCCCGAAAAGCCCGCGAAAATCGGTCGGTGGAACAAGTTGTGCAGCAGCATCGGCTAACAGGAAACCATGCCGTGCATGATGAAACTAATATGCTATCGGATGAACCTGAGCTATTGGATTGCCTGCCTGATTTTCTTTGTTTAAAAGATAAAGACGGGCGTTGGCTGAAGGCCAGCCACAATTATTTGCTGGGTTTTAATTTGCAGGATGCCGAATATAGAGGCAAAACCGATGACGAGCTTGCCCAATATCCGCAGAGTAACCTGCGGGCATTGAAGCTGAGCGCTATTCAGGATAAGAGTGCTTGGCATTTGGGGCGCCCGGTAAAGGAAACCCGGTTAATTTCTTCTGCGGACCAAAAAAAAAGGACATTGGAAATTACCAGGACGCCAGTGTTCGACAGTGCCAAAAGCCGCTCAAAACTGATTCTGACCGGACATTTTATTGATGAGGACGAACGCATAAAAGGGGATGGGTTTGCTTATGTGTTGCAAACGTGCCATCTGAATATTGTGTTTTTAGATGCGGATTTCAGGGTTAGCCGCGTCAACAATACGTTTTCGGAGCTCACTGGGTACGGTGCTGATGACATAGCCAACAAACCGTTGTCCTTGCTGATAGATGGTCAGTTTGAGTTGGCGCACCGGGATTTTTTGGTGCTTGGCAATGTGCGGACATGGTCCGGTGAGTTGGTTTGTCGGCACAAGAGCGGCCAGCTTTTTCCGATAAAGTTGGAAATTACTGAGATAGCAAAAGATACGCAGGCTGTTGTTTATTTTGCGACGTTGCTTGATATCACCCGTCAGAAGCAATCTGAAAAACGCATTATGCAGATTGCCCACTACGATGATTTGACAGGTTTGGCTAATCGGGCGATGTATTTTGATCGTTTAAGCCGATTTATATCGGAACAAAAACAGGACAATTTGCATGCCGTCATTTTTTGTATCAACCTCGACCGTTTTAAAGCGGTCAACGATGCTTTAGGTCATGATGCCGGCAACCAATTGTTGAAAGAGGCGGCAATCCGGTTGCGGTCACTAATGGGCGGTCGCGATGTTGTGGCGCGTTTGGGTGGCGATGAATTCGCCCTGTTGATTCTAAACGAAAAAGCCCATGAACAGGCGATGTATTCAGCGTCGATGATTGCAGGGGAGGTACTGCATAAATTGTCGGAGGCATTTTATATCCACAAACACGATGTTTTTGTCGGCGCCAGCATTGGTATCGCCATTTACCCCGAAGACGGCGCTTCCGCCGAAATTCTGTTAAAGCACGCAGATGCTGCGATGTACGAAGCAAAGCGGCAAGGCCGAAGCAACTATCAATTCTATAAAAAAGATTTTGTCAATGCGGCTCAAGATCGGCATTTGATGGAATTTAATTTACGCAAGGCCATTGAAAAAAACGAGTTGCAGCTGTATTACCAACCGCAATACTACGCTGTCGACGGGAAGATTTTTGGCGCAGAGGTTTTGATCCGTTGGCTGCATGGTGCGGATGGGGAAACTAAAATGATTTCGCCTGACCGCTTCATCGCTATCGCTGAAGAAACCGGCTACATCATTGAAATGGGTGTGTGGATTATGCGTACAGCCTGTCGACAGCTTAAAACCTGGCTGGATGATGGCTATAGTTTGCAGCAAGTTTCAGTCAATGTGTCTGCGCGGCAGTTTACGGATAACCAGTTTTTGCAAACGGTCGAAGATGCGCTGTGCGATGCACAGCTGCCGGCCCGGTATTTGGAATTGGAGCTCACGGAATCTCTGTTGGTCGGCGACATCAAGCAAATCGAACTGCAATTGCACCGGTTAAAGAAAATGGGCATAAAAATTGCTCTTGACGATTTTGGCACCGGTTATTCTTCGTTATCGTATTTAAAAAACTTGCCGATTGATGTCTTGAAAATTGACCAGTCTTTTATCAGAAACATGACCCTGAACTCGAAAGATGCGAGGTTAGCCGCAGCGATTATAAAAATGGGACATTCGCTAGGTCAAAAAGTGATTGCCGAGGGTGTCGAAACCGAACAGCAGCTGGTGTATTTAACGCATCGTGGCTGCGATCTTATCCAGGGTTACTATTTCAGCCCACCGTTGCCTGTTAATAAAATGACGGCGCTACTGATCTCTGAGCTAGAAAGCTATGGGGCGGAGAATAAAAGGGTCAAGTCGTTTGAGTCTACGTTTTAGCTGCCCGCTGTTTTTAACAACGGATAGCCGTTTTTCAATGTGGCAAAGTACCGGCGTTTGAACCGTTAAAAAGTCAAAACAGGCAAAAACAGGCAAAGGTCGAGCTAATAAACGCCTGTTTACTTGGTAACTGATTAAAACGGGTGCATTGCTTCCCTTCATTTGTATATACTATGCACAGCTACCAGCTCTTTCGGCCGCTTCGATTCTTGTTGAGATTTCGTAGCAAGGCCAACATCACCATAGTCCAAGTAATGACTTTTACAGCCATGCGCCATCTAGCGACACGATCAAACCCCCCACAGGATCAAACCCAACAGGATTAACCAATGAAGAATAGTCTAATTTCAGAAATTACCGGGCCGAATGATATTGATCCGGCAGAAACCAAGGAGTGGATTGAGGCTTTGCAGGCCGTACTGGAACAGGATGGCAGCGAGCGGGCGCACTTTCTGATTGAACAGCTGGTTGCCGTCACGCGGCATTCAGGATTTGACATTCCTTTTAGCGCGAATACCGCTTATCTCAATACCATACCTGTTGAAAGGCAGGCGCAATTTCCGGGCGATGCGACGATAGAGCAAAGGATACGTTCTTATGTGCGCTGGAATGCGATGATGATGGTGTTACGGGCTAATAAACATACCAATGTTGGCGGGCATATCGCCAGCTTTGCTTCGGCGGCGACCCTTTATGACGTCGGTTATAACCATTTTTGGCATGCGGCTTCTGAAGAGCATGGCGGCGATTTGATTTATACCCAGGGGCATTTGACGCCTGGCGATTATGCCCGTGCCTTTTTAATGGGACGGTTTAGCCAAGAGCAAATGGACAATTTTCGTCAGGAAGTCCACGGCAATGGCTTATCTTCTTATCCGCATCCTTGGCTGATGCAGGATTTCTGGCAGTTCCCTACCGTTTCTATGGGTTTGGGGCCGATTATGGCGATTTACCAGGCGCGTTTTATGCGTTACCTGCAAGATCGCGGTTTTGCCGATACCTCAGCCCGCAAAGTCTGGAGCTTTCTTGGTGACGGTGAAACCGATGAACCGGAATCCTTGGGGGCCATCGGTATGGCCGGGCGCGAAAAACTGGATAACCTCATTTTTGTCGTCAATTGTAATTTGCAACGCCTTGATGGCCCCGTGCGCGGCAACGGTAAAATAATCCAGGAGTTGGAAAGTGAATTCCGCGGCGCAGGCTGGAATGTGATCAAGCTGGTTTGGGGGCAACGCTGGGATACCTTATTGGCGCGTGATAAGGATGGCTTGTTGGTTGCCAGAATGATGGCATGTGTCGATGGCGATTTCCAAACCTTTAAAGCTAAAGACGGCGCTTATGTCCGCGAACATTTTTTCAATAGCCCCGAATTAAAGGCTATGGTCGCCGATTGGTCTGACCGTGATATTTGGGAGCTTAATCGCGGCGGTCACGATCCGGCCAAGGTTTATGCGGCCTTCCATGCGGCGGTCAACCACAAAGGCCAACCTACCGTGATTTTGGCTAAGACCATTAAAGGTTATGGTATGGGTGAATCCGGGCAAGCACAAAACATTACCCATCAACAGAAAAAGATGAGCCCCAGTTCGCTGGGCCATTTCCGTGACCGTTATGGCTTGCCGGTCAGTGATGATGAGCTGCATGAATTACCCTACCTGACTTTCCCGGAGGGTTCCAAAGAGCTGGACTACATGCACAAACGGCGTGCCGATCTTGGCGGCCATTTGCCGTCACGCAGGACTAAATCATATGCCTTGGATGTGCCGGTACTGAGTGACTTTAAAGCCTTGCTGGAAGCCAGCGGCGAAGGCCGTGAAATTTCGACGACGATGGCTTTTGTGCGCCTGATCAACATTCTCGCCAAAGACAAAAACATCGGCAAGCGCATCGTCCCGATCGTGCCTGATGAGTCCAGGACTTTCGGTATGGAAGGCATGTTCCGGCAGTTGGGCATCTGGTCGCAGGTCGGTCAGTTGTACACGCCGCAAGATGCTGACCAGCTGATGTTTTACAAGGAAGACAAGCACGGGCAGGTTTTGCAGGAAGGCATTAACGAAGCGGGTGGCTTGTGTGACTGGATAGCGGCGGGCACGTCTTATTCCACGAATAACGTACCGATGATCCCGTTCTTTATTTACTACTCGATGTTCGGTTTCCAACGAGTCGGCGACCTGATCTGGGCCGCCGCCGACCAGCGCACGCGTGGTTTCTTGATGGGCGGAACTGCCGGACGCACAACCTTGAATGGCGAAGGCTTGCAACACGAAGACGGGCATAGCCATTTGATGGCGGCGACCGTGCCTAATTGCGTCTCTTACGACCCGACGTATTCTTACGAATTGGCGATCATTATCCAAGACGGTTTGCGACGCATGTATGTCGAACAGGAAGATGTGTTCTATTACATCACCGTCATGAACGAAAATTATGAGCACCCGGCCCTGCCTAAAGGCGAGGAACAAAACATACTCAAGGGCATGTACAGTTTTCGCAAGGCCAACAGTCTTGCGGCAGATACGCCGTCCATGGGCATAAGCAAAGCCCCTCGTGTGCAATTGCTGGGTTCCGGCACAATTTTCCGCGAAGTTGAATTCGCCGCCGAATTATTGCGTGACGACTGGGGCGTGGAAGCCGATTTATGGAGTTGTCCAAGTTTTACTGAGTTGGCTAGGGACGGGCAGTTTTGTGAGCGCTGGAATCGCTTGCATCCAACCGAACCCCCAAAACAGGCGCATGTTACCCATAGCTTGGCGAATGCCGTCGGCCCCGTTATTGCCGCTACAGATTATACCCGCGCCTTTGCCGAACAAATTCGCAGCTTGGTTTCCGCGCCTTACACGGTGTTGGGCACGGATGGTTTTGGCCGTTCCGACACCCGCGAAAACTTACGCCGCTTTTTCGAAGTTGACCGCTACCATGTTACGGTTGCCGCTTTAAAGAGCCTTGCAGACCTGGGGCAATTTGAGCCTGCCAAAGTCGAAGTGGCGATTGCCAAATATGGCATAGCGGCAGATGTCAAAGCACCGTGGCTTATCTAATCCAAGGACAAGAATATGACCGATAATAATAAAATGGGGTTGTGTGAAATTAAGGTTCCTGATGTCGGCAACGTCCCAGAAATTGATGTGGTTGAAGTCCTGATCAAGGTAGGCGATGTCATTGTCTTGGAACAAACCGTTGCCACGTTGGAAACTGATAAGGCCACCATGGAACTGCCATCCAACGCATCAGGCACGGTGCAGCAGGTTTTTATCAAGCCCGGCGATAAAGTCTCGGAAGGTTCGCTGATTGCAACGGTATTGGCGGACGCAACGCCGGCGGCCAGTGCAGCGCCAACGCAAGAACCGGTCCCAATAGCTGCAGCGCCGGTCAATGACACGCCAAAAGCTACAGTTGTTGAGCCGGTGGTTGCTGTTCAGCGGTCAGTCGCAGCGGTTGTTGAGCCTATGCCCCAGCAAAACGGTGTAAAAGCGCATGCTTCACCGTCGGTGCGGCTTTTTGCACGGGAGCTGGGCGTCGATATCGGTAAAGTAAAAACCGGTAGTGGGCGCAAAGGTCGTATCCTGAAAGAGGATGTGAAAACCTATGTCAAAAAAATCATGGCGGAAGGTGCTCCAGCTACAGGAGCAGGCATACCTGCGATACCTGCGGTTGATTTTTCGGTGTTCGGCGAAACGGAAGTGCAAAAACTCAGCAAAATTAAACGCTTGACCGGACAAAATCTGACGCGGGTTTGGTTGAATCTGCCTATGGTCACCTATCACGATGAAGCGGATATTACAGATCTGGAAGCTTTTCGTACGGCACTCAATGCCGAAAAAGCCAAAGACGAGACCAAAATTACCGGTTTGATGTTTATTATTAAAGCCTTAGTTGTGGCCATGCAGCAGTTCCCTAGCTTTAATTCGTCCTTATCCAGCGATGGCGAAAGCCTGATCCTGAAGAAATACTTCAATATCGGTATTGCAGTTGATACGCCCAACGGCTTGGTTGTGCCGGTATTGCGTAGCGTCAATACCAAGAGCATCAACCAGTTAGCCGCAGAATTGGCCGAGAAAAGCGATAAGGCCAGACTGGGCAAGCTGTTGCCTGCCGACATGCAAGGGGCTTGTATGACCATATCCAGCCTCGGCGGTATTGGTGGCACGGCGTTTACACCGATAGTGAATGCACCGGAAGTCGCCATTTTGGGGGTGACCCGCGCCAAAATGCAGCCGGTCTGGAACGGCAAAGATTTTATGCCGAGGCTGATGCTGCCGCTGGATCTGACCTATGACCACCGCGTTATTGACGGAGCTGAAGGTGCCAGGTTCATGGCAGTGGTCAAACAACACTTAAGCGACATTCGCCGTTTGTTACTTTAAAAAGGAATAGAAACATGAGTGAAACCGTTATCAACGCAGAAATCGTCGTATTAGGCGGCGGCCCAGGGGGCTATAGCGCCGCTTTTCGTGCGGCTGATTTAGGCAAGCAGGTCGTGCTGGTCGAGCGTGAGCCGGTGCTGGGCGGTGTCTGCCTTAATGTCGGCTGTATTCCATCTAAAGCTCTGCTGCATACTGCACATATCATTCACGAAGCCGAGGAACTGGCGCAGCATGGTGTCAGTTTTGCCACGCCTACGCTAGAGATCGACAAAATTCGCTCTTGGAAAGAAAGCGTCACCAAGACGTTGAACGATGGCCTGAGCGGCTTGGCCAAACAGCGTAAAGTCACCGTAGTGCAGGGAACAGGGCAATTGGTATCCGCCAATGCACTGGCTGTGCAGACCGAAGCCGGCACGACGCGGGTTAATTTCGAGCAAGCGATTATTGCCGCAGGTTCACAACCCACCAAGATTCCGGTGTTTCCGAATGATGATCCGCGTTTATGGGATTCGACCAGTGCGTTGGCATTGACTCAGATACCTAAAAAACTACTGATAGTTGGCGGCGGTATCATCGGTTTGGAAATGGCGACGGTTTATCATGCGTTCGGCTCAGAAATCAGCGTTGTTGAACTGATGGAGCAAATCATCCCAGGTTGCGATAAAGATTTGATTACGCCGCTATTCCGGCGCATTAAAAAACAATATAAAAACATCTGGCTGGAAACCCGGGTGACTGCGATAGAAGCTCAGCCGGATGGCTTAAGTGTCTCTTTTGAAGGTAAAGGCGCACCTGAATCCGAACTGTTTGATGCCGTGTTAGTTGCGGTAGGCCGACGGCCGAACGGCAAGCTGATAGGTGCAGAACTAGCTGGTGTTAACGTCAATGAGCAGGGTTTTATTCCTGTCGATAAGCAGCAGCGCACCAATGTGCCGCATATTTTTGCGATAGGCGATATCGTCGGTAACCCGATGCTGGCGCATAAAGCCGTGCATGAAGGCAAAGTTGCCGCCGAAGTTGCCGCAGGCCACAAAGCCGGGTTTGATGCGCTGACGATTCCTTCAGTTGCTTATACCGACCCGGAAATCGCCTGGATGGGCCTGACAGAAAACCAGGCAAAACAGCAAGGTACGGAATACGATAAAGCGGTTTTCCCGTGGGCGGCCAGTGGGCGTTCATTGAGCATGGGGCGCAAAGAGGGTTTGACCAAGATATTATGCGAAAAAGCAACCGGCAGAATTCTGGGTGCGGGCATGGTCGGCCCTAATGCCGGAGAATTGATTGCCGAAGCGGTGTTGGCCCTGGAAATGGGTGCTGATGCTGAGGATATCAGCTTGACAATACATCCGCATCCGACCTTGTCTGAAACATTCGGTTTTGCCGCTGAAATGATTACTGGCACGATTACCGATTTGTACATCAAAAAATAACGCGTTACCGATTAGCGAAAGCATCATGATGAGAAGATCTACGATTGTAAACCTTATCTGTAAGTTAGATGTGTGGTCTGGTAGTGCATCAGCTTTACTGTCCGCTAACAGGGCTGGGGGGGGTAAGCTTGATTGGCAGCAGATTCCCCGATTTTTTATAATAAGCAAAAATATGTGTTTGCTTGCATTATTGTCGGGAAAATCGGTCGTTCTAGGTGTATTAAATGACGTATGACCCCCACGCGGCACAACCCACATCCCTTTATACGTTGGCCAAAAGCCTCTGGCGCAACCGTTTACTAATCGTGCAAATGACTAAGCGTGAAGTGGTAGGGCGTTACAAAGGCTCCATTCTGGGACTGGCTTGGTCATTCTTCAATCCCGTGTTTATGTTGGTGGTGTACACCTTTGTCTTCTCCGAGATTTTCAAATCTCGCTGGGGAGGGATTGGTGGTGATGATAGTAAAACCCAATTTGCTGTGGTTCTTTTTGTCGGCATGATTGTGCTTGGCCTGTTTAGTGAGGTTGTCAACCGCGCACCTGGATTGATCCTTTCTAATGTCAATTACGTGAAAAAAGTAGTCTTTCCCATTGAAATATTACCTGTCATCGTCACAGGCGCTGCGCTCTTCCACGGCCTTATCAGCCTTGTTGTGCTGCTGGCTGCATTTACAGTGTTTAACGGCTACTTGAATTGGACGGTTATTTTTATCCCACTGGTTTTGCTGCCACTGATTATTCTGATTACGGGGCTGGCCTGGATGTTGGCATCCATAGGCGTATTTTTGCGTGATGTCGGGCAAACCATCGGCATCATCACTACGGTTTTAATGTTTCTTTCCCCTGTCTTTTACCCGGTGACGGCAGTACCGGAAAGGTTTCGACCGTTTATCATGGCTAACCCGCTAACTTTTATCATCGAACAGTCTCGCGAGGTGCTAATCTGGGGGCATTTGCCGAACTGGATAGGTTTGGGCATTTACACCTTGGCCGCTGTCGTCATTGCCTGGGCGGGCTATGCTTGGTTCCAAAAAACCAGAAAGGGGTTTGCCGATGTCCTCTAGTGATGTTGCTATCAGTGTCAGCAACCTTAGCAAACGCTACGAGATTTACGACACGCCGAGCGACCGCTTGAAGCAGTTCGTGCTGCCCCGCCTGCAACGCCAGGCAAAGCATTACTTCCGGGAGTTTTGGGCATTGCAGAATGTTTCGTTCGAAGTCAAAAAGGGCGAAACTGTCGGTATTATTGGACGTAATGGTTCGGGGAAATCAACCCTATTGCAAATTATTTGCGGTACGTTGTCGCCTACCAGCGGCAGTATACGGACCAATGGGCGCATTGCTGCCTTGTTAGAACTGGGCTCAGGCTTTAATCCTGAATTCACCGGGCGTGAAAACGTTTACTTGAACGCTGCCGTGCTGGGGCTGGGCAAGGATGAAATAGACAGGAGGTTTGACGAGATCGCCGCTTTTGCAGATATTGGTATGTTTATTGACCAGCCAGTGAAAACATACTCTTCAGGCATGTATGTCAGGCTTGCGTTTTCAGTGATCGCCCATGTGGATGCGGACATTCTGGTAGTGGACGAAGCCCTTTCGGTGGGTGATGCTGTGTTTAACCAAAAATGTATGCGTTTTATCCGTGCGTTCCAAGAGCATGGGACGCTGTTGTTTGTCAGCCATGATATGGGGGCAATACAAAACTTATGCAAATCGGCCCTATGGTTAGGGCATGGGCAAGTTCAGCAAACGGGCACTTCAAAAGATGTGGCAGAAGCTTATCTGCATTACACTTTACAAGAAGTCTATGGCGATAAAGTGAAGCTGAGCAGCACATCGGCTGGTGACGGGCCAGCGCATGCAAGTGAACTGCAAGTCGAGGATAAACCTGTACTTGCTATTGATTATGGCTCCAAACTTACTATCACGGACAATTCACCTAACGCTACAGGTTGGAAAACAGGTGCGGCGGAAATTGTATCCTTGTCGCTGGAAAAGCTGGGTCCGGGTTCAGAAGCCAGCTTTGAAGGTGGTGAAAAGGTTTGTGTGATTATCCGCGCCAAGGCGCATGGCATGCTCGAAAGCCCCATCCTTGGATTCGTACTGAGAGATCGTTTAGGGCAGGATATGTTCGGAGAAAATACCTTGTCTTCCACTGCCATCAGGCCGCGCAAAGTAATGCCGGGACAAGAGTTTATCGGTGAGTTTGTTTTTAGGTTACCTATGTTGCCTAATGGGCAATACGCTGTCATGGCCTCCGTAGCTGATGGGGATCAGTATGACAATGTGCAGCATCACTACATGCACGATGCTTTCATCGTCAATGTTTCTTCCAGCAAAATCAGGTTTGGTTTGGTGGGCATCCCTTTTGAACGGGTTGCTCTTGAGGTTTGCGATGATTAAGCAGACGCTGGAACAACTGTATGCGGAACATGGCGGCAAAGTATCAGACAAGTGGTCTAGCTATCTTGCCGAGTATGGACGGCTCCTATGTGGATACAGGGACGGGTCTATTAATTTGTTGGAAATTGGTGTGCAGAACGGAGGCTCGCTTGAAATTTGGTCAAAATTCTTCCCTAACGCCCAAAAACTGGTCGGTTGTGATATTAACCCTGATTGTTCCAAATTAGCGTATGAAGACCCGCGAGTTGCCGTGGTGATTGGGGACGCCAATTCGGATGCCGTGCAATTGATAATATTGCAACACACGCCAACGTTTGATGTGATTATTGACGATGGCTCACATTGCTCCAGCGATATCGTGAAGTCTTTTGCCAGATATTTTCCATATTTGGCAGAAGGTGGGGTGTTTGTGGCCGAAGATCTGCATTGTAGCTATTGGGCAGAATTTGAAGGCGGGTTGTTTGCCCCCTTTTCATCAATCGCTTTCTTCAAACGGCTTGCAGATATTGTCAATCACGAGCACTGGGGAAGTGAAAAAGCGCGTGCTGATATTTTGCGCGGATTCTTTTTAAAATTTGATTTCCAAATAGATGAAGATGTTCTGGCACACGTCCATTCTGTTGAATTTGTCAACTCTATGTGTGTGGTGCGAAAAGAGGCATGCCCAAATAACTTGCTGGGCAGCAGATTTATTTCCGGCCATGATGAAACGGTTGTACCCGTGGACATGGCGTTACAATCAAGTTTCTCACAGACGCCCAGCCAACTGGCTAATGAATGGACAGCGCGTAAAACACCACCTGACGAGGATGTTTTACGTCTTGAAAATGAGCTTCTGACGCTGGGTAAAGAAATAATAAAGCGTGAAGAGAATACGCTGTGCCTTGAAAAGGACATTCAGCATCTTGAAAAAGAACTAGCTAAACGAGACGAAAACATCGTTTTCTTGGTGACGTCTAAGGAGGCTATTTTAAATTCGTTAAGCTGGCGACTTACTTTGCCCTTGCGGTTTGTCGGACATTGCGTTAAGAAAGTTTTGCGGCTATCCGGTATTTAGGCCGCAGATAAATTTGAAAGGGTGCTTTGCCCATTCAGAACTACACTACCTACAAAGGGTTAAAGTTTAAATGATTGATCGTATCTACAAGGTTTATGGGTATTGGCGCATTCACGGGACTGTTGCGCTTCGGCAGCTCATTTTTCGTAAGCTGGCTTATCTGTTTCAAGGCCCAACCGATCAGTTGCTGGATTCAAGCCCTGTTAACCAAGATGCTAAAAACGCCACACAAATTGCTCATGCCCGCTTCCAGGCCATCACGCCGTTAAACACTTATTTTTTGCCGGAATTACAAGCACGACGGGTAAACCTAGTGACCGACAGTATCAGCGGTGGCAGTTTGTTTGGTGGCGTAGGCACAGCACTCATTTTCGCTGCGCTCCTGGCCAATAGATTGCATATGCAGTTGCGGATTATTACCCGTACCGAGCGGGCTAAACCGCAAAATGTCGATCAGCTATTGTCGCTCTATGGCATAAAGCTGGAACATGAGGTCCAGTTTAAATTTGCAGCTTTTTATGACCAAAAATATGAGCTTGATATAGTTAAGGACGAGTTATTCATAACCACTTCATGGTGGACTACCGCCGCCACATTGCCGAGCGTTCCCAGCGGTAACATCATTTATTTACTGCAAGAAGATGAACGGATGTTTTATCCGTTTGGCGATGATAGGCTACGTTGCGAAACCATTTTGTGCAATCAAGATATCCGTTTTCTAATCAATACCCGATTATTGTTCGATCATTTGGCCCATGATGGTTTTGACAATATTGTCGCCCAAGGGATGTGGTTCGAACCGGCTTTTCCTGCTCAGGTTTATTATCCTAGGGCAATGGGTCGGGATGTCAAACGTAAGTTTTTCTTTTATGCCAGACCGAATAATTTGCGTAATCTTTTCTATTTGGGTATCGAAGTGATTGAGCAAGCGATTACCCAGCAAGTGCTGGATCTTGAGTTATGGGATATTTTTCTGGTCGGGAAAGACATTCCTGCAGTGACGTTCAACGGCGGCTACGCCCCGATTAAATGCGAAAATTTTTCATGGGCTGAATATGCACAACTGCTAGGTACAATCGATATTGGCTTGAGCCTGATGTATACCCCCCATCCGAGTTATCCGCCTCTCGATTTGGCGGCCAGTGGTGCGGTGGTAGTCACTAATCGCTATGCCAACAAGCAGGATTTAAGCGCTTATTCAGCGAACCTGATTTGTGCGGATCTGGATCGGGATGCGCTTGTTGATGCCATCCGCAAAGCAGTCGGCATTGCAGCCGATACCCACGTACGCGAACAAAACTATAACAACAATGGCTTGCTCACAGACTGGCAACAAGCATTCGCGAGCATCATTGAAAAGATTTCGGAAGTGGCTTGATGTTTTTAGCAAACAATCCCGCAGTGCCTTATACGGATCCGTGGGCCATTCCTTTGGGCGAACGGATCAAAGCACTAGCACGCGGCAAGCAGCGTGTGGCCTATTTTTACGAAACGGCTAATAACAGCACTTTTCGTTATCGCGCCTACAATATGGCGCAAGCGTTGAACGATGAAAAGAATAACGCGGTTTCAGCAAGTTATTTCTTTTTGGATGATTTGCATAGTATTGATGCCATTGCCGATCTTGCAGATTTGCTAGTCATTTGCAGGTCGCGTTACTGTCACCGAGTTAACCAGTTGGTCACCAAATTTCGGATCAGAGGCAAACGCGTGTTATTCGATATTGATGATCTGGTTTTTGATACCCGTTATGCACATCTCATTATCAATACATTGGCCCAGGATGCGAATAACCCGGCAATATGGGATTATTGGTTTGCTTATCTTGGCCGAATGGGCGAGACACTGCGCCGGTGCGATGGTGCTATTACGACCAACGATTATTTGGCGGACAGAATCGCAGAATTTTCCGGGTTACCGGTAACTGTGGTGCCTAATTTTATAAACAAGGAACAACTGGAACTTTCCGAAGCATTGTTTCATAGCAAAGAAATATCCGCTTTTGCAAGAGACGATATAATTTGTCTAGGCTATTTCAGCGGCTCGCCATCACATGCTTTGGATTACGAAATTATCATCCCCGCTCTGGAACAGGTGTTGGATGATGATCAGAGAGTCGAGCTGATGGTCGTGGGATATATCGAAGCAGGTTCTGCATTGAGCAGATTTGGCAACAGGATCAAATACCAGCCCTTTCAGGATTATGTCAATTTACAGCGTCTGCTCGGCAGCGTCGAATTCAATTTAATGCCCTTGCAGTCGAATGTTTTCACCCATTGCAAATCAGAACTCAAGTACTTCGAGGCGGCGATTGTCGGTACACTAAGTATTGCTTCACCCTCTCATTCCTATGCCGCTGCGATCCAGGATGGCGAGAATGGCTATCTCGCCCAGGCACATCAGTGGGTATCTGTTATTCAGCGGGCGATAGGGGATATCGGGAGCTATCCTGACATGGCTGCAACGGCTTATGTAGATGCGCGCTCAAAGTACGCTTGGCCCAACCAGCGTGAAACAATACTAAATGCGCTTGGGTTTTAAGCTCTGCGTAGGGGCGCTGGCAGGGCGCAGGCCATAAACAATTCCGAAGGGCACGGCAGCTTCGGTTTTACTGATGGATAATGATAAAACTTAGGACATTTCTTGTGGATAAAGTGATTGCTGTCGTTGTTACCTATCAGCCTAATGTTGAGCAGTTGTTAAGGTTACTCAATGTCATCAGCATGCAAACTGAAGAAGTGCTGGTCGTTGATAACAATTCCACTACGAATGTGGGTCATTGGCTGACACATACCGTGGGCTTATCCAATGTTTATTGTCTGTCCCTTAGCGATAATGTGGGTGTGGCCAAGGCGCAAAATAAAGGTATTGCCTGGGCGCGGGAACAGGGGGCTGAGTATGTGTTGTTGCTCGATCAGGATAGCGAACCGGCATTTGATATGGTTGGTGAGCTACTGGCAGCGATGAAGCAAAAACAAAACGAAGGTTATAACACGGCAGCAGTTGGTGCAAACTATGCGGATATAAAAGGCCAACAGGTGCCCCCGTTTGTAAAATTGACAGGGTTTAGGCTGCACCGAATAAAATGCAATGCCAACGAAATCGTCGCGGTAGATCATCTGATCGCTTCCGGTTGCCTTATTTCAATGGCTGCGTTGGCTAAAATTGGCGTTATGGAAGAACAGCTATTTATTGATTATGTCGATACTGAATGGTGTTTGCGTGCAATTCATAGCGGCTATTGTATTTTTGGTGTGGGTTCAGCGCAGATGAGGCATAGCTTAGGTGATAGTTTTGTCCATTTGTTTGGTAGAACAATACCTGTCCATTCCCCTTTACGTTATTACTATCTTGTCCGTAATGGTTTATGGTTGTTACGGCAACCTTGGATATCAAATAGCTGGCGATTGATGGATATTAAACGTTTATTCCTTATTTATATGGCTTACTCATTATTTATAGATCCCCGATATAAAAACTGGAAAATGATGACACTTGGAATATGGCATGGCTTGAGAGGAAAAACAGGTAAGTTAACTATTGATGTTTAACAGGAGAATCGGTCTCGATAACGGAACTGCTTACTACTACCGTGTGAATGTATTGCCGGAAAATATCAGGTCGATATTGATAAGCCATGCTCAGCATCCATTTGCATTATATAAGTTGCCATGTGAAAGTTGTTTGAAAGCCAAGGTTGTATTAATCCTGGGCAGTATAGATATAAAACTCCGAATAACTTTTACATCGTTACTTAGGAAGCACTTTGGACAGGTGTAATAATAGTTAAATGGGGTATGTTGTGAATAAAATTTCTATAGTTGTTGTGACATATAACAATGCTGATGTTATTAATGACTGTATTGCGGCGTTGTTAAGCGCTATTGATAAATTAGTTTTTACTGCTCAGTTGTTAATTATTGATAACAAGTCAGATGACGCCACAATAGCTGCTCTGCAAGCTTATGTGCACGATGACCGGATTAAAGTGATTGAAAATAAAACTAATCGTGGTTTCGGCGCCGGGCATAACATCGGGCTTAGCCAAGCCGATAGCTGCTATCACATCATTTGCAATCCCGATATCGTTATTAACGATACGGCTATCGGTATACTCGCGGATTATATGGGCCAGCATCCCGATATAGGCATACTGTGCCCCAAATTGCTGAATGCGGATGGCAGCTTGCAAGCTAATAATCACAGGGAACCGAATATTTTGGATCTGGCCTTGCGGCGATTGGCGCCAATATGGCTGAAAAAAAGGTTAAAAAAAAGGATGGATGCCTATATTATGCTGGATGTGGGCTATGAACACAGTTACGAGGTGCCTTTTGTATCCGGTGCTTTTATGTTTTGCCGTACCGATGTGTTGAAAAAAGTGGGCGGCTTTGACGAGCGTTATTTTCTTTATTTTGAAGACGCCGATTTATCCAGAAAAGTCCGGCAACAAGGCTATAGGACGGTTTATTGCCCAGACGCCAGTGTCGTGCATCAATGGGGGCGTGCTGCCCATAAAAGTTTGCCCATGGCTTTTGTGCTGGTCGAAAGTGCGGTCAAATATTTTAATAAATGGGGTTATCGACTGTATTGATGTTGCCCATACCATTACCTGTCTTGCAATGACTCATCTATTAGTTACAGGTGCCCATGGCTTTATTGGCAAAGCAGTCTGTGCCGCGCTGATAGCCGACCATAATGGGTCGCAGCCCAATAAAATGAGTGCTGCTGTGCGGACGGCGGCTATGTGTCCCGATGCCGTAGCGCCTATAGTGGTCGGCGACATGGATGCGACAACGGATTGGGCCGCGGCTTTGCAGACCGTGGATGTTGTTGTCCATCTTGCCGCTAGGGTGCATGTGATGCGCGATAAGGCGGCGGATCCCTTGGCGGAATTCCGCAAGACCAATGTCGATGGCACGATGAACCTTGCCCGACAAGCGTTGCAAGCCGGTGTACGGCGCTTTATTTTTATCAGCTCAATTAAAGTTAATGGCGAATATACCTTACCCGGATGTCCGTTTACCGCAGACGGCAGGCTTGCGCCGCTTTACCCTTATGCGCTGTCCAAATATGAAGCCGAGCAGGCTTTACGCGAGTTAACTGCAAATAGCGCCATGGAACTCGTTATTATCCGCCCGCCCTTGGTGTACGGGCCGGGAGTCAAGGCCAATTTCCGCACGATGCTGCGCTGCCTGGATAACTGCATGCCAATGCCATTAGGCGCTATCGAAAATCGGCGCAGTTTGCTGGCCCTTGACAATCTGGTTGATTTAATCCTCATTTGTATCCACCATCCGGCCGCCGCGAACCAGGTTTTTTTGGCCGCAGATGGCGAGGATTTGTCGACGACGCAATTGCTGCATCGAGCAGCGGCGGCTTTAGGCAAAACCGCATTCTTGCTGCCTGTGCCTATCCGGTTATTGGCGGTGGTTGCCCGATTATCGGGTAAGTCGGGAGTGGTGCAGCGCTTGTCCGGTTCGTTGCAAATTGATATAGGCAAGACGCGTAGCTTGCTGGGCTGGATGCCGCCTGTTAGCGTGACCGATGCTTTGGCTAAGACGGCACAAGATTATATAACGCATCACCGATGTTAGTGCCGGTCGGGGTTTTATTGCTGGCATTCCTAGCCGCCGTGCTATTGACGGGTTTGTTGCGCCGTTATGCCGAGGCTTCCCAGCTATTGGACATCCCCAATGCCCGCAGCTCACATCGAATCCCTACTCCGCGCGGCGGCGGTTTGGCGATAGTCATGGTTTTTTTGTTGGGGGTTGCGGTGCTGCCCGTGGCGCATCTGCCGATGGTCAAAGCGGTGTGGGTGTTTTGTGGCGTAGGGGCATGGGTTGCGCTGGTGGGTTTTTGGGATGATCATCGCCATATTCCTGCCCGGCAGCGCTTATTGGCGCATTTTACTGCCGCAGCGACCGGCTTGTATGGGTTGGGCGGCATGCCCCCGCTACTTGTTTTTGGCCATGCAATCGACTTGGGTTGGGTAGGGCAGGCCATGGCCGTATTGTATTTGGTCTGGCTGTTGAATTTGTATAATTTCATGGACGGGATTGACGGGCTTGCGGGTATTGAGGCCATTACCGTATGTTTGGGAGGGATGTTATTGTATGGGTACAGCCCTGAAAGCGCAGGGCAGTGCTGGATGCTGGCCTTATTGGCTACGGCGGTGGCCGGTTTTCTATGCTGGAATTTTCCGCCCGCCCGGATATTTATGGGTGATGCGGGCAGTTGTTTTTTAGGCATAGTCCTGGGGCTTTTTTCAATTCAAGCGACGTCGGTTGCGCCGCAGTTTTTTTGGAGTTGGCTGATATTGCTGGGGGTATTTATTGTGGATGCGACATGGACGCTGGTGCGCCGGTATTGGTCAGGCGAGAAAGTGTATGTGGCGCACCGTAATCATGCCTATCAATATGCGTCGCGTCACTACGGCGCGCATCGTCCAGTGACGCTGGCGGTTGCGGTGGTCAATGTGTGTTGGCTGACCCCGCTGGCGTTATGGGTGGGTGCAGGTGGCCTGGATGGCTTATTGGGGTTATTGCTGGCTTATTTGCCCTTGGTGTTGCTGGCGATCAGGTTTAAGGCCGGCATCAGGGATACCGCATAATGGAATCGCAGTTGGCGCATTGGCTGATCGGTCTGTCCCGGCGTAAGAAAGCGTTTATCCTTATTGGCGCCGATATGATCTTTGCGGTGCTTGCCTTGTGGCTGGCCTTTTCGTTACGCTGGGGAGTGTTGTATGTGCCTAAAGGCGAGCAATGGTATTTGTTTGCCGTCGCGCCGCTTATTGCGGTGCCGGTTTTCGCGAAATTAGGCTTGTACCGTGCGATTATCCGCTATATAGAAGTCAGGGTGTTATGGGCGATTATTCAGGCTACGAGTTTTTTCGCATTAATTTTTGCCTTTGTCGTTTATGAATCAAGTATCCAGGGTATTCCCCGAACAGTTACGCCGCTTTATTGGCTGCTGATGATATTACTGGTCGGCAGCAGCCGGTTTTTTGCGCGCTGGTGGTTGGGTGATATTTATTCCAGCTTGGCGGGCGGGCGCGGTGCTAGGCATTGCGGTAAAAGAAATGTCGTGATTTACGGTGCGGGTAGCGCGGGTGTGCAATTGGCGGCGGCATTAGGGCATGGTCGCGAATACAGCCCTGTTGCATTCATTGACGATGACTTATTGCTGCATCATCAAAAAATCAACGGTGTAAAAATCCATCCATTAAGTTCCTTAAGCCATCTCATTAAAAAATATCATGTTTCCGATGTGTTGCTGGCTATGCCGTCGGCGAGCCGGTCGCGGAAAAGCGAAATCATTCGTCTGCTGGAGCCCTATGCTGTGCATGTAATGTCTATGCCGGGCTTGTCAGATATTGCCCAAGGCAAAGTGACTTTTGACGCGTTGCAGGAAGTTGATATTGCGGACTTGTTAGGTCGGGATTGTGTGGCGCCCAACCCCTCTTTGTTGCAAGCCTGCATCAGTGGCAAGGTGGTGATGGTGACTGGTGCGGGCGGGTCGATAGGCGCCGAGTTGTGCAGGCAAATCATCCAGTTGCAGCCGCTGACGTTAGTTCTTTTTGAGAGCTGTGAGTTTGCGCTGTATACGATAGAAAAAGAATTGGCCCATTTGCTGACGAAGGCTAACCGTGTCCAGGACATAGAACTGGTCGCCGTGTTAGGTTCGGTCGTCAATGCCGCGCGGATAAAGAAAGTGTGCGCTAAGTTTGCCGTGCAAACCATATATCATGCAGCGGCTTATAAACATGTGCCTATCGTGGAGAGGAATCCGGGCGAGGCGATATGGAATAATATATTTGGGACCTTCCGTACGGCGCAAGCGGCGATGGCCTCAGGCGTTGAAACGTTTGTGCTGATTTCGACAGATAAGGCGGTCAGGCCGACCAGCACTATGGGCGCAACCAAACGTTTTGCCGAATTGATATTGCAAGCCTTTAGCGCCGACGCCGACAAGTCCCCGCAAACCCGTTTTACTATGGTGCGGTTTGGCAATGTGCTGGGCTCATCAGGATCAGTCGTGCCGCTGTTTAGGGAGCAGATAGCCAGGGGCGGGCCGGTGACGGTTACGGATGCAAGGATTATCCGTTATTTTATGACCATACCCGAAGCTGCTCAGTTGGTCATTCAGGCGGGTTCGATGGGGCAGGGCGGCGATGTGTTTGTGCTCGACATGGGCGCGCCCGTGCGGATACTGGATCTGGCCAAGCGCATGATTCATCTAAGTGGGCTTGAAGTCAAGGACGATGACCATCCCGCCGGTGAAATCGAAATCAGTTTTACCGGCTTAAGGCCAGGGGAGAAGCTATATGAAGAACTGCTGATTGGCGACAATGTTTCAGAAACCAGCCATCCCAGAATTATGCGGGCAGAAGAACAGATTATTCCGTGGCTGGAGCTGGAAAAAGTGCTTAGCCTATTGGAGCAGGCGACTAAAGACGATGATTTTGAAAAAGTCAGGGAGATTTTGACGCGGGTTGTTTGCGGTTTTGTGCCTCAGTGTGAGATCGGCGATGTGCTGTGGAAGGGAGCCGGTAAGGGTATTCCACGTTAAAAAAAACCTCCCGCTGCATTGCTGCAGGGGAGGTGGAAAGCAAGCAGAGTGTTATGAGGAGTGTCTGCTTGTAGGTATAACACCAGGAGGTAGTTAAATCGTTAGGGCTTAGCTTTTCAGGTGGGCTCTCATCACAATGTTGCTGTAAATCGCAGCACTGGCAAATAAAACGGTTGAAATAATAAATTGACCGGAAATAAAGCTCCAAATACCGGCAATAAACATTAATCCTATCACTATGTCTTTTTTGAAGTCGTTCATTGTTTATGTCCTGTAAAATGTTTAAAAATCTTCATACAACGTCGAAGTGGTTCGAGATATGTTGCTTTTTAATCAACTTGGTGCTTACTATACAGAGATAAACTTTGGATACAATATGCCAAATAATAAATGGATTATTTCTTATTAGGAAATTGTAAAAATGTCAATACTTTTTCATACAATAAATAATGAAGGTTTAGCTGATGCGTAAAATTAATGTGGACAGCAAGTCTTGCTGTTATGTTCTGAATATCGAGGTGTGAGTGGACAAGTTAACCAGTATGAATGTTTTTGTCCGTGTCGCCAAAGCCGGAAGCTTTGCGGGAGGAGCCAGGGAGTTGGGTATTTCCAGGGCGATGGCAACCAAGCATATTATGCAACTGGAAGGCAGTTTGGGGACGCGGCTTTTTAACCGGACGACCCGTAGTTTAAGTTTGACCGATGTGGGCGGGTCTTATCTTGAGCGTTGCCAGCAGGTGTTGCTTGATGTTGAGGAGATGGAATCCGCCGTGACACATTTGCAGACCGAACCGCGCGGGGTGCTAAAAATCAGCGCGCCACCGGTTATTGGTGCAACGCACATCACCCGCGCCATAGCCGAATTTCTAAAAATTCATGCCGATTTGACGGTGGATTTGATTTTACAAAGTAGTTCAGGTGACTTAATTGATGAAGGCATTGATGTCGCCATTTATTTAGGCACCTTGGACGACACGAGCATGGTAGCCCGGAAATTGGCGAGTTCGTCGATGGTGGTGTGTGGGTCGCCGGATTATCTTGCACGTCATGGTGTGCCTAAAA
This sequence comes from Methylovulum sp., assembly GCA_030653435.1. Lineage (GTDB taxonomy): Bacteria > Pseudomonadota > Gammaproteobacteria > Methylococcales > Methylomonadaceae > Methylovulum. Next base: position 124,432 of record JAURZI010000035.1, read on the forward strand.
CGCCGGAAGATTTGCTTGAACATAGCTGTCTTGTCAACTGGGCGAGTTCACCCAGGAATAAATGGAAATTTAAGGGTGAGACAGGTTGTTCTGTCATTAATGTATCCGGTCGGATGCAGGCTAATGTCGCTGATGCGATAAGAGTTGCGGCGATTGATGGTTTAGGCTTGGTGATGTTGGCATCTTATGTTGTGGCTAGGGATATTGAACGGGGTAAATTGAAGGCGGTGCTGGAAAATTACACATTGCCGCCGCTGGATATTCATGCGGTCTATCCGCATAGAAAATATTTGTCCGCTAAGGTCAGGCGTTTTCTGGATTTTTTACAGGAATGGCTAGGTCCTCAAGTGACTATGCCCGGTACGGAATAATGCTTAGCACTTAGCCACTGATTCGCGGATAATGTCGAATTAATGGTGGGCTTGTAAGCTGATTTCTTGACCACGCTGTTATGGATGCGATAATAGCTGAACGTAGCATGGGTGGATTGCAATAGGATCCCGCATCGCTGGCCTGTATACAAATGAAAAAGCAGCCAAGCCCATTATCATCCGAACCGAAACAGCGCACTGAAAACCATGATAGAAAACCTAGACCCGCAACAGGCATGGGCTTTGTTGCAACAGCAGGGCAAGGCTGTACTGATTGATGTCAGGACAAAAGTTGAGCATGCTTTTGTGGGCCATCCTATAGGCGCTTTGCATATTGCCTGGAAGGAAGCCCCTGATTGGCAGATTAACCCGGAATTTGTTGCGGAGGTGCTTCAGGCTGTGCCTGATCGCGACACCCCCATTTTATTATTGTGCCGTAGCGGACAACGTTCGCTTGATGCGGCAAAAGCACTCGAACAGGCCGGATACCAACGGCTTATTAATATAGAAGGCGGCTTTGAAGGGCCTTTGGATAGTCATAATCATAGGGGCTATCTAGGCGGCTGGCGGTTTTGCGGCTTGCCCTGGCAACAAAGTTAGGCATCTTCATCAAGCACAACGCTATATCCATGATGGCGATGATCGCCATCTTTTTTACTTAATAGTTTCGCCAGCAATGGCAACCCGATTTATTTAACCCTCAGAGTACACACAAGTGATCGAAAAATTAAGAAATATTGCCATTATCGCCCACGTTGACCACGGCAAAACAACGCTGGTTGACAAGCTGTTGCAACAGTCCGGCACCTTTGCTTCACACGCAAAAGTCACGGAGCGTATTATGGATTCCAACGATATTGAAAAAGAACGCGGCATTACCATTCTGGCAAAAAACACCGCGCTGGATTGGAACGGCTATCACATCAATATTGTGGACACCCCTGGCCATGCCGACTTCGGTGGCGAAGTGGAACGTGTATTGTCGATGGTGGATTCAGTTTTATTGTTAGTCGATGCCGTCGATGGGCCGATGCCGCAAACGCGCTTTGTCACCCAAAAAGCCTTTGCTTTAGGTTTAAAACCCATTGTCGTCATCAACAAAATTGACCGTCCGGGCGCGCGTCCAGACTGGGTGGTTGACCAGACTTTTGATTTGTTTGACCGTCTGGGAGCAACCGACGAACAATTGGATTTTCCTATTGTTTATGCTTCTGCTATCAATGGTTATGCGGGCTTGACGCATAATATAACGGAAGGTGATATGACTCCTTTGTTTGAAACCATAGTTGCCAAAGTGAGTCCGCCGCCTGTCGATATGGACGGCCCTTTTCAGATGCAGGTTTCCAGTCTCGATTACAATACCTATGTTGGCGTCATCGGCATCGGGCGTATCCAGCGTGGCAGCATTAAGCCTAATCAGCCACTGACTATTGTTAACCGTGAAGGCGTCGAGCGTAAGGGGCGTATGTTGCAAATTTATGGCTTCCATGGCCTGGAGCGAGTTGAAGTGCTTGAAGCCCGTGCCGGTGACATTATTGCTTTTGCCGGTATTGAGAAACTGGAAATTTCTGACACTATCTGTAACCCCGATAAGGTAGAGGTCATGCCTCCGTTGTCGGTGGATGAGCCAACTGTGACGATGACTTTTCAGGTGAATAACTCACCGTTTGCCGGCAAAGAAGGGAAATTTGTCACAACTCGCCAAATCCGCGATAGGCTGGATAAGGAATTACAGCATAACGTCGCGTTGAAAGTGGAAGACACGGCAGACCCGGATAAATTTAAAGTATCCGGCCGTGGCGAATTGCATTTGTCGGTCCTGATTGAGAACATGCGCCGCGAAGGCTTTGAAATGGGCGTATCGCGCCCGGAAGTTATCATTAAAGAAATTGATGGCAAAAAATGTGAGCCATTCGAAATGGTCACTATCGAGGTCGAAGAGGAGCATCAGGGCTCTATCATGGAGAAACTGGGTGACCGTAAAGGCGATTTGACCAATATGGTTCCCGATGGCAAAGGCCGTATCCGCCTGGAATATATGATGCCCTCGCGCGGCTTGATCGGTTTCCAGACCGAATTTATGACGGCAACCTCAGGTTCCGGCCTGCTTTACCATGTTTTCGACCATTACGGTCCTATGAAACCAGGTGAAGTTGGTAACCGTTTGCGCGGTGTCATGATTTCTATGGTGGCCGGCAAAGCCGTCACTTATTCATTGCACCCCTTACAAGAACGCGGCGAATTGCTGTTAGTCAATGGCGATGAAGTTTATGAAGGCATGTTGGTGGGCTTGCATTCACGCAGCAACGATTTATGCGTCAACCCTTGCAAACCCAAGCAATTGACCAACGTCCGCGCCTCAGGCACCGATGAAAGCTTGGTGCTGGCGCGGATTCAGAAAATGACTTTGGAACAGGCTCTGGAATTTATTGCCGAAGATGAGCTGGTTGAAGTTACACCGAAATCTATACGCCTGCGTAAAAAATTGTTGACGGAAAACGAGCGCAAGAGGGCGTCTAAGGGTTAAGTCAGTAATGATCGTGTCGGTGTGGGCGAAATTATTCGCCCACATTTAGAGGAAATACAGTCATGAAATTAAAAGTGATCATCCATAATGCTGAAGAAGGTGGTTATTGGGCTGAAGTCCCTGCCATACTTGGCTGTGCCACTCAAGGCGATACATATGAAGAGCTTATTGCCAATATTTATGAGGCTGTAGAAGCTTGCTTAAGCGTTGATCTTGAAACGATTGAAATATCAGGAAGCGATAGAATTTTGGAGCTTGCTGTGTGAAGTCGATTTCAGGCAAGGCATTCGCCAAACTGATCGAAAAGCGCGGCTGGCGGTTGGTGAGGATAAATGGTAGCCATCATGTTTATATGAAAACTGGGAATCCTAATCGCCTTTCAATTCCTGTGCACCGGAATGAAGATTTAAAAATGGGTCTTCTTAAACATTTTATGAAAGTGGTTGGTGTGGCTGAAGATGATTTGTAAACCATCCTAAACGGCTCGAATCATTGTTTGTACTTTGAAAAGAAATGACGATGAATCAAATTATCTTCTTAATTGATGACGTACCCGAAGGTGGCTTTATTGCTAAATCCTTTGGCGTGTCTATTTTTACCCAAGCCGATTTATATGTATGAGCAAGATTTTGAAAACATCCTGGTTAACCCCGCCCTTATTTGAAAAACCATGACTCAAAGAACTGCAGAAATCGAGCGGAACACGCTCGAAACCCAAATTAAAATCATCATCAACTTGGACGGAACCGGTAAAACCTCGTTATTAACCGGCGTGCCGTTTCTCGACCATATGCTCGACCAGATTGCCAGGCATGGCCTGATCGATATGAATATTCAGGCGCACGGCGATTTGCATATCGACGCCCATCATACCGTTGAAGACATCGGCATCACGTTAGGGTTGGCGGTTGCCCAAGCGTTAGGTGATAAAAAAGGCATATACCGTTACGGGCACGCCTACATTCCGCTCGATGAAGCTTTGTCCCGCGTGGTGATCGATTTTTCGGGTCGTCCCGGTTTGATTTACGACGTTCACTTCACACGTGGCATGATTGGTTCGTTTGATGTAGATTTGTTCCGCGAGTTTTTCCAAGGCTTTGTCAACCATGCTAACGTGACCCTGCATATTGATAACCTGAAAGGCGTCAACTCCCACCATATCTCCGAAACAATTTTTAAAGCGATGGGGCGAGCTATCCGCATGGCGATTACCGCTGATGAGCGGATGGCAGGTATAATGCCGTCCACTAAAGGCACGCTATAATGGCCTTGTCCTAAACCCTGATCCTGGTTGTCTGTTATGTCTTGTGTTGCTGTTATTGATTACGGTATGGGGAATTTGCATTCCATTGCAAAAGCCCTGCAGCATGCCTCTCCTGGGGTGCAAGTGCAAGTCACGGCTGATGCCGGTAGCATTCTTGCTGCTGAGCGCGTGGTTTTTCCGGGTGTCGGGGCTATCCGTGACTGTATGCAGGCGCTGGTGCAATCAGGTTTGGCTGATGTGATAAAAGAAGTGGCGGATAGCCGTAAGCCGTTATTGGGTATCTGTTTGGGTATGCAGGCCTTATTGACCGTGAGCGAAGAACATGCGGATACGGCTTGCTTGGATATCTTGCCGGGTAAAGTGGTGCGTTTTGCTCCGGCGCGGAGCGATGTTAACGGCAATATCTTAAAAATTCCTCACATCGGCTGGAATCAGGTGCACCAACGCCCGCATCCGCTATGGGCTAATATCCCGCAAGACAGCCGGTTTTATTTTGTGCACAGCTATTATGCACAGCCCGATGAGGCGGCGATGATTGCCGCGACTACGGAGTATCCAGACGCTTTTGCCTGTGCATTGGCGTGGAACAATATCTTTGCCGTACAATTTCACCCGGAAAAAAGCCAGTCGGTTGGTTTGCAGCTGCTGAAAAACTTTTTGTATTGGGATGGAAAAATCCAGTGATTATTGATGTATGTGTGTTTCATAAGTAATCGCCGGAACAATTTTGAAAATTAAGGTGCGATTACTTATGAAACAATTAATATTGAGGTTTCTTGCATTATGCTGTTAATACCCGCTATCGATTTAAAGGATGGTTTGTGTGTGCGTTTACGTCAGGGACGCATGGAAGATGACACGGTTTTCTCGGATGATCCGATAGCGGTTGCCGGGCGCTGGGTGGCTGCTGGTGCAAAACGTTTGCATTTGGTCGATCTTGATGGGGCGTTTGCTGGTAAGCCAAGGAATGCCGATATTATCCATGCGATAGTTGAGGCTTACCCGGATGTGCCGGTGCAGATAGGTGGCGGTATTCGTGACGAAGAAACCATAGAAGCCTATCTGAATGCCGGTGTCGAATACGTGATTATCGGCACGAAAGCGGTCAATGAGCCGCATTTTGTTAGGGACATGGCGCTGGAGTACCCGCGCCGTATTATTGTCGGACTGGATGCCAAAGACGGCAAAGTGGCGATAGACGGCTGGTCGAAATTGTCCAAACATGATGTGATTGATTTGGCTCAGCATTTTGAAGCGGATGGTGTTGAAGCTATTATTTATACCGACATTTCCCGTGACGGCATGATGCAGGGCGTCAATGTTGAAGCTACCGCCAGGCTGGCGCGGGCCATCCATATTCCGGTGATTGCGTCGGGCGGCATCACCAATCTCGACGATATTAGGGCTTTGGGCGCAGTAGCGGGTGACGGCATTATGGGGGCGATTACCGGACGGGCGATTTATGAAGGAACGCTGGATTTTGCCGAAGCCGAGAAAATAGCTGAGTCATACTAAAACCATGAGTTTAGCCAAACGCATTATTCCTTGCCTTGATGTTGATAATGGACGTGTTGTCAAAGGCGTAAAATTTGTCGATATTCGCGATGCCGGCGATCCGGTCGAAATCGCCCGCCGTTATGACCGCGAAGGTGCGGATGAAATCACTTTTTTGGATATTACCGCAACGCATGATAATCGTGACACGATGGTTCATGTGGTTGAGCAGGTTGCCAGCGAGGTTTTTATTCCGTTGACGGTAGGGGGCGGCATCAGAACGTTGGATGATATTCGGCGCATGTTGAACGCCGGTGCCGATAAAGTCGCCATTAACAGCGCGGCAGTGTTTAATCCCGAATTTGTGCGCGAGGCGGCAGAGCGGTTTGGCTCGCAATGTATTGTGGTGGCTATTGATGCGAAAAAAGCCAGTTCGCCTGATGAAGCAAACCGATGGGAAATTTTTACCCACGGCGGACGTAAAGGCACCGGCATAGACGCGGTGGCTTGGGCTGAAAAAATGGTTGCTTATGGCGCAGGTGAGATTTTGTTGACCAGCATGGACAGGGATGGCACGCGTGAAGGCTTTGACCTGCTGTTGACGCGTGCGGTCAGTTCAGCGGTGACGATCCCTGTCATTGCTTCCGGCGGTGTCGGCAACCTGGGCCATTTGGCCGATGGTATTATCAACGGCAAAGCCGATGCTGTTTTGGCAGCGAGCATTTTTCATTTTGCAGAGCACACGATTCAAGAAGCCAAAGAGTACATGCAGTCCTGCGGTATTGAGGTGCGTTTATGAGTTGGCTGGATGAAATACGCTGGACAGCAGAGGGCCTAGTGCCAGTTATCGCCCAACAATCCAGCAATGGCCGGGTAGTGATGTTTGCATGGATGAACAGGGAATCCTTGGCTTTAACCGCAGAAGAAGGCTACGCCGTGTATTGGTCGCGTTCACGTGGTAAGTTGTGGCGAAAGGGTGAAGAATCAGGGCATAGGCAAAAAGTGCTGGGCATACAACTTGATTGCGATGAAGATGTCATTTTGCTGGACATTGAGCAGGAGGGCGGTATTGCTTGCCATACCGGACGGGAAAGCTGCTTTTATCGGCGCTTGCTTGATGGTCGCTGGCAGACAGTTGACCCGGTGCTGAAAAGCCCCGATCTTATTTATCACAACTAATAATGCAAAAGATGAGCGCATGGATCAGTGCGGAACCGGCAGGGCCCGTTTAAAAATGGCTTAACACGAAGTTAACACTATGAATGACACACTTTCTCAACTCGCCGAAGTCTTGGAACAACGCAAGCAGCAATCAGCCGATAAATCGTATGTTGCCAGTCTTTATGCCAAGGGATTGGACACTATTCTGAAAAAAATCGGTGAAGAAGCGACCGAAACGGTGATTGCGGCGAAAAATGGCGATAAGCAACAGATTATTTATGAAACCGCTGATTTGTGGTTTCATTGCATGGTGATGTTGGCCAATCAGGATTTGCATCCTAAAGACGTATTGCAAGAGTTGGAGCGGCGTTTTGGTTTGTCTGGTTTAGAGGAAAAAGCACAACGCAGCCAATGAGCCGTCTAATGCGTTGCGAACCCTTAGGCTTTGCCCTGGGTCAGCGTGTTTTGTTGACGGATTCTTATAAATCAATGACATTATATCGATAAAGGGGTTAAAAATGGGCTTAAGTATTCCTCATCTGTTAGTTGTATTGGCTATTGTTATTATTGTTTTCGGGACCAAGCGCTTGCGTAACTTGGGGGCTGATCTGGGCGGCGCAATCAAGGGTTTTCGGACAGCAGTGAAGGACGGTGAAGAGGATAAGAAACTGGTTGAAGATGAAGGCGAAACCATTGATGGTGAAGTAACCAAAAAGAATGAAAAAGTTTAGCCATGTTTGAGGTAGGTTTTTCAGAGCTGTGCATGATTGCGTTAGTAGCCTTGCTGGTGATAGGGCCTGAACGATTGCCGAAAGTGGCGCGCTTGGCAGGGTTTTGGATAGGCAAGGGCAGACATATGATGGCTAATGTCAAAGCTGAGATACATGCGGAACTTCAGGCTGAAGAAATGCGCCAGATTTTTAAAGAGCAAGCCGGCTTGGAAGAGTTAGAAAATATGCGGACTGATTTTTCCGATACGGCAGATACGTTTAAGGCAGCGCTTGAACTGCCTACGGAAGAGGGCGCAAAACAGGTTAAAGAGTATGGGGCGGAATAGTGTTGATGAGGCTGGTGAGCAGCCTTTTATCAGTCATCTGATTGAGTTGCGCGACCGGCTGTTACGCATCATCTTATGTGTGTTGGCGATATTTTTAGGCTTGGCGGCTTATGCTAATGAAATCTATAGTTTTTTAGCTGGGCCTTTGCTGAAGCATCTGCCCGAAAATAGCACGATGATCGCTATTGACGTGGCATCGCCTTTTTTTACACCCTTTAAGCTAGCCTTGATTGTGGCTATATTTGCCTCCGTCCCTGTCATCCTTTATCAGTTCTGGGCGTTTGTCGCCCCTGGCCTTTATAAACGGGAGCAGCGCTTGATTTTGCCGTTACTGGTTGCCAGCACGTTGCTGTTTTATTTGGGTGTCGCTTTTGCCTATTTCGTCGTTTTTCCATTGGTTTTTGGGTTCTTAACGGCTGCGGCTCCTGCAGGCGTGGCAGTCATGACCGATATAGCCAAATATCTGGATTTTGTTTTAGCGCTGTTTTTTGCCTTCGGTATTTGTTTTGAAGTGCCGGTATTCACTATTGTACTGGTTTGGACTGGGGTGACGAGTCCTGCGGATTTGGCTGAGAAACGGCCATACGTCATAGTCGGTGTATTTGTTATTGCGATGTTTTTAACGCCGCCTGATGCCATTTCACAAACATTGTTGGCGGTTCCGATGTGGATGCTGTTTGAGCTGGGCTTGCTGTTTTCCAGGTTTTTTGTACGCAAAACAGATGCTGATGATGTACAGCCAAGACTTGATAAAAACAGTAGCTATTAGGCCATCTGCCAAGTTAACCTGCTAAATGGTCTCGCGAAGTCGGCGCTTTATCGCGTTGGCTAACCCTTCTGTCGGATCCGGTGGCGTGTATGTCCAAGGTTCGAAGTTGTCGCAAAGTGGTCTGGCAGCGCCGTAATCAACGAGCCTGCCGACAATTTCCCGATGATAAGTTTCTGTGGCGTTGTCACTGAGATCTACCAGTAAGGGTTTACCGGTAAAAGCCGCTTCTGAACACATGGATAGCGAGTCGCCGGTCACAACGAACAGATCCGCGTGGGCGAGCAGTGCATGGTAGACGCTGGTTTCTATTTGTCGCCAGTCAAAAAAACAACAGCTTAGACCAGCAAGTTCATTTTGCAATGCGGTGAACGCAGCAGTCGGGGTTCTGGGGCTGTTCGATACAACGATACTCCCACCTAATGATTTGCTAATTTTAGCGACGCGTCTAGCCAATAGCTTGGCATGGGTTGCATTAAAGCCGTTACAGTAACGGGTATTACCGCCAACCAGCAATCCGATTATAGGTCTGGGCAGCTTGTTGAAGATGCTTTCATGCTGCTGGTAAACTGTTGCAAGCCTTGCGCGGGTAAGTTGATGGGGTACGCCAACCATTGTGATTATATTGGTGCCGATCAGTTGTGGCGAGGCTATGAGGTCATATTCACAAAGGCGTGGATGATGTTGTTCGGGCAAAATGGAGGCGAGATAGATGTTAAATAAACAGCCATCAAACAGCTTGCGTAAATCGGCAATTTCAGCGGTGGTTTCTTCTCCTGTGCCGCTGATGACCAACAATGGGACACCACCGCCATTGCCGTTACCGGTATATTTATGCTTAAGCATTTGTCCGTAGCTGTCGGCATCGCCGTCCGGCATAGGTACGATATCATAACCATAGCCTAAACGTTCCGCCAGCCCGATACGGGCATGGCGTTCCCCGGTATAGGCGCTGTCCACGACCCATACCAGCGGTTGCGCGTTCTGGCGGGGATTTTCTTTATTGAGGTATGTTATTGCCATGGCTCATACTCGTTCGTCCACATCTTGCGCGGCAATGGCACCATCGGCGATTGCGCTGACTACGGACTGATGCCTGGGGTTTGCCACATCGCCAATGGCATAAACCTGCGGAATGGAGGTACGCTTTAGCGGATCTGTATGTAAATATCCTGAAATTTTCGCTATGCCGGAAAAGCATTCAAAATCATCAAGGAATTCGGTGTTGGCTGCGAAACCGGTCCGGGCAAAAATGAGATCGGCTCTAATCCGTTCCATAACCGCGTCCGGTTTGAGTAAAGTGATTTCGATGCCGCTTTGCTGGCGTTGGAACGCGCAGACCTGGGTTTCCGTGTGTTCGATGATGAGGCCTTGTCCGATTAACGCCTCCACTTCTTTACGGATGGTGTTGCGGGCTTTGGGTCGGGAGCGCATCAACAGGAAGGTGCGCGCGCCAGCCAAAGCGGTATCTTTCGCCGTAAAGTGGGCGTTGTCGCCTCCACCAATTACGGCGACCGTCTTGCCCTGTAGTCCAGCCAGATTTTCAAGGTGGTCGGTAGGGGCGAAAGATACTAGCCCTGTGTCATATAGTGGCTGAAAACCCGGTACCCCGCTAAATATTTCATGGGCCAGCATTCGTACGCCTGTGGCAATCATGATTGCGCGCACCGATAAGCGTTGTGCCGTTTGGGCAAGATCTTCGATAATGAGATCGTAACCTGTTGCTGTTGCTGTTGCTGTTGCGGCAATCAATTTGCTGTTGCATCGGGTAGCGATGGCTTCATTGCGGACATGTTCGGCGTAGAGGGTCGCAAGTTCTGCGCTGGCTCTGTTCGGCAAACCTAATACCCAGCGATTGGTTCGGTTTATGTGCAATAATTGCCCGCCTAGTTTTGCATTGTGCTCGATAATATGTGGTATGTAGCCCAGTTGCTTTAGCCACAAAGCACAAGACATGCCAGCCGCGCCACCGCCGATAATGGCGACCGCCATGGGGCTGTCCTGGAATTTGTCCATGGTGTTGCTGTTCAACGGTAACTGCTGGCTGAAAGTGCCTTGTTGCTTACTTGGCATGCGGTAGCGCTGGGATACGACAGAATGCACGGGTTCCATGCACACACATCCATTCTCGGTAACATACATTCACCTTGTATTTTTAGTGTTTATTTTGTTATTTGAGTCTTATGCCTCAGAGCACTTTACATTAATTTTTATTGGAAGCAAGAAAAAACAAGGCCTCGATAAGCAAGGTCTGATTGTCGGTCTCTACGGGCGTCGGCCATCTGATTGTTGTGACCACTCCATTTTAATGGGACAGCCAATATGCTGTTGCCCGTTATCGTTTTGGTGCATTTTTTGCCATAATTCGGCATAGCTTAGCTGAAGGACAGGATGTGCTAATGTTGGGGCTATTTCTGCCAAGGGTTCAAGGACAAAGGCATAGTGTTCAATTTCAGCCCGTGGTATCTGTAGGTTGCCGTCATTGAATACCAGATCGCCGTATAGTATAAGGTCCAGATCCAGCGTCCGTGCAGAAAACTTTTTACTGTCAAGTGTGCGTCCATAATCAAATTCAATTTGCCGTAGCTTTTTTTTGAGAATGTTGATGTCTAGTTCAGTGTCAAAACCTGCCACCAAGTTATAAAAGCTATCACCTGAAAAGCCTACTGGTTCATATTCATAGAGACTGGACACCACCAGTTTGCCGAACTGTTGATCGAGTGCTTGTAAGCCTAGGGTGATATTTTTATGCCTATCAATATTACTGCCTATGCTGATATAGCTTCGGGTCACAACTGCTTTTCCCCACGTTCGATAGTAATACCGACGTCTATACCGTTGCCAATAGCACCTTTTTTGTTCAGCGTTATTTTTACCCAGGGCACGTCAAATTCATTACGAAGGATTGCGGCTATTTCTGAAATCAAGCGCTCAACCAGAAAAAACTGGCTTTCTTTGACAAAATTGATAATTCGGTCAGACACGGTTTTATAGTCAAGCGTATATTGGATATCATCAGTTTCAGCCGCTTTTTGAATGTCAAATGCCATTTCAATGTCGAGAATAACGGTTTGTCTTTTTTCCCTTTCCCAATCATAAATGCCGATGATGGCGTCTATTTCAAGCCCGCCTAAAAAAATGATATCCATAGTTATTTTCCGGTTATGATGTGCGCTTTAAAAAAGCAGTAAGTATCAGGGAAATGCAGCTGGCTTACAAGCTCTGGCTTATAAACTCTAAATGACAGGTATGTAATGGTTGAATGGTTGTTGGTTCCGGCGGCTTATTTGATAGGCTCGGTGTGTAGTGCAATTGTAGTTTGCCGGTTGATGGGCTTGCCAGACCCTCGTGAGCAGGGTTCAGGAAATCCAGGGGCAACCAATGTCATGCGTTTTGGCGGTAAGAAAGCCGCAGGTATCACTCTGTTGGGTGATTTGCTTAAAGGCTTGTGCCCCGTATATGTGGCGAATGTGCTGGGTGTTTCAATGGATTTGTTGGCTTTAATCGGGCTTGCTGCGTTTATGGGGCATTTATATCCTATCTTTTTCGGTTTCAAGGGCGGCAAAGGGGTGGCGACATCTGTAGGCGTGTTGCTAGGGTTTTCCTGGTGGTTAGGGGTTGCGGTGATTGGAACTTGGATTTTAATCTATAAACTGGGCAAGATTTCGTCTTTGTCGGCGCTGGTTGCTTCGGTATTGTCGCCGGTTTATGCCTGGTTTGTCGTCGGTGACAAAACTATAGTCACCGCATCGGCAGTCATGATGGTGTTTTTGTTGTGGCGCCATAAAAGCAACATCCAACGTTTGATTTCAGGCCAGGAAGATTAGCTGGCGGTCAGAGTGTCGTTGATCGGCCAGCGCGGTCTAGCAAAAATTTCAAGGTCTTGTTGTTGGCCTAGCAGTAAGCGTTGGCAACCAGCATAAGCAATCATCGCGCCATTATCGGTGCAAAACTCCAGTCTAGGAAAATGGATTGCGACTTGTTCTTTGTTGGCCATTTCCGTCAGGGTGGCTCGAATATGCTGATTGGCGCTTACTCCACCGGCGACCACTAGCTTTTTCAAACCTGATTGTTGTAATGCCCGTTTACATTTGATGCTAAGTGTGTCGGCGACGGCATTTTGAAAGGCGGCAGCAATATCGGCTTTGTCTTGTTCGGTGTTCTCGGAGGCGTTTATCGTGTTGAGCGCGAATGTTTTTAATCCGCTGAAGCTAAAATCTAATCCGGGTCGGTCTGTCATCGGACGCGGGAATTTGTGTTTCGGTTGGCCTTGTTTGGCCAGTGACGAAAGTTTGGCGCCGCCAGGATAACCTAAGCCAAGCATTTTTGCAGTTTTATCGAACGCTTCGCCTACCGCATCATCTAGCGATTCACCTAAAAGCCGGTAGCTGCCTATGTTTTCTACTTGTATCAATAAGGTGTGTCCACCAGAAATCAACAGGGCGACAAAAGGCATCTCCGGTGGGTTTTTTTCCAGCATAGGCGCAAGTAAATGACCTTCCATATGGTGGACGGCGATCGCGGGAATTTGCCATGCCCAAGCGAGGCTTCTTGCTGTTGATGCGCCAACCAGTAATGCACCCATTAAACCTGGGCCGGCAGTGTAGGCTATGCCACCCATGTCGTTGCTTTTCAAATAGCTTTCTTGTAACACCTGCTTGATCAGCGGAACTAATTTACGGATATGGTCGCGTGATGCGAGTTCAGGCACAACGCCGCCGTATTCGCTGTGCATGTCAACCTGACTATATAAACAATGGCCCATTAAGCCGAATTGATCGTGATAAATGGCGACACCGGTTTCGTCACAAGAGGTTTCTATGCCTAAAACATACATTGAGTTTTTGATAATTGATAAAGTAAAAGGTATAATAAAGGGCTTTTTAAGCTCAATGGATCATTGTGTCCATATTCGAATATTAACATAGTTGGATCATTATAATGCCGTCAGTAAAAATTAAAGAAAACGAACCTTTTGATATTGCAATTCGCCGTTTTAAACGTGCTTGTGAGAAAGCAGGCGTATTGGCAGAGGTTCGTCGTCGTGAGTTTTATGAAAAACCAACAGCAGAACGTAAGCGTAAAGGTGCTGCAGCTGTCAAACGCCACTTGAAAAAATTGGCTAGAGAGCGTTATGCGCTGAAAAACTTACGTCGTGGCCGTCCAACCCTCTAATCAGGCTTAAATATAATGGATATGCTCACGGACCGTGTCAAGGAAGATATGAAGGCGGCTATGAAAAGCGGCAATAAGACAAGATTGGGTGTGATTCGTTTGATTTTGTCCGCTATTAAGCAAGTAGAGGTTGATGAGCGCATCGTATTGGATAATGGGCGCGTCATTCTTGTGCTTGATAAGATGCTTAAACAGCGTCGTGAGTCTATTAAGCAATTTGCCGATGCAGGTCGGGATGACTTGGTTGCTATAGAAGAGGCTGAAGTTTTGGTTATTCAGGACTTTCTTCCCCAACCGCTTAATGGTGTTGAAATTGATGCCATGGTAGATGCAGCGGTCAAGGAATCGGGTGCTGTGTATATTAAGGATATGGGCAAAGTTATGGGCTTGTTGAAAGCAAAAATGCAAGGCCGGGCTGATATGTCTATTGTTAGTGCGAAAATCAAGGCGGCGCTGGCTGAATAATTTTTTATTGTCCGGGTAGGGTATGTCCGGGGGTAGAATTCCTCGAGGGTTTATTGATGAGCTCTTAATGCGGGTTGATATCGTCGATTTAATCGATTCGCACGTTCCGCTAAAAAAAACGGGTACAAATTATGTCGCCCGTTGTCCATTTCATGTCGAAAAAACCCCCAGTTTTTCTGTAAGTCGGCCAAAGCAGTTTTTTCATTGTTTTGGCTGTGGTGTCAGCGGTAATGCCATTAGTTTTTTAATGGATTATAGCCATCTTGATTTTGTCGAGGCTGTTGAGGATTTGGCTGCTTTTGCCGGTCTTGATGTGCCTAGGGAGTCAAGTATTGGTAAGGTTGGGTCGGCTAAAACTGATTTAAGCGATCTTTATCTTCTCATGGAGCAGGTTGCGACTTTTTATGTGGAGCAGTTGCGGGCGGATGACGGCGGCAAAAAAGCAGTTGCGTATTTAAAAAGCAGGGGCGTAAAAAGTGAAATAGCCAGTGATTTCATGTTGGGTTATGCGCCACGTGAATGGCGAGCTTTAGCCGCAAAATTTAATCAGCAGTTATTAATAGATGCGGGGCTGCTAGGGCTTAGTGATGGTGGCAGCATTTATGCTCGGTTTCGCGACAGGATCATGTTTCCTATCAGGGATAAGCGGGCCAGGATTATAGGTTTTGGCGGAAGGGTGCTGGATGATACATTACCTAAGTACTTGAATTCTCCAGAAACGCCCTTATTTCATAAAAGCCGCGAAGTATATGGCTTATATGAATTGCTTAAAAAAAATCCTAAGCCGCAGAGAATTCTGATGGTTGAGGGCTATATGGATGTTATTGCGTTGGCGCAGTTTGGCATTGATTATGCCGTCGCAGCACTAGGGACAGCTACATCGCAAGCGCACCTTGATTTGCTGTTCCGATTTTCATCGGAGTTGGTTTTTTGCTTTGATGGTGATAAGGCAGGTAAAGATGCGGCATGGCGAGCGATAGCATCTGTTTTTCCGGCCTTAAAAGGTGCGCGGAAGATTCGTATCATGTTGTTGCCGCAAAATCATGATCCTGATTCGCTAGTTCGTCAAGAGGGGCTGGAAAAGTTCACGAGTCGCGTACAGGAGGCTCAGGTCTTGTCAGATTATTTTTTTGAAAATTTTTCTAAAGACTTGAGGTTGTCAGAAATGGAAGGTCGCCACGGATTGATAACTGAGGCTGAATCATATTTGACGCAGTTACCTATTGGTGCATATCGGGCTATGATGGTTGGCGAGTTATCAAATTTGGCTAAACTGAATATTTTAGATAATGAAGCTATACTCGCTTATAAAAGACAGGAAAAAAAACATAGGATAAAAACGGGCCGACCATCGGTGCCAAGTTTTGTTATCGCTTTGCTGCTTCAGAATCCTAGGCTTATTGAGGTTGTCGAGCAAAAAGAGATTGACTGGAATCTTTTGGAGTTTGATGGTATCGAAAGGTTTAGAAATATCCTGCAAGTGATCGCTGATAAAAAGCCGACAAACTATGGTGTTTTATTAGAAGCTTATCGGGGGCATGAGGATGAGAGCGTTGTTAAAAAGCTGGCTGCCTTGGATTTATTAACCCCAGAAGACGGCTTGGAAGCGGAATTTAGTGGTGCGCTGGATAAATTGGTCGCGCAGGGAAGAGGGGCTCGTTTTGATCGGTTGTTAGCTAAAGAGAAGTCAGTGGGCTTGGTTCCGCAAGAAAAGGAGGAGCTGAAGCGCTTGTTGAGGATGAAGTAAAAGAATTGATATAATATAAAATTTGTAGTAAAATTTCCGGTTCAGCAAACTGATGCTGGGCAGGGTATTCGGTGAGAAAATGATGAATCAAGAACAACAGCAATCCCAGCTTAAACAATTGATAGCCAAAGGCAAGGTGCAGGGATACCTGACTTATGCCGAGGTGAATGACCATCTGCCCAGTGATATAGTTGATCCTGAACAAATTGAAGATATTATTGGCATGATCAATGATATGGGAATTCAGGTTTATGAAGTTGCTCCTGATGAAGATTCCCTTATCACGGATTCCGCAACAGTCACCACCGATGATGAGGATGCCGAAGAGGTTGCTGCCCTAGCTTCTGTAGACAGCGAGTTTGGCAGGACGACTGATCCAGTACGCATGTATATGCGGGAAATGGGTTCTGTGGAATTGTTGACTCGAGCCGATGAGTTAAAAATCGCCAAGCGCATCGAAGAAGGTCAGCAGCAACTCGTTAAAGCGATATCCCGATCTTGTATTGTGGTTGAAGATTTTTTACAATCGTTCGATTCAATTTCCGGTGAAGAGGGTGGAGTTAGGCTGACGGATTTGATTTCTGGCTTTGTCGATTTAAGCGAGCCGGAAGATCTGGTCAGCGCACAACCAGTTAGCGATGTTGTTGTCGAGGCTACGCCTGAGGATGAGCTAAAAGGGCTTAATTACGAAGAAGTTCAAGATAAGGTTGAAGTGCTAAGAAAGCAGTTGTCGGTTGCTTCAACGGCTATAAAAAAGCATGGCTATACCAGCGAAAAAACAGAGAATGCGTTTGAAGCGTTGGCTGATTTGTTCATGGAATTTAAATGGACGCCGCAATATTTAAAAAAGTTAACGGCTATTATTCCAAACGGTGTTGCCACGGTTCGTGAGCAGGAAAAACAGATTCTGGATGTTTTTGTTAAATATGCAAAAATGCCGCGTAAAGATTTTATTGTGTCATTTACCGATCATGAGTCTGATTCGGCATGGCTGGATCAGTTTTTAGATACTGGGCATGACTATTCCGAAGATCTAAAGCCGCACGAGAAAGAGCTAAGGAAAGCCCAAAAAATATTAGCTGAAATCGAGTCAGAATATGGATTGACGATTAATGGCTTAAAAGATATTAATCGACGCATGTCTATTGGCGAAGCCAAAGCTAGGCGCGCTAAAAAAGAGATGATTGAAGCTAATTTGAGGTTAGTCATTTCCATTGCAAAAAAATACACTAACCGTGGCTTGCAATTTTTGGATCTTATTCAAGAAGGTAACATCGGGCTAATGAAGGCGGTTGATAAATTTGAATACCGTCGCGGTTATAAGTTTTCTACCTATGCCACATGGTGGATCAGGCAAGCAATTACCCGATCTATAGCTGACCAAGCCAGAACCATCCGTATTCCGGTACACATGATCGAAACGATCAATAAATTGAACCGTATATCGCGGCAGATTTTGCAGGAAATGGGGCGTGAGGCGACGCCTGAAGAGTTGGCGGAACGTATGGAAATGCCTGAAGATAAAGTGCGTAAGGTATTGAAAATTGCTAAAGAACCTATTTCCATGGAAACACCGATTGGCGATGATGAAGATTCTCACTTGGGGGATTTCATAGAGGATGGTAAAGTATTGTCCCCAGTGGAAGCGGCTACGATTGCCGGTTTGCGTGAATCCACGCAAAATGTGTTGGCGGGGTTGACTGCACGGGAGGCAAAAGTTTTACGCATGCGTTTTGGAATCAACATGAATACCGACCATACTTTGGAAGAAGTTGGCAAACAGTTTGATGTGACGCGTGAACGCATCCGTCAGATTGAAGCAAAAGCATTAAGAAAACTAAGGCATCCATCAAGATCGGAGCAACTGAGATGTTTCTTGGATGGTGAATAGATAACGAATAGAGGGCCCTTAGCTCAGTTGGTTAGAGCGTCCGACTCATAATCGGCAGGTCGTAGGTTCAAGTCCTACAGGGCCCACCATAACAACAACAAGGCTGCTTATGCAGCCTTTTGATTATCCGGATTTTTTATTTTAAGAAGGTGGTGGCATGAGCAACAATTTCATTTTTACCTCAGAATCAGTTTCAGAAGGGCATCCGGATAAAGTGGCGGATCAAATTTCTGATGCCGTGCTGGATGCTTTATTGGCACAAGATCCAAGATCACGGGTCGCTTGTGAAACACTGGTAAAAACCGGCATGGTCGTCCTGGCTGGTGAAATTACTACCGATGCTTGGGTTGACACCGAGGCCTTAGTCAGGAAAGTGGTTTGTGATATCGGTTATGACCATGGCGACATAGGCTTTGATGGTAAGAGTTGCGCCGTATTGAATGCTATCGGTAAACAATCGGCGGATATCGCCATGGGAGTTGATGAAGGTGACAATCATGAACAAGGTGCGGGCGACCAAGGCTTAATGTTTGGTTATGCCACTAATGAAACCGATGTATTTATGCCTGCACCAATAACTTATTCGCATTTGTTGGTCAAACGCCAAGCCGAAGTGCGTAAGAGCAAAACATTGCCTTGGCTGCGCCCTGATGCCAAAAGTCAGATTACCTTCCGCTACGAAAACAGCAAGCCGGTAGCGATTGATGCGGTTGTGTTGTCTACCCAGCATTCTCCCGAAATCAGCACCAAAGCCCTGCACGAAGCGGTGATGGATGAAATTATCCTGCATGTGTTGCCTAAGGAGTGGTTGCATAAAGACACGAAATACTTTATTAATCCAACCGGACAATTCATTATCGGCGGCCCTGTGGGTGATTGCGGTTTGACGGGGCGTAAAATTATCGTTGATACCTACGGCGGCATGGCGAGACACGGTGGCGGCGCATTTTCCGGCAAAGACCCATCAAAAGTAGACCGCTCGGCTGCCTATATGGCGCGTTACGTAGCGAAAAATATTGTTGCCGCCGGTTTGGCGGACCGTTGTGAAATTCAGGTGTCTTACGCTATCGGCGTTGCCGAGCCGACTTCAATCAGTGTCGAGACTTTTGGTACTAGCAAGCTCAGCGAAGACCGCCTAGTGCAGATTATTAGGGATCATTTTGATCTCAGGCCCAAAGGCCTGATTGCCCAACTGGATTTGTTAAGGCCTATTTACCAAGCAACAGCTGCTTACGGTCATTTCGGGCGCACCGAAGATACTTTTAGCTGGGAAAAAACCGACAAAGCGGACGCATTGAAAGATGCCGCAGGCCTTTGATAACCGACCGTCATAAAACAGGACAAACAATGAGCCAACAAGATCATAGCCAAACAGATTACAGCCAAACAGATTACAAAATAGCCGATATCGCCTTAGCCGAATGGGGGCGTAAAGAAATCAATATTGCTGAGACGGAAATGCCGGGTTTGATGGCGCTACGTAAGGAATACGGTGCGGAGCAGCCCCTTAAAGGCGCCCGTATCGCGGGTTGTCTGCACATGACCATACAGACGGCAGTATTAATTGAAACCTTGACGGCCTTAGGTGCAGAAGTGCGCTGGTCATCTTGCAATATCTTCTCTACCCAAGACCATGCCGCCGCAGCCATCGCCGCCGTCGGTATTCCGGTATTTGCATGGAAAGGCGAAACTGAAGACGAAGCGGAATGGTGTATTGAACAGACCATAGACGGTCTTGATGGCTGGCGCCCCAATATGATTTTGGATGACGGCGGTGACTTGACGAATATCATGCACGACAAATACCCTGAGTTAATGCCAGAAATTAAGGGACTGTCAGAAGAAACCACGACAGGCGTGTTGCGTCTCTATGAACGGGTAGCCGCAGGCACGTTGAAAGTGCCCGCGTTTAACGTTAACGATTCGGTCACTAAATCAAAATTCGATAACCTGTATGGTTGCCGCGAATCTCTGGTAGACGGCATCAAGCGTGCGACCGATGTCATGATTGCCGGAAAAATAGCCGTAGTTTGCGGTTACGGTGACGTTGGCAAAGGTTGCGCCCAATCTTTGCGCGGTCTAGGCGCCACTGTCTGGATTACCGAAATAGATCCGATTTGTGCGCTACAAGCGGCAATGGAAGGCTATCGTGTAGTAACCATGGAGCAAGCCGCACCACTCGCCAATATCTTTGTGACGGCAACCGGCAACTTCAGTATCATTACTCATGAGCACATGCAGGCGATGAGGGATCAGGCGATAGTCTGCAATATCGGTCATTTTGATGCTGAAATCGATATTGCCTCATTACGCCAATATGAATGGGAAAATATCAAGCCGCAAGTCGACCATGTGATCTTCCCGGACGGCAAACGTTTAATAATTTTGGCGGAAGGCCGATTGGTCAATCTGGGCTGTGCGACAGGACACCCTAGTTTTGTCATGTCCAATTCATTTTGCAATCAAGTGTTGGCGCAAATCGAATTATGGAAAAATTCAGCGAGTTACGAAAATAAAGTCTATATCTTGCCGAAAAAGCTGGATGAGAAAGTCGCCAGAGCACACCTTGCACAATTGGGTGTGAATTTGACAGTGTTAACGGATGCACAAGCTAAATACATTAATGTTCCGGTCGAAGGGCCTTATAAAGCGGATCATTACCGCTATTAATCAGCGCTTCCTGGTAAGGGTGGGTTAGCGTAGCGTAACCCGCCCTCGGCTACAATTGTCGGGTTACGCTACGCTATCCAGCCTATATTTATCCCATGCAATCACAAAACAAATACCCGCAATTGTTTAGCTTTGAATTTTATCCGCCCAAGACAGAAGAGGGCGTGCTAAGTTTGCAAACAGTGCGTGGACAGCTGGCAAAACTAAAGCCGGATTTTTTTTCTGTGACCTTTGGTGCGGGCGGCTCCACACGCGATAAAACTTTTGACACCGTTGTGGATATTCAATCCAAAGGCATAGCTGCCGCACCGCATTTATCCTGCGTCGCATCGACTAAAGCCAATATCCGCGCCATACTTAACGATTATCGGGATAACGGGATCGGCAAAATCGTAGCCTTAAGAGGCGACCTGCCTTCCGGAATGATGTCGGCAGGTGAATTCCGTTATGCCAACGAGCTGGTCGAATTTATCCGCCAGGAAACCGGCGACCATTTCCAAATTCATGTTGCCGCTTATCCTGAAGTACATCCCCAAGCCGCCAACGGCAATGACGATTTTAAAAATTTCAAGCGTAAAGTTGATGCGGGTGCCAATGCGGCTATCACGCAGTATTTTTTTAATGCTGAAGCGTATTTTTATTTTGTCGATAACTGTGAAAAAAACGGTATCGATATCCCTGTTGTTCCGGGCATTATGCCTATTATCCAATATACGCAATTATTCCGCTTTTCAGAAATGTGCGGCGCGGATATTCCGCGTTGGTTAAGGAAACGTTTAGAAAGCTATGGTGACGACCGTGCGGCAATACAGGCGTTCGGACTGGATGTGGTGAGCGACCTTTGTCAGCGCCTGCTGGATAACGGTGCGCCGGGTTTGCATTTTTATACGATGAACCAAGCTGCGCCTACGTTGGCAATTTTGGAAAATCTTAAACGCTAGTGATGATGAAAGTGGCGGTTAATGCCAAGCTTGGGTTTAAAAGGCTTATTGCAGTAAAATCGCCGCGCTAATTAATAGTGAGCTAATCAGTATGGCCCATACGGTTGTACGCTGGTTGCTTTGTAGTTGTTCGCGCAATAGGGCCAGTTCGTGGTTGTTAGTTTTGGTGTGTTGCCGTGCATGCGCGGCATTGTCCAATGCCTTATAAAGCAAGGACGGGATCTCAGGAAAATGCTCGGCAAATTCAGGGAACTGTTTAAGTAGTTTGTTGATTTTCGCTTTAGGCCCCATACGCTCATGAAACCACTGCTCAAGAAAAGGCTTGGCGGTTTGCCATAAGTCCAATTCGGGATAAAGTTGCCTCCCCAAACCTTCAATATTCAGTAAGGTTTTTTGTAGTAACACCAATTGCGGCTGGACATGCATGTCAAAACGTCGTGCCGTCTGGAATAAGCGCAATAACAATTGCCCAAAAGAAATGTCTTTCAGCGGTTTTTCAAATATCGGTTCACAGACGCTACGTATCGCCGATTCAAATTCTTCTATCCGTGTCGAGCTTGACACCCAGCCGGATTCAACGTGCATTTGCGCCACTTTGCGGTAGTCGCGGTTAAAAAACGCCAGAAAATTCTCGGCGAGATAATGCTGGTCTGATAACGATAAGGTGCCGACGATGCCGAAATCGATGGCGATATATTTTGCCGGAAGCTCGACAAAAATATTACCGGGGTGCATGTCGGCATGGAAAAAATTGTCCCGGAAGACTTGGGTGAAAAAGATTTCTACGCCGCGCTCTGCCAATAACTTAAAATCGGCCCCCTCTTTTTTCAGCGTGTCGATGTCGCCGACGGGTATACCATGTATCCGTTCCATGACCAGCACTTTTTGACGGGTTAACGGCCAATGAATTTCCGGTATGTAAATGATGCTGGAATGCTCAAAATTGCGGCGTATTTTAGCGGCATTCGCGGCTTCCCTGACTAAATCCAGTTCATCCAGCGTGGTTTTTTCAAATTCGGCAACGACTTCCATAGGGTGCATGCGTCTGGCATCCGCCCAGAATTTTTCGGCAAACCGCGCCAGTTCATAAATCAGCCCCAAATCCGAATGGATGCGTTCCTCAATATCCGGGCGCAAGACTTTGACAACAACATGTTCGCCGTTATGCAGCACGGCGGCATGTACCTGTGCCACTGAAGCCGAGGCTAGCGGGTGCGGGTCAAATTCGGCGAAAGCCTCGTTAATCGACATGCCGAGTTCTTTTTCAATAATGCATCTGGCAACGTCATTGCTGAAAGGCGGAACCCGGTCTTGTAACTTGACCAATTCATCGGCAATGTCCTCTGGCAAAATGTCTTTACGCGTGGATAAAGCCTGGCCAAATTTTACGTAAATCGGCCCCAAGTCCTCCAATGCCTGCCGAATTCTGACTCCACGGGAATCCGTTTTGCGGCTTAGCCAGTAGTAAGGCGAAAAGATCGCTAAAAAACGGATCGGACGGAATAAATGCGTGTTTAAGACGATTTCATCGAGACCGTGTATGACCAAAATCCAGTTGATATGGATAAGGCGTAATAATAATTTAGGACGGATCACGTTGGCTATTGGGTAAGGAAGGAGGGCTGGGGCTTAAAAAATCATTTCTCATTTGCGCCCAGGATATTTTCAAGGCGTTCAATTCTGCTTTGCAGGCGATCAAAGTCGGTGCGTAGCCCGTCAATCCGGCGATAAAAAATATCCATTTCCGGCGCGGCTGGCAAGTCGCGGGTTTCTTCCTGTAAATATTCAGACAGATTGAGCCGGAAGGTTTCGAGCGTTTCCTTGCTCCAGTTTTGTCCTGTGCGGAAAAGCCGGCTGATACGATGCGCGTATTTCTCGCCGGTAAAACTGGCCAGTTTAGCTTCCAAGTTAATATCGAGTTTGGCGAACAGTTCTTGGAATTTTCGGCCGGTACGCATATCGCCTTCGATGCTTACCGCGCCGGAGAAAATGGAGCGCATGGGATTGCCGTTAAGGCCCATTAAGCCTAGGGCAAACAGTGACCCCGTCAGATGGGTGTCAGCTTGTCCAGGGCAGTCATTCAGCAGTTGAATGGAGTCGGCGCCAGGGCAGAGATAAAGGGTTTCATTAAACGGCTGCACTGTGACAGCAATGATTTTTCCGCTGAGAGGTGCCAGAAAAATACCGCGTTGCGGATCCAGCGCAAGATAGTGATTGATTGCAGTTTCCAGTGCGCCAATCAGTAACGGTTTGATTATCATGCTATATTTTATAGCCTCTATGGACGGCAACAATACCTTGCGTCATATTGAAGTATTCGCAACGTTCCAGCCCTGCCTGTTCCATCATTTTTTTTAGCTCGTCCTGTTTAGGGTGCATACGTATGGATTCGGCGAGATAGCGGTAGCTGTCTTCGTCTTTGGCGACGAACCGGCCGATTTTTGGCAAGATGTTGAACGAGTAAAAGTCATAGACTGTTTCGGTGACTTTGTCGATAGGGTGGGAAAACTCAAGTATGATTACGCGCCCGCCGGGTTTCAGCACCCGGTGCATGGAGCGCAACGCGGCATTCTTATCGGTGACGTTACGCAAACCAAAGGCTATGCAGACGCAGTCGAAGGTGTTGTCGGCAAACGGCAGGCATTCGGCATTGACTTGCGCGTAGCGTATATTGCCGGTCAGACCTTTATCGATCAGGCGGTTGCGTCCGGTACGCAACATTTCGGAGTTAATATCCGCCAATACCACTTGACCGTCCGGGCCTACGCGCTGTTCGAACAAACAGGTCAAATCGCCGGTGCCGCCCGCCAGATCCAGTACCCGTTCGCCTTTGCGGACATTGCCCAATTGCACGGCGATGCGCTTCCAGATCCGATGTATGCCTAGCGACATCAAATCATTCATGATGTCGTATTGTCCGGCCACCGAGTCAAAGACGCCGCGCACCAGCTTGACCTTGTCTTCGACGGCCACTTGTTTAAAGCCGAAATGGGTAGTGTTTGTGTCTGTCATAATCTTACCGTATGTGGTTTGCAGGGCATGCTCCGGGTGAGGTTTTATGCTGTCGGCGGCTTGCGTTGATAACCTGCGGCGGCCAGTTTTTCCAGATAATCAGCCCATAAAACGCTGTATTCCGCCCCCAGTTTATATAAAAAATCCCAAGTGTAAATGCCGGTATTATGGCCGTCGCTAAAAACGGGGCAGATGGCGTATTGGCCTATCGGCTTGATCTCTTTGAAGGTGACATTTTCTTTACCGGTTTGCAGGACTTCCTGTCCCGGTCCGTGACCGACCGCTTCAGCCGATTGGGTATAAACGCGGAGGTATTCAGCGGGTAATTTAAACACGCTGCCGTCATCAAAGCTGATTTCTAAAATATTCGAAAGCTGATGCAGCGTGATTGCCGTCGGTTGGCTATTGCAGGGTTTTACTATAAGACGCATAGGATTTAGAGGATATATCGGCTTAAATCTTCGTTTTCAACAAATTCTGCCAAATGCTGGTCAACGTAAGCCGCATCAATGACAAAGGTTTTATCGGCCAGATCCGGAGCGTTGTAGGAAATGTCTTCGAGCAAGCGTTCCAGGATGGTGTGCAGCCTTCGGGCACCGATGTTCTCGGTGTTTTCGTTAACTTGCCAGCCCAGTTCGGCAATGCGTTGGATCCCCTCGGCGGCAAAGCTTAAGGCAACGCCTTCAGTGGCCATCAAGGCGGTGTATTGCTCAGTCAACGAAGCATTGGGTTCCGTTAAAATACGCACAAAATCGTCGGCTGACAAGGCGCTCAATTCCACACGTATCGGGAATCGGCCTTGCAGTTCGGGGATCAGATCCGAGGGTTTGGCGACATGGAAGGCGCCGGACGCAATGAACAGGATATGGTCGGTCTTAATCATGCCGTATTTGGTGCTGACCGTACTGCCTTCCACCAAGGGCAACAGGTCGCGTTGCACGCCTTCGCGCGAAACTTCACCGCCGCCACCGCCAAGTTCGGAACGTTTGCAGATTTTGTCGATTTCGTCGAGAAACACGATGCCGTTTTGTTCGACCGCCTCCACTGCGCGTAATTTAATGTCGTCGTCATTGACCAGTTTGGCGGCTTCTTCTTCCTGCAAGACTTTTAATGCCTTGTTAATTTTCATTTTGCGCGACTTGGTCCGTTCCGAACCCATGTTTTGAAACATGCCCTGTAACTGGCTGGTCATCTCTTCCATGCCAGGTGGCGCCATGATTTCAACACCGACCGGCGCAACATGGACGTCAATTTCTATTTCCTTGTCATCCAGATCACCTTCACGCAGTTTTTTACGCATTTTCTGGCGTGTCGCTTCTTCGGATGTGGACAGTGTTCCGCTGCCGGACAAAGGTAGCGGCAACAAGATGTCGAGGATTCGGTCTTCGGCGGCGTCGAACGCGCGGTTTTGCACTTTGTCCATTTCCGCTGTGCGTGTCATTTTGATCGCGGTGTCAACCAGATCGCGGATGATGGATTCGACATCCCGGCCGACATAGCCCACTTCAGTAAATTTGGTGGCTTCTATCTTGATAAAGGGCGCATTGGCGAGACGCGCCAAACGGCGGGCTATTTCAGTTTTACCAACGCCGGTAGGCCCTATCATCAGGATGTTTTTCGGTGTGATTTCTTCACGCATCGTGGCGTCAACCTGTTGCCGCCGCCAGCGGTTCCTGAGTGCTATAGCGACTGAGCGCTTGGCGCTGGCTTGGCCGATAATATGCTTATCCAGCTCGCTTACAATTTCTTTGGGGGTCATTTGTGACATGCGTTGACTCGTTATTCGTTGGGTTCTGCGTCTAATTCTGCTGTGCGCCGGTATGGTTGTTATCAATTCCGACGACAAAAGTCATGGTTTCTTAAGTTTATCCGGTCACTCGCTCGGTTCTGTGTCCAACTCTTCTATGCGTAAATTGTGGTTGGTGTAGATGCAAATGTCGGCGGCAATATTTAAAGACCTTTCCACTATTTCACGGGCGCTGAGCGTGGTATTTTCCAGTAATGCACGTGCGGCGGCCTGAGCGAAAGCGCCACCTGAACCTATCGCCATCAAATCATATTCCGGTTCAATGACATCACCGGTTCCGGAAAGTATTAGCGAGGTTTTGGCATCGGCTATCACCAGCAAGGCCTCCAGTTTGCGTAAGGCTCGGTCTGTGCGCCAATCCTTGGCCATTTCTACGGCGGCGCGGGTCAGATTGCCGCGATGCTTTTCCAGCTTGCCTTCGAAATGTTCAAACAATGTGAACGCGTCGGCGGTGGCCCCGGCAAACCCGGCGATGACCTTATCATGGTATAAACGGCGCACTTTTCGGGCATTACCTTTCATGACGGTATTACCCAGCGTGACTTGACCGTCACCGCCTATGACCACTTTGTCGCCTCGGCGCACGGAAAGTATGGTTGTTCCTCTAAACACGTTAAATATCCCGGAATGATTTAAACAGTAATTAAACAATCGAGCAATTTTACATGGTCTGAATTTAAATGTGCGAAAAAATGTAGCTTATGCAACATTAAGGCGGGCTGGACGGCGTCAAGTTAGGTACGCATCGCAGACACTAAGTCTTTATGGTATTAATTCCGACAAAATACAGTTTTCGCGTAGCGTTGTTAATCGTGCATGGCTGGTTTGGTTTTCCAGCGAGGCATTGGCACCGATCACGCAGGCGACGCGCAAATAATTAGGCGTATAGCCGAATGCCAGCTTCTGTTCGCCATACGGTTCGGTGTAAGCTTCCCACAGCACGGGGAACGTATAGCCCAAATTGGCGCGATAGAACTGCTGTTTCATATCTTCAGCTAACCCATGCAGTTGTCGGCTGCGCTGTTTCTTGAGCTCATTATTTAGCTGGTGGGGTAGGCTCGCGGCTTTGGTGCCTTCGCGCTGGGAATATGTGAAAATATGGATATGCCCAAAACCGATGTCTTTGATGAACTGATAGCTGTCCTGCCATTCCTGCTCAGTCTCGCCGGGAAAGCCGACGATAATGTCGGTCGTGATATTAAAGTGCGGGTTATGTGACCGCACGCGCTGGACAATTGCGGCGAATTCTTCGGTCTTGCAGCGTCTTGCCATGCGCCGCAACACCGCATCGGAGCCGCTTTGTAAGGGCAGGTGCAAATGCGGCATCAGGCGCGTATTTTCAAACAACGTGAAAAAAGCGTCGGAAAACTCCCAGGGTTCGAGTGAGCCTAATCTCAGGCGTGGTATATCGGTCTGGTCGAGTATAGTCTGCACCAACTCGGCCAGATTATTGCCCAAATCGCTACCGTAACCGCCTAAATGTACGCCGGTCAGGATCACTTCATTAATGCCTTGTTGATGCAGTGCGTTGATTTCATCAATAACGTCGGCTACGGGCCTGCTATTTTCCTCGCCGCGTGCGACGGTGACAATGCAAAATGTGCAGCGATAACGGCAGCCATCCTGCACCTTAACAAATGCGCGTTGCCTGCCGCGTGTGAATAGCGAAGTTTCGCCGGGTTCGGTGGACATGGTCGGCATGGCAGCCATATCGAGCCCGGCCAAGGTTTTTTCTACCAGCTGGTTTTTGTCCCGGTTGCTGACAACCAGATCAACGCCCAGCAAAGATGCGGCTTCGTCTTCATTCAGCGTGGCGTAACAACCGCTGACGACCAGTTTGGCTTGTGGGTTGTCGCGGTGGATGCGGCGGATCAGATGGCGTGATTTTCGCGCCGCATCCTGTGTGACTGCACACGAATTGATGACCACGATATGCGCGTCTTCAGCATGCCGTGTGACCTGATGCCCGGATTTTTGGAAAGCCTGCGCCCAGGTTTCCAGTTCCGCTTCATTTAAGCGGCAGCCCAGTGTTTTAAGGTGAACTTTCATTTCTTCAAGCACCTGTCGGCAATCAATACGCCGTCAAATAGACTGCGGTGAAGTGTTTTGAGGTGGGCTTTCATTTATCCAAAGAACCAATAGGTAATCAATACGCTGGCAACAACGCCGGCAAAATCCGCTATTATCCCACAGCCTGCGGCATGGCGGATACGTTTGATGCCGACTGAGCCAAAGTAAATGGCGAGCACATAAAAGGTGGTTTCGGTGCTGCCTTGGATGATGCAACTCAGCCGACCCGCAAAAGAGTCGGCACCGTGGGTTTTCATCGTATCGATCATCATCGCCCTGGCGCCGCTGCCGCTGAACGGTTTAATCAACGCGGTCGGCAGGCCGTCGACAAAGCGGTCATCCCATGCAAACCAATGCACTAGGTCACGCATGAGGCCGGCGATTAAATCCAGCGCACCGCTGGCCCTGAATACGCCAATCGCGACCAGCATCGCAATCAAATACGGGAAGATGCTGATGGCGGTGTGAAAGCCTTCCTTGGCACCCTCGATAAACGCATCGTAAGCATTGATGCCTTTGTAAACCGCGCCGCCAATAAATGTGATGACCAACGAAAACAGCATCAGGTTGCTCAGTGCTGCCGATTGCTCAAGCATTTGTTGTTGCGGCAGGCCGGCAAAATAACCCAGCAAGCTACCGATAGCCAGCGTAAAGCCACCCAGATAAGTGAGCACGGTCTTGTCCAGCAGATTTATTTTTTGCATCGCGGCAACCGCTAGCAAACCTGCCAGCGTCGACATATAAGTGGCGATCAATATCGGGATAAAGACATCTGAGGGGTTGGCGGCGCCCAATTGGGCGCGATAAGTCAAAATTGTGACCGGAAACAGCGTCACGCTGGAGGTGTTAATCACCAGGAACAGGATTTGCGCGTTACTGGCGACTTCGGGGGTAGTGTTCAGGGACTGCAATTCCTTCATCGCTTTAATGCCCAGAGGCGTAGCGGCATTATCCAATCCCAAGGCATTGGCGGCAATATTCATGACGATAGCGCCCAGGGCCGGATGGTCTTTCGGTACGTCCGGCATTAAACGGCTGAATAACGGCGTCAGGCCTTTTGTCAATAACAGGATAAAGCCGCTTTTTTCGCCGATACGCATAATGCCCAACCATAACGATAGCACGCCGGTTAAGCCCAGTGAAATTTCAAATGCTGATTTCGACAGGCTGAACAGGGCTGCCATCAGGTCGGCAAACACCTGTTGGTCGCCCAGAAACACCAGTTTAAACAGCGCTATCGCAAAAGCGGTGAAGAAAAAGCAAATCCAGATAATGTTCAGCATGCGCGGTACATGGAAGTGGGGGGGCGTGTTATTCCCGTGCCAGATGGGCAGGATTTTTTTAAAAAACGAATGGCCGCTATGTACGGTTGCATAACGTTAGTTTGAAAACGGCAATTTTGTGTTTGTCGATCCCCTTATTTTTCCCTTTTCCATCGCACTTGGGCAAACTCCAGTGCTTCCTGTACGTTTAAGTCACGTGTTGCCCCGCCAGTCCTGACAAATAGTTTCGGTGTGTTACCCTGGGTCAAAAATACCGGGCGTAGGGCGGGTGTCACTATCAGGCGGCAAATATCCTTGCCTTCGACAACATGGAACAACACATGGACAGCACTGCACAAATCCGCGCCCAGATTAGCCGAAATAGCCGTCATAATGGCTTGTTCAAAACCGTCCTGATTTTGCTTTTTAAACGATTGATAGTCTTTTTCCAAACCGACCACCTCGCCATCATCAGCAACGCCGATCAGCAATGTGCCGCCGTGACGGCTGTTTAAAAAACCGGCCAGCGTTTTTAAAACCACGCCTT
Organism: Methylovulum sp.; assembly: GCA_030653435.1. Lineage (GTDB taxonomy): Bacteria > Pseudomonadota > Gammaproteobacteria > Methylococcales > Methylomonadaceae > Methylovulum. Next base: position 154,659 of record JAURZI010000035.1, read on the forward strand.
CCAGCGTACGGTTAATGCGCGACTGCTCAAGATCCCAACGGAACGATGACTTGAATTCTAAGAACGGGCCTTCGCCCTGGGAAATGATGGACGGAATATCTTTTTGCAACTCGAATTTTAATTGTTCTATGCGTGATAAGCGCTTATACAAAAAACCGTAAAGGCCCACTGTCAACAAGCCCAGCATGGCACCGATTTCGGCATAAAATAACAGCAGTTCGTCTTCTGCAACGTTGCCGTTTACTACAGATGTCAATTGCCTGACGACATACTCAATCGAGGATAATTTGTTGTTATTGTTTTCCTGCGAGTAAATAAAGCTATAGCTGGGCGCAAGTATAAAAACGCCTATGCTGGCGCCGATCATCGCCGCAAATAAATAGAGTTTTAATTGCTGTTTCCAAAGCGATAACATCAGTAGGAAGAATCTTTTCATGGCACTGCAAGATTTTTGGGTGTGGATTGATGCACTAAGCGAACAGGCGCTAAGCCCTGCACAGGTTTAAAACAAGCTATCCCACAGTTCATCAACTTTTGCAATGACTGCCTTGGACATCACTATCGGTCTGCCCCATTCCCGGTTGGTTTCGCCCGGCCATTTATTAGTCGCATCAAAGCCTACTTTTGAGCCTAAGCCTGACACCGGTGATGCAAAGTCCAGGTAATCAATCGGCGTATTTTCCAGCAGCGTTAAATCCCTGGCCGGATCCATGCGAGTGGTAATGGCCCAGATGACATCTTCCCAGTTGCGGACATCGACATCATCGTCAACAACGATGACGAATTTGGTATACATGAACTGCCGTAAATACGACCACGTACCCAGCATCACGCGTTTGGCGTGCCCGGCATACTGTTTTTTCATGCTGATGACCGCCATGCGGTAGGAACAGCCTTCGGGCGGCAGATAAAAATCAATGATTTCAGGAAATTGTTTTTGCAGAATGGGAACGAACACTTCATTCAGGGCCACACCCAGAATGGCGGGTTCATCCGGCGGCCTACCGGTAAATGTGCTGTGATAAATGGGCGCTTGCCGCTGGGTGATGCGTTCTATCGTAAAAACGGGGAATTCATCGACTTCATTATAATACCCCGTGTGGTCACCAAACGGCCCTTCCGGAGCGGTTTCACCCGGATAAATAAAGCCTTCGAAAACAATTTCGGCACTGGCGGGGACGTGCAAGTCGTTGCTCAGGCATTGGGCCAATTCGGTTTTACTGCCGCGTAGCAGGCCGGCAAAAGCATATTCTGACAGGCTGTCGGGCACGGGCGTGACGGCGGCAAGTATCGTGGCCGGATCAGCGCCCAACGCCACGGCTACCGGGAAAGGTTGGCCGGGATGCGCTAGTTGCCATTCTTTAAAATCCAGCGCGCCGCCGCGATGTGCCAGCCAGCGCATAATGACCTTGTTTTTTCCTATAACTTGCTGGCGGTAAATACCTAAGTTTTGCCGCTCTTTATTCGGCCCACGGGTAATGACTAAAGGCCACGTAATTAACGGCCCGGCATCATCGGGCCAGCAGGTCTGCACCGGATAATCGCTTAAATCGATCTCATCACCTTGCCGCACCAGCTCCTGGCAAGGCGGCGATTTGACCATTTTAGGCGCCATGTTCAACACTTGCTTGAATACTGGCCATTTTTCAAAAGCATCTTTCATGCCTTTGGGTGGCTCCGGTTCTTTCAAATAGGCCAGTAACTCGCCGATGCCACGCAATTCCGTGACCGATTCTGCACCCATGCCCATCGCGACGCGGCGCGGCGTGCCGAATAAATTGGCGAGTACCGGAATGTTTGAGCCTGTAGGGTATTCAAACAGCAGTGCAGGGCCGCGTTGTTTTAACACACGGTCGCAAATTTCGGTCATTTCCAGATAGGGGTTGACAGGCACGGTAATGCGCTTGAGTTCGCCCTGTTTTTCCAGTTGCATGATAAAGTCACGCAAGTCCCTATATTTCATGCCGTAATGCCGCTGTGCCTGAGCAAGGCATCAATAGTCGGCTTGCGGCCGCGGAAATCGACAAACAAGTCCATCGCATCCTTACTACCGCCTTTTTCCAGGATGTGGGATAAAAACGCATGCCCGGTTTCAGGATCAAAGATGCCTTTTTCTTCAAACAACGAAAACGCATCGCTGGACAGCACCTCCGCCCATTTATAGCTGTAATAGCCTGCCGCATAACCACCGGCAAAAATATGCGAAAAGCTATGGGCAAAACGGTTGAACTTGGGCGGCTTAACAACGGCTATCTGTTTTCTGACCTGCTCCAGAATCTCGTAGATGCGCGCGCCCTTGGCGGGATCGTAATCCAGGTGTATCCTGAAATCAAACAGGCTGAACTCCAGTTGCCTGAGCATGACCATGCCGGCCTGGAAGTTTTTTGCTGCCAGCATTTTTTCAAACAAGGCATCGGGCAACGGCTCCCCGGTTTGATAATGCCCCGACATCAGTGCCAATGCGTCTTTTTCCCAACACCAGTTCTCCATAAATTGGCTGGGCAGTTCGACCGCATCCCATTCCACGCCGTTAATGCCCGATACGCCCAAATAATCGACCTGGGTCAGCATGTGATGCAAGCCGTGACCGAATTCATGAAACAAGGTCGTCACTTCATCATGTGTCAGCAATGCGGGTTCGTCTGGTACAGGCTGTATGGATTCCCGATCCGTTGCCGCACTCCCACCATCTCTGACGGTCGACGGCACGGGTTCCCGACCTGTTGCCGCACTCCCACCTTCCCGGGTGGTCGGTGGCACGGGTTCCCGACCAGTTGCCACACTCCCACCTTCCCTGGAGGTCGGTGGCGTGAAATTGCAGGTTAAATAAGCGACAGGAATCTGGATATTGCCCTTGATTTTTCTACGGCCTACACAATCATCCATCCACGCGCCGCCGCGTTTTTTAGGCCGTGCGTAAAGGTCGATGTAGAACTGACCTCGCAATAGGCCGGTTTTGTCGTGGATTTGGAAAAACCGCACGTCGGGGTGCCAGGTGTCAAATTCCGCATGTTCGCTTATCTGTAAACCGTACAACTTCTCCACAACGGCAAACAGCCCAGGCAAGACTCGGGTAATGGGAAAATAGGCTTTAACGTCTTCTTGTGATAACTGGTAATAATGCTGGCGCATCTTTTCTGAGCAATAACTCATATCCCAAGATTGCAAATCCTTAATGCCGCAATGGCTACTTGCAAATTCGCGCAATTCTGCCAGATCTCTGCGCGCCTGCCGCCAGGACTTATCCGCCAAGTCTTCAAGGAAATCGATGACTTCTTCCGGTTGCTCTGCCATTTTGGCGGCCAGCGACAATTCGGCGTAGTTATTAAAACCCAGCAAGCGGGCTTTTTCATAGCGTAAGGCCAGCGTTCTTTCCATGATCGCCGTATTATCCCAGCGCCCTGCATGCGGTCCCTGGTCTGAAGCGCGGGTAGCGAAAGCCTCGTAATGTTCGCGTCGCAGTTCACGGTTATCGGCGTAAGTCATCACGGCAAGATAAGAGGGGAACTGTAACGTGATCAGCCAGCCGTCTTTATCTTCATGTTCCGCCGTTTGCTTGGCTTGCGCCAACGCGGAAGGCGGCAGCCCTGCCAGTTCCTGTTCGTCTCTGATGAGCTTGCTCCAGGCATTGGTGGCGTCCATCAGGTTTTCTTCGTATTTGCTGGCAAGATTGGACAATTCCAGGCTGATTTCTTTATAACGTTGCTGTTTGTCGGCATCCAGCCCGATACCCGATAATTTGAAATCCCTTAACGCGTTTTGAATAATTTTTTGCTGGGCGGTATCCAGTGCAGTATACGCGTCGCTTGCGGCAATCATACAGTAAGCATTGTACAGCCTTTCGTTTTGCCCCATTTCTGTGGAGTATTCACTGAGTTTCGGCAAGCAGGCATTGTAAGCTTCCCTCAGTGCGTCGCTGTTGACAACGGAATTCAGATGGCTGACCGGAGACCATGCTTTATTGAGCTGGTCTTCGGCATGGTCTATAGGCTCAATCAGATTGTCCCACGTGTATACGGTGTTTGCCTGTAACTGGCGCTCGACCACGGTCCGGGCGTTGGCGAGCAACTGGTCTATGGCGGGTTCTATATGTTCGGGTTGGATTTTGGAAAACAGCGGTAAGCTTGAAGGGGTTAGTAAAGGATTATTCATGGTCATCAAGAAAAAATACTCATTGCAGCATTAATTCGCTGTTGGGCTTTATGCAGCACATCCAGCGAAAAATCGGGGTTTAATTTGCCGTTTTTTAATTTGGTATAGGCCGGTATCGAATTGATGTAGGGCAAGCCTTTTGCTCTAGGCGTACCGATATAGCTGTGCAATTTCGCCAATATGACGACATCAATCAGCGTCAAGTGATCGCCGCCGCTTTCGTAAAACCAGTCGCTCGCCTGCCTGGGCAAATTCGACAATTCTTCAGAAAATCCTAGCGTACGCAACACCAAAGAACCTGCCGCCGGACTTAAATAAGGGAGTGCAGTATCCAGTTCGTCCAAATCGGCATAGTCTTGTGGGTGTTGCATGGCAAAATTTAGCACGGGTATCGCGCCAATATCGCAAATCAATCCGGCCAGCAAAGCATCTTCAGGTTTGACCTCCCCGCTTTCATCGGCAAGCACGAAACTTAAGCACGACACATGTAGGCTTTGTTTCCATAACTGCTGCATTTTTTTCATTAATGCGGGATCTTTACAATTGAACAGCTGCTTGAGGCTAATGCCCATCACCAGGTTACGGGTGGCATACAAACCCAAACGGGTAACCGCATCTTGGCAGTTCGTCAGCGGCGATATCGGGGCATATAGCGCACTGTTGGCAACCTGGATCAGTTTGGCCACGATAGGCGCGTCAATCTGGATAATTTTAACCGCCCCCTCAATACCTACATCCTTGTTTATCGCTTCTTTCAGTTTAAAAGCAACATTAGGCAGAGAAGGCAGGCTCAAGCGGTTTTCTTTATAGGCTTCGGAAAAGCTCAGGAAAAAACGGCTCTCAGCAATAGCTGCAGGCAATTTGATACTATTGAGATCGCTCTGCACTTCTTTTTCACGGCTTTTATCCGCCCATAACTGGATCAGTTCGCGGGCAATCGAAACAATAACAACTTCTGTTTTCGCGATTGCCGTGGCACCGCAAACTTTTCCGCTATTTAAGGGTAAATTGGCCAGTGTGGAATCATCCGACAAGGTATAGCTGTTGTCGCAATCCGGTTGCAATTCAATACAGCCCTTGAGCAAATAAAAAACAGAAGGCGTTTTCTGGCCCAAGCTAAAAATCACCGATTCAGCGGCGTAAGTTAGCGTCGAGTGTGCCAGTTGATTGACTGACGCATCATCAAGATCCCTGATTGGCGCAAATTTTTTCAGGGTTGCCAACGCTTGTTTTTCTGTGCTGACAGTAATGGGCTCAGAACTGGCAAAGAGGGTGTTTGGGGTGGTCGTCGGCGATAAATCACTGCTTGCTTTTGCAGGTGCGGCGCTTTCTTCTTGGGAAAAAATTTTGGTCAGCCAATTCATGGGGATTATCCATTAGTTATAGTTATAGTACATTTGCGTTGAATTTGCCGTTGTTATGAGTCACGAGTCAAAGAACACAGCCGTCTTGGATAAATAATCGTGCCAGCCGCGCTGCTTTTTATCGAATAACATCCATAAAAAGCCTAGCCCCAAAAAACCCCACGATATTATTGCTGTTGTAAACCTTATCAGGGCGTGTGTCCAGCTGATAGGTTGTTGGTCAAGCGTCAATACTTTTATTCGCCAAGCCCGTAAGCCCAGCGTTTGTCCCCCATGCGTCCAGAACCAGCCATAAAAAATAAAACTGATGGTCAATAGATAAAGAGGATAAAAGAATTGTTGGCGGGTATAAGCTTCACCTGCATTGAAGGGCAGTAATAGGGCGGTTGCAGCAAATAAAATCGCACACAACAGAAAGAGGTCGTAAATAATAGCGGCTATGCGACGCAAAAAACCAGGTGTGGGTTTTGGATCATACGCTGGCTTTAATGGTTGTTGCTTTTCTTGACGAGGCACTAATTTTTAAACAGTGCCAGTTTTTGACCAAAATACAGGCACATAGCCATCAAGCCGCCCAGCATGGCCAGGGAAAACAGGAACGGTGGCCGATGGAACAGGAGGATGAAAAAATCTGCTGCAAAAATACTGGTTAAGAATGGGTGGTCAATGAAGCCATTAAGAATCTTTTTGAACATAAACAATTCCGTCAAACACGCTAATGGTGAGTTTGTAAAAAAAATGGTTGCCTGATCTTTTATCTGGTTAAAATGCACAGTGTGTACTTGCTAAAAATCAGTAATACGATTCTACTATATTCAAAAGGGGAATGTAAAAGAAAAGAAACTTGCCCATTGGGCTGGACTTCATTCAAATGATATGATTAATATAATTAAAAAAACCAACATGGGTGTAATACCTATTTTAAACTTCTTTAGAAAGATTATTCAGTCGGCTCTGCAGGAAACTGAGTGCCCAGCCACCCGAAAAGTTAAAATCTATGCGCGCCCAGAGCACAGCATTTCGCGGTCCCAAATCAGTGACAATGCGCTAAAAGTTTTGTACCGGCTACAAAAAGAAGGTTTCGAGGCCTATTTGGTCGGCGGTTGTGTGCGTGATTTGCTACTAGGACGCGAACCTAAAGATTTTGATGTCGTTACTAATGCAGATCCTGAGCAAGTCAGAAAAGTATTTCGGAATTGCCGTATTATTGGTCGTCGGTTTCGCTTGGCGCATGTGCATTTTGGCAAGGAAGTGATTGAGGTTGCAACCTTTCGAGGCGCGGCGGAAACTCAAAATGACAAGCAAGTGCTTAATAAGGAAGGTCGCTTGTTGCGTGACAATGTTTATGGGACGATTGAAGAAGATGTCTGGCGCAGGGATTTTACCGTCAATGCACTCTATTATAATATCAAGGACTTTTCAGTCATTGATTACGTCAACGGCATGGATGACCATAACAGCGGTACGCTCAGGCTGATAGGCGACCCAGAAACCCGCTTCCGGGAAGACCCTGTGCGTATGCTAAGGGCTGTGCGCTTTGCCGCTAAACTGGGTTTTAAGATTCACCCCGATTGTGAAAGCGCCATGCACAGCGCTGCCGAATTATTGTCCAGTATACCCTCGGCGCGGCTTTACGATGAAGTGTTAAAGCTGTTCTTGTTTGGTTACGCGTTGCAAACGTTTGAAATGCTAAGGCATTATGGGCTATTTCAAGTCCTGTTTCCCGACACTGAAAAGAGCTTGGCTGCCGAAGAAAACGGCTTTCCCCGATTGCTGCTCATTAAGGCATTGGCAAACTCAGATAATCGGATTGCCGATGGCAAATCAGTGACCGCTTATTTTTTGTTCGCGGCCTTTTTATGGGAACCTGTAAGCATGTTGGCTAACGAAAAAATGGCCCAAGGTCAGGCTGATTTTATCGCGTATCAGGATGCCGCCAATGAAGTGATTTCGAGACAAATCAAATATACCGCTTTGCCCCGGCATATCAGCCTGGCTATGCGGGAAGTCTGGAGTTTACAGCCCAAGTTTAATGCCCGTATCGGTTCTAAACCTAGCCGCTTACTGACCCATCCGCGCTTTAGGGCAGGTTATGATTTTCTATTGTTGCGTGCAGAAACGGGAGGGGCTGATCCTGAGTTGGCGCAATGGTGGCATACCTATCAAAATGCCGATGAGACAGAACAAAGAAAAATGACCCAGCCATCACGGAAAAGCTCAGGCAGCAAGTCAGGGCGTAAGCGGAGCTACCGTAAACGGAGCACCGCTAATAATAGTGCTGCGGGCACAGAAGCCTAAGGTTAAGCGGCGAAACCGGGCTCTATCTGGCGAGCATACAGCGCTTCCTAGCTTTCAGACACTTAGCGGGCTCCCTACGCCGAGTTAGTTGGAGGGCTTTCAGGGGTGATAATTAACAGTCGGCTATGATGCGTAACACGACGGAACTCATCTGACAACTATGAATAACTCAATAGTCCAAATCATTACCGCCTACATAGGTTTAGGCAGCAATCTTGCTTCGCCAGTCACACAAATCAATTCGGCCCGCCATGCGATAGCCGCCATAGACGGGGTTAAGGAGCTGGCTTTTTCGAGTTTGTACCGCAGCCTGCCAATGGGGCCACAAGACCAACCCGATTATGTCAATGCGGTCATGTCAGTTGAAACCAGTTTGCCAGCCACCGATTTGCTCTGTTGCCTGCAACATATTGAACATGCCCAAGGACGCACAAGAAGAGGTGAGCGCTGGGGTGCTAGGACACTGGACTTGGATATATTGATATACGGTACGCAACTCATCGAGTCACCTGAATTGACTGTGCCCCACAACGGCATAGCCGAGCGGTCTTTTGTGCTTTATCCCTTATATGAAATCGCGCCTCACCTGATTATTCCAGGTAAAGGCAATGTCGCCGATTTGATTGCAAACTGTCCATTGGCTGGACTGAAACGGCTGGATTAATATGAACCACTCCACAGTAAAACCGCTATCAGTGCATAGCTTGGCGGACATGAAACAACGCGGCGAAAAAATCAGTTGCTTAACGGCTTACGATGCCAGTTTCAGCGCATTAATCGACCATATTGGGGTCGATATCATGTTGGTTGGGGATTCTTTGGGCATGACTATCCAAGGGCACGGCACCACATTGCCCGTCACCATCACGGATATGGTTTACCACACGCGCTGTGTCAGCCATGCCAGGCAACGTGCATACGTTATCGCCGATTTGCCGTTTATGTCATATTCCACGCCGGTGATCGCAGCCAAAAATGCCGCCAAGTTAATGCAGCTCGGCGGCGCACAAATGGTGAAGCTGGAAGGGACAAGGCCGGACATCGTTAGCTTCCTGGTTGAGCAAGGCGTGCCGGTATGCGGGCATTTGGGCCTATTGCCGCAACATATCAACCAACTGGGCCGCTATGCCGTCCAAGGCAAAAACCGCATAGACGCGGAAAAAATGATTGCCGATGCCCTGCGCTTAGAACAATCTGGCGCCGCACTTTTAGTGCTAGAGTGCGTGCCCGCCAGCTTAGGCAAAGAAATCAGCCTGCAATTAGGTATCCCCGTTATCGGCATAGGTGCCGGTGTTGATTGTGACGGGCAAGTGTTGGTGCTTCAAGATATGCTTAATATAGGCACGGGTAAACGCCCCCGGTTTTCCAAAGACTTTATGCAGCATGCGGTCAGCATTGAAGCCGCAATCAGCGCTTATCACGAAGCCGTCAAGCAATCCCTGTTCCCTACTTTAGACCATAGTTTTTAAGCGTCATGGTGACCGTTAAAACCGTATCGGACTTGCAGGTGGCTATCTCAATGTGGCGTCAGGCAGGTGAAAGCATTGCTTTTGTCCCGACCATGGGGAATTTGCATGCCGGACACTTACAGCTGGTCCACGTTGCCAAAACCAAAGCCGACCGGGTAGTTGTCAGCATTTTCGTTAACCCTAGCCAATTTGGCGTCGGGGAAGACTTTGCCAGTTATCCGCGTAGCGAACAGGAAGACCAGGACAAGCTTAAGGCGGTAGGCGCAGATTTGGTGTTTTTACCCCCGGTTGCGGAGATGTATGCGCCCAATGCACAAACGATGGTATCCGTAACCGGCATTTCCAGCCACTATTGCGGCGCATCCAGGCCAGGCCATTTTAATGGTGTCGCCACGGTTGTCTGCAAATTATTCAATATGGTACAGCCGACTGTTGCTGTATTCGGGCTTAAAGATTTTCAGCAAATCACTGTCATCCAGGCAATGGTCAGGGATTTGAATATGCCCGTTCAAATAATCGGCGTGGATACGGTCAGGGAAGCAAGCGGTTTGGCTATGAGCTCCAGAAACAGTTATTTAAGCGCAGCAGAAAAGGCCATTGCGCCACTGCTTTATCAATCCTTGAATATCGCGCGTGACGCTGTACTAATTGAAAACCTGCCCTATGCCGCCATAGAGCAGCAGGCGCTGGTGTTTTTGCAGCGGGCAGGCTTTCAGCCCGAATATTTTAGTATTTGCCGCAGCAGCGACTTAAAACCTGCGGCGCAGTCAGATACTGACTTGGTTGTATTGGTGGCAGCAAGGCTAGGAAAAACGAGGTTGATTGATAATATTTCATTTTTCAAAGAACCGGCGATGAACCACGGCTGAACTCAAACGGGCTAAAAGTTGATGCACTACGCAAATTAAGGGATAATTAGCCGTTTTTAAACGTATTTATATTGGTATCATGCAAATTACGATGCTTAAAGCGAAATTACATAGAGCGACCGTGACCCGTTCAGAATTGGGCTACGAAGGCTCCTGCGCGATTGACAGCGCCATTCTTGATTTATCAGGCATCAGAGAATACGAGCAAATCCAAATTTACAATATCAACAATGGCGCACGTTTTACTACCTATGCGATCCGTGCCGAAGCAGGTACAGGCATTTTTTCGGTCAATGGTGCGGCAGCCCGTTTAGCGTGTCCCGGCGATCTGATTATTGTTTGTGCCTACGCCGTGTTAAATCCGCAAGAAGCCGAAGAACACCATCCGACACTCATTTATTTCAATGAGAAAAACGAAGTGTTGCGCTCCGCCTCATCTATTCCAGTCCAAGCCGCTTAGCAAGTCATAGCGTCACATTCCGGCAAGCCCTCTGGCAAGGGCATTGCCGACGCTGTGTCATAAACCGTCATTCCGAGTTTTTATGGATGTGGAATGCGGTCATATAAAGACAAATTGGGCATCGGCTAAGCCGGTGGGCAATCCGATGATCTGAATTGTGCCGGAAGTTGGGACAGGGAAGGAAAAGCTGGAGCTCGAACCGGTACCATGGTTATTACCCGTATAATGCATGTCTTTTGAATACATGGCGGCCTTACTTGAGCCCAAATGCCATGACACCCTATCCGTTATCAAGTTTGAATACGAAACGGTGACACTGGTTTCAATAATGTAATTACTGCGTTGAGAACCATAACTCGCACTGCCTTTATTGATGGCTCCATCGTGTTGGGTAATAACCAGCGTATCTTCTAAGCCAAAACCTGTTAAATCTATCGAGGTGAAGCTTAAATCCCGGTAGTTTTTACCTCCAAAATCAATCACCACTTTTTGTGCTTCGGATGTAAAGAAACTACCCACGTTGGCGGCTGTACCCGCATCGGAAACGGTATAACTGGGTAGGGTTTCAGGGGCAATAACCGTTACCGCCTCATCGACAACGAGCTTAGTCGTCCCTGATGAAAACAAATGGTCGCCATTAACAATGCCGTTGTCTATCCAAATACCGCCGTCATTGCTTAATTTAACCGTATCGCCGGCATTGCCCTTGATGGTCAGTACATCGGTAGCGCTCAAGTCGGCGACATCATTGGCGGCAACATGATGCAGGCTATTTATGCCGGATCCTGTAAGGTCTATTACTTCAAGCCCGTAAACCTTATCACGTTGTAAATCGATCTTGTTGCCCGCGCCTGTTAAAACCAAGGTATCGTTGCCTTCGCCGCCATAAACCTGATCTTTAGCTACCGAAGCCGAATCAAAGCCGTTAAATTTTTTCACGACCAGCGTATCATCACCTGCATAGCCGAACAACATATCGGCGCCGCCCTTGCCATCCAGTACATTATTGCCGGTATTGCCCTGAATAATATTGTCCAAATGATTGCCCGTGCCATTGATATTAGCGGTGCCATATAAAAATAAATTTTCGATATGGTTGGCTAATAGCCAACTGATGGGGGATGCCACTTTATCTGTGCCGGCATTAGCCCATTCAATGGTGTTATCGCCCGCCGTCACTTCATAGAGATCGTCACCCAAACCGCCTACCAGCGTATCAACGCCTAATTTGCCATCGAGCACATTCGCCGCACTATTACCTTTGATGGTGTTGGCGAGAGTGTTGCCAATGCCGGTCATAGCGGAACCGGTTAACGTTAAATTTTCGATATTGCCGCTTAACCGCCAACTGATAGAAGACTTGACGGTATCAATGCCTTCTGCTTTCAACTCAATAACCTTATCTTTAATGTTATCGACGAAATAAGTGTCATTGCCGACCCCGCCGACTAAGCTGTCCGCGCCCTCGCCGCCGTTCAATAGATCGTCACCTCCATTACCGTTAAGCGTGTCAGTTCCTGCAAAACCAAAGAGCGCATCCTTATCCGTTCCGCCAGTCAGGGTATTGTTGTTTTTGTCACCTTTTAAGATAGCCATGTTAGCCTCCGATTTGATCGAGGTTTGAGCTTACCATGAGCTGGGTTGGGTTTTTTGTTAAATATTGCCTGACCGTGGCTTACCGGAAATACCCGCAAATGGCTTAAGCATACCGTCAGGCCTGTTCGCCGGCTTTATCCGTTGGTTTGCGGGGGCTGTTTGTTTTCACGATTATGGAGCTGTTGTTTTCACAACACCTGCTTGGGCGCTTGCTTAATGCTGACAATATCTTATTGAATAAACGAGTGGTGTGCTTGCGCCCAGATCCGGCAATGCCGCTGGGCCGTGGCACTCGTAGGGCATGGGTCGGGCTCGACTGGAGCGTTGTGACAAGTCGGCTAGGCTTTTGGCAAGGTAACCCCGGTTTGCCCCTGATATTTACCGCCCCGGTCTTTATAAGAAACTTCGCAGACTTGATCGCCGCCAAAAAACAGCATTTGTGCCACGCCTTCATTGGCATATATTTTGGCAGGCAAGGTTGTGGTGTTCGAAAATTCTAGCGTTACATGCCCCTCCCATTCGGGTTCCAGTGGCGTGACATTAACGATGATGCCGCATCTGGCATAGGTTGATTTGCCTAGGCAAATCGTCAGGACATCACGCGGGATGCGGAAAAACTCGACGGTTCTGGCCAGCGCAAACGAGTTCGGCGGAATAATGCAAACATCCGATTTAATGTCAATAAAACTGCTGGAATCGAAGTTTTTCGGATCGACTATGGCCGAATTGATATTGGTAAAAATCTTAAACTCATCAGAACAGCGGACATCATAGCCATAACTGGACGTGCCGTAAGAAATAACCCGGCCCTGTTCAGAATCCCTGACCTGACCGCTTTCAAACGGCTCGATCATACCGTATTGCTCCGCCATTTGGCGTATCCATTTATCCGATTTGATGCTCATGACCTGCTGACTACCTTGCTGAAAAAGGAAGTAATTCTAGCATAAAACGCCTCTGACACGGGATTGCCTTGCTGTAATAGCCGGTAACCCCCTCATGAAACTTCCCTCGTGGTGGATGGTGGTTGTGCCAGGATTGGCCCATGCCAGTGCTTTCAAAATTTCATTTTGCACGCCAGAAGCGCACGGTGTCCCTGGTGAGTCCTAACATTGCGGGCTATTGAAATAACGCGAGTATTTCCAAAGCTTATTCTTAAGGCGGACAAAGCGTTGTGAAGGTATGCACCGTAGACATGATCGTGCGGAGTATGCGTGGGGTGAGCGCCACAATTAGGCTATAATTCCAACGTCATAGCGCGTGGCTAGGCCGCCATTCGGGCGGGGCTGGAATGCCGGTGTTATGACGTCATGTCGATAACGGCCTTAACCAGTAGGAGGAAACGCATTATGTTAGAAATTATCTTAGTATCAACCATCATTGCAGTTATTGTGTGCGCTATTATTGTTGCGAGGCAACCAGCCGATTTCTGCATTAGCCGGACAGCGGTAATATCCGCCCCTGTATCAACGGTATTTGAACAAGTGAATGATTTGGCTAAATGGGAGCCTTGGTCGCCCTGGGCAAAACTGGATCCCGCGGCCACGAACACCTTCGAAGGCCCGGCGTCAGGCGTTGGTGCCGTGATGAGCTGGTCAGGCAATAACAAGGTTGGGGCAGGGCGCATGACGATTACGGCAAGCCGACCAGATGAGGCTATCTGTTTCAGGCTTGAGTTTCTTAAACCGTTTAAGGCGACTAATACTGCCGAATTCACGTTCAAGCCCGATGCTGATAAAACTGTCGTGACCTGGAGCATGAGCGGGACAAACAACTTCATCGGGAAGGCCATGAGCTTGGTCATGAACTGCGATAAAATGGTTGGCGGCCAGTTTGAGCAAGGTTTGGCGACTATCAAAGCGCTAGTGGAAACAGCATAACAAACGCTACGCCCAACTAACCCGATCTAACCATACCGCTGTTAAATCATGGGCTGCCGTATGACGGCAGCCCATGCCCCAATTCGTAACTCAGGTAAGCCCATCATGTCTATTATGCCCGATATCGGACTCTTTTCCGCCAGCTATGCGCTGGGCAGGCAACGCTGGCTGCAACAACTCAATGCGTTGACCGGCCCCTTGCAATACCTGCCTTATCAATGTCCGGGTTTCGGGCCGGTCGGCGAGGTGCTGATGACCGATACGGCCTGGATAGGCCCTGAAGATGCGGCCAGGGTCGTGGTGATTATCAGTGGGACGCATGGTGTTGAAGGCTTGGCGGGCAATGCTGTCGAATTGGATTGGCTGGGTTTGTTGGCGTCAGGCGCGGTTGTGGTCCCGGATAATACCGCCGTGTTGATGGTTCACGCTTTGACGCCTTGGGGCTATGCCTGGCAACGGCGTTGTGATGCCGATGGCGTGGACTTGAACCGCAACGCGGTCGATTTTTCAGAACCCTTGCCGGACAATCCCGGCTATGAACGCTTGCGCCCGGCGCTGTTTTTATTCGACGCCCAACAACGGCAAGCTGCTTTTGCCGAGTTTGCAAAAGAGCATGGGCGCGTGGCGTTTGAGCGCGCGATCAGCGCCGGACAATACACCGACCCTGCCGGGCCGTTTTACGGCGGCCTTGCACCGGCACATGGGCGCAAGCTCACCGAAGATTTGTTACAACGCTATGCCTTGAAAGATAGGGATTTGGCGGTTATAGACCTGCATACCGGCTTGGGGTCGTTCGGGTATGGCGAGATCATTTGCGATCATGAGCCGGATAGCCCAGGGACTGCGGTGGCTTGTCGCTGGTACGGAGAGTCGGTGATGTTGCCGTTGTTGGGCACGTCCAGTTCCGTGCCTAAATACGGCTTGATGGATTTTGCCTGGCATAAGGTCATGAACGAACGCAGTTGCTATATCACGCTGGAATTTGGCACTTTCCCGACCCACGAGCTGTTCGAAGTCCTGTTACACGACCATGTGTTGTGGGCGCAAACCGATAATGACGCCGCCAGGCAGCAGCACCGGGAGCTTATGCGCCATCATTTTTGCCCTGATGACCGGGCTTGGCAAGAAATGGTGCTGTTCCGTTCCCGCCAGGTCATTTTGCAGGCATTACAGGGTGTATCATCTTGACAGTGCTGATCCGTCCGGCGCATCTTGCCGATCTCGATGGTTTGGTAAAACTTGAAAATGCCGGTTTTTCAACCGATAAGCTAAGCCGTCGCAGCTTTCGGCACTGGCTGACTACCGAACACCGCGCCTTGTTGGTAGCCGAACTGATGCAATGCGTGGTCGGCTATATACTCATCATTTATCATCCGGGCACACGTTTGTCCAGGATCTATTCCATCGCCGTACTGCCCGAACAACGGGGCGCGGGTATCGCCCAATTGCTGATGGAGGCGGGCGAGCAGGCCGCGCATGAAGACGGCAGGCTCTATCTGCGCCTGGAAGTGAGCGTCGATAACATTGCCGCGATTAGCTTGTATGAAAAACTGGGCTTCCAAAAATTCGGCATCTACCGTGATTATTACCAAGACCACAAAGACGCCTTGCGTTATCAAAAACGCATACGCCGTTACCGTGACACTTTGCAGCATCGGCCTGTGCATTGGCTGCGGCAGACCACGCCGTTTACTTGCGGCCCGGCGGCATTGATGATGGCAATGCACGCGCTGGACAAAAATTACCGGCCTTCGCAGGAAGAAGAGCTTAATTTATGGCGCGAGGCCACGACAATTTTCATGACCTCAGGTCATGGCGGCTGCCATCCGATAGGTTTGGCGTTGGCGGCAAAGCGCCGGCAATTTGCTGTTGACGTCTGGATTAACCAAACCGGCACGTTATTTATTGACGGTGTGCGTAATGACGAAAAAAAACGCGTCGTCGAACTGGTGGACAACTGCTTTAAACGCGAGGCGGCAGAGCAGGATGTGGCGATACAGTATGCCAATATTACCCAGGATGAATTGATTGCGGCGTTTAAATCCGGCGCTATTCCGTTGATATTGATCAGCACATATGCCATGGATAGAAAAAAAGCGCCGCACTGGGTCGTCATGAGCGGTTTTGATGACGATTGCCTGTATATGCACGATTCCGACCCGGACGAGGGTCGGCAGAGTGAGCTGGATTGCCAGTTTATACCGATTGCCCGCGAGGATTTTGACCGGATGTCCTGTTTCGGAAAAACACGCTTGCGGACGGCGGTGATTATTAGGGCTGCTTAGCAGGCGGAACGCTCAGTATTGGCGCAGTTCAGCCATGATATTTTCAGCCAAATCTTTGATTGCCCCGGCAGTGATAAAAACCAGACGCCCGCGGCCGTCATCGGATGCTCTGGCGGGCAGGCGCACGGGTGGATACAGTGTCCCCATCGCCCCTTGCACGCTTAACGGTTCGCCGTCATCAGGCGTGTATACTACGCCTTTCAGCCGTATCAATTGCTGCGGATACTGGGTTGTCAGCTTTTCCAACACTTTTTTTAAATCATCCCAGGCTAGGCGAAAGTCAAGTTGCAGCGTGATGCTGCTGATATCATGCGCCGGTATGGCGGCGGCTGTTAGCCGATATCGGCCTGCTGTCGGGCATGCCAGTAGCTGGTTGGGTTCGACATCGCCTTGTATGGCTTGCAACAGGGTTGCTGTCGGCGCGAGCCGGTTAAGTTGGGCCACAAGATTTTCGATTTGCCAAGGTTCGGCCAAATCAGTTTGCGTTATGACCAACGTATCCGCCCAAGCGATTTGGGCCAGCGCTTCGGGAAACCGGCTTAACGCATCTGCGCCGCTGGTGGCGGATACCGTCGTCACCATGTTGTGCAAGCGATAACGCGCAGCCAGCCAGCGTTCCCTCAGCAAGGTGTCCAGCACCGGCTCAGGGCTGGCGACACCGCTGGTTTCAATGAGAATGCGGTCAAAGGTTTTGTCGGCTTGAGCCTCCCAAGCCATACGCAAGTTTTTCAGCAGTGGCGTTAACGCACCGCGCACCTGACAACACAAACAGCCGCCGGATAACACGCTCAACGGCACGTTATGTTGTCTGAGCAAGGTTTGGTCAATCGGCGTGGCGCCGAATTCGTTGATGATGACGGCGGAGCGTGGCGCATGGTTTAACAAGCGGTTAAGCAGTGTAGTTTTGCCGCTGCCCAGAAAGCCGCTGACTACGGTGACGGGGATGCGGTCATCGGTTTTCGAAGAGATGTCCATCGCGTGTATCAGTAAGTTAGCCTGATGCCTAATTCAGCGCTACGTCCTGGTTCCGGCGCAAAATTGCGTAAATACGAGGTCGAATTGCGGATGTTTTCATCCAACAGGTTTTTAGCATTCGCAAACAGCATGGCTTCAGCCTTGCCGATGTTCGCCAGCCGGTATTGGGCTCCCAGGCTTAGCAGCAGATACGCTGGGGTGTCGGATTCATTAGCGCCCGCGTAGGTTTGTGCTTCGCCGCGCGTTAAACGGATGTTGCCGCTCCAGTTATTGTTTTCATGGGTGATTTGCAGGCCGTAGCGCAGGGGCGGCATGCGCGGCACATCGCCGCCATTGCTGAATTCCCCGCGTGTGTAATCGCCAAACAGGTTCAAATCGACCAAGCCGTAATGGTTTTCCATCAGCGGAAATGTCAATTGCGCTTCAAAGCCTTTGAATACCGCATCGGTTTGCCGACTTTCGAGTATCGGCAAGCAGGCGTCGGCACTACAAAAGCCTTCAAAGCTTTCCGTGTCTTCATTAAATACCGAACTGTTGCGCTGCTGATAAATATAATCCCCGACCCAGTTGTGGAATAAATTAATGTTGGCCGTCATCCAGTCGGCCTGGTAGCGGTAACCCAAATCCAGATTGTTGGACAGTTCTTCCTTCAGATGGGCATTGCCTAGCTCGTAACTGCGGGTGGCTTCATGCACGCCATTGGATAATAACTCTTGTACTTGCGGAGCCCTTTCGGAGTGCGTCATGGACAAGCTTAGCTGGTGCTGGTCGGTGACGTTCCACAAGGCAGACGCCGAGCCGCTGAGCGGTGCGTAAGTAAAGTCACTGTGGTTGTCCGGCGCAATCGTCACCGATTCGCCGCGCATGCCCAGTTCGTAAGTGACTTTATCTAAAGCCAGCGATTCCACCAGAAATACACCGTAACTGTCAATGTCCGAACGGGGGACGATGGCTTCAGCGCCCAAGGCCGCAAACTGGCTGTTCACGGATTGTAAGCCAAGCACGCCATCCAGCAATCCAAGCATGGGCTGGTGTTCCAGTTCCACACGGTTTTCATAAGATTCGTTGAGGAATGTCGTCGCCGGTGCGCCATTGTCCATTTCGACGTGCTTGTAGTCGGTGTAGCCGAATTTATAGCGCAGCATATCAGTCAGCGGCAACGGGTCTTTTAACTGTCCCTTTAGGTCGTATCTGGTTTTACTCATATCAATGCGGATAGGGCCGCCGCCGCTGCCGTCCGGCGGGATGCCGTAATTGTTATTCAACTGATTGATTGATGCGCCGACCATACCGGCATCGCCCAAATAAGACATGCCGGCTGAAGCGCCTTCGCTGTGGGCATTGCTATTATTGATGACGCCGTCGGAGTTATCCAGTGCCGCAACGCCTGCCAGACTGCTGTCGGTGGAGCGGGCAGCCGCTTCATCAATGGCTTTGCCGCCGATATGCACAGGGTCGTGACCACGGTAAAAGCCATCCAGATGGTAAGCGACACCGCTGCTATTTCCACCCTCCAGTTTCACGGTGCTGGCGCTTTCGTTACTGTTGGCGTCATAACGTTGCTCCGCTGCACCGCCTATAGGTTTATCGGGTAGCGATTCAGGGATACGGTTGTCTATCACATTGACCACGCCGCCGATTGCACCGCTTCCGTACAACAAGGTTGACGGCCCGCGCAGCACTTCAATCCGTTCAGCGAGGATCGGTTCTACGCTATTGGCATGGTCGGGGCTTAAGCTGGATGCGTCATTATTACCCAAGCCATTTTGCATCACGCGCACACGCGGGCCTGATTGCCCACGGATAACCGGCGTGCCGACACCGCTACCAAATGATTGGCTAGTGATGCCGAGTTCATTCTTCAGGGTTTCGCCGATGGTCTGGCCGATTTTTGTCCGCAATTCCTGGTCAGCCAGTACGGTGGTAGGGCGCGCCGATTTTGACCCGGTTTTTTCAAACGGGGCCGTGACGATGACTGCCTCCAGTTCTTCCACCTTAAGGTTTTCAGCATAAGCATTAGGTGTTAGCGCGCCCGCCGATAAACAGAGTATAGCGATTGATTTATTCATAAATGCCCAGGATTGGATTGAAAAACGTAAAACTTGTTTGTGCGCGAAGCGCTTAAAAGTGCTGGGAATTACAATTCCGTGATGGTAGCCGGTTAGCTTGTTGTCCTTGCCATGTCGGCCGCACATTAATCACATTGCCATTCGCGCCACCTTTTTGCGCCGGATAATAAAACACTTATTAAGTTATGTTATATTATAACATAATGCAAGTGTTATTTGGCTGGATGAGCTTGGTTTTAGACAGCCTCTTGGCATCGCATCCCGCCATCATTGACGTCATCCTGGTTTGGCGGTCTGTCCGTTGTAATGTTTGGGCTTGGGTGTCTGCTTGGTATTTCGGGATTGGGGGGAGGTTGCAGGATCATGTTGCTTGAAAGAGAGCAGAACAACCCTCAGGCTAATATTCCGCACCCCACAACTTTGTGTTTATTTAATACATTGATAATTAAGTATTATTTATTTTTATGGATTTTAAGATTCCAAGCTACTCCCATCTGATCGAGAAAGCGTCTAAGTTTTGAAAACCGGCAACGCCTAATTGGCACGCGAAACAAGGGCGCGCCGCGCGCGCCTTGTTTTTTAATCATGTTTAACAGTTTGTCCGGCGTTCACTATCGAGTAAGGCAAACCGAATTTCAGCCATAAACTCCCCACTATAGTCTTGTTCGTCGGTACTGACTGGAGATAAATTCTGGCGACTTTCATAGCGAGAGGGCTAAAATAGGTATACTTTAATTATGCAGTTGATACTGCGGTTTGGTTTATTGCTTGCGATTTGAGTAGGGGCGGTCAATAGATAGCCCATTTCGGCTGCATAAACCTGGAATCCATTAATTCACTAGATTAGCCAATTATGCAGATGCCCTTTAATTCGTCGTTACCTTTGTTAGAAAAAGTCAGACAGAAGTGATGATAATAAAGCTGTGGCATAGGCGCCGTATTCAACAAAAGCAGCATCCCATCATTGCAGTGATGTCTGTACTCTTCGTAACCTGTATCGTTGCGTTTCCTCTTGGCGCTGCCGAAACTCCGTTGAAAAACGTTACCCTGATGCCCCTATGGGAACCGCAAACCCAGTTTGCCGGCTTTTATGTGGCTCTCGACAAGGGAATCTATAAACAGCATGGGATTAATCTCAACATCCTAAAGGCCGGCCCCGGACATTCTCCCGCCGAAGCTCTGGAGAAAGGTGCTGCTGACTTTGCTATTTTTTGGCTAACTACCGCCTTGCAACATCGTTCTGCGGGTACCGAACTTGTCAATCTGGCGCAAATTATCCAGCGCTCATCAATGATGCTGGTGTCAAAAAAAACGTCAGGTATCAATACGATAGATGACATGGATGACAAAAAAGTGGGATTGTGGGAAGGCGACGTGTCAATACCGCCGCGTACGCTCTTCGCCAGATACCGCATTAAGGTCAGGGAAGTACGGCAGTCGCAAACGGTGAACTTGTTTCTGCGCGGTGGTATCGATGTAGCATCGGCGATGTGGTTCAACGAATACCACTCGATCCTTAATTCCGGCATCAATCCTGATGAATTGAACGTCATTTTCCTGAGAGATCAGGGCATGAACTTTCTGGAGGATGGAATCTATACGCTGCGGAAAACTATCGATAAAGATCCTGCCTTGGTAGCCGCTTTTGTCGATGCTTCATTAGAGGGATGGCGTTATGCTTTTGAACATCCCGACGAGGCGCTGGACATTGTTATCCGGCATATACGCGAAGCCCATCTGCCTGCCAACAGAATGCACCAGAAATGGATGCTGGAACGGATGCAGGACTTGATGAAGCCCGTTAATCCTCAAGGCACACTCGGCGACCTGGTAGCTCGGGATTACGAGACAGTAGCCCGTGTCATGCAAAGGGACGGCCTGATCCGCAATTATCCCGATTACCACGATTTTGTCTGGAGGGCTGATGCCGGGAAAAAATAGCATCGCCGTTAGGTTGGTTCTGGTCATTACGCTTTTTAATGCCGTCATTTCTGCTGTAACGCTTGGCTACAACTATTACGAGTCCCGCGACATCCTGCAAAAAGAGCTGGAAAGCAATGCCCGCAACCTAGCCATGTCGATAGTCTATCGGGTAGAGGCGCAACTGGCAGCTGTTGCCAAGGTGGCAGAAGGGGTAGTCAGATCACTGGAGACAGGCAAGTATAGCGAGCAGCAGTTTCATACCCTGCTCAAGACAACCATCGAAACCAATCCCGATATTTATGGCTTGGCGATTGCTTTTGAACCCTATGCTTTCAGTGCCAAATCGCCCCTGTATGCACCTTATTACTATCGGGAAAAGGACAAGATTGTCCTTAGGCATCTGGAAAACGCCTACCTCGACCTTCCTTATCCCTACTGGGACTGGTATCAAATCCCACGTGAGCTAGGCAAGCTCGAATGGAGCGAACCTTATTTTGATGAGGGTGCCGGCAATATCCTGATGAGCACCTGTTCGGTTCCCTTCTACAAGGACACCAATGGCTCGAAACAACTCCAGGGGATTGTCGGTGCAGATGTTTCCCTTGATGCCCTGACGGAATACATCTCCTCGATCAAGATACTTGATACGGGCTACGCCGCATTGCTTTCCCGTAACGGGACGATACTTGCCCACCCGTTGAAGGATACCATCATGAATGAAACCTTCTTCAGTATTGCTGAAGCGCGTCATGATCCCTTGTTGCGGGAGATCGGCAGGAAAATGATTAAGAGGGAGACTGGCTTTGTCCACTACACGAGTCTGAAGGGTTTCAAGAGCTGGATGTATTACGCGCCTATCCCTTCGACAGGATGGACGCTCGCCGTCGTTTTTCCTGAGGCCGAGCTTTTGGCGAATGCCAGGAAAATGAGCATGACGATGGCGGCAATGGGTATTGTTGGTGTCTTGCTGTTGACCCTAGCCGTCATCAACATTGCCAGAACGATTATAAAACCGCTCCAGGTGCTGACTGAAGCGACCGATGAGATAGCGGCAGGAAATTTTGATGCGGTGTTGCCAACGGCGCAATCGAATGATGAGGTCGGTGTGCTTACGCATGATTTTCAGATCATGGAGCAATCCCTGAAGGAATATATCAGGAACCTGACCGAAACCACCGCTGCCAAGGAGCGTATCCAGAGCGAGTTAAAGGTTGCGACCCATATTCAAACGAGCCTGCTACCGCGTATTTTTCCTCCTTTTCCCGATCATCCCGAATTTGAAATCTACGCGTCGATGGTTCCAGCCAAAGAGGTGGGCGGTGACTTCTACGATTTCTTTTTCATAGACGAGAAGAATCTGTGTTTCCTGATTGCCGATGTTTCCGACAAGGGCGTTCCCGCGGCTCTCTATATGATGGTGGCGAAAACCCTGTTGAAGACCGAAAGCCAGCGGCTAGGCGAACCCGATAAAGCGCTTGCTTCCGTGAACAATATCCTCGCTTCGGGCAATGAAAACTGCATGTTCACGACGGTGTTTTGCGCGATTTTAGATACCACAACCGGGGAAGTGCGCTTTGCCAATGCCGGGCATAATCCCCCGCTTATCATAGATTCGCAGGGCGTGCGTTATCTGACGCTAAAACCGGGATTAATACTGGGTGTGATAACTGACGTCGTCTTCGAAACCGAACGCCTGACCTTGGCGCCGGATGCCACCCTGTTTCTTTATACCGATGGCGTGACCGAGGCAAAAAATACGCAAGACGGCCTGTATGGTGAGGAGCGCTTGCTGCAAGCCTTACAAAACTCACCTCAGGACGACGTTGCCAGTTTGATCCATTACATCCGTTCTGAAGTAGGGCATCATGCCGACGGTGCCCCCCAATCAGACGACATCACAATGCTGGCGATCAAAATAACCAAGAAGGGGCCTGCCTAGCATGGTCATGGTCAGGGAAAAATCTATGAGAAGAACAGTGCTGTTTTCGTTGTTTTTGCTGATATTTATCGCATTTTTAGCGGGTTGTAGCAAAAGCGAAACCCATATTGCCAGTCTGGATGATGCCAAAACCGCCAGAATCGGTGCGATGACCGGCTCAACTGGGGAAGCGATCACTATTGCAAGGTTCCCCGAAGCTCAGGTTAAAAGTTTCGACGATATTATGGATGCCGTCGCCGCGATGAAATCCGGGCAATTGGACGCGATTGTGACGGGATACCCTGCTGCGCTTCAGGTTTCGAAAAAAAATCATGAATTGGCGTTGCTATCCGAGCCGCTTGCCTTGGAAGACACGTCGATTGCGATCAGGAAAGGCGATAACGAGTTACTTACCGCATTGAACCGGATCATTTCCGGGCTGAAGAGCGACGGCACGCTGGAATCGTTGAAAAAGCGTTGGTTCAAGCCGGATTTGACGCCTTATGAAGAACGGGACATCAAGCTTCCGGTTACCGGAAAGCCGCTAAAAATTGGGGTTAGCGCCACACGGGAGCCATTCAGTTTTGTCGACAAAAACGGCAAGGTCAGCGGACATGACGGTGAGCTTGCGCGTATTATCGCCGGCAGACTTCAACGTCCGATTGAATTCTTCAACATGAAATTCATGGCGCTGATCCCGGCTCTGCAATCAGGCAAGGTCGATATGATCGTCACCGGGATGACCGCAACGGATGAACGCAGAAAATTTGTCGATTTTACGCAGCCTTATTATGCAAGCTCCCAAGTAATGCTGGTCAGAAAAATTACAACGGTAAAGTCGCCACCATCAGAGGCATTTTCAGGCGTCGAGCATCAGGAAATTACCAAACAGGAGCAGATCGACGGTAAAAGAATCGGTGTTTTGAGCGGTTCTGCGGGCGATGTGGCTGCCCGCAAGCATTTTCCGAACGCAGAATTCCAAGCATTTACGGCATCAGCGGATGCCGCCCTTGCGGTGCAAACCCGTAAAGCCGATGCTTTCGTCTATGACAAAAGCGTGTTGCTGAATCTGGCCGAAAAAAATCCGGAGCTGGTTATCCTAGACCAAGCGGTGGACAAACTTGAAGTCGCGGCAGCCATCAGGAAAGACAATACCGCCTTGCTGGCTGAGCTAAACAGGGCGTTATCCGAACTGAAAAAGGAAGGCATCCTTCAGCAACTGAGAAGCAAATGGGTGGATTCAAGATATACGGTCACGCCGCAGATCGCGCCAATAAATGCTAGCCCCGGACAAGTCATTCTGAAAATGGGAACCAGTGCAAACATAGAACCTTTTTCTTTCCAGGCGAATGGGGCGCTGACTGGCCTGGATATAGAATTGGGTCAATTACTGGGCCAACGTCTGGGCAAAAAAATTGAAGTCATTGATATGAATTTTGAAGCCCTGATTCCCGCATTGCAGTCAGGAAAAATCGACTTTGCGTTATCCAATTTTAATGTCACCGAAGAGCGTAAGAAGCTGATCCTGTTCTCGCTGCCGTATATCGAAAACGATATTTCAGCGTTGGTCAGACGTCTTCCCGCGTCCGGTTCAGCTGCTGCCCAACGCAATAATGCGACTAACCATCAGGATACAAAACTCAGAACCGTTACAGACCTGAAAGATAAGCGGATCGGCGTGCTGATTGGCTCTGCTGATGACACTTATGCGACTAAAAACTACCCTGACGCTACGATACTCCAGTACAAGACCACTGCCGATATTATCCTGGCGGTGAAAACAGCCAAGGTCGATGCCGCACTGTTTGATGCCGACCCCTTGCGCGAAATCATGCGCGAGGACGATAGCCTGGGCCTATTGGGGGATACGCTGTTTTCATTTTCGGTTGGGGCTGGCTTTAATAAAAGTAATGAGGCCCTGCGCGGCAAATTTAATCAGTTTTTAGCACAGATTAGGCAAAACGGTGTTTACGGGGACATGATTCGGCGCTGGATGGAACAACGCGATACATCCATGCCTGTTGTCGAAAATGCCCGACCGGATGGCGTGCTTGTGATCGGGACTAGCGATGTCGGGCTGCCGTTTACCGCAGTCAAGGACAATCGCTTGGTTGGTTTCGATATTGAGCTTTGTGAAAGATTTGCGGCTTACCTTGGAAAAGCAGCCAAATTTGCGAACATGGATTTCGGTAGCCTGATTGCCGCCGTCTCTACCGGTAAGGCCGATATGATAGCCAGTTCCATCTATGTGACGGAAGAGAGGAAACAACAGATCAATTTTTCCGACTCCTATTACGAGATGGGCACCAATGCGTTTGCCTTGAAAAAAAATCTTGCCGCCTACGCTGCGGAAGAAAAGGTTCATGGTGAGACCCCCCCGTTTTTCACCAGAGTAGCCAACAGTTTTTACAGCAACATCATGATGGAAAATCGCTATCTCCTGATTTGGGACGGCTTTAAGACGACAGTGATTATTTCGATATTCTCGACCTTATTTGGCACCCTGCTAGGCGCGCTGGTCTGCTTCATGCGGATGTCGAAACGGGCGGTTCTGAACCTGCCCGCCAGACTCTATATCAATATCCTCCGCGGTATGCCGGTGTTGGTGCTGTTGATGCTGATTTTCTACGTGGTTTTCGCCTCAATCGATATTAACCCGCTGCTGGTCGCAATTATCGCTTTCGGGATGAATTTCGCCGCCTATGTATCAGAAATCTTCAGATCCGGCATCGAGAGCATAGATAAAGGCCAAAGCGAGGCAGGCATCGCGATGGGTTTCACTAAGCTCAAAACCTTCGTGTACATCATTCTGCCTCAGACTGTGCAGCGTATCTTGCCTGTTTACAAGGGTGAATTTATCTCTCTAGTCAAGATGACCTCGATTGTCGGCTACATAGCCGTCCAGGATTTGACCAAGGCTAGCGACATTATCCGCAGCCGTACTTTCGACGCATTTTTTCCGCTGGTGATGGTCGCGGTACTGTATTTTGTCATTGCCTGGATACTGATGCTGGCGCTCGGATACCTGGAGCGTATGACCGATCCGAAATACAAGCGGCGCAAGGCGGTGTAGCCATGATTAGAATAGAGCATCTGTCAAAAAAATTCGGCGATCTAGTCGTATTAAAGGACATTACAACCGAAATAACAAAAGGCGAAGTCGTCTCCATCATCGGCCCTTCCGGTACCGGTAAGAGCACGCTGTTACGCTGCCTTAACTTGCTGGAACAGCCAAGCGGGGGGAATATTTACATCGACGGCGTGGATATACTGGATAAAAAGACCGATGCCGCCAGCATACGCCAGAAGATGAACATGGTCTTCCAGTCGTTTAATCTTTTTTCGCATCTGTCGGTGATTGAAAACCTGATCCTTGCGCCAGTCAAACTGAAGGGGATGAACAAACAGGATGCCCAAACCAAAGCACTCGAATTATTGCGCCTAGTCGGACTCGCCGAAAAAGCCAACAATTATCCGGACGAGCTTTCCGGCGGTCAGCAGCAGCGCGTGGCGATTGCCCGCTGTCTGGCAATGGAACCGGAAATCATCCTGTTTGACGAACCGACTTCGGCGCTAGACCCCACTATGGTCAGGGAAGTGCTGTCGGTCATCCGTCGTCTCGCCAAGGAGGGCATGACCATGGCGATAGTCACCCATGAAATGGACTTTGCCAGGGACGTATCAAACCGGGTGCTGTATATGGACGAGGGGATAATCTACGAAGAAGGCTCACCGGAACAGATTTTTGACGATCCCCAAAAAGAAAAAACCCGAACCTTTATCCAAAGGATTCGTTGTTATACCTGTCGTATCAGTTCGCCTGATTATGACCTGTATGCGATGAATGCCGAAATTGAAGCTTTTTGTGAAAAGCAGATTCTATCGAAGAAAAGCCAGCACAACTTGCTGCTGCTTGTTGAAGAGTTGTTGCAACTCTACAGACCTTATCTGAAAACGATGGCTCTGGACATCACCATTGCCTATTCGGAAAAGACCGAACGCCTTGAGCTTATTTGTGAAAGCGCGGGCCAGAAGGGTAATCCGTTGGACAGTCAAGACTTGAGCGACGATCTGGGGCTAATGATTATCAGAAATCTGACCGAAAGCATTAGCTACCAGTGGCTCAACGGCAAAAACCGATTACAATTACTGATTAAAACTAACTTAACTTAAAGAACAACCGTCATGGATTTGCAGACAAGAACAGAAAACAACGCCATCGTCATAACGATTAGCGGCAGGCTCGATACCGTTACCGCACCGGAGTATGAAAAAAAAATCCTGGAGCTGATTGAGGGCGGAAACAATCGCTTTGTGGTTGACTTCGAGCAACTTGACTTCATTAGTAGCGCTGGTCTGCGGGTTCTGCTGCTTATGGCCAAGTTGCTAAAGGAGAAAAACGGGCAGGTACGTTTGGTCAATGTTAAAGGGAACGTCTACTCGGTATTCGAAATGTCAGGATTTACAACGCTATTCAAGATGGAAAATTCCATTGCCGCAGCTCTTGCCACGCTCATCTAAAAACCTGCTTAGGCGTTTGCATACCTCCCTCCCTATTCAAGACAAAAGTGCCTCGAACTCCTCCAAAGGCATTGGCCTGCCCAACAAGTAAGCTTGGAAATGGACGCAACCATATTTCATAAGGAAGGATTTTTGCCGCTCCGTTTCAACCCCTTCGGCAATCACTGACATTCCTAAATTGCCGGCCATGGCAATAATGGTCTGGACGATAGTGGCTATCTGAGCAATTAGTTTTAATGGTTAGGGGAGGTACGCGCTTTATTAGGCGCTTACCTTGTATCAGTCTTAAGTCACTTATTGGCAGCCAGTTTGTTTGCCCACATCAATTATGAATGGTGGCAATATCCGCACGCTTCAAACTATCCTCGGCCATTCATCACTGCAAATGACAATGCGCTATACGCACCTTGCACCTGACTACATGAATCAGGCAAAAGACTTAAATTCTCTGCAAAGTGGAAAGATTATGGAAAGCTTATTGACAGGCATAAAAAAAACCAGTTGATACGAATACCTAACCGGTTAATTTATATAACTTGTGTGGTGGGTCGCATGCGATTCGAACGCATGACCATCGCATTAAAAGTTCGAATTTAACTTCTATTACATAACTGCATACTACTTATAACTCCCTATAATCAAAAGGATAGCGCATATTAAAGGGCGTGTAAAGTTATTAAAAGCAGCATGAAGCAGTATAAACCACTGTAGTTTTTACTGTAGTTTCTGTGCATTAAAAAGGCCGGTATTACCCGGCCTCAATTGTTACTTTAATTTGTGAACTATTGATAAATCATTAATCTTCGCCCCTACAGAACATGAATCAGCAACTCCATTTGGCACAGGGTAGAAATAAATTCACTCTAGATAAACAAACTACTCGGCAAAACGCTTTTCATGCAGCAGCAAATTTAACAATATCCTCATTGTGTTTTATATCAGCCATCACAACCCCTTCGCTTTCAATTTGCTCTTTAATATCATTAAATGCAGCGAATAGCTGGCCTTGGCTTTCATCTGGCGCATCGTAGGCGAACAAAATCTCATCTGGCCGAATGAAACGATATTTTTCCAATTGCTGAACTTTTGCAAGCCAAGAAAGGCCGTGGTCAATCAACTGACTAGGCTTATCTTGCTTAAAGTGAATCGGTTTGATAACCGATTGCTTAGTATTTTTGTAAACAAAAGGAAATTTAACCTCATACTTATCCGCCTCACCAATCGCGCCTTCCTTGTATTTTTCACCAAGATTGCAATGGTTAAGCAAGTCTCGCACCTGCTTTTTCATTTTCTCTTCATGTACAGGTTCATGGATAAAACTACGGTGAATATAATGTTCAAACAATTTATCGACAGTCGTCACAGGATCAATGCAAAATAAAACCCGGCTATCGCTGAAGCGAATAATATCTTCCCTACAACGGATTAATTCCGCATACAGATCAACATCGGCACTCGCTGTCTCATCTAAAAACTTCTTAATCCGCTCAATTTCAGCTCGAATTATTTTGCTTGTCTGCACAAAAACATCTTTGCACATGGGATGATCAAAAAAATGAGTAATCCGCGCGTGTTGTTTACCGTCCAGCAACCTGAATTCCAGGCGCTTAGACGCAGTGGCATAAAGCACAATACCAATATTGGCGAATTCTTCCGTTTCAGGGTAAGGCTGAAAGCGAATAATGCTGTACTTACAAATTTGCTTATTCATGGCAGTTTTAACCAAATATCTCCGTTTGCTTCATTGCTAAGGCGTTGCAGGTGTTTTTCAGGATCAAAACATTGCGTGTCATCATTTAATTCAATCCATTCTTCGGGCATGTTATCCCACGCTGATTGCCAACAGGCAAGCGCTTTATTCATTCTTGCCTCGAAATCTAATTTTTCTACAGCATCGTATTGTTTATTGATGAGTACGGATTTAAAAGCATGGGTATCCCAAAAATCCGCTTTATTGAACTCATCATCAAAAATCAAATTGTGATCAATCACATACAATCCTGCCGATTCGTCCGTTTTCCAAAGTAAATTAGGATTTCCACCTTTCTCTGTCAAAGTACGGTCTAAGTTTTCAACCCAAAGATCAAAAATTAATACATTTAATTGTAGTTGAACATCGATTTTCTTTAGCGTTTCAATCTTTAATTCGGTTACTGAAGGCACTTGTTTAGAAGCAAAGACATAACCGCCTTTAAGTTCCGATGCTGCTTCACCATCATAGCTATTAGCAAGCCTATCATCCAAAAACGCAATATCAAAAAACGGCACTGGTAATCCGAAAGACTGAGCTAAACTAGCGCCTAACCATTCTTTTATCAACCCGGCAACTGAAGCCGCATAGCCTTTAATATAGTAGGCATTGCCATCGGATGCATTGCATAGAAAAGGTGTGGTTCTGCCTTGGTCGGCTGGCCTGATAATTTCTTCGATTTCCAGCATGACTATGCGCTATTACTATTTTTATAAAGAAACACTACAGGCCCAACATATCATTCCCATTAAGCTCAGGCATAAGGCCTTATTTATTTCCTGGGTTACGCAGAGGTTACATGATCAAAAAATACACCATCAAAAAATTTTATTTTAAATAATCGTAGGCTCTGTTTGGCAACCGCCGACTAATAATTCTTGTAAAACGCCTCAGCCTCAAATTTAACAAACTCCTCCGTTTTCACCGGCGAACGACTCATTACCTGAAAGGGTTCTAATCGTGCAATCTCGGTTTGTAAATCTTTTGCAGTTCTACTGCTACAGCCCAAAATATCCTGAACAGAGCTTGCGGAAACACCATCACACTGAAATATATAAGCAAACTCCAGTAGTTCCTGAAAATTAAAAAACTTCTGCTGATAATCATTCGGCGATTGTGACGCAAAGAAAACAACAATGCCTTTAGAGCGTCCCTCACGGATAATACGTTGTAAAAACATATTCTTCTGGCTTAAGTAATTGTGCGCCTCGTCAATGACTAAAATCGTGCGTATGGTCCGCTTACCGTCTTCGACCGGACTATCTGACAACAAAGACATTTCCTTATAAAGCCGCTCGATTACCAAATAAGCGACCAGTTCTTTCAGAACCGGCATGGCGTGAACGTCAATTAGCATGGTTCGATTAGAAATCTTATCGATAGGCGCGACTTCATCACCATGCTTCCAGAACAATTCAAAAACGGATAAATCGCGAAGCACTTCAATCAGGCTATCGTCCTTTTTGTCTTCCTCTTCATACATCAGATTAGCAATTTCCAGAATATCCTGAAAATCGGGATAGGGAGCATCGGAACCAGCACGCTTTGCATAACCTGCCCGGATAGCTTCGGTTAATGCGCCTTTCTGTACCACACCCAACTTGGAATTGATAGAAGCAAAACTTTCCGCCTTTTCCCGTGCTGAAATATTGATCGTCTGTTCATCATAAGCGGGCAATACAAACGGATTGATCGGTAGACGTTGGTTGCCTTGCAATAGTCTAAAAGGCTGGACCTTGGCAATATCAAGAAGACGTTGATTCTCTACCACATCCCCTTTGTAATCAAAATAAATGAAATGGGTCTGGTAATTCGACTGAATGCTGAATATTGAATCAACGCTATTTTGCCCCAGACGCCGCTGTCCTTGCTATCAATCTTTGGATAACCACATTACCAAAGACGGCACTTACACCACCAAGAATGATGGCGTGGTGCGGCAGATGTTTAACTGCGGGGAAGGCAAGCACCGCTTTTCTGAAACGGGTTACAGTGACTTATTTGGCAAGCATGGCAGCTTCAAAGAATATGAGCAAATGTGCAAGTTGGTCTGCTATGGCTTATCGGCTGATGCCATAGCGGATGTGTTGCTCAAAGACCCTCGAACCATTGCAACATGGCAGCGGGGAGTGAGCAAGAAAGCCAATCTATTTCATGACGTTATCTGCTTATCGATAACCTTGACCGTGTTGTTTATACAGATGGATGAGTTATGGTCTTTTTTGAGAAACAAAAACAACACGTTGTGGGTATTTGTTGGCTTTGAAGTGGACTCCC
>JAURZI010000038.1 GCA_030653435.1 Methylovulum sp.
CGCTGCTGCTGGAACTGGCGAAGAGCCACGACACGTTTGTCACCGTCGAGGAAAACGTGCTCTCCGGCGGTGCCGGCAGCGCCGTCAACCTGTTCCTGCAAGCCCGGCGCATATTGATGCCGGTACTCAACATCGGCTTGCCGGACTGTTTTGTCGAGCAGGGCACGCGCGAGGAACTGCTGCGCTTTTGCGGGCTGGACTCGCAAGGCATTGCCGACAGGATTAACGAGTTTTGCGCCTGAGCACAGCAGGCTCCAACAAACCCTGGAAAAACCTGTGCAAAAAACGCACGGCAGGCTATAGCGAGAGCCTGTTAAAGTTTAATTGCAATCGCCAGTCACAGCCGCTAAAGTTGAACTTCCGTATACCTCAAACAGGAGGATTGCAATGAAAACCTATGCTTACTGGCTGTTATTGACCCTATTGTGCTGTCTGCCCGCATCGGCAGCCGATTTGGATAGGGCTGCTGTAGAACAACGGTTGAGCTCCGCCGATAAAGCCCACCCCGCCGACTTGCGCCGCAAAGACCTGACCGGGCTGGACTTATCCGGCCTCGATTTTAAAAACGCCGACTTATGGGGTTCGGATTTACGCCGCGCTAATCTCAGCAACAGCGATTTATCGGGGCTTAACCTGGATTTGACGGTCATGTCCAAAATCAATTTATCCGGTGCCAATCTCGCCAACACCAGTATTTTCGGCGTGCATATGGGCGGTGCCGATTTAAGCAACGCCAATCTGAGCGGCAGCCGGTTTATTGCCAATCTGGACCGATCCAATCTGAGCCATGCCAATCTGAGCAACGCCAATTGGGGCGTGGATATGCAGAACCAGCCTATGGGCCTGATGCGCGTCAGCCTGAACAATGTCAATTTGACCGGCGCCAACCTGAACAACGCCAATCTTAACCGCGCCTTGTTGCGTTACGCCAACCTGACCGGCGCAAGTTTGAAAAACACCGTATTATTCGGTGTCGACCTTGCCGGCGCCGATTTGTCCGGGGCGGACTTATCGGGGGCGGACTTGTCGGACAGCATATTGGAAGACACGAATTTTTCTGGCACTGATTTGGCGGGCACCGTGTTCTCCGGCATTAAGGACAAAGCCCGGTTAAAAGGCTTGGACACCAGCAAGCATGTTGATTTGGCGATCTTTAAAACCCAATAGCTCGGTCGGCTACGAATTACGCGCCTACGCCCCTGATCGGTCATTTAGTTTCCAAGCAGAAAATCACTTATATGCGAAATAGCGTGTTCTTTATTCATAAGGTTGGCGATGCGCTAGTCGATGGTTTCCATTACATCGCGCTATTTAGCATTGGTGCAATGATCGTTTTATCAGCGACGCATGATTATATTGAAATGCTAGAAGCCAACCATACCGGCTTGGAAGACATTTTAAAATTATTCATTTATCTGGAATTGGGTGCAATGCTCGGTATTTATTTCAAAACCCGCCACTTGCCCGTGCAGTTCCTGATCTATATTGCCATTACGGCATTGTCGCGGCATTTAGTGATCGATGTACAAAAAGTAGCCGACAATTTTCATCTTTTCTTGCTAATCACCATCACGATTACCATCGCCATCTTGAGCGTGTCGATATGGCTGTTATCATACACGGCGAAACACTATGACCATCCGGAAGATGTCGAACACCGGGACGACAAGTAATCCCGGCAGTGCCATCAACCCAGCGACGCATCCAACATCCCCGCCTGCACAATAAACGCCGCAATATCCGCCAGGCCCACGCCGGTTTTTAAATTGCTAAACACAAAAGGCCGTTCGCCGCGCATTTTCTTGGCATCCCGGTCCATGACCTCCAGGGATGCGCCGACATAAGGAGCCAAATCAATTTTATTAATGACCAACAAATCCGAGCGGGTGATACCGGGACCGCCTTTGCGCGGTATCTTGTCGCCCGCCGAAACATCAATGACATAAATAGTCAGATCGGCGAGTTCGGGGCTAAAGGTCGCGCTAAGATTGTCGCCACCGCTTTCCACCATGACAAAATCCAGCTCAGGCCAGCGTTCGCATAGCTCATCAACGGCTGCGAGATTCATCGACGCATCTTCGCGTATTGCGGTATGCGGACAGCCGCCGGTTTCCACACCCATAATGCGTTCTTTCGGCAAGGCCTCACTGCGGATTAAAAATTGCTGGTCTTCGCGGGTGTAAATATCGTTGGTCACGACAGCGATTTCGTAGCGTTCGCGCATGCGTTTGCACAAGGCATCGACCAAAGCGGTTTTGCCGGAACCGACCGGACCACCGATGCCCACTCTCAATACAGGTTTGTCGTTCATGTTGTCCTCTCAGGATCGAAATAATCGGGAATATTGGGCTTCATGGCGGCTGCTGGCGAGGGCCAAACCGAAGGCGCTGCCGCCGATGTCGTCATCGCTGATGGCTGCCGCGCCATCAACTTGCGCGGGTATCTGCGCCGCTAAGGCTTGCAACAATTGCTGCCCGGCCACCTGTCCTAACGGCACGAGTTTGACGGCGCACAGGACCTGGTTCTCCAACCAGCCCCAGACATAACCGATGGTGGCATGGCGCAGATCTATGCCCCAGCGCACGGCGGCTAAGCTGAACACCGTTGCCAACGTCGCATCAGCTTGCCGTTGCCAAGCTTCCGCTTCCGGCAAGTCCAGCTTGACCAGTAATTTTGCCAACGCTTGCCCGGTTTGGCGGTCTTCGGCGCGTAATTCCGAAGTTTCGCGGCAAGCGCACAAGGTTTTGCTCCACTGCTGGACTGCCGCATGATCCAGGTTTCGCCAGGCCTCGGACAAGCGCAACAAAATCGGTACATCGACCCGCATCATGCTGTGTTGCAACACGCCGCTGATCCACTCATGAGCAGCTTCGGCGCTATTGACCCAACCATCATCCACTGCCCGCTCCAGCCCTTGCGAATAGCTATACATACCTATCGGCAAGCCGGGGCTGACCAGTTGCAGCAAGCGCAGTAAACTGAGCTCAGTGCCCATGACTATGATACGCGCCCGCTTCCGGCTCGAACGGCAAGTCTTCGTGGCTGACGGCTAAGCCCAAGCCTTCGACCATATGATCGAGAACATGATCGCTCAAAAACCGCAATTCACCCGGCAAGATTTGTAAAGCAATATGGCGGTTGCCGAGGTGATAACACACCCGCGCGAATAGCAAAGCATCATCGGTGCGGACGATGGACAAGGCTTCCGGTGCGGCTTTTATCAGCACTTTAAATTTTTCGTTGCCTGTCAGCACCGTGCCTGAGCGCAAATAATTGCCACGCTGCAAAAACAAACCGACTTTCACGCCGCCATCGGTCAGGGCAGGCAAGCGGCTTTTTTGGCGGGATTCGAAAGGTAAGGTCAGGCTGTCATCGGCTTGGGTATCGGCGGGGGCGAGTTCGGTTAGTTTTAACATGTTCTTTTGATTGAGGCGTCCAAATTAAGTTTACGGCGTTATAAAACATAAACCGCTGGCGCAAGGTCGTCCTGAATGGCGTTTTTACAAAAACGGCCATCAAATGTGTAAAAAGGCAGCGATTTGGCTAGTGCCAAATGTAAGGCATCTGCAAAATCAGCCCCTAAACGATACCAACACAAAGCATCCATTAAGGCTTGCTCGTTTTCGCAGACGATTTTGTTCTTTTGCAGCAGCAAGAAGAAAAAATCAGCGATTTCTTGCAACGATTGCCGATAACGCGAGCGTAACACCCATTCCATTTCCAGCTGTACCGTTGTGCCGATAAAAAACGTGTGTTCCGTCAATAAAGCCATTGCTTTTTGATAATGGCTTTCATCATCACGCATGGCAATGCGGATCATGATATTGGTGTCAATGGCAATCAGCATAGTTAGTTTTGGCTTACCGTCACTGGCTCACAAAGGGCTTCGGTAATCAGATGAATACCGTTGTTTTTAAAAAAGCCGCCCAAATCGCCAATATCATCAGTTTTTGGATAATGTGCCGGACGCAAAACCACCATATCACCCACCGTCAACATCACCAGTTCGGGGTTGTTTTTCCAAGTATCGCGGTTCAGAACCTCAGTGGGTAAGGTGATTTGGCCCTGCGGGGAAATGGTTAACGTGGTCATGGTTGACTCCTTAAATATCAAATATTAGACCCGTACAAATAGGAGGCGCATCTTCGCTAGTTCCCAAGCTCACGCTCTCATCTTTTATACACAAGTCTGCGTGAAACCATCATTCCGGCAGAGATGCTGGAATGCAATGTAGGGCGTGCCGTGCGCGCCTTG
>JAURZI010000048.1 GCA_030653435.1 Methylovulum sp.
GCGGAACGGACTGGCGTAGCGTGCCCCCACTGAACACCGTGCAGTCACGGATTTTGGCACTACTTGGTTTCCCGACCGTAATCTACCAAACACTCGCTGGGCAATCTGGAGAAGTGGCCGGTAAAATGGGCGAACCGTGAGATAGATTGTTCGGTTAGCCTGTTAATGACATCCACTAGAATTGCCGCTACTTGCTCTTCGTTGAGACCTCTAAAATTTATACTGGCCCAACTTCCTCCAATTTGCCGAGCGGCAATTTTGGCTCCAATGGTTTTTCCAACCCCAGCTGCACCAAAAACCCAGCTAACTCCGTATTCTGTTACCGAAGATACGATGGCGTTTATATGATTTGTGCGATTGGCTATTGCTCTTGGCAATGGCACTTCATTAATGGGGCTTGGCTCTACAAGTCTTTTGGATAGAAGACCGGAGGCTTGGGGCGCGGACGAGGCAAATAAAGTGGCAATTAGCTGATTTTGCGCTTCAAATTGAGCCTTATTTACAGGAATTTGAGTTGCTTTAACGAGCAATTCTTCTAATGCACTTTTATCAACAAAGCGGTCTTCTTTTTGTGTAGCCTTGCTTAAAAGCGTCATGACTATGTTGCTAAGGCAACCGTCTACTTGCGAATAAACACCTCCGCGCTCAGCCAGCAAAGTCGAAAGCTTGGTTTTTAACTGGGGTATCAGATATTTTGACTCAAGCGCCCCGCAATCAAAGTGGATCCGTTTTAGAAACAGCTCCCTAAAATCCGTATTATCTAATTCACGAATGTGATCCTTGGTTTGTTGCGAAAGCTTTGATGCACCGAGTATGTTTCGAAGCGGTTGTAAGTCACCCGTTTTTGCTAGCTTTCGCCATGTCTCTAAAGTTGGCGTATCGCCAACGCGATGTTCTTTAGATTTCTCTTTTCCTATCCTTGAAGTAGTCAAGTGACGCAACCTAACTTGTAGCTCAGGGTTTCTTAGACGTAGATCAACAAAACTATCAATTGACGCGATAATATCGTCAGAATTAATTGTCACGCTGTGTGCTGTTTCTTTAACCTGTACAGCGTTCAATACATCAGCGGCAACAACGGCATAATCTTCTGCCACCTCCAAAAATAAGAACTCTTCTGTACCAAGTTCAATCCATGCGAGAGCCGATTGGTATATCTGATAAACATATCCCTTTAAAGCATCGATTGCCTCTCTTGCCTTATCACCCTTGGGAATCAGCACAGTAGCCATAGTCTCTATAAAATCTCAATTATGTATTTAATATCAATGTCTAACATTATCTAAACAAACCTATCAATACCAAATAGCGAAAAATATGGAAAGCTATTCGCACTATTCTATCCGCCCATCAACAATCCTAATCCGCCGTGGCGCACGGTTACCCAAGACCTGATCGTGGGTAATCATAATCAATGTCACACCTTGCCGGTTTAGGCTTTCCAATAAGCCCATAATTTCCAATCCGGCTTTGCTGTCGAGGTTGCCGGTGGGTTCATCGGCCAACACCACTTCAGGGCGCATAATCATCGCACGGGCTATCGCCACCCGTTGCAACTGCCCGCCTGAAAGTTGGTTGGGTTTATGGTGGATGCGGTCTTGCAAACTGACGGCAGCCAGTGCTTCCAGCACCCGTTGTTTGCGTTCTTTGGCGTTGATACCCGCCAGTATCATCGGCATTTCGACGTTTTCTGCGGCAGTCAAGCGGGGGATCACATGGAAAAACTGGAACACAAAACCGATGTTTTCGCGGCGTATTCCGGCCAGCTCATCGTCGCTACGTTGGATCACGTCCAGATCATTCAAAACATATCGGCCCGATGAAGGCCGGTCTAGCAGGGCGACAATATTCAATAAGGTGGATTTGCCGGAACCCGATGGCCCCATCACCGAGACGTATTCGCCTTTGTTTATCGTGATATTAATATCATTGAGGGCGTGGACCGACTGTTCGCCGACTTGGAATAATCGGTGGATATGTTCTAACTGGATCATGGGCGTTCACGGGCATAAGCACCTGCTTTCACGCCATCCTGGCCGATGGATTTGACGATTTTGTCGCCAACAGCCAAGCCGGAAATGACCTCTATCGTATTCCAGTTGCTTAAGCCGGGTTTGAAGCTGCGCTCTTCCAATAATCCGTCTGCTTTTATCAGCAATACCCGGTTATTTTCCATGACAGCTTCTGCCGGAATGCGGATCGCTTGCGGTTTGCTGGCCAGTAGCACTTCAATATCGGCGCTATACCCCGGCAGTAATTCCTTGAGGTCTTTCGGGTCCGTCAGCTTTACCTCCACTTCGACCGTGCGCGCCTGCTTTTCTTTCTCCAATACATAAGGGGCAATCCGGGACACTGTGCCGGAACAACGTTTTTCAGGAAACGCATCCAGCGAGACGCAAGCGGTCATGCCGGTTTTTATCTGCGGCGCATCGACTTCATCAATGGGCGCAGACACATACAGACAACTGACATCCATCAGGTCAATTGCCGGCAACGTCGGAATGCCTGGCGGCGAAGGCGTCACGTACTCGCCGAGTTCCGCATTAATCTCGGCAACCGTGCCGTCAAATGGAGCCATTAGCAGGGTGCGCTCAACGGTCGCTTGCGCCGCTTCCCTGCTGCTTACGCTGACCTTGATATTTTCCCTTGCGGCGTTGCAGGCGGCTTGCTTGGACTTGGCGGTAGACACTTTGTTATCGACCATTTCCTCGGAAACAAAATGGTCGTATTGATACAGCTTGTTGATCCGTTTGGCTTCACGACCCGCACTGGCTCCCAGCTGACAAGCCTGGTCTGCGGAAGCCCGGTTTGCCTGAATTTGCGCTTCCTGCAGTTTGACCTGGTCTTGTAAATCGTCATTCCACACCTCCAGCAGCAACTGGTTTTGCTTGACCTGATCGCCTTCCTTAACGTGCAGTTTTTCTACTTGGCCGCCCGTAGCCGGAGCAAGAAAGGCCCGCCTGCACGCCTTGACCGTGCCCACCCGCGTGTTGGACACCGTCGCTTTTACCTCACCCTTATCGACGATATAAATGTCAACGGCTATGGGTTTGGGCTGCTGCTTATAAAAATAACCCGCCACCAATCCGGCAAGGACTAGGGCTATTATCAGGTAAAGTTTTTTCATGGGCACAATCCGAAGCGGCAAGTCATGGCGATAGGTTGATTCATTCAGTGTACTAATTGCTGGTTAATGTCGGCTAGATCGGTTTCTGTCACTACGCCGGCGGCCGTTTTCAATCGGATGATGTTCACCAGATAACCGTATCGCGCTTGCAGTAAATCGCGCTTGGCTACAAACAGTTGTTGCTGGGCATTGAGTACATCCACACTGGTCCGTATACCGACTTCATAGCCCTTGCCGGTCGATGCGACTTGGCTTTGGCTGCTGGTCACCGCTTGTTCGTAAGCTTTTACCTGGGCAATGCTGGTGTTCAGGTTCAAATAGGCGCGTTGCGTTTCCAGCTCAGTCTGGCGACGGGCAAGCGCGACATCATCTTGTGCTTTTTGTTTATTAAGCACAGCCTGCCTGATCCGTGAATTGGTCGCGCCGCCTTGGTACAAGGGTACTTGTAGCTGTAAGCCTATCGTGCCGTTTTTAAGGTCGTTGCCAAAACCAAACTGGCCGCCATTGGTATACGTGTCGCTATAGTTGGCCACCGCATCTAGCGTAGGCAAATGCCCTGCTTTTGCGTGCTCAATCTCTTGTTCTGAATAGGTGACGGTATCTTGGTGGATTTGTATGTTCACATTGTTTTGCACAGCTACGGCTAACCATTTTTCCATGCTTTGCTCCAAGGCATGGGGCTTGAGCTCCGATTTTACCGCCGCTAACTGATGCGGAAGGTCTCCGGTAATCGCTTGCAGCGCACGTTCGGCAATCTGGTGCTCATTAATAGCGGTCATTTCTTGCGCGACAATTAAATCGTAACGGGCTTGTGCTTCGTTGATATCGGTAATAGTGCTTATGCCAACGTCAAAATAGGCTTGGGCTTGTTCGAGCTGGCTTAAAATCGCCGCCTTTTGTGCGTTAATCAGATCAATTTTATCTTGCGCGGCCAACACGTCGAAATAGCTTTGTGTGGTGCGTAAGATAAGGTCTTGCTGGCTTAGGAACAGTTGTTTGTCCGCTTGGCTTACCTGAGTGCGGGCTTGATCTATTTGTACGAGATTTTGCTTGCGGTAAATGGGTTGCCGCGCTTCAACGCCATAGTTGTAGCCTTCAAACGTCTGGACGCCGCCTTTGAAGGGGGAGGCCAGATTATTAAAGCTAATATCCGTGCGTGAGGCGTTTACCCCGGCATTGAAATTAACGACTGGCCGATACAATGCCTGACCTTGCGCGATGAGTTCCTGAGCCGCTTTATTGGCGCTTAAAGCGGAAGCCAGCGTAGCGTCATGCGCCAACGCTTGCTCATAAATATCCATTAGCGATTGCGGTTTATATTCAGCCCAGGCGTTAGCCGTGAATACACGGGTTGCACAAATCAGCAAAATGACAAGAGCCAACTTTTTTAACATATGGACAGGAAACCTTGGGTTATAACGGTATTAACCTCTTGCCAGGCCGACAATAAAGGCGCAAGCAAGGGTTAAACAATAAGGCTGACTATACTGCAACGTTAATATATAACAATAGATTTTGTACTATCGCCGACAATAAATCAGGATGTTCGTCGTGACTTTGGCCGCTTAAGTTTAGCGCCTGACGGGCTTTCGGGAGTGGGATTGCTGGATTGGACCTTTAAAGCCCAGCGCGCCCTAAACTGAGATAGTCTCAATAATGATGGGAGTTATTGCATTTTTCAGGTTTAGCTATCTTGCTCCACTTTATTTTGTGGTGAATGGCGTTAATAGGCCAATTTGAGGCATTCAAAAATTTCAGCTAAATGGCGGCTACGATACAGAAAGCTATCGTTCAACGTTTGAATTCAAAGGCCTTGCGCGGATTTATGTGCAAGATCCGGTGGAATGATGGGTTGGGCCGCATTTTGTGCTACGCATTGAGCAACTTCATGTCATTGAAGAACGCTTCGACATTGTTCCAACCTAGTAGCCCGATGATCTCAGATGCCAAGCTTCGATCCTTGAATTGCTCAAATACTGGATCGACGTTCGTGGTCAAATATTCAAAACACTTGGTCGTTGGCTCGTGAAAAGAACCATCCTCCCAATGAAGAGCTTGGTTGCGCGCTTGCCAGATAATTTCACTTAAGGGGATGCCAGCAACAATCCGCCCGTCTGGGCACCCGTCGCGCTTCTTTCCGTAATGAAGTGAAATGCCCTGCTTTCCGTACTGGAGGAGGCTACCGCTGAGAGCAGCGATGGAGAATTGGCGCGCCGCAACTCGCTGGACAACCTCCTCATATTCAGCTTTCTTGTAATGGCGATCCTTGTCGACGCCGAAATACGTGTCCAAATGGATTAGGGTTCCAAGCCCCTCGTCGTCGAGGTCGGGGTTCATCGCCAGGAACTCTGCGCGACGGTACCCGTCGGGTAGTCCCTACAAATCAATGCAGGTTGATTTTTATCAAGGAGTTACCGAAATAGGCATCACGAATAAGAACCGCCAAGTTAATGCCGCTTGAGTCAATCCCATTGCCATGGACGGTGTTCGATGCGTCCATTTTTTTT
>JAURZI010000052.1 GCA_030653435.1 Methylovulum sp.
GTAATCAAAAACCTCGGTCAACGCCCCGCCTTCAGGCAAGGTTGCCGGTGGCGTGTAGCTGTAGCTGCCGTCGCTGTTCAGCGTCAGGCTGCCGCCCGCCGCCGTCGTGAACGCGCTGCCCAGCGTGATGCTGTTCGCGCCTTGGGCTGCCGTTGTGACGGTTCCCGAAGTGTTGCCTTCGTCATCATTGGTCAGGACATTCGCGGAAACAGCCGATCCGCCTTCCACCGCGCTGTTGGTGTCATCCACCGCATCCGGTAACCGGTCCACGGTGATCGTCAGCGTCGCCGTGTTAGTGTCCCCGTCCGCATCGGTCAGCGTGTAATCAAAAACCTCGGTCAACGCCCCGCCTTCAGGCAAGGTTGCCGGTGGCGTGTAGCTGTAGCTGCCGTCGCTGTTCAGCGTCAGGCTGCCGCCCGCCGCCGTCGTGAACGCGCTGCCCAGCGTGATGCTGTTCACGCCTTGCGTGGCGCCGGTCACGGTGGTCGGGGCGTCGCCCAGGCTGTCGGCGGCGCTGCCGGTGTGGGTGAGCACGTTGTCGCTGACGGCACTGCCCGCTTCGGTAGCGGCTTTGCTGTCATTGCTGGCGAGCGGCACCAGGTTGTTGTCGGCGACGGTAATCGTTAGGGTTGCGGTGCTGCTGTCGCCGTTGGCGTCGGTGATCGTGTAGCTGATCACTTCGCTAAGGCCGCCGACCGGTACGCTGCCTTGCGCCGGTGGCATGTAGCTGTAGCTGCCGTCACTGTTTAGCGTCAGGCTGCCGCCCGCCGCTGTCGTGAACGCGTTGCCCAGCGTGATGCTGTTCGCGCCTTGCGCGGCGGTTGTGACAGTCCCCGAAGTGTTGCCTTCGTCATCATTGACTAGGACATTAGCGGAAATAGCCGATCCGCCTCCCACCGCGCTGTTGGTGTCATTGACCGCATCCGGTGCCGGATCCATTGTAATCGTCAACGTAGCCGTATCCGTGCCACCGTTGCCGTCACTAATGGTATAAGTTACTACTGGAACTGGGCCGTTGTAGTTGGCTATGGGTATAAATGTATATGCGCCTGTACTGTTTATTTGTACGGTGCCTACGCCAGCAATCGTGGCTATCTGTCCAGCGCTAAACGTTTCTTGCGTGCTGTCAGCATTGGTATCAACGGTGAATTGGGTTACGACCAGCGCATCGCTATCAGGGCTGCCATCGCTGTCATTAGTCAACACATTGCCATTGAAAGTGACGTCTTCGTTGGCGATCCCCGTATCATTTACCGCATCAGGCGCAACATTGTTAATTGTCCAGTTGAAAATTTGGTTGCTGGTGGCGCTATTGTTGTCGGTTGCCGTTACGGTAACCGTGTAGGATTGGCTGCCATTATTATCATCAGCTTGATCGCTGGCATTTTTATCGACGGTGCCGCTAATTTTCCCCGTGACGGGATTGATGCTTAAGCCTGCGGGTAGTCCAGATGCGCTGTAAGTGAGCGTGCCATCAATATCGGCAAATTTGCTATCCACATCCACATCAACATATCGACCATCGGTGTGTATTTGCGGAGTGATTACAGACGAAGTGGGGGCCGTGTTGACGCCATTTATCGTGATAGTTACCGTTGCCGTGCTGGTTCCACCCTTGC
The DNA here is from genome assembly GCA_030653435.1 of Methylovulum sp. Lineage (GTDB taxonomy): Bacteria > Pseudomonadota > Gammaproteobacteria > Methylococcales > Methylomonadaceae > Methylovulum. The sequence goes on from JAURZI010000052.1 coordinate 1,620, forward strand.
CGTCGCTGATGGTGTAAGTATAACTGTCAGTCGCCGTTTGTCCGACGGGCAGGTAATTAAAGACGCCATTGGGGTTGTAAGTATAAGCACCGCCCGCAACTACAATTAATGTGGCTCCCGAAGGCAGGGTAATCGTGTTGCCTACGGCGCTGTTACTGCCATTAACAGCAATAACTGTTAGTGGATCAGTATCGGGATCTGAATCAATACCTGAACCTTCGTTACCGGTAATGACATTGCCTGTGGCATTGACGTTTTCATTAATGCTCTGGGCATTGTTTGTGGCGGTAGGGACATTATTAGCTGGAGTCGGCACACTGATCGTATCGACGCTAGTGTCGGTGGCATCATCATTGTCAACATAATTGGCCGTTAATACGGTGCCTTGCGGCAAATCGACAAAACCCGTTCCCGTCAAGGCCGCTTCGAAAATGCCGGTATTTGGGCCTGTTTCTGTTAACGTAAAGCTCGTGCCATTAACAATGGCAGTAACCGTTTCTGCACTGGCTGGATTTGTGTTTTCATCCAGGTCAGTGACGCGCAAATAGGCATCGACCACGCCAGGAGCAGGGTCGCTAGGTTGCTCATAAGTCGCGCCCGCGTCCACGCCGTTTAATGCGGTGATAAACACCGTTGTCGATGGCGTTCCTAAATCCAGTGCGGTAACGGCAAGGCTGGAGCTGGCCGTCGCCGTAATGCCTTCGTGGCCTTCTTCAGCAACCACATTGACATTATAAAGCCCGGTGTTGTTGACGGTTTGCCAAGCGTATTCATAAATCTTGTAGAGGCCATTGTCGTTGACGTCCACAACATGGGCATTAGTCAGCGTAAGCGTCGTAGCGACACCAATATCGCCACTGGTATCTGGGCCATCAATTGCCAACTGTAGGCCGGTAATGTCGTAATCCCCGAACGGGTCCAACACTTTTACCCGAACGTAGACAATACCGCCAGCATCGATGGAGCCGCTAGAAATTAAGCTGCCCCCACCATTGGCATAGGCATTGTTAAAGAAACCAATCTCTTGGATGCCATTGCCTGCATTGGCATCCACATCGGCAATGTCAATGACCGTAGTAGTGGGCAGTTCGATGCGGGATTGTTTGGTGTTGCTATCGTAGTCAATTTTAAAGCTGGCACCCGTTTCATTGTTAGTGACAACTAGTTTAACGGTATCGCCAGCGGGTATATGGACATTGTTTGCTAGTGTTCCTGTCCAGGTTAAAGTATGTGCAGTAGCGTCATAGACTGGACTTGCTAGATTAGCGATAACCGTGTTACTCGCGCCATAAGTGAGGTCAGCTTTAACATTTGCGGTATTCAGTGTTCCACTTTCACTGCTGACATAAGTAACAATCTTAATGATACCGCCTGTTGGCATATCAAATTGATCTGCCATAGGAATGGCTTGGGTAAAAGTGGCTGGTGTCGCAGGTGTCCCGGCGCCGCCGGTTTTTGTAAAGGCGACTTGGAAAGTATCAACCGTAAATAAAGGGTCAGCAAAACTCGATCTTGCTAAAGCATTTGCGTCGAACCTTATGATAATATTGGACTTATCCGTTGCGCTAGCTATCAAACTTTTAATGTCAGCAGAAAAACTACTCGTAGTGCTGCCGGAACTACCTCCGCTAAATACGCCTGAAGCAAAACTGACACTTCCGCCTGTCACTGTGCCAACAGTTATAGTGTTAAAAGTTGTCCCACCATCAGTAGATATTTTTAACGTGATGTTTTCAGATCCGCCACTTAAGCTATTTGCTGTGCAGACAAAAGTAAGGTTAATTGGTTGACCGGTATCAGCACCGCTTAAATCAAGAGTTCTTTGTACATCGGGAGAGTTAACTGTTCCTCCATTTGTTGTATAAAAAGCTAAACCTGCTCCGTTAGTATTTGAAGAAGCTGCTGTATTAACTCTTATCAATCCAGAACTGGCATTTGTGTCGTTACCAGAACCTACTTCTGTCCAAGGATTGCTAGCCCATGATTCTGTTCCATTACTGTTGTTGTAAGCCGCTGTTGAGAAATTATCTATATAAGTTCCTGTACCGCCGCCTGTACCTGCAACAGTTGGATCGATTGCCGCCGTACTGTTAGTTGTTCCATCTGCGGTGCCGATTGGATCAATACGATCTAAATCTCCTGAACTATCCCCACTAACGCCATCATCTGACAGATACAAGGTTTTCGTTTTGGTCACTGCAGCAATCACGCGGTTGGCATTCCCTGTCGTATAGGGGTTAACGATGCCGGGTTTTATGGGGTTATCAAAATTAGCCCCAAAAATACCATCGGTATAGTCCGCTTGAAGCGTATCGCCAAGAACCATCTGTAGCGAACCGCTGTTATTGGCATTGACCGAGCTAATGTTAGACGTCGATAGCGTTCCGTGGAAAATGCCGGTGTTAACCCCTGTTTCTGTTAAGGTTACCGTTTCCAATTCGCCTGTTGTGGTGTTAGTGACGGTAACCGTTATGATTTCAGCCACAGCCGCATTGGTGTTCTGGTCGCCGTCAACAACGTTAAGATAAAGGGTGTCGCCTTCCTGATAACTGGTTTTTACCGTCGTAAAACCTGTATCACTGTCGATGACCAATAAGCCATCTGTAGGGGTGGGCAGCACTGCGGCAACCAAAGCTGTTTTGACGTTTGCAAGCCCTGAATCATAGCCGGTAGGGGTGATGCCGGGTTTAACAGGGTTGTCAGCGAATGCGCCTGAGGCGGGATCGGTATATTCAACCTTGATGGCGTTGCCGTTAACCATAACGAGTGTGCCGTTATTGTTTCCAGCCCCCGTAGAAGTGGATGTTGCCAATGTGTTGCGGAAGATGCCGGTATTATTGCCGGTTTCCGTCAGCAGGACATCTTCTGTTTCCCCGGTGCTGGTATTGGTGACCTTAACGGTAAAGGTGTCCGCTGCTGCGGTATTTTTGTTTTGATCGCTATCCGTAACCTGAAGGCCTAACGCAGTATTTTGCTGATAAGTGGTTGCTATGTTGGTAAATGATGAGTCATAGAAAAACACTTCGCCGTCGCTAAAGGGCACGGTTTGTTGTGCTTGATTAGTGACTGTTTTGATAACCGGGTCGCCACCGCCAGCCGGATCGCCTGACATGGTGACGGTATTGCTAATCACAAAATTATTGTCGGTAAGGGTTTTGTCGATACTGCTCTGTATGGTAACCCGGTAGGTGATGACCGCTTGATAGCCCCGTTGTAAGCCTTGTATGCCTGGAGTGACCGGATCGGTATCGGTCAGTGTATAACCACCAGCCGCAGCATCTAAAGGAAACGCGGTACTAGCCCCATCAAGGTCACTGTTGCTCCATGACACCGTACCATCCGGGTTGTAGACTGTAAGCTGGGCGCTGTTGACTACATAAGTTGAACTGCCTATCTGGAGACTATCTTTAATATTGATGCCAAATAAATCAATGACCGCACGGTTGGTGACACTGATGGTGTATTCAATTTGTTCGCCCAATTGCATTAGGCCATTACCATTGCTGACCCCGCTTCCATAAATGACCGGACTGGCTTCCTTGGATTCTTTTTTTAACACATAATCCGGGAATGGCATTATCGTCGTGCCCATGTCCAAATAAGGGTTACCAGCACCCGCTACTGATGGATCTTCCCCCCAAGCGGCGGTTATTAACGTGCCATCGGTGGTATAAACCGTCAAACCACTTTGATCTTTGTCGGGATCGGATATTCGATAAGATTCCAGTGCTTTGATGTTGTAGGTGGTATCTACTGTTCCGTCACCGTTGTAGTCGATGTAAAGGGTTGTTGCGGTAGGCGAGGTTACCCATACCGGGCTACCATTGAGAGTGCCTGTTGGAGCGGCTCCGCCACCGGTATTGTTCCAACCCGGCCCCCAGGCGACGACAAACTTATTGGTCAAATAACTTTCAGGGACTAGCGAATAGCTCCAGTCATGAGTTTGGTTGGCGGTCGCATCCGAATCTATGGTGCTGATGGCGTAAAACTTATCGGGAGAAACGCCTACAGCCGCAGTTGTATAAAAATGCGCGGCAGAGCTCGGCATTTGCACATATTTTGACGTGTTGGCCGGTACTACAATCGCGTTACCCGTGGTCGTCTGGGTATCGTAATAAACGGTTATTGCGCTGGCATTGGGATTGTATAAAAAGACGTAAGTCGGGTCGGTGGCTAGCGTTGTACTGACTGGCGCATAATAGCTGTTTGACCATTGCGTTCTTGGCGTAATCGCAAACCAGCGGTTTTCATAGGAAGAACCCACATCCCCTGCTATGGCGTAAACTTCGATAGGTTTTATGGCGCCAGCGCCCAAAGCGTCTGATGAGGTAACGGTAGTGCCAGCCAATACCCCGCCATTGACCAGATAGGTTTCACCTTGGTTTAGCGTAACGGTAATTTGGTCGGCAGTTGTCGCTGCGTTGCCATCTTTGTCGATGACTACTTTGGTATTGTTTTCGTTGGCAATAATGTGCAACGACGTGTATTCAAATAGGCGGTTAGTCGGACTATCCGGGTTGCTGGTAATGACATTCTCACCCATAGGGATCAGGTAAGATGTACCTGCATTACCTGCATCATAAAGGTTTACCGACCCGGCTAATACGGTTCCCGGCGTAACCCCCCACCCGGCTTTAGTAACGGCTATGGCTTTTGTTGAGGCAATTTTATCGCGGCCGTCATAGTAAGGGGTGCCGTTAAGCGCGCCACTGGGATTTAGGCTCCCAACCTTTGCAAGGTCAACGGTGCTTTGCAAGGTAATCACTCGCCCTAGGCCTAACCCATCAGGATCATGGGCAAATCCGGGGGCAATACCGTTGGCATCAATACCATCACCCCAAATTTGGGTGGTGGCTTGCAGAGGGTTTTTGATGTCGGCTTCGTAACCATCTTCCCAATGGTCGTAGATAACTATGGTCTTGGCATCGGTCGACACCATCGAGATTACTGTTTGGATGACATTGCCAACCCCGGTATTGATTTTATAAAGTGAGGTTTTAATGTCCGTTTCCCTCATGGGAACGAAGAACGTTTGGGCAACGGAATAAGGAGCGGCCGCTTCAATAGCCAAGGCTTGCCCATCAGGGTTAATGGCTAAATGGTCGTCTTGTGTGAGGACGACATTTAAATTGGCGTTGTTATAAAGCAATAAGCCGGCAAAAGCTTGGCCTTCATCGCCTGGGCTGTCTGTTTCGCCGTTGAGGCGATGATCAAAATCATGCCCTAATTCTTCCAGCAGGACGGCCTTGATAGCATCTGGCGTGACTGTGGCTAACCATTCTGCATTCAGGTACAGCGTTGGTTGATTGCCTGTGCCGACAGCGCTATACGCGCCAAATACGCCATTCAACTCAGCATTGCTACGTATTTCCAACCGAATCGAATAACTGCCGTTGTTGATTGATTCTTTCAGATCCAGGGCATTATCTACCCATTCATCACTGCCGGCATTGGCGCTGAACGGAATGGCTGCTTGGTTAAGGAAATCTTCCCTGTTAACCCATTCGCTTATGCGCTCCCGTATCGTTTTTTGTACGGCATTGAGAATATCCGTGTGAACCGATGACGCATCAACCACGATAAACACGGGTTCAGCCGACGAACTTGCAGCATCGTCGGTGTTCAACATCGAAGTGTTGTCGACTACGGGTTGGGCATCATCAAAACTATACGCTTGCGACCAGTTGGCTTTCGTGCCTGTCAAGGCGCTGACATGGCTTAGCCATCCTGCGCTTGCGGCGTTTTGTCCATGGAATACAAGCTCGCCTCCATGAGCAAAACCATCGCCCCAATGTGTCAATGCCGTGCTCGTTGCCGGCTCCAAAGCGGCATTGAGTGATTTGTTGCCTAACCATTGGGTAGTGCCGTCGTTAAAAGGGATGACGTGCAAGCTGCTGACATCATGCCGGTCTTGCAATAATTCGGAAATTTGCTGATAACCGTCGCGTTGGCTGTCAATGATAACGACTTGTGCATTTTCGGGAGGATTCGTGTGCAATGAGACGGCATTTGCAGCCCGCGAATCGACAATAATCAGCGTTGGCGATTGTTCGCTACTGGCCTCGATGACCGGGCTGAAGTTCAGATCCGCCGGGGCTGCAAACAAATCGGTTAGCGTGCCAGGCTCAGGCAGGTTGTTTGCTGCAATGACAGTCGCTTGCGTGTCGGTTACCGGCGCAAAATCAATGTTGCGGTCACTGGTAGGCGTAACGGCAAAATTGCCGTTGTCAGTGGCAGCTTGGTCATCCACATTATCTTGTTGTGCTTCGGTGGCCGTTGCCAACATTGCCCCATCAAATACCAAACGGCTTTCTAACGCGAAACGTTGAGAATGTGCTAAGAATTTGAATGTTTTCGCGTTAGGTGGCAAGCGATCGTTTGATTTCATTGAAATCTCTCTTAAATGGGATTAATAACGTTAATTCAATATGCGAAGGTTTTGCTGCGCTTGCTTTTCTGCACGCAAAGTGATACCTATAAAAATACATTTTATAATATTTTCATCATTTTAATTTAAAATAACTTTTTCGCAAGAAAACATTATTTTAATATTGTCGGTATTCTACTGTGCTTAATCTGGGGATGACACTATTTACTGGCTTAAGCTCAGAACATTAACAACAATGCAAGCATGGCCGCCGTAAAATGCGGATGCGTTCACAGATATTGAAATAACGTCAAGCCGCAACACGCTGAGGAAGGGCAGGCGAATTAGATAGGGTGTAATCCCTACCGGTAAGCGTTTTGGGTATTCGTTATTGGAAACGTATTAGTGAGGGGTTGCCCGGCTTCATCATGTTGATGATTGTGGGCTTGCCTGAGAACGGAAGACCGTGAGGTGTGAGGGCTGATAGGTATATCCTACTGGACAGATGACGGATTATTGCGCGCCGAAGCGAATTTTAACGGTAGGGGCATTACCGACATTTTAACCGCCTTTGACAGTTTTGAAACACGTAATTGACGATAATCTGCGACAGTGTGCTAAAGGTCAACCCGCATCGATCTAATTGAACTTTTGCTTAAGATAGGCAATGCCGCTATCGCTTCGCGCAGTTTATTTTCCCAACTGCGCCTCAATTGCAGCATATAGTCGTCATCGTCATCAAAACAATAGTATTCATTGAAACTAAAGCTGTTTTTGCGGTAAACCAACATTTCCACCGGAGCACCTACGCTGGCGTTACTGCGTATTGTCGAATCCATAGAAACCAAACAACAGCGCGCCGCCTCGTCTATCGACGTGTCCAGCTTAAGGAACCGGTCCAGTATCGGTTTGCCGTACTTGCTCTCGCCTATTTGCAGAAAAGGGGTGTTTGCAGAACTGGTTATGCTGTTACCTTCGGAATAAACCATGTACGCGCCATGCGGTTCACTGCCGATTTGGCCTGCGAGTATAAATGTCGCGGAAGGGTTGAAGGCTGACTGCCCTTCGGAATTCAGGTGCTGCTTTTGTTTTTCTACGCTGATATGTCCTAAATAAACCGCAGCTTCGGACAAACATTCCACCGTATTAAGGTTAATTTCAGCATGCTTTATTTTATCGCGGTGCAGTTGTTCCAGCACGGCCTGGGTCGTCGCAAGATTACCGGCGCAAAGCAGAACAATTTTGCGGTCGCTGAGCGTATCAAACGCGTGCATTTTGCCATGCACGCTGACATTATCAATACCGGCATTGGTTCTTGAATCAGAAACCAGAATGAGTCCTTCGTTTATAGAAGCTGCAATACAATAAGTCATAGTTAAATATCATGAAACGTTCAAAATGACGGACATTTTAATCTTTTTTAACCAGAAATGCGCCATCAATTGATAGCATTGGGCAGATTCTCCACACTTACCTGCATATTCGTCAATATCGCCCCCGAACCAAACTGATGAAATACAGGGACATCGGCAGCATCGCGCCCGAAAGCGACAATGACCCGCCCACCGGCCAGGTTATGCTGGGTCGGGTCAAACGTGTACCATCGACCGCCGACATAAGCCTCAAACCAAGCGTGCATATCCATAGGTTCCAGATGATGCAAATACCCCACCACGATACGCGCAGGAATGCTGATGCTGCGGCACAAGGCAATGCCTAAGTGGGCAAGATCCCGGCACACGCCGAAACCCCGATGATGAATTTCAGTCGCCGATAGCGGAAAATCGCTGGAACCGGGTATGTACTGTATCGTGAGCCTGATCCATTGGGCTATTTTGCTGACCTGGTCATAACCCGGCACGGCTTCTGCGCTGATTTCCCGTGCCAGCTCGCCAAAGCGGTCGGATTCGCAATATCGGCTGGGCAACAAAAAAGGCAGTACGTCGTTGGGCAGGTGTTGTATTTCGACAAAATAAGCGCCGGGCGCCGTATCGCTGTTATCCGCAACAATGGCTTCCGCCGACGTGTGGATGAGAAACAAGCCTTGCGGCGCTACCAGGCGCTGGCAGGAATTGCCATAGCTATCCGTGCTTTCGATGACCACCACATTCGGCCTTATCGTGTAGGTCTCGCGCAAAACCCATTGCTGTATGCCCCTGAAGGGCCGTAGCATAAAGATTAATGCAACGGCATCGTCTATCTGAAAGCAAAGATTGCAACTGACTCTTAATTTCATCGCGTAGCTCTTCGCCGGGCTTAACTGATCGGTGCTAGACGTCCAGCATATCGAGCTGGCTATAGGCGTGGTTCAGCCACATTTTGACCCGCTGCCTGTCCATCAAGCCCAACGCATTGAGGTTTTCAAGATCGCGGTTCCGTGCGGCCCAAAAACTGGAATTATTGCCGTCAATCTTCGTCATGATCGGCGTATACAGGCGCTTTAACACCATGACCTTGGCATTCATGTCCAAGGCCCTATCCTTGACGCCGGAAAATTCCAACAAGGTGAACGCGTCATCCCTCAATTGGTTTTGCACCAGCACATAATTCAATCTTGAACCGTAATGGTCCAACAATTTGCTGAGCAGCTCCACGCAGTCTTTTCCGGAATCCATAACATTCCAATAAGTTAGAGTAATACCCAACTCCCCCGCCAATTCCAGCACGCCTGACTCGTCTATCCAGGTTGCCAAGGGATGGTGGGTTTGTGCAGCAAGATCAACCAGTATGCGTTGCTCCGGCTGCGCGGCCGCCGTTTCCATAATGGTGTCCAGGCTTTGGTAATTGTCGATGATCGTCGGGGACGCATAATCGGCATAAAACCGCAGTAACGCGCCATGGGAGCGGTCGGTGTCAAAACCGATAAACGGTATATTGCTGTCTATCATGTACTGTGCGAGCACCCGTGCAACTACCGATTTGCCCACACCGCCTTTTTCTCCACCAATAAGATGTATCGTTGTCATAAAGCCTCCTTAGTCCTACATGTTAAGAATCGCCACGACGTGGCGACAGTTTAGCTCTGTCTGGCGTGCCGTGCGCGCCAGACGGAGTGTTTAGTCAATCAATCCAGCCGCAACACGTCCACCGACACCGATAGCGTATGCTGCCCGCCGCCAAAGGCGATGCCTTTGAGCGGCGTCACATCGGCATAGTCGCGTCCCCACGCCAGCGTAATATGCTGGTCGTAGGGCAGTTTATTATTTGTCGGATCAAAATCCAGCCAGCCGGTATCGGGCAGATAAACGGCAAACCAGGCATGCGAGGCGTCCGCACCGACCAAACGCGGCTTACCCGGCTCGGGCAGGGTTTCCACATAACCGCTGATATAACGCGCGGACAGGCCAAAACTACGCAAACAAGCGATGGCCAGATGTGCAAAATCCTGGCAAACCCCGCGCCTATGCTGGAGCACCGTCGATAACGGCGTGGCAATCGTCGTAAAAGCGGGGTCATAAGTAAAATCCGTGTAAATACGCCGCATCAAATCCTTCACAACCTCCAGCAGCGGGCGCTCCGGCTGGAAAGACGGGCGTGCATAATCGGCCAATTCCGCTGTGGTTGTAATCATCGGCGAATCCAGCACATATTGCTTGGCATCCAACACCTCAGGCAGTTGTTGCTGATGTTGGCCGGAACTTTCCTGCAACAAGTCGCGCACCTGTTCCCAGGCCAGCTGCTTGGCGCTATCGGTAACCAGTTCTCTGGGCAAGATGGTCACTACGCTAAGCGCCGTGACTATCAACTGTTTATGGGCTTGCTGAATTGCAAAATACGCCATGCGGTTACCGAAAAAATCAGTCAGTTCGCGGTAATCCATCGGTGTGGGCGTAATCTCAAAGCGGCTGGATTCGCAACGCTGCCGCCAGAAATCCCGTGGTTGCAAACGAGCTTCATTTTGACATAAGCCTACGGCCTGGCTGTAATTGTAAACCGTCGTATGAGTGATGCGGTATTTCATAACTCATCCTCAGGCGGATTGTTGACCGTCATCAGCTGCGAGGTTTGCGAATGGCTGAAATAAGCCCTGGCGATGACATCGGCCATACGCCACAACAACTCATTGGTATTGGCCAGCAAGCTATCCAGGTCGGCGTATATCCCTTCATCCTCGTTAATCTTGAGCAAATCCGCCAAATCACTCAAACGCAAATCCGTGTACGCTTTCATAATCAAACGCTCTTCTTCGCTAAGCCGGCTCTTGCCGCCTTCCCTGGGTAATGCCGCGATATGCTCGGACAAATGCAGCAATTGATAGGCCAGGGAGCGCGGATGGGTTGCATCCAGTAATAACAACTCCAGCACCATCGGCAATTGGATAACCGAGCGGTAACGCCGCTGGTAAATGGTCAAACTGTCCGTCGAAAACAATACGGCTTCAAGCACCTGGTTTTGCACAGCCCCCCCATGCCGGGTCACGACCGTCGCGCGCAGCAATGCAATCAATGCCAATGCGCGTTCCAGCCTGCGCCCGCTATCCAGCATCAGCCAGCCCGCTTCACGGGTCATGCTCTCATTGGTTAGACCGGCAAACGCGACTATGCCGGTAATGAGTTCATCCAAATGGCTCTGCAACTGCTCGATAGCAAGGTCGCTGTTCGTGACGCGCAACTGCCAACGGTGCCGGATACTGTCGACGCTGCGCCAGGTATCCTGCGACCAGAGATCTCGGACACTGAATGCCGATTGCACAAAAACCTGGATATTCGCGGCCAATGAGCCTGCCCGTTGGATATTTTTAGCCAATGCCAATAATTCGGCTTGAGGCGCTTTCAACAGCTGCGGGTCGCCTTTGACAAAACCCGGATAAGTCGCCGTGACATGGGTCAGGGCGCACAACAACACAGATAACGTTGCGCTGTCAACGGCATCCTGAAATTCCAGCATATCGGTAAATTTCAGCAACACGGTGCGTAACAACCGCGCCGACGCGTCAGTGCGCTCAAGATGCCGCCCCACCCAAAACAAATGGTCTGCGGCGCGGCTGGTTAGCGGTTCAGTTACCGGATCAATAACTTGATGGCGGCCGGGTTGGGCTGATGCGGTCACCGGCTTGCTCGGCTCCGATGCCAACACCCAGGTGTCCTTGCTGATGCCACCCGCCTGATTGGAGACAATAAAATCATCTTTGTCGTGGGCGACGCGAGTCAGTCCGCCCGGCATCACCAGATAATCCCCGCCGTTCGCGACGACGAAATTCCGCAACACCGCATTGCGCGGTTCAATGTGGTGGTCGATAAAGGCGGGGACAGTGGACAGGCTGACGCGTTCCTGGCCGACATACAAATGCGGCTTGGCAATAATGGCGGCGCGTAAGGACTCTTTTTCATCACGGCTCAACGCGTTGCCAAATACAGACCCGTTGCCCTGCCTGCGGCTAATCTGCTTGATGACCAGGTGTTCAAGGTTTTGCAACACAAAATCCCGCTCACGGCGTTGTCCACACCACCATGTGGCGACCGATGGCAGAATGAGCTCTTCGTTTAAAAAATACCGCGCCAGTTTCGGTAAAAACGCCAACAATCCGGGATTTTCCAACACGCTGCTGCCTAATGGATTGGCAACCGCGACATTGCCGCGCCGCACCGCCTCCATCAACCCTGCGACACCCAAGCGCGAATCGCTGCGTAATTCCAGCGGATCGCAAAACGAGTCGTCGACGCGCCGCAAAATAACATCGACATGTTGCAGGCCTTCCAGCGACTTGAGCCAGACGTGGCCGTCACGCACCGTCAAATCATCGCCTTGGACCAAGGTATAGCCCAGATAAGAAGCCAGATACGCATGTTCAAAATAGGTCTCGTTAAACGGTCCGGGTGTCAAGACGACGATGCGTGGATTGTCTTTATTATGCAAGGCCGCACTGATCAGCCCCTTGCTGAAGCCTTTAAAAAAGCCGGACAAACGGTGCACTTGCGTTTCCCGAAAAATATCCGGCAATACGCGCGTCATCACGGTACGGTTTTCCAGTGCGTAGCCGGAACCTGAAGGCGCCTGGGTGCGGTCATCCAACACCCAAAACCGGCCTTTGGCGCCACGCACCAAGTTGGCGGAATAAATCGTCAGTTGTCTGGGCTGATTTTGCAATGCTCCCATACACGGATACAAAAAACCCTGATGGGCAAAAATCAGCTCCATAGGCAGCAAGCCTTTTTTTATCAGGGTTTGTTCACCGTAGATGTCTTTCAGGATCAAGTCCAGCAAATCGGCGCGCTGTTTAAGCCCTGCTTCAATGACCGTCCATTCTTCACTGCTGATTAATAACGGTATCGGATCCAGACGCCAGGGTCGCGTCAGTTTTTGCTCGTCACCGTAAACATTGTAGGTAACGCCGTTTTCACGCAATAAGCGCTGGGCTTCGCGGCGACGGCGGTCGATTTCTGCACTGCCCATGGTTTCCAGCGCATTGATAAAGCGTTCCCAATAAGGCAACACCTTATGCTCCGTCGCAACCATTTCATCGTAGACGCCTAGCCGTGTCTCGTAATATTGCACGCCTATGTCATTGCTTGTGGCCTCTGTATTACGCAAGCGACAACCCTTTATTTTTGTTCATATCTTTTTAGTTCGGTAAAGAGGGTGGGCACACGGCTACAGGGTATCGTGCACCATAAGGCTAACGCAGACACAGTTGCAGCCCGGAACAAGCTACGTGGAGCGTACCCAACCGTTTCATACTATCCGCGCGGAACCCATATTACCGGCTACGATGCCGTAAATCCAAAGTAAACGGATATTCTATGCCCAACTCTTCGGGCGGCGGAGCCATCGGCCTAGGCGCAACATCGCTGACGCTGAATGTGTTCAGGAACGGTTTATCCGAAGGCACCGACGGCGATGCCGATAACGGCGGACGGATCACCACGCCGGGGGTATGCCCATAATCCCAGAAGCGCGTGATACGTCTGGCCTCGGCCTCAAAACTGTTGACCGGGAAGGCATCGTAACTGCGCCCGCCGGGATGCGCGACATAATAGGTGCAACCGCCGACGGCATGGCCGTTCCAGGTATCAATGACATCGAATATCAGCGGCACATGCGGGCTGATGGTCGGATGCAGCGCTGAAGGCGGCTGCCAGGCGCGGTAACGCACCCCGGCGACATATTCCCCTTTGCGCCCGGTGGTACGCAAGGGCAAACGCCTGCTGTTGCAGGTCAGCACATAACGACCTTCGGTAAAACCCGTCACTTTGACTTGCAAGCGTTCCACCGAGGAATCGACGTAACGCGCCGTGCCCGTGCTGCTGACTTCTTCGCCCAATACATGCCAGGGTTCGATGGCAAAACGCAACTCCAGCTCCATGCCGTCAATCATCGTCGTGCCGTAACGCGGGAAGCGGAATTCAAAAAACGGTTCCAACCATTCCAGCTCAAAACCGTAACCGGCGCGTTGCAAATCTTTGACAACATGCTTCATATCTTCGCGGACATAATGCGGCAACATGAAACGGTCATGCAGTTCAGTGCCCCAACGAACCAAGTCATGCTTATACGGCTTACGCCAGAACCACGCTATCAATGAACGCAACAAGGCCATTTGCACCAATGACATACGGGCATGCGGCGGCATTTCGAATGCGCGCAGCTCCAGAATGCCCAGCCGACCTGTCGCGCTGTCCGGCGAATACAGCTTGTCGATACAGAACTCGGAACGGTGGGTGTTGCCGGTGATGTCGGTCAATAAATGCCGCAATAAGCGGTCTACCAGCCACGGCGCCGGCACTTCGCCTTCGGGCATTTGTTGGAACGCGATTTCCAGTTCATACAGTTTTTCATCACGGCCTTCATCAACGCGTGGCGCCTGACTGGTCGGACCGATAAACATACCGGAGAATAAATATGACAAGCCCGGATGATGCTGCCAATAGGTCACCAGGCTACGCAACAAATCAGGGCGGCGCAATAACGGGCTGTCGGTCGGGGTTTCTGCGCCTATCGTAATATGGTTGCCGCCGCCCGTGCCGGTATGGCGGCCGTCCAGCATGAATTTTTCGGTGCCTAACCTAACCTGGAAAGCTTGCTCATACAGTGTTGTGGTTTTTTCTACCAGCTCCTGCCAGCTTTTGGACGGATGGATATTGACTTCGATAACACCGGGATCAGGCGTCACCATCAGGCGTTCGACACGGTAATCACGCGGCGGCTCATAGCCTTCGATAACCACCGGCATGGACAATTTTTCGGCGGCCGCCTCGACGGCGGCGATCAGATCGAGATAGTGCTCAAGCAAGGACAGCGGCGGCATGAAGACATGTAGCCGTCCGTCGCGGGGCTCGACACACACGGCAGTGTGCGGCACTTCGACATGGATAGTTTCTTGATCACCGGGCTCCTGTTCGGTGATTTCAGGATGGGCGTTGATTTTTTCTTCGAAACGGCTATAACGGCGTGCGACCTCACCATAGTAATCGCCGAGTTCGGGCAAATCGGCAAACAGACTCTGAGGCTCTTGCGTGTCGCGTTTATCCGGGGCAACCCAAGGCAGACTGTTGAGCGGCATACGCATACCCATAGGGGAATTGCCGGGAATCAGGAACATTTGCCCCCGGCGAAAATCCCAAGGCCCGCTTTGCCAGCTTTGTTCCAGCCAGCTCCATTTTAGCGGCAACGAAAAGCCTACCGGCAAGCCTAAATCCGCATCCAGCAATTTGGTAATGGTCTGGCGCTCAATCGAATCTTTCAGATTGGTTTTTAGCGGATCGACATTCTGCGGCAGATTGCCTTCCTGCCACAGATAATAAAAGCTGTCTTCATAAGCCGTGGCGATATAACGCCGCTTTACACCCAGATGCTGGGCGAGTTGCTGGACAAATAATTGCGCGTCTTTCAGCGTATGCCCGTAATCCTTGTTAATATCGGCCAGCAATTCGGGATTGCGCCACATCGCCGTGCCATCCTTGCGCCAGAATATGCCGTATTGCCAACGCGGCAGGGGTTCTCCGGGATACCATTTGCCTTGCCCATAATGCAGCATCGCACCTTTTGCGAACACATCGCGCAAGCGTTTGGTCAATTCTTGTGCGCGCTCACGCTTGTGTGCACCATCAGCGAGCGTATTCCATTGGTCGGCTTCCATATCGTCGACGGAAACAAAAGTCGGCTCGCCGCCCATCGTCAGCTTGACATCATCGTCTATAAATTGTTGGTCCACCTGCCGCCCCAGCGCATCAATGCCGTACCATTGCTCGTCGGTATACGGTTTGGTGACGCGCGGATCTTCATGCAACCTGTCTACGGAATTGCTGAACTCAAACTCCACTTCGCATTTGTCAGTGCCGCCAGTGACCGGCGCAGCACTGGAGGGATGCGGGGTGCAGGCCAGCGGGATATGGCCTTCGCCTGCCAGCAAACCGGAAGTGGGGTCAAGGCCTATCCAACCTGCCCCAGGAATATAAACTTCCGTCCACGCGTGCAAATCGGTGAAATCCTGTTCCGGACCGGAAGGCCCATCCAGGGACTTGATATCGGCGGTGAGCTGCACCAGATAACCCGACACAAAACGAGCCGCCAAGCCCAGATGGCGCATGATTTGCACCAGCAACCAGGCGGAATCCCGGCAGGAGCCGCTGCAACTGGTCAAGGTCTCTTCGCTGCTCTGTATGCCCGGCTCCATGCGGATGTTATAACTGATCGCCAGGAACAGCTTGCGGTTGACATCGACCAGAAAGTCATTGATGTTGCGCTTGGTCAGATCAAAATCCTTTACCCATTGCGTCAACAACTCGCCGCGCTCGGTAATTTCCAGATACGGTTGCAGTTCTTTCGCCAACTGGGGCTCATATTTGAAAGGAAATTTTTCGGCATATTCCTCGACAAAAAAATCAAACGGGTTGATGACCGTCATATCCGCAATGACTTCGACCTCGACGCTGAGCATGCGGCATTTATCAGGGAACACGACACGCGCCAGGATATTGCCAAACGGGTCTTGTTGCCAATTGATAAAATGGTCTGCGGGCTCAATCCGCAAGCTATAGCCGCTGATCGGCGTCCGGCTATGCACCGCCGGACGTAAACGAAACACATGCGGCGACAAGGATACTGCTCTATCAAAGCGGTAAGTGGTTTTGTGACGGATGGCCACTTTAATTGTCATAATCGTTTTTCCTCGCCTGTTGTTAATCGGGTTGTTTAATCGTCGCACTACGCAACGGTTTACATGAAGGTTTTGTTCTCGGCTTCCGTGCGTATCCTGACCAATTCTTCTTCAATACCTGCCGCAAAAGTAAGTTCAGCGACATTGTTTTTATTGAAAAAACCCTGAAAACCGACATATCGCTGCACATATTCAATAATCAATGACGAATGCTCCGAGGCCGTTGAAAAAATCTGTTTCAAGCCTTCATTTTTGGAGCCTATGACATCCAACAAAAAGCCTTTGCCTTGTTCCTGAATCGCATCCACGACAAAATCTATATTTTCAACACCCTGCTGGTCGCCATCTTTAACCGCCAAAGCAATATGGTGTAACCTGGGGCCGTAATTACGCACAAAATTTTCCGTGGGTGACGGGAATATTTTGAAATGGTTGACAAAATAAGGCGTATTGTTGGCGCTAAACACCTTGGCGGGGCTGCGTGATTCATCCTGATAATGGATGCTTTTAGTGACATTCGTCGATGAATTCTGGTCGACAATATCGAATGCCCCCCAGAAATAGTAACTCGACAACGACAACCATTCCAAAATGGCGACTTCCCTGTTTTGGCTGTAAATACGCGTAGCAAGATGATCCACGGGCAAAATCAGCTCGGCAATGCCCAAGGCTTGCTGTAATTGCTTGGCATCATCGCAGGCTTTGCGGGCTTCACTGTTGACGCTGCTGACCCCCAGGTCATAATGGCGCGGCTCACCGCTGTCGCGCTCGCTATAGGCAACGATGTTATGGGTATACGGCGACGGCTTGCTGATAGCCAGATTCGCGGGCAATTCCAGTCTCGCCACTTCATCCTTGGAAAAAAAGCAAAAGCCCCTGCCCTGTTGCAATTTAACGACATCCTGCAAGCGGCTGACCCTGAGAATTTCGCCGATATAACGGCTGTGCGGTTTGTCCTTGCCCACCGGGTATACTTCGTTGAGGCTGCGGAAAATGCCGCGTATGCCATCATGCTTGACTTCCCTGACAATCAAGTCCGGCGTCAGTGCATCAATACGCAAAATATGCGTCCAATGCGACGCGCTTTCTTGGGTTTGTAGATAGTAATAGGGCGACATTAAACAGAGTTCGCCGATGTATTCTATGGATTTGCCGGGCTCGACCGTCAGCATCATCGCATCAATTTCATGAATCATGCTGCTTAAGCCCAACTCGTCACGCTCTTCAAGCAAGCGGCTTAAATACTCGTTGAAGAAAGCTGAATTTTGTTTGTCGCCATGTACGGGAAAAGACAGGGACTGCGAAACGTTTGTCATGTTAGGTTCTCATGAGGTTTACCTAAACCAAAATCAAATAACAAGCAATCGTCATACCACATACTCATTAATTCGAATAAGCGCTTGTTAACAAGCGCTATTTTAAGCCCAAAGACTAGCGGGTACATCTGGCTAGTCTACCCTAACTGTTTTTAGTCCTCAGCAACGCCCAAAAATGGTGCGCCTATAGTGGGTGCAGGCCTCGCCAACGGTAATCGGCAGGTTCAAGGACAGGCTTATAGTGGGCTGGAGATGCAGGCATGGTGTCAATGCGCCGCATCATCGTCATGCGCTACGGCTTTTGGAAGGGTTAATAACGGAATGTTATAGCCGCTGATAATGTCATTGATTTCATGAGCTTTAGCTTCTATCAACCGGTCAAGCACCGCTTTCCTTGCCTTGTCGCCATTACGCACGCCCATCGCCATCGAAAACTCAAACGCCATGCCCGGCGTTGATTGCATAGGAATCATCGTATAGCTGCCCTTAGGGCTTTGTGAACTGACGTAAGCCGCCATCGGCCCCCACAAGATCACCATATCGATTTTTTTGGCTTTAAAATCCTGGTCTATCTGCATGGCGATATTATTTTCATCATCGCCGGACATCGACTGGTAAGGGATGCCTTGCTCCAGCAGGCCGTTTTTCTGCAGCCAGACCGTGCCTGGGCCACGGTCAAACATGGCGATTTTCAAGGCTTCCTGTCTTTGCGGCGGCAAGCCGATAAGTTGATTGGCATTGCCAATATCATCCCAACCGCGCCCTTTGGCGACCAGCAACACATAAGTTGACCGGTAATAAGGCCGGGTCGTCAAAGCCATGTCAGAGCCCGCCGGCACATTCATGACCACATCACATTTGAATGTCTTGCTGTCCACCTCGTTGTCGTTCAGAGGCGCCATGAGCGTGTTGCGGATAAAACCGATACGTTGCGGAAACCAAGTGTATTCCAGCGCCTGCCCTAGCTCTTTGGCGAACATTGCGGCAATTTTATTTTCAAACCCATCCAGGTTTTTGCTTGAATACGGCGGATTAAGCGGGTCGGCACAAACTTTAAATGTTTCTGCAGCTGAAGCCGTCGCCGTGATGGCGGCCAAACATAACCCGGCCAGTAGGTTAGTCATGTTCATTGTCTGTCCTCTTGTCTAAGTGGAAATGCGTGTTGTCTGGGTTAGGGTGGCGGGAACTAAGGAGGCTCGTCAATGCAATTCACGATGGCGGATGATGACATTGCGGTAAGCCTGTTTAAACTGCCTGACTAATGCGTCAACCAGGTAAACTGAACGGTGCTGCCCGCCGGTACAGCCTATGGCCACAGTCAGGTAGCTGCGTCCTTCAGCTTCGAAACGGGGTATCCAGCGCTCAAGGAACAGGCTGATGTCATGAAAGAATTCAGCGACCAGCTCCTGTTGTTTCAGAAAATCGATCACCATCGGATCCTTTCCGGTCAATACCCGCAATTCGGGTATCCAGTGCGGGTTCGGCAAGCTGCGGGCATCAAAGACAAAATCGGCGTCCAAAGGCACGCCATGCTTAAAGCCGAATGACTGGAATTGCAAGGAGATGTGCATGACATCGCGTTCACCGATATGCTCCCTGATCAGTTCACGCAATTGGTGATAATGCGTCCGGCTGGTATCAATGACGACGTTGGCATGCCTGGCTATCGGCGTCAGCATTTCCCTTTCTATGCTTAAGGCTTCTTTTAACGGGATATTGACATCCGTCAACGGATGCCTTCTGCGGGTCTCGCTATAGCGCTTCAGCAAAGTCGCCTCTTCCGCCTGCATGAATATCACTTCGCAATCTATCCCTTTGCTGCGGATCAGGTTTATATTGTCAGAGAAAGACATCAGGCTTTCGCTCTGATTCCTGGCATCAATGCCTATGGCGGTTTTGGCGTAGGTTGTTTTGTCAACCAGCATGACATGATTAATAAAATCTGGCAGCAAGGTTACCGGTAGGTTATCAATGCAGTAATAATTGCAATCCTCCAGGGTATCCAGGGCGATGCTTTTACCGGAACCTGAAAGACCACTGACGATTAGCAGCTTCATAGGCTTAATCCTGGCACAAGGCGCAATAAAATCATGCGATTATTTGGCCTTGTGCGGGTCGGTTACCGGTGGCTGCCGGTTTTTTCTTTATGCTTGGTGATCTGACGATCCAGTTTGTCTACCATCGCATCAATAGCGGCATACATGTCTTCCTGATGATCTTCGGCAAATAACTTGGCGCCGCTCAGCTGTAACGTGGCCTCAGCTTTCTGGATTAATTTTTCTACACTTAAAATAACATGTACATCAGTAACATTGTCAAAATGGCGCGCTAATTTGGCAAATTTCGCATCGATATGTGCTCTTAAAGCGTCGGTAATTTCTAAATGATGACCTGTTACTATAACTTGCATGGTAAAACTCCTTAACGGTAATTCTTAATGATGATTAACTTGGGTTTGCAGGGAACCGCGCTATAAAATGCGCTTTCTCTGACTTGATGATGCTATAAACATCGCTTCACGGTACTTGGCAATTGTCCTTCTCGCAACATTGATGCCTTTTTCGTTTAAAAAATCGGCGATCCTGCTGTCACTCAACGGTTTTGCGGGATCTTCGTTGCCGATTAATTCTTTAATAATCGCCCGGATGGCTGTGGACGAGCATTCGCCGCCGCCTTCGGTCGATACGTGACTGGAAAAAAAATACTTGAATTCAAAAATACCGTTGGGGGTATGCATGAATTTTTGTGTGGTTACCCTGGAGATGGTTGATTCGTGCAGCTCCAATTCTTCGGCAATATCGCGCAACACCATAGGTTTCATCGCCACAGAACCGTGTTCAAGAAATCCGGTCTGCTTTTCCACGATGGAGCGGGCAACGCGCAACAAGGTATCGTTACGGCTGTGCAGGCTCTTAATAAACCACCGCGCTTCCTGCAAATGGTCTTTCATGCAGGTGTTGTCCTTGCTGTTATCGGCGCGCTTAATCATTGCCGAATAAAAAGGGTTGATGCGTAATCTGGGCGCGATGTCGGGGTTCAGGTTCACCTGCCAGCGGTCGTTTTGTTTGACGACATATACGTCGGGGATCACGTATTCCGAATCCGTCTCTTGTATGCGTGCGCCGGGCTTGGGTTCCAGCGTCCTGATCAAGGCCACGACCGAGTTCAATTGGCGCTCGGTCAAACCCAGTTTACGCATCAGCTTGGACTGCTCATGCGTAGCCAATAAATCCAGATACTGAGAGACAATAAGCAGCGCCTCTTCCCGGTAGGGCGTAGCCTCAGGCAATTGCAGCAATTGCAGGCGCAGGCAATCGCTTAAATCAATCGCGGCCACACCGGCAGGGTCAAAGTGCTGGATCCTGTGCAACACGGCATTGACTTCATCAAAATCAAGATCGTCGAATTGGTTTTGCAACGACTGGTAGATGTCTTCGGGGCTGCTGATGAGATAACCATCGTCATTTATCGAATCGATAATGCTAATGGCTATGGCATGGTCGCGCTCTGAAAAACGCGTCAGTTCCAACTGCCATAACAAATGGTCGAGCAAGGTCGACGCATTGCTGCGCTGCGATTCAAACTCAATGGACTCGCTGCTATGTGTGCCGGATTCCAGCACGCTCTCATAAATATCATCCCAGGAAGAGTCTATCGGCAATTCATCGGGTATGTCGGTTTGCGAGCCTTCGCTGGTCACCGAATCCGCATGTTCGGTTTTTTTATCCGCAACAGCCTCCGGCGCTTGCGCCCCGGTTTCTTCTTCATTGATCTCCAGCATCATATTGGACTCAAGCGCTTGCTGGATTTCTTGCTGTAAATCGAGTGTAGACATTTGCAACAACTTGATCGCCTGCTGCAATTGCGGCGTCATACTCAGTTGCAAACCCTGCCGAAGATGTAAGGACTGTTTCATTTCGAGATATTCATTTCGAGGATAATCATTTCAAGATAACTATTTTTAAGGGTTTGTTGCACTATTTGGCGGCAAGGCTGGCCACTTAAAGGCTAAAGTTATTGCCTAAATAAACCTTACGCACTTCCTCATTGGCGACAATGGCCTCCGCCCCGCCTTCTGCGATGACTTTGCCGTCGTTTAGTATATACGCCCTGTCACAAATGCCTAAGGTTTCTCTGACATTGTGCTCGGTAATCAACACGCCAATACCCCGCCCTTTCAAATGCACAATAATTTTTTTAATATCGTCCACCGATATCGGATCAACGCCGGCAAAAGGCTCATCCAGCAAAATGAACTGTGGCTGGGTTGCCAACGCCCTGGCGATTTCAACCCGCCGCCGTTCACCGCCAGACAAACTTAATGCCAATTGATCGCGCAGGTGCAGAATATGAAACTCCTGCAATAACTCTTCAATCACCAAATCCATTTGCCCGGATGTCAAATCATTGCGAATTTCCAACACGGCCCGCAAGTTGTTTGCCACGCTCAGCTTACGGAAAACCGAAGCTTCCTGGGGCAAATAGCCGATGCCTGAACGCGCCCGCAAGTGCATGGGCTGATGGGTGATAGTTTGGCCTTCCAGCGTGATCTCGCCGCTGTCCGCTTTGATCAAGCCCACCATGATGTAAAAACTGGTGGTTTTGCCTGCACCGTTCGGCCCTAATAAGCCAACTACTTCCCCGCTATTGATATGCAGTGAAACCCCGTCGACTACATTGCGCTTATGGTAGGTCTTTACCAGTTGGTTTGCCGCTAAGGTCGCCATTTTACTTTGCTGTATTGGGTTTCAATATAACATGGACACGTTTGGCATCAGATGATTTTTCACCGGCTTTGACCAGCGAGCTCTTAATGTCATATTCAATATATTTGCTCGCATAAGTGGCATTGCCTTGCGTAACGGTGGCCTCGTCAATAAGGATCAGCAGGTTTTTTTTAGGGAAATATTCGCCGGTCAAGGCTTCGCCGATAATATCTTCGCTACCTGCGCTAGGCGTTTGCTTGAATTTTGCCCGTTGTCCGGTAAACACTAATTTCTCGGCTTCACCATCCTTCAAATAAACCACCAGCTTATCTGAGTTGACGCGGATACTGCCCTGCACTGAAATGACATTGCCGGTATAAATGCTGGTAGCACTGGCATCATCATAAGTGGCGGTATTTGAATCTATCGTGATAGGCTGGTCGGCATCACTTTCTAAAGCCGATGTGACCCCTGCCTGCCCCGCCAACAGCAAGGCGCAGCAGAAAATAATAATGGGCTTGCCCTTATATTTATTGTTTTGTTTCATATTTCCCTTGCACATGGCTAAGCAATTCCAGACGGACCGGTTCCTTAAAAATCAGTTTCATGCCCGTTCCTGTTGTCCTGTTTGACGAACTGACCAACTCCGCCCAGTCATCCGTTTCCGCATAACTGGTTTCCGGCTTTACTGTTAAGTTAGAGGTATTGATTTGCATAGGCCTAAGCCTTGTTGCGCCAGCCCTGGCAATCGTGACTTTGCCATTCAGCAGCAAATCCTTGCCGTCAGCTGACAATAACCCGGATTCTGCAGCAATCACCCACGGAGGCCTATTATCAGGGGTCGGCGCTGTAGGCTCGCCGGAAAAAGAGAAAAATTCCGGCCTATCCAGGTAGGTGGTGCGGTCATCGCTGTAATGGGTCATTTTATCTGCAAGCAATTTATTTTTTAGCACGCCGATGTCGTTCATTTCCCATTTTGCATAGCTTTTGCTGAAAAAATCAGGGCTGTGGGCAGGCGGCAAACCTCGACTGACTTCGTCGAAGCCACTCAGGTTAACCAGTATCCAGCTCGCCACTGCCATAACGGCCAGATACCAATAGATGCTGTTTTCCCTCAAACTCATGTCAAATAAGCAGTAATCATGTCGTCCAAATGTCCTTGAGCCTGCATGATAAGATCGCACACTTCCCGCACCGCGCCCTGCCCCCCGCACCGCGAGGTGCACCAATCAGCGTGTTGCTTAACGGCGATATTTGCATCGTTGACGGCAATAGCCAGGCCGACCCGGCTCATAATCGGCAGATCCAGCACATCGTCACCCACATGCGCCGCTTGTTCGGGCGCTATGCCCAGACGGGCGATCAGCTCTGCAAAAGCGCCGCGCTTGTCTTCATAGCCCTGATAGACATGGCTTATCCCTAAGCTTTGCATGCGTAGCGCCACAGTAGTTGATTTCCGCCCGGAAATAACAGCCACTTCGACACCTGTTTGACGCAATAACTTAATCCCGTGACCGTCTTGTGCATTAAAGGATTTGTATTCGTTACCCTGATTGTCAAAAAACAGCTTACCATCGGTCAATACGCCGTCAACATCCAAAATCAACAGTTTGAGCTTTTGGGCTTTTTCCAAAATAGCCTGCATGTTATCAGGGTTTGCCATCACACAATGCCCGCTTTTATCAAATCATGCATATTTATTGCGCCTATTGCACACTGCCGTTCATCTACAACGATGAGCGCGTTAATTTTTTTCTGTTCCATAATTTTCATGGCCTCTGCCGCAAGCATATCCGCTGAAATAACCGTACAATGCGGCGTCATCACTTCGGTGACTGCGGTGTTATTAATGTCTAGTTTTCTCCCCAACATGCGCCGCAAATCACCATCGGTAAAAATACCGATAACCCGGTTATCGGCTTCAACAATAGCGGTCATGCCCAATTGCTTTTCCGTCATTTCCAGCAAGGCATGGCTAATAAATGCAGATTCCGGCACAGACGGCATATCAACACCGACATGCATGATATCGCTGACCCTCAATAACAGGCGTTTGCCCAAGCTCCCCCCGGGGTGTGACAACGCAAAATCGTCACGGGTAAACCCCCGTGCTTCAAGCAGCGAAACAGCCAGCGCATCGCCCATCACCAAGGCGGCTGTCGTGCTGGACGTTGGAGCAAGTCCGAGCGGGCAAGCTTCCTGCTTGACGGCAACGTTGATATAAGTCGTGGCAAATTTTGCCAGTGTCGAATCAGGATTACCGGTAATGGCAATCAGCGGCACATCCAAGCGCTTGATAATAGGCAAAATCGTTAAAACTTCCGCCGTCTCCCCGGAATTTGACAAGGCCACTACGACGTCGTTCTGAATAATCATGCCCAAATCGCCATGACTGGCTTCTCCAGGGTGCACAAAAAATGCCGGGGTTCCGGTACTGGCCAAGGTTGCCGCTATTTTACCGGCAATATGGCCTGACTTACCCATACCGGTGACGACAACACGACCCTTGCAATTGAACAACAATTTACAAGCGGTCACAAAATTATCATTAATTTGATCCGCCAACCCGGCAATCGCTTCAGCTTCCACCTGGATAACCGCCAGACCCAATTCGCGCAGCTTTATATCATTTAATCTCATGTCCTGATTCCAAAATCATCCATTACGAACCCATTGATGCTGACGGATAAACCCATCAGAGTAAATCGACCTCACTATCAGAGCTTAAATCAGTCGCTTGTTTCTGCGTCAAAAAGCGCCCATTATGCCATGCTTGTTGCGTTTATGCTCCATACGATTAAGACAAAACTCACCCTCCATCAGCGTGTAAATCCAGGCAGCACCCTTGATATAAAAGTTTTTTAGTTGTCACCATGAGTAGGTTTCTGATTTAAGCCGCGTTTTAGACCGTACTTGCTATTGCGGCAAATCACGATAGAATCAAAGAGACACCTGTATCAGGGCTTCCCAGGAGAAAGTAATGCTTACCTTTCCATTTGATCCATCCAAACCCGTTATGGGTAAGGCCAGTGTACACATTAACAAACCTGCCGAAGTAGTGTTTGAGTTTGTTGGAAAACGTTTTTTTGATAACTACCCCAAATGGACTCTGGAAGTCACTGAGTTTGAACCGTTAAGTGGAAACACGGTGTTTGTTGGCGCTAAAGCGAGGCAATTACGGAAAGATCAGGGGCAAAAAATAGAATCCATTTTTGAGATCGTCGAATTCAATCCGAATATCAAACTGGCCTTTAAAGGCGTGACCGCACCATACCGCGACACCTATGTATTGGAACATGACGACCTTGGCGGCTCAACCGTTTTGACCTTCATTTTTGAACTGCTGGAGCTCGAACTGTTTATGCGCCCTTTTGCAAAACTCATCCGTACCGCTATTGAAGAAGGCGCGGAAAACACCGTCGAAAACATCAAAGCGCTGCTTTCTGATGATACGGATGGCGATAGACCGGCCATTAGCTGATGATTATCCATAGCTAATAAACCCCATACACCCTACTACTATATTCACTTAAGCCAGGAGTTAACCATGACTTTTGTTGTTGAAAAAGATAACGGACTCATACCACAAATTCTTTCATCTATTCTCGATGAATGTGTCAACGGTGTCACGCTAGCCGACCCCGACCTCGAAGACGCACCCATCATTTATGCCAACAAGGCATTTGAGCGCTTAACCGGCTATTCGCAACAAGACATCATCGGCCGCAATTGCAGGTTTCTGCAAGGGCCGGATACAGACCAACCGGAAAAATACAAGATTGCGGAAGCGATGAAAAATCACAGCGCAGTAGAGGTCACGCTGCGTAATTACCGTAAGGACGGCGAGCTGTTTTTTAACCACTTAAAGATCACACCCCTTTTTGACCGCAAGGGGCGGGTCATTTATTACCTGGGCGTACAGTACGACATCACTTACCAGGTTAACGCCTCCAACGAAATTCATGAACTCACCAGCCGCCTGGATTCCATTTCAAATATTAAGGTATAAGCCATGAATGCTACGGAAAATGCATTGGGGGCGGTCGGCGGACAAAGCAGCGGCATGCTCGTCAACGAAGTCCTATTTGCCCTGGCAATGCTGGCGTTTGTGGCCTTGCTTGTCATGGAGCGCCTCAAGCCTTACCACCGCTTCACCAATAAAATCGCTAAGGAGTCATTTTTTACCAACACAACGGCCTTTTTATTCAACAACATGATCCTGACCTTCTTGCGGGCTTCATCGTTGTTTTTTGTCGCCCAACAATTTTCGTCCCATGGCCTGTTGAGCGGCATGGAAAACGGCCCGGTAAAATGGTTGTTTTCGTTTGTGTTGTTCGACCTTGCCATATATCTATGGCATGCGGCCAGCCACCACTTTGAGTTTTTGTGGCGGTTCCATAAAATCCACCATAGTGACAAAAGCTTTAACGTCTCCACCGGCTTTCGCTTTCACGTTTTCGACCTGCTGCTTGAAATTATCTATAAGTGTTTGTTTGTCATACTGATTGGCGTTGAAGCTTATCTGGTGCTTGCTATCGAAATCGTCGAATTGTTTTTTGTCTTTTTCCATCATGCCAATATCTCTTTCGACAAAGAAGACGCCGTCTCGCAAATCATCATCACACCGGCATTGCACCGCGTCCACCATTCCGCCCTGCGTAGCGAACACGACAGCAATTACGGTATAGTGCTGGCCGTATGGGACAAACTGTTCGGCACCCGCAAAGAACTGGTGCCCAAAAAAATCGGCCTGGACATCATTGAGGCTGAAAATTTTCTGCAACTGTTCTTTCTCGCATTCATAACCGAGCGCCATATCAGAAAATTGCTTCAGATCATTCCTAAAGGCAAAAAATAATATCCGCGTAACGGCAATAAACAGACCGCAGCTCAGTGATGCCGACCGGCTACTTTGGCGCCTGCGTTTTAACCCGGCCTGCCATGGCTTACTGTATCCCCCAGTAAATCAGCGCTACAATAAATTGACTTAACAAGGATGAGTCGTAGAGAATAGCCGATTTAGCCTTGTAACCTACAACCTTGATCCTGCATGGATAATAGCGCCCCTCCCTTGAACAGTTTGGTTTCCGTTCGACATTTATCTTTTTCCCGCGGCGACAAGAAAATATTTGATGATATTTCATTGGATTTTGAACGCGGCAAAATTACCGCTATTATGGGTCCTAGTGGTACGGGCAAAACCACCTTATTAAAACTGATAGGCGGACAACTGCATCCTGGACAAGGCTCAGTCACGGTAGACGGGCAGAATGTCCACTTATTGCGTCGGGCCGAACTTTATAACCTGCGTAAACGCATAGGCATGCTTTTCCAAAGCGGCGCGCTGTTAACGGATATGAATGTTTACGATAATGTGGCGTTCCCGCTACGGGAACATACCCATCTGTCCGAATCAATGATCCGCACGCTGGTGCTTATGAAACTACAGGCGGTAGGTTTGAGGGGTGCCAGAAAGCTGATGCCGAATGAGCTGTCCGGCGGCATGGCTAGGCGTATTGCCTTGGCGCGCGCCATCGCCCTGGATCCTATGATGATACTCTACGATGAACCGTTTACCGGCCAAGATCCCATATCCATGGGCGCTTTGGCGCATCTCATTAAATCCCTGAACAATACCCTGGGGCTCACCAGCATTATCGTCTCCCATGATGTCCATGAGACGTTGCTGATCGCTGACTATATCTATGTCATATCCGAAGGCAAAATTGTCGGCCACGGCACGACGGCAGCAATCAGGCAATCGGCATCGCCATGGATACAACAGTTCATGACGGGTGCTGCCGACGGCCCGGTGCCGTTCCACTACCCGGCAAAAGACTATATTGATGATTTGCTGTCATCTGGAAAACGTTATTAATGGCCCGCTAAGATGATTGACAACTTACAAAACCTAGGCGCACAAACACGGGCCAGCTTTAACAAACTGGGACGCGGCACTTTCTTTTTATTGCAGACGCTGTCCGGCACGCTTAGTGTATTGCTGCGTCCGCGATTACTGGTCAACCAACTGTATTCAGTCGGGGTGCTGTCTTTTCTGATCATCACCATATCAGGATTGTTTGTGGGCATGGTGCTAGGCTTGCAAGGCTATTACACCCTATCCCGGTTTGGCGCCGAAGAAACGCTGGGAGTCATGGTGGCCGCCTCGCTAGTCCGCGAACTTGGCCCGGTAGTGTCCGCACTGTTATTTGCAGGCCGTGCAGGGTCTGCCTTAACTGCGGAAATCGGCTTGATGAAGGCTACCGAACAGCTATCCGGCATGGAAATGATGGCGGTTGACCCGATGAAACGCATTATCGCGCCGCGCTTTTGGGCAGGCTGCATTTCTATGCCCTTGCTGGCCGCGCTATTCAGCGCCGTAGGCATTATCGGCGGTCAGCTGGTCGGATCAGGTTTACTAGGCGTCGACGAAGGGGCTTACTGGTCGCAAATGCAGGCAAAGCTGGATTTTCAGGATGACATCGTCAACGGCATCTTGAAAAGCATTGTGTTTGGCTTTATCACCTCTTGGATAGCCTTGTTTGAAGGGTATGATGCCATCCCAACGTCTGAAGGCGTAAGCCGGGCCACCACGCGTACCGTCGTCAACTCCGCCTTCAGTATTTTAGGCCTAGACTTTATTCTCACCGCCCTCATGTTTGGAGACCATTAACATGCAGCACACCCGCACTCAGGACACGCTTGTCGGACTTTTTGTCGCCGCAGGCATTGCCGGACTGTTTTTTCTTAGCCTTCAAGTCAGCAATTTAAGCTCTTTTTCCCAGCGTGACAGCTATACGATCACCGCTCACTTTGAAAACTCAGGTGGCTTAAAAGTCAAGTCGCCGGTATCCGCAGCCGGCGTCAAAATCGGTCAGGTCAGCGACATTCATTTTGATACCAAAAGCTATGAATCAGTGGTAACGATGAACATAGATGCCGAGTACAATACCTTGCCGGACGATACGACAGCCAGTATTTTTACGGCCGGCCTGCTGGGCGAGCAATATGTCAATCTGGAACCGGGCGGCTCTGATACTTTTTTAAAAAATAACAGCAAAATTGATATTACACAGCCTGCCATTATTCTCGAAAAAGCAATAGGCCAGTTCCTGTTTAAAGCCGCAGAAGAAAAAAGCGAATGACGGCTATGGGCAAGCTGCAAATCATTGACGAGGGAGCAGGACATTTTGCGGTTGATGGCGACTTGACATTTTTAACTATAGATAAAGACACCGTAAAATCACTCGCATTTTTAAGTTCGGCAAAAGAAATTACCGTGGACTTAAGCCGTGTCGCCAACACGGATAGCGCCGGACTGGCATTGATGATCGAATGGATCAGGTATGCCGGCAGCAAAAGGACATTATTGCGCTTTAAAAAAATTCCGAAGCAATTACTGAATCTGGCCAAACTCAGCGGCCTTGATGACACCCGCTATTTTACCGTCCAGTCTGATGACTGAACCAACTTAACGACTTACACTGACTTTTTACGGATAACACGGATAACACACTATGGATAAACTCATTATTACCGGTGGCGCACGACTTTCTGGGGAATTACGTATTTCCGGAGCCAAAAACGCGGCCCTGCCCATTCTTGCCGCAACCTTGCTTTCAGAAGCGCCCGTTAGCGTCGGCAACATCCCGCATCTGCATGACATCACGACCACGATGGAATTATTGGGGCGTATGGGGGTGCATCTGCTGATCGATGAAAAAATGAACATCGAAGTCGACAGCAGCACGATTACCTGCTACGAAGCACCTTACGAGCTGGTTAAAACCATGCGCGCATCCATCCTGGTTTTGGGGCCTTTACTGGCGCGGTTCGGCGAGGCGCATGTGTCATTACCCGGCGGTTGCGCCATCGGTACACGCCCTGTCGATATCCACCTTAACGGCCTGATGAAAATGGGCGCGGAAATTACCGTCGAAGGCGGTTACATCCATGCCAAAGTAAATCGTTTGAAAGGTTGCCGTTTGGTTCTTGAGCAAGTCACCGTTACCGGCACGGAAAACTTGTTGATGGCGGCCACGCTGGCTGAAGGCGTCACGACCATAGAAAATGCCGCCAAAGAACCGGAAGTCACTGATCTGGCTCATTTCCTGAACAAAATGGGCGCAAAAATTTCCGGTATAGGCACTGATGTCCTGGTCATAGAGGGCGTTGAAAAACTTGGGCAGGAAAGCATCCATTACGACATTCTGCCTGACCGCATCGAAACCGGCACGTATCTGGTTGCCGCAGCCATCACTGGCGGCAAAGTCAAACTAAAAAATACCCGACCGGACATTCTCGACGCCGTACTGGACAAATTGATGGAAGCCGGGGCCGACATCACGACAGGTGACGACTGGATCCAGCTGGACATGCACGGCAACAAGCCCAAAGCCGTGTCGTTGCGTACCGCCCCCTACCCTGCCTTCCCTACCGATATGCAGGCGCAATTTATTGCCTTGAACACCATTGCCGAAGGCGTTGGCATTATTACCGAAACGATTTTTGAAAACCGTTTTATGCATGTTCAAGAACTGCAACGTATGGGCGCAGACATTAAACTGGAATCCAACACCGCTATTTGTACCGGTATTAAACGGCTCACCGGCGCACCGGTCATGGCAACTGATTTACGCGCGTCCGCCAGCTTGGTTATCGCCGCATTAATCGCCGAAGGGAGTACGCTGGTTGACCGCATCTATCATATTGATCGTGGCTATGACCACATCGAAGAAAAGCTCACGCAATTGGGCGCAACCATACGCCGGGTCGCAAAATAAGGTGCCACTATGCTAACGATAGCTGTATCCAAAGGCAGAATTTACGAAGAAGCCCTACCCTTTCTCGCCGAAGCGGGCATCGTACCCACCGATGACCCGGCAACCTGCCGCAAGCTGATTTTACAAACCACCCGCCCGGATGTACAACTGGTCATCATCCGCGCCACCGACGTACCTACGTTCGTCGAATACGGTGCGGCGGACTTAGGGATTGCCGGCAAAGACGTATTGCTCGAACATGGCACGGAAGGTTTGTACGAACCGTTAGACCTGAACATTGCCCGCTGCCGCCTGATGACCGCAGCGCATAAAGATGCGCCGGCCATCTCAGGCCGCGTGCGGGTGGCGACCAAATATGTCAATACCGCCCAGCGTTATTTTGCAGGACTGGGCATACAGGCTGAAATCATCAAATTATACGGTTCAATGGAGTTGGCTCCATTGGTAGGACTGGCCGATTGCATCGTGGATCTGGTCGATACCGGCAATACCTTACGCGCCAACGACCTGGAACCGCGCGAATTAATCATGAATATCAGCTCCCGGCTCGTCGTCAATAAAGCCGCGATGAAAATAAAGAATGCCGCAATTGCGGAGCTGTTGGCGCAGTTTGAACAGACTCTTGCGAAACGATAAATCACCTAATCAGGCTTAGCCGATCATGGAAAAATTAGTCATCGACAATTTTCTTGCTATTGAACATGCTGAAATAGAGATTAAGAAAATTAATCTCTTCATCGGCCCGCAAGCGCAAGGGAAAAGTTTGATTTCTAAGTTGATATATTTTTTTAAAGAGTATCCACGGACGATGATTGAAGCTGTTGAGCAAGGTTCGTTTGTTAGAGAAGAGTTTGATCAGTTTGTACTTGATAAATTTATTAAGATTTTCCCCAAATATACTTGGGAAGACCGTTCTTTCCGGGTTACTTATGAATGTGATCATTACTCTGTTTCAATCACTAATTCGCCTGTTGATAATGAAAATGGAAGCAAATCAAAACTTGTTTTTGCTTTGCAGGGTTATGATGTTTTTCTTGCTGCATTTGAAAAATTTGTGGTCGAATATAAAAGTTTCGATGATGCTTTTTCCTATAACAACTTTACACAAGAGGGAATTGACTGCGAATCGATAATGATGGAATGGTTGGATACCGACTATCTGGAAACATGTCTTTATGTTCCGGCAGGCCGCTCTTTTTTTGCTACCGTGGAAAAAAATATTTTTTCTTTTCTTAGCTCAGAAATAACAATCGACTATTTTTTGGTTTTATTTGGAAAGTATTACAACAATACAAAAGAAGCAATAAAACGTGGATTTTATGACAATTTAGATATAAAAGATGAGCAAAGAATACGAATAGAAAGATTAGTTAAGCAAATTATCTGTGGTGATTATTTATTTGAAAATAAACAGTCCTGGATTATTAGTGAAAAAGGTAGGACTAACATTGTAGACGCATCTTCGGGACAGCAAGAGGCTTTGCCTATTGCCTTGTTATTATCAAAGCTTCCATATTCTACAACTCACCATTTCCTCATTGAAGAACCAGAAACCCATTTATTTCCAGTCTCTCAAAATGAAATAGTCCTATTGATTGCCGATGCCTATAACTACTTAAGAAGCCACGGCCAATCAGGTTCGAGCGGTAACTCATTCACCATAGCCACCCACAGCCCCTACATCCTGACCGCCTTCAACAACCTCATCCAAGCGGGCAATGTCGCTGCATCAAAAAACTACGAAGATTTAGACGAGCTCCGCGCGGTCGTACCTGAATCCGAATGGGTCGATTTTAATGATGTGACGGCTTATGTTGTTGATAACGGGACGGTAAAACCAATCCTAAATCATGAATTGAAATTAATTCAAGCCAATATGATTGATGAGGTTTCCAATCAATTATCAGAGAAGTTTAGAAAATTACTGCACATGGAAGTGATTGATGAGTGACTGCATAACAACGGTTACACATAAAAATATCGTTTTTTCGGATAAAAAATCTAAGTGCGTGTTTAAGATTAAAAATGACCAGCAACGTCAAATCGAAAGGCACGAGGTTGATGGTTGTTTGATAAAAGGCGAGGAATTGAAGAAGTGTGATTGGCTCGCGGTTGATGTTGCATCCCGTTGTGAAATTTATATTGAATTGAAAGGTAAAAATATCGGCAAAGCTGTAGAACAGCTTTGCGCTTCTGTCGATCAGTTATCAACAAAGAAAACCGCTAAAAAGTTAGCTTATGTCATTGCAACCCGTTGTCCGTTAACTTCGGTAGAAATTAATGAATTAAGTGCAAAAATTTGGCGCAGCCATAAGTTGGACTTAGTTGTTAAAACAATGGAACATACGGAAAGCATAGAAAAACTACTTGCAGATTTAGCCAATTAAACGTGACCCGTTATTTAAATACCATGCCTGAATTTACCATCAAAAAGCTATCCACCCAATCCCCAGGCTTCAGCCAACAATTACAACAACTATTAGCTTGGGACGAAACCGACGATCTAGACATCCAGCAACGCGTCTTAGCCATCCTTGCCGATGTACGCAAGAATGGCGATAAAGCGGTTATCAACTACACCAACCGCTTCGACCACCGCACCATCAGCAATGCCAGCGAATTGGAATTGCCTAAAGCTATCCTGAAAGCCGCGTGGAAAAACCTGCCCGTCGAGCAAGCAAACGCATTGCAAACTGCCGCCGAGCGCATTCGCGCTTATGCCGAGCACCAAAAAATCGAGTCCTGGCAATACGTCGAGGCCAATGGCACGGTATTGGGACAAAAAATCACGCCGCTAGACAGCGTCGGCCTTTATGTGCCGGGCGGTAAGGCGGCGTATCCGTCTTCCGTGCTGATGAACGCCATCCCCGCTAAGGTCGCAGGTGTAGGCGAATTAATCATGGTGGTGCCCACCCCACATGGCGAAACCAATGAGCTCGTATTGGCAGCAGCCTATTTAGCGGGTGTAGATAAAGTATTCAGCATCGGCGGAGCACAAGCGGTAGCGGCATTAGCTTACGGCACCCAAACCATTCCTGCCGTCGCAAAAATCGTCGGCCCCGGCAATATTTATGTCGCAACGGCAAAAAAACTGGTGTTTGGCCAAGTCGGCATAGATATGATCGCAGGGCCGTCGGAAATCCTGATTATCTGCGACGGCAAGACTAATCCCGACTGGATAGCGATGGATATGTTTTCACAAGCCGAACATGATGAAAATGCCCAGGCCATCCTCATTAGCGATGACGCCAACTTTCTGGCTGCCGTAGAGCAAAGCATTAACAAATTGTTGTTGGAAATGGAACGTGCCGACATCATTAAAGCCTCCTTGGCAGCACGCGGCGCTTTTATCAAAGTAGAGCATTTGGATCAGGCCGCCGATGTTGCCAACCGCATAGCGCCCGAACATCTGGAGCTCTCTGTCGCCGACCCTGAAGCCTTATGCGATAAAATCCGCCACGCAGGCGCCATTTTCTTGGGTAGATACACCGCCGAAGCCCTAGGCGACTATTGCGCCGGCCCTAACCATGTCTTGCCGACATCGAGTACGGCACGGTTTTCATCACCCTTAGGCGTTTACGATTTCCAAAAACGCAGCAGTTTGATCAACTGCTCCGCAGCGGGCGCCGCTATGCTGGGACAAACAGCATCCATCTTGGCAAGGGGGGAAAGTTTGACTGCCCACGCACGGTCCGCAGAGTACCGGATTAACTAATCGTATCGTAGGAGCGGGCCATGCCCGCGACCAGAGCTGACATCATGACCCATCGCGGGCATGGCCCGCTCCTACAAGGTTTTTAAAGTTTATTCCACAAAAAACCATCAACCCATGACACTAAACACGCTTATCCCTTCCCTGTTCCGCAAAGAAGTCCTGGCAATGACGGCCTACAAAGTCGCCGATGCCGTAGGCTTAATCAAACTGGACGCGATGGAAAACCCCTACGGCTGGCCCGAAGACTTTAAAAGACAATGGCTGGAAACACTCAAAGAGTGCCCGCTCAATCGCTATCCCGACCCGGAAGCGCAACTACTGGTGCAAACCATCCGCACACACGATCAAATTCCTGCCCAGCACGCGATATTGCTGGGCAATGGTTCCGATGAAATCATCCAATTGCTGCTGATGGCCTTGCCGCCCAACGCTAGCGTGCTATCGCCCGCGCCGGGCTTTGTCATATACCAACAAATCAGCAACTGTCTGGGCTTGGGCTATCACGGCAGCCCGTTGCTTGCCCACGATTTTGAGCTGGACTTGCCTGCTATGCTGGCAGCTATCGAGCTGTATCAGCCTGCGGTCATTTTTATTGCCTACCCCAACAACCCTACCGGCAATTTATTTAATCCCGGCTCAGTGCACAGCATCATAAAAGCGGCCAAAGGCGTGGTGGTCATCGATGAGGCATATGCACCGTTTGCCCATGCCAGTTTTATCGGCAGCCTCGAACATTATGAGAACCTGCTAGTCATGCGTACCGTATCGAAACTGGGGCTGGCAGGTTTGCGCCTAGGCTATATCGCGGGCAACCCTGAGCTTATAGGGCAACTTAACAAAATCCGCTTACCTTACAATATCAACAGCCTGACCCAACTTAGCGCTAATTTTGCGCTAACCCATAAGGCATTGTTCGACCAGCAAACTCAAGCCATTTGTACTAGCCGGGCCATGGTTTTTAACTGGCTTAATAATATGGACGGTATTACCGCGTATCCTAGCTCGGCCAATTTCATCCTGTTCCGGGTCGGCCAGGGCCAAGCGGATAAGATTCACGCCAGCCTCAAGCAGCAAGGCGTGTTAATTAAAAACCTTAGTCCGCAAGGCGGCTTACTCAGTGATTGCTTGCGTGTCACAATAGGCACGGAGCATGAAAACACTGCATTTATTGGCGCACTGACAAATAGCATGTCTAAGCATTAATCTGATAGGTTAGTTAGAGCCGACTACCTTGCATCTGCACGCTTTATTGTCCAATCTATCAACTACCCTTAAACAATTCGGTGCAGGCACTTCAAATCCACTAGGTTCTAGTGGTATATTGCACACACAAAAAATGTGCCTTAGTGCACGAATATAATGAGGAGGGTTCAATAATGATAAATGAAGACGTGGATCAGTCTAAACGCCAGTTTTTAACCTCGGCTTTAACCGTGGTTGGCGCAATAGGTACAGGTTATTTGGCCGTTCCTTTCCTTGCCCAAATGCAGCCCAGCGTCAAGGCGATGGCTGCCGGAGCGCCTGTTGAAGTTGACATCAGCAAAATCGAAGCCGGTCAATTGATTAGGGTTGCGTGGCGCGGCAAGCCCGTGTGGATACTCAACAGAACCCCTGAAGTGATTCAGACCTTAAAAACCCTGGACTCACAACTCAGGGATCCGCTATCCCAAGAGTCGATACAACCCGAATACAGTAAAAATCCGGTACGCTCCATTAAACCTGAAATTTTCGTTGCCGTCGGTTTATGCACTCATCTGGGCTGCTCGCCCACGTTCCGCCCTGAAATCGCACCGCATGATCTAGGCGAAAAATGGAAAGGCGGTTTCTTTTGCCCTTGCCACGGATCATGGTTCGATCTGGCCGGCCGCGTTTATCAAGGTGTGCCAGCACCGACCAATCTGGAAATCCCGCCTTACCGCTATATAACGGATACCCTGATTATCGTCGGTGAAACTGACGGGGAGAAAAAAGCATGAAAATTAACCGCCTTGCCTTATGCGGCAACTGGATTTTAGAACGCTTCCCACTCGCCAAAGTGTGGAACGAACATATGACGCATTATTATGCGCCCAAGAATTTCAATTTCTGGTATTTTTTCGGATCGCTGGCCTTGCTGGTGCTTGTTAACCAATTTGTCACCGGCATTTTGTTAACCATGAATTACAAACCCGATGCCAAACTCGCTTTTGATTCGGTGGAATACATCATGCGGGATGTCAACTGGGGCTGGCTGATCCGCTATATGCACTCCACCGGCGCTTCCGCCTTTTTTATCGTGATTTACCTGCACATGTTCAGGGGCTTGATGTACGGCTCATTCAAACAACCGCGGGAACTGATCTGGATCTTCGGCATGTTGCTGTTCGTCTGCCTGATGGCGGAAGCCTTCATGGGTTATTTGTTGCCGTGGGGGCAAATGTCCTACTGGGGCGCACAGGTTATTATTTCCCTGTTCAGCGCCATTCCGGTCATAGGCGATGACTTGTCGCTATGGGTCAGGGGCGATTATGTCGTATCCGACGCCACGTTAAACCGGTTCTTCGCGTTTCACGTCATTTCCGTGCCTCTGGTGTTGGTCATGCTAGTCTTCCTGCACATTGTCGCGCTGCACGAAGTCGGTTCAAACAACCCTGACGGAATTGAAATCAAGAAATATAAGGACGAGCAAGGCATACCGCTGGACGGCATACCGTTCCATCCCTATTACACGGTAAAAGATCTCGTTGGCGTGGCGGTATTTTTGATATTTTTCGCTACAGTTATTTTTTATATGCCGGAAATGGGCGGTTATTTTCTTGAACACGCTAACTTTATTCCCGCCGACCCAATGAAAACTCCTGAACATATCGCACCAGTCTGGTATTTCACACCGTTTTACGCGATCCTAAGGGCGATCCCTGATAAATTTGCCGGCGTCATCGGTATGGGCGGCGCTATTGTCGTGCTGTTTTTATTGCCTTGGCTGGACCGCAACCCTGTCAGATCAATACGCTACCGCGGCGGCATCTATAAAAAAGCATTGCTCTTGTTTGTTATCAGCTTTATTTGCTTGGGCTATCTGGGCACCCAACCCGCAACGCCTACGGCAACGTTATTTGCAAGGCTGTTCACGTCGATTTATTTTGGCTTCTTTCTGCTGATGCCAATTTATACGCGCTGGGAAAAAACCAAGCCTGTACCGCAAAGACTAACCGAACAACATAGCCTTGAAGAGCAGCTACATACGCTAGAGGAACAGCTGCCGGCATTGTTTGAGGAAATTACCGAAACAAAGCCAGTGACAACAGAAATAGGTGATCCTGCTTTTAGGAGTTCCTTTTTTACTAGAAGGCCTAATGCTGAAGGTTTACTCAATGTAACGACTCGATTAGTAAAAAAACTCAAAGAGAGCCTTGATTGATATGAAACTGATAACAACCCTACTGCTATTATTAACGCTCTCTGTTGGCGCCCATGCTGCGGAAGAAACAAAACTCCAAGCAGCCAATGTTGACCTTAGCGATAAAGTGTCTTTGTTACGCGGTGCCAAGCACTTTGTCACTTACTGTTTAGGCTGCCATTCCGCAAAATACATGCGTTATCTACGCATCGCGCTGGATGCAGGTGTGGATGAGAAAATAGTCTTAAAAGACATTGCCCCGGAAGGCGCATCCATCTATGACCAATTGCATAGCGCCATGAACAAGCACGACGCCGAAAAATGGTTTGGCACACAACCGCCAGACTTGTCGTTAATCGCCCGTTCGCGCGGCGCCGACTGGCTGTACAGTTATTTAAAAAGCTATTACATTGACCCTACACGGCCTTTTGGGGTAAATAACATGGTGTTTCCGGATACCGCCATGCCTAACCCGCTGTGGCAATTACAAGGCGAGCAGCATACCGTTCAAAGAAAAACAATCTGGGGCGAGTATGCCCAGCTGGTGCTTGATGAACCGGGCAAGCTATCCGAAAGGGAATTTGACCGCATGGTCAACGATTTGGTCAACTTTCTCGTCTATGTTGGCGAACCCGGACAAATGGAAAGGCAAAGCATAGGTAAATATGTATTGGCTTTTCTGCTGATCTTTTTGGTAATCGCTTATCTGTTGAAAAAAGAGTATTGGAAAGATATTCATAAAGACGTCCATTAAGGCCAAGCATGAAACATGCGGACTGGGCTATGCCCAGTCCGCAACACCAGTCGGACATGGCATCGAATGGACATCCATGCTCCTGTGAGGTCCGCCGCATGGCCCAACATATAATTAAACCAGCGGGCTACAGACACGCCGCACTGTTCACCCGCGCTTCGC
The DNA here is from genome assembly GCA_030653435.1 of Methylovulum sp. Taxonomy (GTDB): domain Bacteria; phylum Pseudomonadota; class Gammaproteobacteria; order Methylococcales; family Methylomonadaceae; genus Methylovulum. Next base: position 40,898 of record JAURZI010000052.1, read on the forward strand.
GTTGATTTAATTCAACCGTAGATTCAACGCCTTGCACATCACAAGACACAGCCAACGCAAAAGCTTGGCTTTTTGTGGTACAATTTCGACTTTTTTACCATCCTACACGTCCAAAGAGGTTGTTATTTGTGGCAAATATTATTACTCGTAAATCTGTAATGACGCTTTTTTCATCACCCACATGCCCGATGAGCCACTGCGCCCGCTTTGTTTTACACGAAAAAGCGATTACCGCTGATATAGAATACTATGATCCGACCGACCCGCCTGAAGATCTGCTGGAACTGAATCCAACAGGCACATCACCTACGCTGATAGAACGCGAACTGGTTTTATATGATTCACGCATTATCATGGAATATCTGGATGAGCGCTTTCCGCACCCCCCTTTGCACCAGATGGATCCAGTCTCGCGCGCAACAGCCAGGATGCTGATTAAACGTATCGATCAGGACTGGTATCAATTGCTCGATGAAATTTTATTTTCCGGTGAAAAAAAATCAGCCCGCGCCAAAAAATTGCTAAGGGAAAGCCTGCTGGCAGCCGCCCCCATTTTTGCCGACCGGCCTTATTTTATGAGTGATGAGTTTTCCCTGATAGATTGCGTCATCGCCCCTTTATTATGGCGGCTGCCCAGTATCGGTATTGATGTATCGACACATAACGACGTCATCAATAACTATGCCCAGCGCATCTTCAAAAGACCGGCATTCAAACGCAGTCTGAGTGAAGCCGAAAAAGAAATGGCGGACATCCTAAAATGACCCCCCTAAAACCTTATTTAATCCGTTCTATCTACGAATGGATTACCGACAACAACCTCACCCCGCATCTTTTGGTCGATGCAGAAAACAGCCATGCGATTGTCCCACAGCAATTTATTGAAGACGGTAAAATTGTTTTAAACATCAGGCCGCAAGCAATACAAGGACTTACTCTAGGCAATGAGGAAATTCAATTTAATGCCCGGTTTAATGGCAACCCTATGCATATCGTTGCCCCTGTCGCAGCCGTTTTGGCCATTTATGCCAAAGAAAACGGCAAAGGCATGATTTTCGATCAGGAAGACATCGATACTGATGAACCACCCCCAGAAAAAAAACCACCCTCCAGACCCCATTTGCGCGTCGTAAAATAACACTAGCCGCTATGTCTCTGACATAGCGGCGCTATGTCTTATCCGGCGAAAAAAGCGTCGACACTTTGCCATATCCTTCCGCAATCTCTTTTGATAAAGTAAACATTTTCGCAGTCCCTTGTTTTTTTACCTGGTCAATGCGAATAATCTTATGTACAGGTATAAACGAGCGCTCCACCCCGGCAAATTCGAGTTTCAGTTTTTCTTCACCAGGATCGACAACAATTGAACTTTTCTCCCCGAAGACAAACTCTTCAATCACCACAAACCCATACAATTCTGCCTGGTAGACGTTTTTGACGAAGACCTCGTAGACTTGCTCCTGATTAATAAAAACAACTTTATAACTATTTTTTTCCGACATTCTGATTACTTTTATCCTCAACAGTTTTAGTGATCCGCCCTTTATACGCTAGCTTTCAAATCAACGCAGTATAAAGTCTGCACCTGTACCGTTAACATCGTACAGGCCGGTTGCCAATCCTCTTCTGTAAGCGTTAAACGTCCGCATAATAATCTCCGGCAGGCCTGTAACCAAAGGATAGTCAGGCAAATTTTCCAGCCCTACCCACCGGGCATCGGCAGCATCGCTCTGCGCCACCGGCGCATTATCTTCTTCACCACTTGGCAGCGCTAAAAAATCCATGATCACATAGTGAAAACCTTCAAGCCGCCTTTCCACAACAGCGGTAATAGTTTTCACGTCAACGTTCAGCCCCGTTTCCTCTTGGATTTCCCGCCTGCACGCGTCCACCAAGGTTTCCCCCGCTTCCAGCTTGCCGCCGGGCACAGACCATAGCCCGGCGGCAGGCCGTTGATTGCGCCTGATCAACAACACTTGCTGTTGATTGTTAAAAACAATACCAGCGACGCCTATCATCGGCACGGGATAACTATCCGTTAATTTATCTTGTATCATAAAACCCAATTATTCATTATCAGCCATTCATTTTAGTTGTATAGTTAGTGCGATCGCATTGTATTAATCGTCCCATAAGTTCGCGCACAGTAACCTAATTCTGCTGTGCGCGAATGAAACAATTAATATAGATCAACGCTCCCCTATCAAGAACACCACTTACTTCATGAGGTGAATCATGCACCCACTAAAACCATTATTTTCAGTGCCTTTGCTAATAGCCTGCATTGCCATGACATCTGCCTATGCCGCCGATCCCAAGGCCGGGGCACAAAAAGCAACCGTTTGCCTAGGTTGCCATGGTCCCCAAGGTAAAAGCAGCAACGCACAGTGGCCCAATTTGGCAGCCCAGCAACCGACCTATATCGCCAACCAGCTTAATGCCTATAAGAGCGGAATCCGCGAAAATCCAATGATGCAAAGCATAGCAGCCAATCTGGGTCAGGACGATATCAATAACCTTGCGGCTTATTTTGCCAGCCTGCCTGCTGCCAGCGCCGGAGGCGACCCCGCATTGGCAAGTTCCGGCCAACCCAAAGCCGCAATGTGCCTAGGATGCCATGGCCCATCAGCAACCGGCAATGGTCAATTTCCTAGGCTTGCAGGACAGCATCCCAATTATCTGGTCACACAATTAAAAAACTTTAAGGACGGTACGCGCCAAAACAGTCAGATGCAAGCCATTGCCGGTAGTTTGTCTGAAGAAGACATGACGCAACTGGCCGCTTATTTTGGCTCCTTATAGCTAGGTTACAAGCCGGAATTAATCTGCCGATTCCTGCCTGGTGCAGAATTTATGACCACGCTATTATTTGTACGGCTGCTGCCAGCACTGACGATAAACCCGTACCCTTAATGGTTAATAAATCACCTGCCCGTTTCTAAAATGGTTTTATGCTAACAGCCGCCTGATGACCCAGACAGACGTAGCTTAAACCCGCCGACCTAATGCGGCGAAGCCCGGTATCGAACCCTACCCAAACAACATCCACCGAGAAATGTTATGACCAAGCAACCCTTTTCTTTCCCTTTCCGCCACCATGCCTTGGCGCTAGCGATGGCAATGGCGGCTGGCTACAGCCATGCCGCGACCCTTAACGTCAGCGACTCCTGTACGCTGGTCAATGCCATCAATAATGCCAACACCGATACCGATACCGACGGCGCCGGCGGATGCCCTTCGGGTAGCGGTGCCGATCAGCTAAATCTCAGCGCCAAAGCTACCTATACACTAACAGCAATAAATAATATTAACGCAGGGCCCAATGGCCTACCTTTGATAACCAGCGTCATCACCATCAACGGTAACGGCGCAAGTATCAAACGCGCTAACGCTGCTGACACGGAGAGCTTCCGTCTATTACGCATAGTCAATGGCGCACTGACGCTAAATAATGTCAGATTATCAGGCGGAAAACTGACTGGGGATACTGACTATGGCGGCGGCATTTCCAACAATGGCACGCTGACGCTGAACAACAGCACCATCTCGGGCAATAGCGCATTGGGTATAAACTCAGCCGGCAGCGGCATCTTAAATGGCTACGCCGGCGTTTTGTCCCTGAACAACAGTACAGTGTCCGGCAACAGCGCCACACACGGGGGCGCGATCTTTGATGTAGGCGGCACGGCGGAGCTCAACAACAGCACGATCTCTGGCAATCGCGCCATAGGCGACACGGGCGGCACAGGCGGCATTATTAATCTGGGTAACATGCAATTAATCAATAGCACCGTGTCCGGCAATAGCAGCATCAGCGCCAGCAGCTATGGCACCGGAGGCATCCAGAACAGCGGAACTATGAGCCTTTTACATAGCACAGTCGCAAACAACCTTATCGCCCATGGCAATGTCACCGGCATCAACAATAGCCGTACGCTGACATTGACCAACAGTCTCATTGCCAATAGTAAAGGTGGCTCAGATTGTTACTCAGGCAACTTTGAACACTCTGCCATGATTACCTTGCGGGGGACTAACCTCATTGAAGACGGCACTTGCGGTACGCCACCCAGCGCTGACCCAAAGCTTGCCCCGCTATTGGACAACGGCGGGGTGACACTGACGCACGCCTTACGACTAGGCAGCCCTGCCGCAGATATAGTGGATACACGTTGTTCAAGCACCGACCAGCGCAACGTAAAACGCCCCCAACCTGCGGGTAGCCTGTGCGATGCCGGCTCTTTTGAGCGCATCAAGACCAAGCCGGCCAGCACTAAAATTATACTGAATTTTTTTGACGCACAACTTAGCGGCGGCGGCTTACTCGGTACAGGCAGCGAAAAATTCGCCTATCACAGCCCCAATGCGCTACGCAACCAGTTGCTTACCGCTGGTGATTACAGGGATCGCAACCTGACCATCCGGGCCTGCGAGCAACTGGCTAGGACCCTGTTGCGTATCGACACCGACAATACCCCGGACAACAATGATTACGTGACCGGTAGCCAGGCGAATATGCTAGCGGCTAACATCAATGCCTTACGCAGCAATTGGACATGCACTAACTGACCCTCCTAAAAGCACCCGGCAGCTCCAGCTGCCGGGTAATCCCTACAAATCAATGCAGGTGGCATTGATTAGCGATTTTTGACATAGTGCAGCGCCAAACTTTGCAGCACTTATGGCATGAACTCCGCCCCCACCCCACTGAATATTGAATCAACGCTATTTTGCCCCAGACG
>JAURZI010000056.1 GCA_030653435.1 Methylovulum sp.
GAAGCGTTGACCGAATTATTGAAAGAATTGGCGGAACGCTTTACCTACGGTTGTTCGCTGAACTCAAGAAAAACCAAGCCCAACACATCACAACGCTTTGATATAGGCAGTGCTTTTTTCTAAAGTTGATGCCTATGGGGCGGCTTCCGTTACGACTGGGTGGATAGGTCTCAAAATCTGGGTAATTTTTGGGATAACCCGGCAACAGCGGATAACGAGGGGATCGACTCCCGCAGCGATGACTACGTTAGCCCTAGGTTCGCTCTCCTGTACGAGGCAACAGATTGGTTGTCGGTGTTCGGCAGCTTTAGCGAGTCCTTTGGCCCTGCCTTCGATTATGACAGTGGCGGACCCAAACTTTACGCCCTCTTTCCAGCGACACAATTTGAAGGCGGCCTGAAAGGGCAATGGTTTGACGGCAAACTGAACGCCAACTTGGCCTATTACGATTTGGAACGGACCCAATTCGTCAATAATGGTGTTGGCGACCCGTTTTCGTCGACGCCTTTCAAGGGCCACAGCAACGGCGTTGAATTGGATGTGCAAGGACAAATCTACGAAGGCTTAAGCCTGATCGGCACCTATGCGTACACCCATACTGAAATTTTGGAGGATATTGCCAATTCAGCGAACGTCGGCAACCGTTTGCCTTATGCGCCAGAAAATCAAGGCAGCGTTTGGTTGAAGTACGACTTTAACGGTGGCCTGTTAAAAGGCTTTATGCTAGGCAGCGGGGTGTATGCGTCGGGTGAGCGTTTCGGGGACAACGCAAACACCTATACTGACGATGCATATGCCCGCTTGGACTTGATGGCGGGGTATAAAATGAAATTGGGCGGTAAAACCTTGACCACTCAACTGAATATCAACAATGTCAACGATGCCGAGTATTTCATCTTACGGCGGGCACGCGGCAATCTGCCTGCTGAGCCGCTAATGGTGATGGGTTCTATCAAACTTGAATATTAATCTACTGAAAAAACCTCGTATAGCCATAGCTTGGGTTGCCCCAGTCTGCAACCCAAGCTATGCAAATCCCTATGCTGATCAGACAAACTACTTAGCCTCGTTTCACTTCAAGCACTAGCGAATGACCACATCTATCTCTAACAGTTCGCCCTCCCATTTGCGACTCCAAAACCGCCGCAAACGCTGGCTTCAAGTCCATTTGTACTTGGGGCTATTTGCTGGAGCTATCTTGGCTGTTGTCGGCTTAACCGGCAGCATCTTGGTGTTTTACGAAGAGTTGCAAGAAATCCTCAATGCCGAACAAATCGTTATTTCAGTTCCGCCTGAAAGCCAACGCCAAATGCTGCCTTTGGATCAACTCATTGCTTCGGCAGAAACGGCAAAGCCTAAAGGCAGTCAATTTTATTCGATCTATTACCCGCGTGAACCTGAATTCGCCTACAAGTTTCAGTATCGGGTGCGGGCACCGGAACAGGATAATAACGGCAACGGTTACTATATTTTTGTTAACCCCTACACCGCAAAAGTCACAGGGGTGCAATTTTGGTTTTTTAGGGATGGCAAGCGTTACTGGGGCATTCCCTTCGTCAGCTTCATCATGCAATTGCATTATTGCTTGCTGTTGGGCGATACCGGTGAAATGGCGGTGGGCATCTTGGCGGCGTTGTCGATTATTTCGGTATTATCTGGGCTGATTCTGTGGTGGCCGTTAACAGGTAAATTCAAACAAGCGTTAACGTTTAAACGCCACGCCAGTCCCGTGCGTTTCAATTTTGATTTACACAAAACCGTCGGTTTCTACCTGACTATCGTGTTATTGCCGGTGCTGTTTTCAGGCGTGTATTTCAATTTTCCGGATCGGGTGAATGTTGTGCTTAAACAGTTTTCGCCCATCACCCGCGATAATCCTTGGAGCGGTTTGGGGATGTCGCAATATAAAGCCACACCACAACAAGGACAAAAGCCCGCACCGTATGCCGCCATAGAAGCCGCCCTGCAAAGTGCTTATCCAACGGGTAAATTATGGCATTTATATGCGCCCAAGAATGAAACCGGTGTTTATATTTTACAGAAACGCGATGCCGATAATCTCAGCCCGTTTATCGGCTATCGGGATTTTGTCATCGATCAATACAGCGGCAAAATCCTGGCAAGCTACCCATCAGGAACCGGGAGTGCTGGCGATGTGTTTCTGGATTGGCAATGGCCTCTCCATTCAGGCCAAGCCTTCGGATGGACTGGACGAATACTGGTTTTTTTGAGTGGCCTTGCTTGTCCAATATTGTTTGTGACCGGATTTATCCGTTGGTTACAAAAACGCAAAGCTGAACACTTGCACAACATCAAACAAAACCGAGTACTGCAACAGTCCTAGTTTCTTGCTGACTAGCTGCATAATGTAATCATCAATAATCATAAGGCAAATATGAGACGGGGTTTGTAATCCCGTCCGTAATGTTTCGCGTTGGGTAAGGTGGTTTAAATCGTTTGGGTCGGGGTTGCAAACCCAGATCCGCTCGTGCCGGTTAGCGACAACATAGCCACGACTAACCCGAATAAAAACACCAACATTGGGTAGGGGCCAGCAGCCAACTTTAGCCATGTGCAGAACCGCCAGGAATTGAGGTCGCACCCCTTGAAAAAATAACGCGATGACCATGCCAACCAGACAATCCATCCGCGCCTTGTTCCAGCGGAAGTGTTGGTTTAGCATAATCGATAGCTCGTTGAAATGTGGCATCATGTTTTATTTCGCAAAATTCAGTATTTTGCCACATTTTCAACGGGTTATTTTTTTGTCATGTACAGAGATTTACGAGTCAGAACGCCCAGCGAAGCAGCGGGCTTGGCGGTTGTTAGTAGCCCCAAGGGCTGCCAAAAATCACCCCTTAAAAATTACCTTTCTCATCGTAACCTTTGCTGTCCAACTGCTCTTGGTTTTGGTTTTGGATGTACGCACGGATCTTCGCTTCTTCAAAACCAACCGTTGAGACAGCATAGCCCCGCGCCCACAGATTTTCCCCATTAAAATTCCGTTGCCTGCCGCTAAACTGCCTGGCAACAGAAATGGCGCTTTTCCCTTTGATGTAGCCCACTACCTCAGCGACCGAATACATTGGCGGTATGCTTATCAGCATATGGACATGATCTTGTAACATATGCCCTTCCAGTATCTTGCAGTTTCTCTGTGCGGCTAGCTCATGTAACAATGGCCCCAGATATTTCCGTATCTTGCCATACAGTTCCTTTTTCCTGCATTTGGGGATGAACACAATGTGGTATTTGCAATCCCATTTTGAATGACTTAAGCTTTCGTAAGATGATGTTGTCATGATAGTTGCTCCTTGTGACCGCCAAGCCCAAGGCCAAATTACAACATCATCTCTTTCCTCGCTATCTCAAACACTGAATCTAAAGGCCAAGCCTTGAAAGTCCACTAGTCAAACTAGTGGCTTACCTGTCAACGAGTTAATATTCAACCTTGACCGAACCCATAAACGTGCGAGGTGCGCCGTAGTTACTTGGCCCGTAACTGTAAATGGCCGCGATATAGTTTTGATCAAACAGATTATCAATATTCAGTTGTGCCGTAACGCGGGCATCGCCCATTTTCCAGAGTTTGCTGCCCATCAGGTTAGCGGTTACATAACCCGGTGCCTGGGCGGTTTCGTTATAGCCAATTTGACGCTCATCCACGGCTTGCATACCAGCACCCAGTTTGATGCCGTGCAATGGTTCGTGCTGGAATTCATAAGTCGTCCATAAGCTGCCGTTATGCTCAGGGGCGTTGTTCAATCGTTTGCCTTCCGTTCCGGCACCAATACTATCTTTGACGGTTTTGGCGAATGGTGTGTAGGCATAAGCCGCGATGACGTTCCAGCCGGGCAGGATTTCACCGCTCAAGTCCAATTCGATACCTTTGCTTTCAGCCTCCCCAGCCGCTTTTGTGGTCAGTGGATCCACTTGTATAGCCACGTTCTGCTTCTTCAGGTCGAAGTAAGCCAGTGTGGCGCTGAAGCGACCGTCGAAAAGCTCGGTTTTGATGCCGGTTTCCCATTGTTGCGCGGATTGTGGCGGCAGGGGTTTTCCTTGTGACCAAAAGTTTGACCCACCGAAGTTTTCGGTATAGCTGCCATAAACAGATAATTCAGGAATCGGTTGCCATACTAAGCCGCCGCGTGGCGAGACACGGTCTGCGCTGCTATCAGGGAGAGGCGCGGACAGCACTCCGCCGACCCTTTCACTATTCATAATGCCTTCGGCATTGTCATAACGCAACCCTGCCATAGCATGAAGGTGATAAGGCAGCTCAATTTGATCTTGCACATAGAGACCGAACCAGGGCACAGTAAAGTCGCCGTAACTGACATCCGTTGGCAAAATCGCAGGAGGGCCAGCCATGTGGGTAGGGTTATAGATATTGGTGGTGTCGTAATGGTTTGGATTATCGCCGAACCCTGCCATCGTCGAACGATAATCGCTACGGTAATAATCGCCGCCCATTAACAAGGTATGCTTAAGAACGCCAGTGTTGAGTTTACCTGTCAGTTCCAGCGCGTTGAAAAAGTTATGTTGATAATCGTCGCCATCGGTATTCTGGGCAAAGAAAGCGCGACCGCCGCTACCTGTGGTAGGGTTTATCCGGCCTCCGTTTATGGCGGACATCGTTAACGTATGATTAGTGAAATTAAAACGGTGGCGCAATTTCCAATCCTCATTGAAGGCATGTTCGGTATTCAATGACAGCATCACATATTCATCTTCCTGAATATTCCAGGGATCACCCAGGTTTAGCGAGCGCGGAATATTGGCGGGACGATTACCCCCCAAGATTAAGGGAACCCTGCCAATCGCCTCCTCTTTAATGTCGCTGTATTCCAGCTTAATGGTTGATATTGTCCGATCACTGATATTCCAGCGCAAGGACGGTGCAACAAACAACCGTTCATTGCCACCAAACTCTTGGAAAGTGTTGTTGCTCTGATAACCCAGATTAAAACGGTAGGCGAAGTCTTCGTTACCTGTCAAGGGACCCGTGGCATCGACGCTGGTGCGGTAATGGTCAAACGAACCGAATTGCTGGCGTAGGCTGTAGTACGGCGTATCCAATGGTTGTTTGGTGACAAAGTTGACCAGCCCGCCCGGTTCGGTACGTCCATAGAGCAATGAACCTGGGCCTTTCAGCACTTCAACCCGCTCAACATTCTCAAGGTCTTCGGTGTGCGCCCACTGGCTCTGATTCAAATAGCCATCCCGATAAATATTGTAGTTGCCAAAGCCGCGCAGAAAAAATGTTCCGGTACCACCCGCACCAGTGACCGCACCACTGACATTTCTAAGGGCTTGATCAATTGTGATGGCTTGCTGATCCTTTAATACTTGCGACGGTACGACTTTTACCGACATTGGTGTTTGCATGAGTGGGGTATCGGTTTTTGTGGCAGTACTGGCATTGGTGCGGTTGTAATGAGGATTATAAGGATCAGCAGAATCATAACCCTCACTTTTCCCCACCACTTTTACCGTCGGCAACGTCTGCGGATCAGCCTGATTAAGCCGTTCCGCCGCTAAAGAAACGGTCTGCACCACCTTCTCTAACGTCACCGTACCGTTTGCCGTCGAACGGGCAACAATCAAACTGCCACCCAACAATTTCCGCAACGCCTGTTCCGGCGTGTACTGACCGGAAATGCCCGATGATTGCTTGCCTTCAGTCAGTGCTGCCGGATAACTCAACTGCACATTGGCGGCATCGGCGTAGGCGTTTAGTGCGCTGCCTAAGGCTTGGGGCGGGATGTTGAAGGTTTGGTTGCGGCTTTCCGCTAATGGGTTGGTGGTGTGCAGAATAAGCGTGACCGCACAGGCCAACCGGTTTAAAGGGTTTAACGGTTGCCTACCCATACGGCTAGGCGAAAAAAGAAGGGTTGTCATTAGAATCTCCAGTGATTAAACATTACCTCGGTTGTTGATGAGGTCTAATGAAGACGGCTAAGGTGGATTTTTCCCCAGCCTGGAGGAGATTTTTTGTCGTGGCAAGTAATCGGTTCAGTAAATTACCACCAACCAAGGCGAAATATTGACGATACGGATGGGCAAGGTTTCTTGTAAAGCCTGCAAAGCGTAGTCGGTATCGGTAATATCGAAGCGTCCGCTGACCTTCAATCCATTAAGTTTGCTGTTGCTTAGCACAATTGCACCATGGCGGTAACGGTTTAGCTCAACAAGCACGTCCGGCAATGGCACATTATCGAACAGGGCGTGGCCTTTCAGCCACGCGGCGGCGTTGCTTGCGGCCGCTTGCCGGAAGCTATCGTGCGTTTGCATGCCGACACTAATTTGCTCATTAGCAAGTAATTTTGTCGGCGCTTGAGTTCTACCGCTGACTTCTACCACGCCGCTGATGACCGTGACCGTATCGCTGTGCGGGTTTTGCCTGACCAGAAATCGAGTGCCTAACACACGAATTGTTGCGTAATGGCTAGCCACCACAAACGGTTTAAGGGGATTGCGTTGCACAGAGAAATACGCCTCGCCGTGGTCGAGTTCGATGTGCCTGACATTATCAAGATAAGCCACGTTAAGCGCAGTATCGGAATTGAGCGTGACTTGACTGCCGTCCATCAACGACACCGTATGGGTTTCGCCGACAGCGGTGCAATAATCGGCTTGCCAACAGTACAGATTAGGCGGGTGGATGCACACCATCAGCAACACAGATGCCGCCATCGCCAATAACACGGGAATATGCCAACGATCATGTGATTTGGATTTGGTCAGAGCCGCGCTTAATTTTGCTTCACCCAGTAACTCAGTGAAATCGGGATGCGCCCAAAACGTTTCGAGTTCTCGATAGGCCTGCTGATGTGCCGGATCGGCCGCTAGCCATGCGACAAATTGCGCTTGTTGTTGCTCGGAAGCCGAATCGCTACGTAAACGGACAAACCAAACCATCGCTTGTTCGGCAACAGCATCGTCAGAGGAAGAAGGCATTTGGGGAATTTTCATGCCGCCATTATAAGTGGGTATCGTCGTCAAGGTTAGCGTCTCTGGTATTTGAGACGTTTGGGACAAAAAAAGCCTCAGTTTTTAAGTGTGGGCAAGAGATGCCCGCCAAGTCGCTTGCGGCAATGTTTCAAGCCTTTAGTGATGTGCTTTTCCACTGCGCTTTCAGAAATGTCCAGACGCTGGGCGACTTCACGGTAACTCAAGCCATGCAATTTATGCAGGATAAAAGCATCACGGCAACGCGGTGGCAATTCCGCAATCGCCACACCCAGCAAGGTACGCCACTGGGTTTTGCTGAGTTCCGATTCTATCGAAACCTGTTCTGGTTCATCATTTGCCGCAATGACTTCCGTATGGCGCATCACCACCTTGTTATGGCGTAAATGATCGAAAGCCAAGTTGCTGGCGGTGCGGTACAAAAAACCACGCGGCTGGTTGATCACTTCAACCGATGCCGTGCGGGCCAAAACCAAGTAACTTTCTTGTACCAAATCCTGAGCGGTTTCGTAGCAATTCACCATACGGAACAAATAATTAACTAGCTCATTGCGGTACAGTTGATAAAGCGCGGTAATATCCAAAATCATGAAATTCCAAACCGTGTGCGGGAGGAAATCCTGCATATCGGTCATCGGTGGCAATAAATAATACCGTTGTTAAAGCAAATTACATGCCGCTAAATTAACCTATACAAATTCAATATATTACAAAATAAGGCCATAGTAGAGTAGGGCAAATGCCACAACAAGTGTGTGATACGGCGCACAGTAAGTCTTGGAATTCAAAATCTCTAACTAACAATATTCCGAGGCCTGTGGAAATGAAAACTGAGTTTCCACGCTATTGGAACACGATCTAAGGCATATGACATAGTTGGCTATGGCATATCCCATACACCAAGGCTAGTTTGAATAACTCATAAGTCTGCCAATCTTTTTAATTATAAAAATAAACCTACAAATCAATATGTTGATAAATATGGTGTATTTATTGCCTTTGATATTTGAATGATTAAGCCTGCCATGTTTCATCACGACGCCAAGTAGAAAATCCCGTTATTTCTTCTCATATTGCGGGTATTTTTAGCTTAAAACTAAGGGGGGTATCTCTTACCCGCTTCGGTATACGTATTTGAAATAGCAGACCTTAAGCGTTTGCAACCCAAGACCCTTTAATCTTAACTAGAGATAACACTATGTTTATTCGTGCTTTGCTTTTCTCCACGGTACTTTTATTTTCCTTTACGGCGGCGGCTGATCATTTAGATCCCCATCAGCTCATGTCCTTGGTTCCCGATCCCAATATTAAGCCCACTTATGACGGCCCTGAAAACAAAACCTATAAATCGGGAGGTATCGGTATCCTTGTTTATGATGGCGGCAATGCTACTGATGCTTTAGGGCCTCAGCAAGTATTCAGCTCGGCAGGATTACGACCCTTATTGATTTCCGCCAGTAAAAATGCACAGGGGCATTATAAAAGAAAAGTCACTTTCAATAATGGGCTAACCGTATGGACGGATAGGACAATAGCTAATACCAAAAACCTTGAAGTGTTGGTTGTGCCTGGTGGTGCGTTTGAAACCATTCAAATGGCTTACAACACCGAAGTGCTGAACTGGATTAAAGCCATAGACAAAAATACCGTCTACACGACTAGCGTTTGTACCGGATCATGGATACTGGGAGCTGCAGGCTTACTGCAAGGGAAAAATGCGACCAGCAACTGGTATCGGGCGGATGAGCTACTGACACATTTCGGCGCCACCCCCCAATCGCTATCGCGATATGTGTTCGATGGCAAACTGGTAACCGCCAACGGTGTTACCGGAGGTATCGATATGGCTTTGGCTATCGTCAAAAAAGTGTTCTCACATGATCTCAATGATGGCAAAGATTATACCCAAGCCGTCATGCTGGATCTTCAGTATGATCCTAAGCCTCCTGTACAAGGCGGTTCAATTGCAAACACAGAACCGACCGTGTTTGAGGCGATGCAATATATGTATGATTTTTACGATCTTGCCAACACGGTAAAACAGATTCCCATCCAATAATTCCAAAATCCGCGTTTAAGCTCTTCGATCTTTGAAAATTTGAACAGCAGCTTTTATATTTCACCAGCCAGACGGGTTTTGTAAACCCGTCCACAGGGATTTCCTTTATGGTTCTAAGAAATATCGACAACATTAAATAGGAACGAGGTTGCAAATCCCGATCTGAATGAGTAACTGAGCGCTTGACGCTAATTCCCCCGCCGTTTTTGTAGCCAATCGTTCACGCCCGTGACAAACAATAGCGGATACGCCAAACCGGCCAAAAACACCCAAATCCGCCCTGTCCAATCCAATGCCCGCCCTGATGAGACTTTGAAAGTATTCCACCACCCTATCTGGCATTTAAATTCACCTACCTTAGCTATTCTAAACGCCCCCCGCTAAAATTTGTTTTCCTTCAATTTATTTGCTTGCCTAAACCGGTTTTTACCAGCAACACGGAGGAGACGAAGAAATTTTGGACATTCAAAATGGTTGGGCGCATTGCAGGCCGCTGCGTGACGGAGCCCATCACGCATAGAGGTCAGTTCTTTAATTTTTCTGTCCAACTCATCCGCCTTGGCTAACAGCAGCGCCCTATTAATGTCATAGCCCTCTGAAGCAAACATTTCGCCAATCTCATCCAGCGAGAAACCGGCACTACGCCCCAAAGCTATTAACGCCAGCCGTTCTATAACATTGGCGTTGAACTGACGGCGCAAGCCAGTGCGACCGTTTGACCGGATCAGTCCTTTTTCTTCATAAAAACGCAACGTTGACGCGGGTAATCCCGATGCCTTTGCGACCTCAGCTATATCCATTATTCGACCTGTCGTAATTAATGCTTGACTTCAAGTTGACTTGAAGTTTTATCCTAGCCCAGTACATAACTTAGTACAACACATAAGCCATTAATTTAGTGGTGATTATTCATACTTGAAAATTAAGGAACTGATATGGAAGCCAATTTTTGGCATCAAAAATGGGAACGCGGTGAGATTGCTTTCCATCAAAGCGAGGCCAACCCATTTTTAGTCAATCATTTTGAAAAATTAAATCTGGCAAAGACCAGCCGTATCTTCTTGCCCTTGTGTGGCAAGACGCGGGATTTTGCCTGGTTGCTTGCCAACGGTTATCGGGTGGTTGGCGCAGAATTGAGCGAACTCGCTATTAACGAATTGTTTAACGACCTTGGCTTAGCACCGGAAATCTCCAAATTTAGGGGATTGTCCCGCTACAGTGCAGACCATATCGACATATTCGTAGGGGATATTTTTGCTGTGTCTTCGGAATATCTTGGCTCCGTCAACGCGATATATGACCGCGCCGCTTTAGTTGCCTTGCCTGCTGGCATACGTGAGCAATATACGGCACATCTGATAGCCATAACCGACGCCGCACCGCAATTGCTGATCACTTATGAATACGACCAACAGCTGATGGATGGCCCGCCGTTTTCAGTTACCGAGGACGAGGTGAGGCAACATTATGGTGCCGCTTACCAATTGAAACCTGTTGAAAGCGATAATGTCGCGGGCGTATTCAAGGGGGGAATTGCAGCAATCGAGACGGCGTGGTTGCTCCAAAAAACCAATGGCTAGCGCAGGCTTATATGCCGGTATGCAGGGCGTTGAATGGATAGCATTGTACCTTGCGCTGGGTGCTTTCGTTGGCTTTATGGCGGGATTACTCGGCATTGCTGGTGGTGGCATACTGGTGCCTTGGCTGGTATCCATTTTTACTTACCAGGGTATCAGCATAGGTCATGTCGTCCATTTGGCATTAGGAACGTCATTGGCCTGCATGGTCATTTCTTCTACAGCCAGCATCCGTGTACATGCTTCCCGAGGCGCCGTCGTGTGGCAGGCCGTTGGCGGCATGGCCCCAGGGATTATTCTGGGCGCCTTTCCGGCTACCCAGATTGCCGCCAACGTTAACCCAACCTACATTGCCGTATTTTTTGCGCTGTTCATGGCCGTTGTCTCAGGACAAATGCTTCTTAATTGGCAACCGAAACCCAGCCAGAAACCGGTAAGCTTTCACGGATTAATGGTGGCTGGCGTTGGGATCGGATCGATATCCGCACTTGCCGCAGTGGGTGGCGGATTTCTCGCCGTTGCCTACCTGGGCCATAAGAATGTGGACATAAAAAAAGCCATTGGCACTTCAGCTGCAATTGGATTTCCCCTCGCTGTCACGGGTGCTGTCGGCTACCTGATTAGCGGCTGGTCTAAAACATTGGGTAATCCTTATGCCCTTGGATTCATTGATGTGCCGGCATTTTTGGCAATATCGCTTGCCAGTTCCATTGCGGCTTCCTATGGCGCTCGCTGCTCCCATAGTTTGCCTGAAGCGCATTTGAAAAAGATTTTCGCCGTTATCTCGCTGGTTTTGAGTATAAAGATGCTAGTTCCGTTTGTTCAATTTTGAACTAAGCATTTAGGTATTCTTTGGGGATATGTTGATAGCATTTACACCTAAAGACTGGAGCACACTGTCTTTGGCTCCGCCATCACTGTCAGCTAGTCCAGCCATTTGCGTATAGAGTGCAACCCGCGCCAATCCGGAACCCAGCTCTACAATCGAAACGGCCCATGGGGGCGGATTTTAAACCAGCCATCATCAATTTCACGCATTCGATACATGATGGGTGGTATTTTTCACGAACCGTTACGGTAACCTATCACATCCGCCGCCATGTCTTTTTGATATTCTGTACTCGCAGTAAAAACCAACCGTCTACAACAATTGGAGCGTATAACATGTTTATTAATCAAAAAAAGCTGATATCCGGCTTATGTCTACTTACTGTCAGCGCCGTTTCTGTACCCCATGCCATCGCCGCCGACCGGGAAATCGGCGGTTATGTCGACCGTGCGGAAAGCCGGTTTGTCCGTAATGTCTGGAATTTCGTCAAAAACTTCCAGGGCTTTCAAACTATCGGCCCTAACCGTTATAAAAACGTCCAATACTATTGGGCCGAACCGTTCATGTTCGACAGTTCACATGAAAATTATGTGGACAAAATGGATCTGGCATTTTTCGCAGGCCACGGTAGCCCATACTATATCCAAACCAACCAAAGCACCGGGCAAGGCGTCGATTTACGCACCGTCCCTGCTTACGGTGATTTAGCCAACAAAGGCGATCTGGAATTCATGGTTATCGAATCTTGCAGCACCGTTGCATCTGCGCCTGATGCTGCGGATTGGTGGACGCCGTTTTCGCCGATGTTCCAAGGCCTGCACCAATTGGTCGGCTTTCGTACCCTCAGTTATTCTGACAACAGCATTCCGAACAATTATGCCAATAAGCTAAAAGCAAACGGCGGCGTGTGGCAATCATGGTTTGCGGCCATCAATGAAGAACGTTACTGGGCAGGCAGCTCAAACGCCGCTTATCCAGGCATGGGCAGTGCAATCATGTACACGTCCACTGAAAATGACCGGCTCGGCTCTTATGGCGCGGATCCCGCCGGTGGCACAGCAGGCATGAAAACCTGGTGGCAGTATTAATTCCAACAATTAACGGAGCACAATCATGAATGCGAAAAAACTTATCTCGACCTTACTTTTAGTAGCCGGAAACACCGGCTTTATCGGTAGCCAAGCCTTAGCGGCAACCACCACCGAGAACTTGTTTCTCTACAGTTTTGAAGAAACCCCGGTACTGGATGTAGACACATCGAAATCATTGATGAAACAATTTCTGGACGGCGAATCGGCCGATAGGCTTGTCCCCTCCCTGGACAAGACTGTGCGTTATGTCTCCCCTAAAGATCCCAATACCACGTTCGAGCATAACCTTAACACCGGCGACATCCGTTTCCACCGCAATTTTGCACGCTACCTGGGTGATTTCAAACCCGAACTCCCTTCTACCGAAGAAGCGCTAAAAGCAGCGGAAATGTTTCTCGAAGAGAATAAATTGCTGCCGTCTAACCAGGCAGAATTAAAAATCGCGCATATCGGCGGCTTACGCGCCACCAGCGTCATTGACGGCAAGCAGGCGGGACCTATTATCGACAAGCTGATCACCCTTAATTATGCACGGGAAATTAATGGCTTGCCTGTCATCGGCCCAGGCTCCAAAATACTTGTGGATATTGGCGAAAAAGGGGAAGTATTGAGCTTGACTAGACATTGGCGAGAATTATCGCCTAAAGCACGGCAAATCAGCCCTGAAGAAACTTTTTCTCTGGATGAAGCGCAACGCTTAGCTAAGATACAAATCAGCAAAGAATTTGGTAAAAGGGCGACTTTTGAACTGCTAGGGTCACAGACTGCTTATTTCGACAATAATGGTCGGCTGTTACAACCGGTGTATGCCTTTCAGGCTAAAGTTTTCTTGCCCGACCAACAAACTGAAGCGTTCGAATATATCAGTGTGATTCCCGTCCTGAGAAAATCACCGGAACTACTGAACCTGACCAAGCTGGATCCCAAAGCATTGCGTACAATAATAAGCACCGATGAAACAACACTGCCCGGCGGTACAACCAGAAAACCTGACTAAGTTCTAGTCTTCACCGATAAAGGATAGGGTGGCTAAACAGCCTCCCTATCTTTCGTTAGATAAACTCAGGTAGACGAGCGGTTATCAACCAATACCTTGAGTTTTTGCCCAGGGCGTATACCTTTGCCAAGCACTTCGATATTGGACTTACGTAAATCATTGACCGGCACATTAAATTTTTTGGCGATTTGTATCAAGGTGTCGCCTTTGCCTACCGTGTAATGCACTAGGCGAATCGAAGACGAGGATGACGCAAGTTGCGGGTTAACGGATTTAATGGCAAGTTTTCGCCCCGGAACCAATGCCGTTTTTAACGTAATCTTATTCCATTCAGCAATGTCTTTAGGGGTCACTGAAAAGCGTTGTGAAATATTCCAAAACGTATCGCCTTTTTTTACCGTATAAAGCTGATTGCTTGCGATTTGGGTCTTGGTTATGTTGGCGATAAGGCCTGCCGTCTTAGCCTGTTTGCCCACGGCAGGAATCTGTAAATACATACCTGAATGCACGCCATTGGCCGTCAAATGATTAGCCTGACGCAGTGTGCTGATCGTAGTATGGGTTCTGCCGGCGATAGTCGCCAAACTGTCCCCTGGCTTAACCTTATAGCGGATGGAAGCGTTATAGCCTTCGTCGCGCCTGACCTGAACCGGCTTGGTTTCGCTACGGCGGGCATGGGCAACCGTCTCGCTGCGGAGTTGATTTAAATCTATCCGTTCATCAAAGGGCAGCTGGGCCAGGTTTCTTTTAAATGTTTGCGCTTGTGCGACCGGTACCAACAAACGATGCGGACCTTGTGGTGCCGTGCAGGATTTATTAAAACCCGGATTCAGCTTTAAAAATTTATCGTAGGGAGTATTAGCCAGCTGTGCGGCTTTGTGCAAATCCAGCGGCGACTTAATGTCAACCACTTCAAAATATGGCTTATTAGGGATATGCTGCAAGTGGATGTTGTATTCTTCAGCATTAGCAAAAATTCTGGCTATCGCCAATAGCCTGGGCACATAATCGACCGTTTCCTGCGGCAAGCTCAGAGACCAGTAATCGGTGGGCAAATTACGGCCTTCATTTTTTTCTATAGACTTTCTCACCTTGCCTTTTCCGCAATTATACGAGGCTAGCGCAAGCAACCAATCACCATCAAACGTTTCGCTCAGCTCTTTAAGATAAGTGGTCGCCGCTTTGGTTGACGCATACACATCACGGCGTCCGTCATACCAGGCATTTTGCTGCAAACCGTATTCTTCGCCAGTCGCCGGCACAAACTGCCAAAGCCCTGAGGCATCGGCATGCGAATAGGCGTTGGCCACAAAAGCACTTTCAACAACCGGTAATAACGCCAATTCACCCGGAATATTCTTCGCTTCAATTTCATCGAGAATATGATGCAAATACGGCTCTGCACGCTGCTGTATGATCGCCAGGGTAGCGGGATGTTGCAAATACCAGTTGACTTCCTGGTCAATCCGGTAATGTTCTACTTCAGGCAACGAATACAATGACAATAGCCTGTCCCATACCGTATTGTGTTGCGTTAATGCCGATTTTGATTTTTGTTTGCCGAACTTGAGGCGGGAACTGGCATGAGGATATTGCCCATACAGGCCGTCCTGTGCGTCAGCATCCGATTGACCCGGTAACTGGTCGCTAAGACTGAGGGGCTTTTCAGATGTCCCTGAACAACCTGCAACCAGCAAAGACAGCAAAATTAATGGAAAAGCAACTGACCTGTTAAAATTAACATGCATCATCTTAAGCCTAAGGATGTAGTTTAAATCATAAGGTTTGTAGTATATCGTGTTTTTCTTGAAAAACATCAACCTAATGTAGTATTGAGTTCAGACATGAAGCGTAAATTCTTATTTACTTGGTACCAAACACCCAGAGGCAAGCTGCTCAAAGAGCTTGAAGCTGAGTATTTAAAACGCGCCATTACGGTCAGTTGCCAGCAGACTGTTTTACAGATCGGTGGCCTGGGCTGGGAAGATGAATTTGTCGATTGTACGCTTTACAAATACTACACCATACTGGATGCCAAAAACCTGGGCTGCGACGCCGCCAGAAAAATTCAGGCGAAAGCTTTCCGCTTACCGCTGAAAAGCGATAGCGTGGATATGATTATCGTACCGCATTTATTGGAGTTTGATAGCTACCGGTTTCAGACCATGCGCGAAATAGAGCGTATTTTAAAACCTGAGGGCATTGTCTTGATTATGAATTTTAATCCATGGAGTATATGGGTCAGGTATCAGTATTTATGGGAAAGAAAAATGGCTGACTCCTGGCGCGGGCATTTTATCGGCCGCTCCAGAGTATTAGACTGGTTAAAATTATTAAATTTTGAAGTTACCGTATCCTCCGAATTTTATCTGGACAACGTCAAGTCTACGCACGGCAAAGTGATAACCAACAGCAGTTCCCTATCGGCCACTGCTTATGCCGTTAAAGCAATAAAACGCCGTTATAATTTGATTCCGTTAACCCCCGTTAAAGCGGAGGCCGCCCCCATGATACTCGCTAATTCCATTAACCCCTCTGTGCAACTCAACAACCATGAGTGATCCTGTCATTATCTACACGGATGGCGCTTGTCGCGGCAATCCGGGTCCGGGGGGCTGGGGTGTCATCCTCAGTTATAAAGGCCACACCAAAGAACTCTATGGTGGAGAACGCATAACAACCAATAACCGCATGGAATTAATGGCGGCGATACAGGCGCTGGAAACCTTGACCAAACCTTGTCGCATAGAACTAAACAGCGATTCCAGCTATGTCTTGAAAGGCATCACCGAATGGCTATCCAACTGGAAAAAACGCGGCTGGCTGACGGCAGCAAAACAGCCGGTTAAAAATGAAGATCTCTGGCGCAGGCTGGATGCCGCAATAGGCCAGCATCACATCGAATGGAAATGGGTCAAAGGCCATTCCGGCGAACCTGGCAACGACCGGGCCGATGCCCTGGCCAACCTTGGCATTGATACGCTAATACCCTATAAATGAGTGTCATGATCCCGTCACAGTTATCAAAACCAACACCATGAACTTCATGTTATCCCGTCCCGCCAAAATACGCGGCCTGGCATTCCTGGGCCTGATGCTGATGGCGCTGGCTACTCTCGGCGGCATGATTTGGCGCAATCTCCATCATTTCGATACGGTATTGTCCTATGTGGATTATTCGCACAGGGTGCAAAACGTTGCCGTAGGCATGCAACAATCGTTTATTTCTTATCTGACAATAAAAAATCCGCATACCCAGCCCAGCAGCTTAGCTAAGACATTGACTGAAATAGACGCTTTGATGGCAGATAACAGTTATTTATCGAACTCCACCAAATCCAATCTTGGTGAAGTCAAAGTCATGCTGACGGACATCGCGAAACTCGGCAAGCAGGAAAAAAACGACCATTTAATCAAATCCCTGCAAATCATGACCGAGACACTGGACCATGAAGCGCTGCAACGGGAAAAATTATTGGAAGACATCAACCTGGATACCCAAACCGAGCTGTACTCCGCGTTATTAATATTTACGACGATATTGCTGGGCGCGATGTTCTTCCTGCATTTTCGCATACTGCACCCGCTTAATGACCTCAGAAAGCTGTTGGAACGCCTGACCGAAGAAAACTTTACCCCGATCACGACCGACCATCTGGATCCGCTGTTATTGCCTGTCTTTAACAGCTATAACGTCATGGTCACCCATCTTGCCGAACTGGAAGCCGCCAAACGGCTTTATGCCCAATCCTTGCAGCATGAAGTGAGGCTGGCAACCCAAGCCTTGCTGGAGCAACAACACAGCCTGGCCCGTGCGGAACGGCTGGCGGCCATCGGCGAAGTCGCCGCCGAACTGGCCCATGAAATCCGCAACCCATTGGCGGGCATCCAGATGGCATTCAACAATTTGCGCCGTGAAATCGACGACCCGCACCAATGCGAACGTATAGAGCTGATCGGCTCCGAACTAAAACGGCTGGCAGTCTTGCTTAGCGATATGCTAAACCAAAGCAAGCATGTGCCTGAAACCGCGACTAATTTCGACATGAACACCTTGATACGCGATTTGGTTGGCTTGACCCGCTACCAAATCGCCGAATCGATACAACTGGACATCGATGTCCCTGAGCGCTTAGCCGTGCATTTGCCGGAAAGCGGTATACGCCAGGTGTTGCTGAATTTGATTTTGAATGCTGCCGAAGCGTTGGAAAGCGATACTGGCTTAATCCGCATCAGCGCCTACGCAGACCATCAAGGCTTACGCATGGACATCACTGATAACGGGGGCGGATTTTCCCAGGATATGCTGGACTATGGCATAAGGCCGTTCCGCACCAGCCGCCAACGCGGCACAGGGCTAGGTCTGGCTATGGTGCAACGTTTCGTCAAAAACATGGGCGGTGTTATCCGCCTTGGCAACCAACAGCCACATGGCGCTTGTGTAACGGTGTTATTACCTAAAGAATGCCTGGTCGGAGAACCCTCATGATAGAAACCCTGCTCATCATTGAAGACGAAAAACTGCTGGGCTCCGAGTTATGCCGACATTACCGACAGCTAGGCTGGGAAGTCGTGCTAACCAGCAATCTGGCAGAAGCCAAGGCCTTGTTGCTTAAAAAAAATATAGAACCGTTGTTGATACTGTCTGATATGAATTTGCCGGACGGTAATGCGCTGGACTTCATGGAAGCCATGAAAAAACACGCCGGTTATGCGGAATGGCTGTTTTTGACCGGCTACGGCAGTGTGCCGGATTCAGTCCGGGCATTGCGTTTGGGCGCTTATGACTTCCTGGAAAAGCCCTGTGATCTGGAGCGCCTTGATCTGGTTGTCGCCAGCGCCTCCCGTAGTGCCGCCATACAACGTCGGGTTATCGACCAGACCAAACAAGGGCATCGGCGCTATTCGCCGGAAGCATTCGTCGGCCATAGCCTGCAAGCGCAAGGCATACGGCAATTATTGGCCAAGCTGACCCAAGTCCCGTTCAGCGCCCTGATTATCGGCGGCGAAAGCGGCACCGGCAAAGGCCTGACGGCGCGTATCCTGCATTACGGCGGCCCTCGCGCCCAACAACCGATGATCGAAGTCAATTGTGCGGCTTTGCCCCGTGAATTGCTGGAATCGGAATTATTCGGGCACGAACCCGGCGCATTCACCGGCGCGTCAGGGCGGCATCGCGGCTTGCTGGAACAGGCTGATGGCGGTACGTTGTTCATGGACGAAATCGGTGAAATGCCCCTGGATTTGCAGGCCAAACTGTTAAAAGCGATTGAAGACCATAAAGTCCGGCGCTTAGGCGGCGAAAAAGAGATCAGTGTTGACGTCCAGATTGTCGCCGCCAGTAACCGTGACTTGGAACACATGACACGCACCGGCGGTTTTCGCACCGATTTATACCATCGTTTAAGCGTGTTCCGCGTTATCTTGCCGCCCTTGCGCGAAGCCGTAGAAGATCTGGATGAATTAGTGCCGTTATTTGTCGCCGAATACAATGCCAAAGCCGGTAAGCAGGTTAAAGACATTCCCGATGACGTTTGGAAAATGTTGAAAGCCCATTATTGGCCGGGTAATGTCAGGGAATTACGCAATGTCATTGAACGTTGTGTGCTGTTCTCTGATAGCGCACTGTTCCCTGGACAATGGTTGCAACTGCCCGGCCAGCAAAGCAATGACAAGACCGCCAATTTAGCCGACGAAGACAGTATTTACTTGCCCTTAGACGGCAGCATGGCCCTGGACGACATGGAAAAATTTATTATCAAAACCGTACTGGAACGCTCGGATAATAACTTGACTGCGGCCGCCAGAGTGCTAGGGGCAACCCGCGAAACCCTGCGTTATCGGGTCAGGAAATATAATCTGAAAACTGTGGATTGAACACCGTAGCCAACCTGCGTTACGTTTGGCGACTTGATACGGGCAAACTTACGCAACAAACCACTTGGGATAAAGCCGATGGCCGTTGATGCCGGGCTAGCCAGACCGCCCTTACCTGCAGTAAACCCGCAGCACCCATCATATTCAAGTACCTTTAAAACCGGCACTGTTTTATCATTAGCGGATTACTACCCTTCTGTCTAATAATAAAACTACCATAATGAGCTTCCAATCCGACCGCCGCTTAGCGCTGATAGCCTTATTTGCCGGGACTTTATTTACCAGCGCGTCCTTGATGTTTGTCCTGCAACCGTTGTTCGGGAAAATTTTATTGCCTTTACTGGGCGGTTCCCCGGCGGTTTGGAACACTTGCATGGTGTTTTACCAAAGCGTCTTATTCCTCGGCTATTTGTACGCACACGCCCTCAGCACACGAATGCCCCAACGGCGACAAATCCAGCTGCACTCGGTAGTCATGCTGGTCAGTTTCTTGGCCTTGCCGCTGGCTTTGCCTGAACATACCGTGCCGCCCACTGACAGCAATCCGACATTCTGGCTGTTATGGACGTTATTACTGGCTATAGGATTACCTTTTTTCGTGGTGTCAAGCACCGCGCCATTGGTGCAAAAATGGTTTGCCCAGGTCGGCCACCATACCAGCCATGACCCTTATTACCTTTATGCCGCCAGTAATACGGG
This sequence comes from Methylovulum sp., assembly GCA_030653435.1. Classification (GTDB taxonomy): domain Bacteria; phylum Pseudomonadota; class Gammaproteobacteria; order Methylococcales; family Methylomonadaceae; genus Methylovulum. The sequence continues at coordinate 20,102 of JAURZI010000056.1, forward strand.
CAGCCTGATTGCGTTGCTGAGCTACCCTTTTTTGCTGGAGCCGGCTATTGGCCTGGACGAACAGAGGGCTTACTGGAGCATGGGCTACGGCCTTTTGTGCGCGCTGATTGCGGCTTGTGCGTGGATGCTGACGAAAAACCGGCAGGCTGGCGATACTGCACAAGAAAATAATCCTGAAGCCGATAACCCCGATTTTAATACCCAACTGCACTGGCTGCTGTTGGCATTTGTGCCATCCAGCCTGTTACTGGGCTTGACTAATTTCATCAGCACCGATATTGCCTCGGTGCCGCTGCTGTGGATCATTCCGTTAACCGTCTACCTGTTATCCTTTGTTATCGTATTTTCCAAATGGAACAACACGCTGCACCCGATTATGGTCAGGTTGCAAGCGTTTTTTCTGGTGCCGTTTATCGTCTATGCGTTCATCAATCCTGCGGACTTGCCTTATTGGGCTTATCTTATCCTGCATGTGCTGGCGTTTTTCTTTGCCGTGATGGTTTGTCACGGAGAACTGGCCAACAGCAGGCCGCACACCAGACATTTGACCCGTTTTTATCTGATTATGTCGTTTGCAGGCATGCTGGGCGGCATGTTCAATACTTTTGTTGCGCCATTTATTTTTAATGGCATTTATGAATATCCGCTCATGATAGTCGCGGCGTTATTGTTACGCCCAGGCCTGAAACAATCGCTGCATAAGCACATGTTGCTGCAAACTGGCCTCCCTGCCCTGCTGATCGTCGTCGGACTGGCGCTGTATACCTGTATCAGTCATTTGCTCGACTACTTTGATGCGATTGTTATCAGTTTAATGGCGTTAACCTGCTTAACTTTTGCGTTCAGGGCACAACCCGTCGCTTTTGCGGCGCTGACCGGCTCGGTTATTTTCCTCGCGCTGGGCGTACATGGCTTGTCGTCGCATACGCTTTATCAGGAACGTACTTTTTTTGGCGTGTTATCGGTACGGGAAAGTGTATTGACCAATGAGCAAAACCAACCCGAAACCTATCACGAGCTTTTTCACGGCACAACCAAACACGGAGCCCAGCGTTTGGCCGCCTCGTTAAGCAGAATTCCGTTGACTTATTACAGCCGCCCAGGCCCGATGGGACAATTGTTTTCAGCGTATGAGGGCAACGACCAGGCCTGGGTGATCGGCATCGTTGGTCTGGGGGCCGGCGCCTTGACCTGTTACAGCAAACCCGGTCAGCAATGGACCTTGTATGAAATCGACCCGCTGGTTGTCGATATTGCCGAGAACACCGCATATTTCAGTTATCTTAGCCAGTGTGCCCGCAATGCGGCTATCGATATAGGCGATGCGCGCTTATCGTTGGCCAATGAACCCAACCATAAATTCGACCTGTTAGTCATGGATGCTTTCAGTTCAGATGCCGTACCGACCCATCTGTTGACAGAAGAAGCCCTCAAACTCTATTTCAAAAAGCTTAAACCGGACGGCATCCTGGCGTTTCACATCACCAACCGGCATTTAGCGCTAAAGAAAGTCTTATCCATCCATGCGGAACATTTGCATCTTGCGGCGCTTATTCAAGAATTCAACCCGGAACAGGAACTCCCGTTAGTGGTTGCAACCGATTGGATCGTGATCGCTAACAAACCGGAAACACTGGAACCCTTGGTGGTCAACCAACGGGGTAATTGGCAAAAAATGCCCTTATATTTTGACATGAAGCCATGGACTGACGACTTTACCAATATTGTCAGTATCTGGAAGTAGCCGGGAAGGCGCAACCCCTGTGCCTTACAGCAAGCAAGCCCCAATGCGGGCGGCATTTGCTAACTTTCAATGGCTATACTTAAGATTAGTCACTATAATGCAAGGACTTGTAGGGCGTTGGCGCCATGATTGCGAAACGCCCCCCGGATGTTCTTGCATAATCAACAGGTTTCAGGACTGCCGTATGTGTCTTGTGTCTGGTGCGATTTGCAGCGGGGGAGGATGGCGTAAATGACGACCAATGCCGTCAAGTAGTTTTAATGCCAAAGGTTTCGGTTTTATTTCTTCTGGCGACAGCATAGCACTGTACTGTTGGCACACACCCCGTCATTGCAGTGAAGACTGTTGACGCCCAGAATCAGCGTAATCAAACCCAATAGAACCACACGCAACATTGTAGTCGCCTTTTAGGGGCGCTACATCCTAACCCTGTAATCCTGCAAGCGGGCTTACAGCACAACCGGCTAGTCCGGTCTATCAACCCACCCCCTGAATTTAGGATATGTCTTTTGAAACGAATTTTTGTAGGAAACCTACCGAGTGATGCTACCGAAGCATCTGTTAATGCTTTATTTTCTGAATACGGCAAAGTCCGCTCGATTGAAATAATCTCCGATCTGTTTAGCGGAAAATGCCGGGGCTTCGGCTTTATAGCCATGGAAGGCCACGAAGCCCGTGCCGCTATCGCGGCGTTGGACGGCAACCTTTATTGCGGCAAACCTTTAAAAGTAAAATTTGAAGAACCCGCTGCCGGTAAAAATGGCAGACGCCATTGATATAAGTACCCCCCTATCCCGCTCTTGTTAAAGCGCTTAAACATAGCGTAAAAACCAGCAGGTTTTTAGATAGGATTTAAACCTCCGCGGCGCTATGCCCCGGAGGTTTAGAGGAGATTATTTCAACGGCCTACCTTTAGCATCTTTATTGATATGCCCGCCAAAAATCAGCACCGCCTCAATAAAACCCCATAGCGCCCCGTAACCCACGGTGGCTAAGGTCACGGCTATCTGTGCAAGGCCTATTTTATAGTAGCCTAAGTAAAACCTGTGCACACCGGCGTAACCCAAAAGCAATCCCAACAACACCGCCAGATATTTATATTTGACCGCTTTGGGCTTTTCCAGATAAGCACCAACCAAGTCTATACCCCTGGCATGGGCGTCTTCCTCAGTAAACCTGACATCATCACCCTGTTCCGGCGGCACTTGCGCCATCCAGTCGTCCAAATGAAATGCAAAAGCCTTATCTTCGGCCTTTATCACACCGGTCTGGCTTTCTGCGTCATAACTTTCAATATACCCAATCATTGATCGACCCCGTAAATAAGTAACATTAGTCTCTACCCCCTTCCTGTTTAAGTTATTGTCTTTTATTTTTGCAGTTTACTTTCTTTTTTACACTATACTGCACAGTACAAGCATAGTCATTGTTCGGCTGCTTTTTTCAAGCTTGAAGTGGCAATGCCCGAATAATATGCAGGGTTCCCTTGTTAGGCGGGACGACCGCTGTTGAGTTAGCCGCCAACAAGAGCCGCCCGCATATTACCGGATATCCGTTAACAATAGTACCCGGCAAGGCAACAAGCACTGGCACGGCAGTGGCTTAAACTTCATTAAGATTCAACGCGCAGCAGCATACCTGCATGGGTACACACTAACCCCAATCAACTTCGACCCACTATTATGCTATCCCGACTGCTGGTTTCCCTGGCTTATTTTCTGAAAACATCACGGCGTTACCGGCAGACTAAAGTATTTTTTTACAATCTGCTGGAAAACCCGGATAGCCGACTGAAATCGCATTTTGATGTTTTTATGATCGCCCTGGTCATGTCCAGCGTTTTCTTGCTGATTTATGAGGTCGATACGCCTTTAACCGCGCTGGATACACTGTTTGAGCGCACCCTGGTCATTATTTTTAGCATTGAATACCTGCTACGGGTATGGCTATATAACGACAACCATAAAATTATTCTCAAACACCACGAACAAACCCAATACCTTAATATTCCTTTTCGCCTGGGTCATATTATCAGGATGATAGCAGCAAAAAAAATGGAATATATGTTGACGCCTTTAGCTGTGATCGACTTGCTGGCAATTTTACCCAGTTACAGGCCGTTGCGTATGCTAAGGGTTTTCCTTATTTTTCGGTTATTTAAGCTGTTCCGGTATTTTAACAGCTTAAAATTATTTACCGAGGTCTTGGCCAGCAAGCGTTTTGAACTGTACACGCTGGGCATGTTTTTGGGTTTTGTCGTATTTATCGGTAGCACGGCAATCTATTTGTTTGAAAAACCGGCCAATAACGGACAAATCACGCATTTGTTCGACGCGGTTTACTTTACGATAGTCACAGTGTCAACCGTCGGTTACGGCGATATAACACCGTACACCACCGGCGGGCGATTGGTGGCTATGGCCTTGATATTAAGCGGCTTAGGTGTGTTTTCGTTCCTGACATCCATTATGGTTTCAGCATTTAATGACAAAATGCACGATATGCGTGAAAACAAAACCTATACCGAACTAAAACGCTACACCAGTTTTGTCATTATTTGCGGGTTTGGGCGGGTAGGCGAACATATCGCGGCCAGACTGGCAAAAGATAAACAACATTTTGTCGTCATTGATGTTGATGAAGAAAATGTGTTGAAAGCCAAGCATCTGGGTTATCTGGTGATACAGGCCGATGCCAGCAAAAATGCCGTGCTCAAACAGGCCGGTATCAATGGCGGCGCCCGTGCCGTGTTATGCACGACCGGCGACGATGTCGTCAATGTTTATATTACCCTGACCAGCCGACATTTAAACGCCGAGATCAGGATTATTTCCCGTGCCAACAAAAAAGACAATGTTAATAAGCTTTATCAGGCCGGTGCCAATGATGTGATCCAACCGTTTGAAATCGCCGGTATGGTCGCCGCTGAATATATGGGACAACCCGTGGCTTTTGAGGCTATTTTCGGCATACTTAAGCAGGAAAAACAGTTTATTATGGAAACAATAGAGGTTGCCGCCACGTCTTTTATCGACAACAAGAGCATTGCCGAACTCAATTTCGGGCTCAGAAAACTGGTGCTGATCGGCGTCATCAGCTCAAACCCTATACATGTCAAACACAAAAACCGCTACCAAGTCAGCCATCAACACTTTTATTTTAACCCTAGTTCCTATTTTATCCTGCAAGCGGGGGACTTGCTCGTGCTGTTAGGCCGGGATCTTAGCATCGACTATTTCCGCGACCAGGTTGTACAAAGCCGCTTGAAACGTGGGCACAAACGATGAAGCACATTGCCGTTTTCGGTTACAGCATTATGTCGCTCGAAGTCATGAAACGCTTGCAACAAAGCCAAGATCAGCTGGTCTTTATCGGCCAGGATGAGGCTGAAGCAGAGCTGATGGAAAAACAGGGATTTATCACACAAGTTATTGATTTCAGGGATGACGAACAACTCAAAGCGATAGGCATAGGCAGCCATATCGATATCCTGTTCTGCTTTTACCCTACCGATTCCGATAATGTTTTTTTAACCATTTCCGCACGCGCCATCGCAAAAAACCTGACGATTATTGCTATTGTTGATGATCCCGAATCGGCGGAAAAATTATTGGCGGCAGGCGCCAATAAAATTATTGACCCTTATGAAATTTGCGGCAGAAAAACGCATGAAATGTTAACCCGACCGGAGATTTCCAATATCCTGGATAATACGGTGTTCGGGCGGCATGATTTAAACCTGGTACAAATTGAAATCCCTAAAGGGTCTTGTCTGGAAGACACTGAAATCAGCGACTTGAAATTAGGCGAAAAACATAACTTAATTCTGATCGGCGTTGTTGATAAAGAATTAGGCGATGAATTATATTTTGCTGTCGGCGAAAAAGAGCATCATTTGGATGCAGGTGATCTATTGGTGGTTCTGGGGGCTGCTTCAGAGATCAAGGCGTTCAAGGCCAGCATTGCCTGCCCCTGAACGCAGCCTTTATGCCAGTGCGGGTTTTGCATGCCGGACACCAAAGGCTGTACCTGTTAAGCAGGGCTAGGCTGTTAAAAGTTAGTCGCCACTTGCGGCTCCGTTTCCGCATCATAATCAACACCGGCCAAGCCAAAGCCGAATAATTTCAAGAAATCGTCAGAATAGGCTTGGAAATCGGTTAGTTGCATTAAATTGGCTTCGGTCACTTGTGGCCAGATGGCTTCCACGCGCGCCTGTACGTCAGCCGCCAATTCCTTGTCATCGACACGATAACGGTTGTCCTGGTCCAGGCGCGGATTTTCGGCGTACAAACATTCCGTAAACAGACGCTGGATTTGTTCAATGCAATGCTCGTCAGTGCCGTCTTCTTTCATGACTTTAAACAAGATGGACAAATATAACGGCATCAGGGGAATCGCCGAACTTGCTTGGGTGACCAAGGCTTTTAATACCGCGACACGGGCGCTGCCCCGCACGTCTTGCAGCTTGGCGCTGATCGCCTTGGAGGCACGATCCAAATCTTCCTTAGCCTTGCCAATAGTGGCTTGCCCATAAATAGGCCAGGTCAATTTGTCGCCCAGATAGGTATAAGCCACGGTTTGCGCGCCTTCCGCGAGCAGATCCGCCTCTTTTAATGCTTCTATCCATAACTCCCAATCTTCGCCGCCCATCACTTTAACGGTGTTGGCAATTTCCGCTTCCGTTGCCGGTTCCAGCGTGATGTCATGGATTTTTAAGCTGTCCGTATTCAGGTTTTTAGAGGTGTACGCATGGCCTATGGGTTTTAGCACCGACGTATAAACATCGCCGGTCACCGGATCGGTGCGCCGTGGCGATGCCAAACTGTACACTACCAAATCGACCTTACCGATGCCGTTTTTCAACAATGCCAGCACTTGGTCTTTAACGCCGCTGGAAAAAGCATCGCCATTAATGGTGTGTGCGTATAAACCTTCGGCAGCAGCGGCATCATGGAATGCCGAGGTGTTGTAATAGCCCGGCGACGCGGTTTTGTCGGTAGGCGGCTTCTCAAAACAAACCCCCAAGGTTTTTGCGCCGCAGCCAAAGGCGGCGGTAATCCGCGAGGCCAAACCATAACCGGTTGAACAACCCAGGATCAATACATTTTTTGGGCCGCTGATGCCCGCTTTGTCACTTAGGCTGCCCTGCGCTTTAGTGTAGGCGATTTGCTCCTGGACATGAGCCGCGCAACCTTGTGGATGGGCATTAGTGCAAATAAAACCGCGAACTTTTGGCTTAATAATCATGGGACAATCCTGTATGGGTCTGGTCAGTTAACGTCTGCTACGAGTCAATCGAGCTGTTTGATGAATAAACGCTATTATAACCGCATAAGGTACAATAACTCGATAGCGCGGACGAGGCGCCGGGACGTTTCAGCTTTTTACGCTACCATAAGTATATGCACAAAAAAACCGATACCTTGACCGTTCAGGGTAAGTTGCTTATCACTGGAAACAGCGCACCAAAAGTCCAGCAGCGCTTTTGAAATAAGCAGTAAAGGCTGCCCAGCGCATTAGGGACCTGCAAGAACAGCTTAGTTTATGCAGGGAATTGTCGACACAGCAAACACTTACGCACATGCCTACTCCATCAACCACAACTATCCTAAACTACCACAACCGCACGAAACACACTTTGGAGCGCTACGCCAAAAGCCCGGACACACTGGATTGGGACGATCAACCCGACCCGTTCCGGCGCTTTTCCGGTTGTGAGGTGGTTCCGTTGCCTAGGCCCGGCGCCATGCTGCAAACCTTGTTTGCCCAATTTGACACCCCGCATTTGATCCCTAAGCAGCCGCTAAACCGGGCAAGCCTTGGGTTATTACTGGAATTGTCGTTTGGCCTGTCGGCATGGAAGGCATACGGCCCCAACCGCTGGTCATTGCGTTGCAACCCGTCCAGCGGCAATCTACATCCGACCGAAGCCTATCTGATCAACACCGACGGCATGCTGATGAAGCCGGGGCTTTACCATTATGTCAGCTATGACCATCATCTCGAACAGCGTTGCCAATTTGCAGACCCTAGCAACGATGTTGGCCTGCTTATCGGCTTGTCTTCGGTACATTGGCGGGAAGCCTGGAAATACGGCGAAAGGGCTTACCGCTATTGCCAGCATGACACCGGCCATGCCCTAGGCGCTTTGCGTTATGCCGCCGCCACGCTAGGCTGGTCTATAGAACTGGTAACCCGCTATTCCGATGACGAAACCGCATTTCTGCTGGGGCTTAACCGCAGCCACGACTTTATTGATAACGAGCATGAGTTCCCTGATTTTATTTGCCGCATCCATACGCGCAGCAATCATGCCCCCTTGCCTGCCCAGGCATTGCTGGAGGCTGCCCGAGACGGCGTCTGGTCCGGAAAAGCGGATAGTTTGCGAGCCTACCATCTCTATAAATGGCCGGTTATCGATGAAGTTGCCCATGCCGCAAAAAAATGGCACACGGCAGATGCCAATTGGCAAGCAGCCCCTCAACACCTGATCAAATCGGTATGCCATACAAGCGCTGTTGATATTATCCGCAGCCGCCGCAGCGCCCAACATTTTGACGGCACGCTATCGCCACTGCCCAGCAGCGATTTTTATCGGATGCTGAGTGCAGTGCTGCCTGCCGCAAAAATACCTTTCGACAGCTGGCCGTGGTCGCCCAAAGTCCATTTGTTTATTTTTGTGCATCGGGTTGAAGGCCTGCCATCCGGGCTGTATGCCTTACCCAGAAGCACCGACGTCCTACAAAAATTAAAGGCCGCAACGCTGGCTGATTTTGCATGGCAAACGGTATCAGACGACTTGCCGTTATATCAACTGTACCCTGGCGACTTCAGGCAAACCGCCAAGACGCTATCTTGCCGCCAAGCCATCGCCGGCGACAGCGCCTTCAGTTTGGCAATGCTCGCCGAATTCAGCGAGCCTTTGGAAGAACAGGCCTGGAATTACCGCCGCCTGTTCTGGGAATGCGGCCTGATAGGCCAAGTGTTATATCTGGAAGCCGAAGCAGCCGGTGTACGCGGCACCGGTATCGGCTGTTTTTTTGATGACAGCGTACATGAAATATTCGGCATTAAAGATAACAGCTTCCAAAGCCTTTATCATTTTACGGTAGGTAGGCCGCTAGAAGACCAGCGCTTGCAGACCCTGCCAGCTTATGGACATTTACCGGCCTTGTAATCAACAGCTACGCCGGCGCGGACCAAACCCACATGCAACGGAAGGCGCTGGGCGACTGGAATAGGCCATTATTTTTCGGTTATTGAGATCACTCTCTTAGCCAAGTTTATATTAGACCGAGGCAAGATCCGCGTATCCTTTTAGGCTTAGCCGCACGACTCAATCCGGCTGGTAAAAAATATAATCCGCCGAATATGCAATCCGTTTTTCCTGGCCTAAATGGTTGCCGTCACAACCCGTTACCGGCGGCAAGCCGCGCTGAGTATTAATCCGGTTAATATAACTGGTTTTGCTGAACGGCCCATCGCCCTTATGTCCGATGATCTCCACCAGCAACCAAGTGATGGCCGAGCCTGGCGACATATCGAACTTACCGGTTATTTTGCCTTGCACGCGGCTGCCTTCCTTATATTCCCAAACCGGCCCTTCATAATGCTTGCCGATAATCTGGCCTTGGGCGTCGAATAATTGAGCATCGGGCGCTTGTATCTGCCACGAATAAACGCCGCCACTTAAGGCGCATTGATAAATCTGCTCACCCTTGGCATGCGCCGTCAGCATCGGGTGATGGCCTGACGGTACTTTAATCACATCCGGTATCGAAACACCGGCATTGGCAATACTGGGTAACAATACCGATAAGCACAGAATTTTTTTTAGCATAGTTATCACCATGGCATAGTCGAGCCGTCGTATTTAACAAAACAGCCTGATTGGTCTAAGGAAAATTTTGCGATGACATCGCGCATGCCGGAAATGCTGTCACAGGCATCAACCAAAGCATTTGGGCCGCCCATATCGGTTTTGACCCAGCCTGGATGGAATATCAGCACGCCGACAGACTGCGGCTCAAGATCTAGCGCGAGGCTTTTCATAGCGGCATTCAAGGCGGCTTTGCTGGAACGGTATAAGATACTGCCACCGCTGTTATTGTCCGTCATGCTACCCATTAAACTGCTGATATTGACGATCAGCTTGGTGTCACTGGCCTTGAGCTGGCTTAAAAAGGCTTCCGCCATTTTCACGGGGGATAACGTGTTGACCCGCAAAGTTTGGCTCCAGGCTTGATAATCCAAATGACCAAAGCGGTTTGCCGGGGTGTCGCCGTAAACGCCGGCATTATTGATTAAGACATCAATACTGCGGTCGGATAACTTACGCGCCAGCGCGTCAATCTGGGTAAATTCGGCAACATCCAAGCCTTCTATCTGAACGACAGGATATTGCCTAGCGAGCTCAAGTAATGCCGACGCTTGTTCAGGTTGGCGGCAACAAGCAATGACTCGCCACCCATCTTCGGCATACTGCTTGCAAAATTCCAGACCCAGCCCTCGATTAGCGCCGGTAATTAAAACGGTGGTCATGCATGACTCCTATAAAATAATCTACAGCACATTGCTGTGTCGGGTTAAGCGGACGCAATTTTAGCATATCCGGGGCAAAACCACGGACTGACGAACGGCGACCGACCGGCCTCGATGTTACGGGCATAAAAAAACCTTCTGCATCTTAGTCGATGCAGAAGGTTATCAGACAAACAGATTAGGCTGCGAAATTAGCTGCGGCAAAATCCCAGTTCACTAAGGCCCAGAAGGCTTCCAGGTAAGCTGGACGGGCGTTGCGGTAATCGATGTAATAAGCATGCTCCCACACATCGCAAGTCAATAACGGTGTTTGGCCTGTAGTCAACGGACAAGCCGCGTTGCTGGTGCTGACCAGAGCCAGGCTACCATCTGCATTTTTCACCAACCACGCCCAACCCGAACCGAAGGTAGTCACTGCACATTTGGTAAAGTCTTCTTTAAATTTATCAAACGAGCCGAACGTGGCGTTAATGGCGTCGGCTAAAGCGCCGCTAGGCTGGCCACCCGCGTTTGGGGCAAGGCTATTCCAGTAAAACGTGTGGTTCCAAACCTGCGCCGCATTATTAAAAATGCCTCCGGAAGATTTCATAATAATTTCTTCCAATGACAGGCCCTCAAATTCGGTTCCAGGAACCAAGTTGTTCAGGTTTGTCACATAAGTTTGGTGATGTTTACCATAATGGTATTCCAGCGTTTCTTCTGAAATATAAGGTATCAGTCTGTTTTTAGCATAAGGCAAAGCAGGAAGTTCGAAGGCCATGTGATTATCCTAAGCAAAAGTTAAAAGAAGGGTTAATAAAATCACGGAGTATAATTACCCAGTGATTTGATAAGTTATAACTTTAGCATTGCTAGGCACAGAAATAAAGCCGGACTTTACCGCTATGCTTAAGCCGCCCAATATGTGTTTGCATCAACATGCCAACACAGTTACCTTATAAGCTGGTACCAAACACTTTAAACGCTATCATGACATGACGACAAAAATTAACGCGCCCTTACCTGTTGCCGTTGAAGCCGGTGTAAGATATTCATGGTGCAGTTGCGGCCATAGTCAGGCCATGCCTTTATGTGACCATTCGCACCGGGAACTTTCAGAAAAAAAATCCGTGAAATTTATTGCCGCACAAACCGAAACCCTGTTTCTATGCGGCTGCTCCGAAACACAGACACCGCCTTATTGCGACGGCAGCAAGCATTGTGACAAGCCGCTAAAAGATGCTGATTATGGCTATTGAAATCGAGCATAAATTTTTACTCGCCAGCGAGGAATGGCGACAGCACGTCAGCCACTCGGTCAAGTACCGGCAAGGCTATTTAAGTTCGGCCGCAACGTGTTCAATCCGGGTCAGGACTAGCGACAAACAAGCATGGCTTAATATCAAAAGCGCCACGATAGGTACGCACCGGCATGAATATGAATATGAGATTCCCCTGGTTGATGCCCATGAGATGCTCAGTAATCTATGTAATAAACCGTTGATAGAAAAAACCCGCCATTTCGTCTTTGATGACGGTAATGTCTGGGAAATAGATGAATTTGCCGGCGTTAACCAAGGCTTGTGCGTTGCAGAGATTGAGTTACCGGAAATTGGCAAGGACTTTAGCAAGCCGCCTTGGTTAGGTGCTGAAGTCACCAGTGATCTGCGTTATTACAACAACAACCTCGCTATCCACCCTTACTCAGAATGGCAATAACCCCAATATTTCATTAGGTTATTAAATACCCCATCATTTGCCTTATATTTAGCTTATGAAAATAATATTTTTTGTCGCTTTATTACTACTCTCCCTGCGCTGTGCAGCAGAGGATTTACAGGCTGCCCTCAACCGTGTTGAAGCCGAATGGGCAACGATATATTACGACACGCCCAAAGGTCAGCAAGCGTCGGCCTATGCCAAATTACTGGACAAAGCAACCGAACTCTCCGGGCAATATCCCAAAGATCCCGCCGCTCTATTTTTACAAGCATTGGTCAAGGCAAGTTATGCTGACCACCAGGATCCGGTTTCAGCACTAGAGGCTATTTATGGCGTCCGCGATTTATTAGGCAAAGTCATTGCAATCAACCCAAACACCATGAACGGCTCGGCATATGTCGTATTGGGAGTCCTCTACCATAAAGCGCCACCTTGGCCGATTGCATTTGGCGATAACGAAAAAGCCGGCCAATTGCTGCAAACCGCGCTCAAAATCAGCCCTAACGGCATAGACAGCAATTATTATTACGGCGATTTTCTATTAGCCAACAACCAGTTGGAAGAGGCCGAAATTTATTTCGAAAGGGCAAGCAACGCGCCAGTAAGGCCGGAGCAACGTTATGCTGACAGTCAGCTGCAAAATGAAGCAAAGCTCGCGCTAAAAACCACCCGACAAAGAAACAGCAGCGCTACCGGCAGCACCTCATTAACCTTATTGGACAGCCGCACGCAAGACATACTTGACGGGGCCTCAACAACACAATAATACTGCGGGTGTTTTATAAAGCCGCTTTCTGCTAAGATACCCGCCCATTCACATATCTCCTTAACTATTCAGGAAATCATTATGACTTTTGTAGTCACTGAAAATTGTATTAAATGTAAATTTACTGACTGTGTAGACGTCTGTCCTGTGGACTGCTTTCATCAAGGCCCCAATTTTTTGGTGATCGACCCGGACGAGTGCATAGACTGCACTTTATGTGAGCCTGAATGCCCTGCCAATGCGATTTTTGCTGAAGACGAAGTGCCTGAAGGACAAGAAATCTTCATCCAGTTAAACGCCGAATTAGCCAAACTCTGGCCGTCCATTACCGAAGTACAGGCGGCACTGCCCGATGCTGATGAGTGGAATGGTAAAGAAGGCAAAATCGATTTGCTGGAAAAATAAAGCCCACACGAGAAAACCAAGCGATGGACAGCAACATAAGCTGCTGTTCCAAAAGCTGATCCAGGCTTTCAACTTGGCAACAGAAAAAACTGTCTGTAACAGACGGCTATACGTTCAAAGTTGGAAGCCCCGCTAATCACCGCAAGCCATCACCTAAAAACAACCGCTAGTGACCGACACGCTCCCTGTCTTATACAGCTTCCGGCGCTGCCCTTATGCCATCAGGGCGAGAATGGCCATAGCCTATGCCGATGTATCGGTAACGCTCAGGGATGTGGACTTAAAACACAAACCGGAACACCTGCTGGTCATTTCACCTAAAGCTACCGTGCCGGTATTGCAGCTTCAAAATGGTGTCGTGATTGATGAAAGCCTGGCTATTATGCAATGGGCATTGGCACAACATGACCCTGATAATTGGCTGTCTAGCCCGCAAGACGCTTATCAGTTAATCGAATGGAATGACGGGGATTTTAAATATTACCTGGATCGTTACAAATACGCCGACCGCTATCCTGAATTTCCCGCAAGCCATTATCGTCAGCAAGCGGAACTGTTTTTGTCTGAACTTGAGCAGCGCTTAAGATCTGCACGGCATTTATGCGGCAGTTCGTTTGCGCTGGCGGATGCCGCTATTTTTCCGTTTATACGGCAGTTTGCCAACGTTGATAATCACTGGTTTGAACATTCACGCTATCCGGCCTTGAACATCTGGCTAAGCCGATTATTAAACTCCGTATGGTTTAATGCCGTCATGGGCAAATTCCATGCTACTCCCATCTGATCGAAAAAACGTCTAAGTTTTTAATACCGGCAACGCCTACCGTCACACGAAACGTAGGGCGCGCCGCACGCGCCTTTTCCGGTACCGAGCCGCCGATGGCGCGCACAGCGCGCCCTACGGTGCGAACAGGCTAAATAATGACCTCTGGCAAAAACTTCAACGCTTTTTGACTCAGATGGGAGTAAGCCCTGTCCGTAACTGCCCGTCAATATTAACGCTGAGGCAAACCTTTGGATAAATCCTTTTTAATGTCTTCAAGATTTTCCAGACCCACTGATAACCTGACCAAACCGTCCTTAATGCCTGCCGCCGCCCTGGTTTCAGGCGTTAAGCGGCCGTGCGTGGTGCTCGCGGGATGGGTGATAGTGGTTTTGACATCGCCTAAATTAGCGGTAATCGACAGCATTTCCGTCGCATCAATCAATTGCCAGGCCTGTTCCTTGCCGCCTGCCAATTCAAAACTGACGATACCGCCAAAATGGCTTTGCTGACGTTTTGCCAACTCATGTTGGGCATGGGACGGCAATCCGGGATAATGGACTTTGACGACGCCAGGCTGTTGTTGTAGCCATTGGGCGAGTGCAACAGCATTGTCACAATGCGCTTTCATCCGTAGCGCCAACGTTTCGAGACCCGACAAGAACACCCATGCATTAAACGGGCTCATCGTAGCTCCACCGGTACGCAAATAAGGATAAATCTGCTTTTCTATGATCGCATCGCTGGCAACCACAGCGCCGCCTACACAACGCCCCTGCCCGTCTATATATTTAGTTGCTGAATGGACAATAATGTCCGCGCCTAATAACAATGGTTTTTGCAACGCAGGCGTGCAAAAGCAATTATCGACCACCAGCAGGCACCCGTGCCGGTGCGCCAAGTCCGCAAGTTCTGCAATATCGGCTATTTCGGTCAAGGGATTGGACGGCGTTTCCAGGAACAGCAAACAAGTGTTGGGTTTTATCGCCGCCTCCCAGGCTGCCATATCCGTTAAATCGACAAAATCGGTGGTTACGCCGAATTTGCCAAAGTAATTCTGGAACATCAACACGGTATTGCCGAATACGCCGCGCGAACATACAACATGGTCGCCTGCTTTCAGCAAACCCATGCCGACCGCCATGATGGCCGCCATACCGGAAGCAAATGCCAGACAACGTTCGCCTTGCTCCATCAATGCCAGCCGCTCCTGGAACGCACTGACCGTTGGATTCGTGAACCGCGAATAAATATTGCCCGGTTTCTGTCCGGTAAACCGCAATGCCGCTTCTTCTGCGCTGTTAAATACATAACTCGATGTTGCAAATATCGGCATGCTGTGTTCGTCTTCATGCGTGCGCTTATGCCCGGCCCTGATCGCCTGGGTTTCTAACGCATAGTCGTTCCAGTTAATATCGTTCATGTGTTTTCAGATAGTTAAGGCGAGTATTAATCACAATTTTGCATTTCCACAATAAAGTTCCCTGAATCGCTGTCACTGCGGGCATTGTCGTTACGCAGGGCTTCGATACGATCCAGATAGGCATCATCAATATCGCCGGTAATATATTCGTGGCTAAAACAGGAAGTATCAAAATGCTTAATATTGGGGTTGCCTTTACCCACCGCAGCAATCAGATCATCCAGATCCTGGTAAATCAACCGGTCAGCGCCAATTGCCATGCAGACTTCTTCTTCGGTACGCTCATGGGCAATCAGTTCATGAGCTGCGGGCATGTCGATGCCGTACACATTCGGATAACGCACGGGCGGCGCGGCAGAGGCAAAATACACTTTTTTGGCACCGGCGTCCCTGGCCATCTGGATGATTTGTGCTGACGTCGTGCCTCTTACGACAGAGTCATCGACCAGCAGCACGTTTTTGCCTTCAAACTCCAGGCCTATTGCGTTTAACTTTTGCCTGACCGATTTTTCGCGCATTTTTTGCCCAGGCATGATGAAGGTTCGGCCGATATAACGATTTTTGATAAATCCTTCGCGGAACTTTACACCGAGTATCGTCGCCATTTGCAAGGCCGCTGTCCTACTGGTGTCGGGTATCGGAATAACAACGTCTATATCGTTGTCCGGCCATTCCCTGTGCATTTTCTCGGCCAATTTTGTACCCATACGCAAGCGAGCCTTGTATACCGAAATGTTATCGATAATCGAATCCGGGCGGGCAAAATAAACGTATTCAAATATACAGGGGCAATGGTCGGTAAATTCTGCACATTGCTGCGTGTGCAATCTGCCGGATTCTTCAATAAATACGGCTTCTCCGGGCGCGATATCCCTGATCAGCTCAAATCCGCTGACATCAAGCGCGACGCTTTCCGAGGCAATCATGAATTCAGGGCCTGACGGGCCTTTTCTTTCACCGAAAACCACCGGCCTGATGCCATGCGGATCCCTGAACCCTAAAATGCCAAACCCTGCGATCATAATAACCACGGCATAAGCACCACGACAGCGCCTATGTACACCTGAAACCGCCTGAAAAACATCGTCGACACTTAGATGCAGCTTACCCAGGGTTTGCAGTTCATGGGCAAATACATTCAGCAAAACCTCGGAATCCGAATCCGTGTTGATATGCCGCTGATCCTGCACGAACAACGCTTCTTTCAATTCCTCGGTGTTAGTCAGGTTGCCGTTATGCGCCAAAGTCAAGCCAAACGGCGAATTGACATAAAATGGTTGGGCTTCCGCAGAACTGGTGCAACCTGCCGTCGGGTAACGGACATGCGCTATCCCCATATTGCCCCTCAACTTCATCATCTGGGCATTGGTAAAGACATCACGGGTCAAACCGTTGTCTTTGCGTAAATGTAAGCGCCCTTTTTCACAGGTGACAATGCCTGCAGCATCCTGGCCACGATGCTGCAAAACGGTCAGCGCATCATAAAGTTCCTGATTAACGGGTTGATGTGAAACGATAGCAGCAATACCACACATTATATTTTTAACCTGTTCCTAAGTTGATAGCGGTAGCCGTTAACGGAAGTTGACGTTTTTCGTCAACTCTGACGGAAGGCGGTTATGTAACCCTACGACTATGGATTGAAATGGCGGAATCAGTTTTGATTTTTTCCACCACGGAGATTGGGGCAAAACAGATAATCCAGCCAGCATAACCAACACGGCAACCCAAATGACACCGTGGGCGGCACCAAAAACCAGCCCTGCCAGACGTTCGACCAGCGTTAACCCTGATTTTTTAATCAGTCCGCCCAACAGGACGCGGATTAAACCGCCAACCATCAATGTTATCAGGCATAAAGCGACAAAAGCGGCCGCCATGCGCGCAGCCGGGTCATTGATAGACGCTTTCAGGAACATTGCAAACTCAGGGCTGAAATTTAAACCTACAGCAACCGCCAACAACCACCACATCAATGAATACGCCTGTTGGCTAACGCCTTTTATCAGTCCCGCAGTTAACGTCATACACTGCATGCCGATGATAGCAAAATCTACCCAGATCATCTGAAGAACTTAACGCACAGGCAATAGATTAATGTCTGCTTCACTCAGCAACAAGCATAGTCTTGATGTTTTGTTGGTCCAACTTGGACTTCATTGCCGCAGCCCTTTTCTTGTCCAGCTCAGGGCCTACTTTAAGCCGGTAAAAAGTACCCTTGCCGCCAACCTGAATCGTTTCCAACAGTACCGGCATACCCTGTTTACGGAGATTTTCGGCCAAGGCCAAGGCATTTTCTTTTTTGCTAAAACTGCCGGCCTGGATATACCAGCGTGATGCTTGCGGGTTTGGCTTTACCGGTTTAGCCAATTTTTCTACCGACATCACTTCAACAGGGTGATTAGCAACAACAGGCTTCACCGTTTTATTGGCTATTTTTGCCGATGCTAGGGTATCGGTTTTTAAAACCACGGGTTTACGCAATAATTGTTTTTCTACTGGTTTTGCTGCTACACCCGGCTCTTCTTCAACAATACCGGTATCTAAAGAGGGCGCTCGCGTACCGGATTCCAGCCCGGAGATTTTATTATCCACAGGACGCTCTAGGGCTTGCTCCTGCTCTTCTTCGCTGGGCGCCTCAGCCTCCAGTTCGTCAGTCGACAACACACTGGCGTCTGTACCCTCATCCGATTTGATGTCTTCCATAGGCATATCCATGGATTCGTGGGATGCCGACACGTCAGCAACACTCCCAGGCAGTTTTTTTTCCGGCTCTTCGACACTGACCGCCGGCTCTTCAGGAATGATCAGTTCACTGACCAGCTGACCACTGTCATCGACAGGATCATCAAACAACATAGGAATAAATATAGCCGCCAAAGCGGTGACCACCACTGCACCAATTAACCGTTGTCTTAATTCTTGATTCATTTTGTCAACTCATTTTTCCCAAATCATTTAAACAATCAGACACCAAAAAGAAGGAGCCAAAAACCAATAACAAATCACCTACTTGCGCGTACTCTTTGGCTGCACTAAAGGCATCGGAAAAGCCCGTATGACCAAAGGATACATTGGGCATTGAACTTTGTAAAAAAATCTCTCGCATTGCTGTTTCCGACGTTGCCCTAGTGTTCGCCAAGGGCGCAAAAAACCACTGAGTAACCACGGGCTTCATAATCTCAAGCACGCCGCTAATATCTTTGTCTTTCATCATCGAAAAAACCGCCAGCACACGCTTGTCGGGAAAATAAGCCTGCAGGTAATCAACCAGCGTGCTGACGGCTTCAGGATTGTGCCCGACATCAATCAGCACGGGAATGTCGCCGGAAATTAATTGAAAGCGGCCCGCCAACTCGACATGTCCGATACCCCGGCCTATCGCCGCCACACTGACTGGCAGCCGTTCGGCCAACAGTCTGATTGCCAGGATAACCGAAGCCGCATTGCGGTATTGGTGCTCGCCTTTTAACGCCGGGGTCGGCAACTGGCTGATTTGCTCCGCGCCGGCAAACCAATCCCACGTGGTCTGCTGTTTTTGATAACCGAAATCCCTGCCTATGCAATAAAGTTGGGCGTGCTTCTCGGCAGCGACCTGTATCAATGAGTCGGGCGGCTGCGGGTCACCGACGATAGCCGGTGTCCCCGCCCTGAAAATCCCGGCTTTTTCGCGGCCAATCGCCTCGCGAGTGTCGCCCAGCCAATACACATGGTCTATGCCGATGCTGCTGACCAAGGCGATATCGGGGTCGACTATATTGACGACATCCAGACGCCCACCCAGCCCCACTTCAAGCAATTGAATATCCAGTTCGGCACGCCAGAATATATCAAGGGCGGCCAAGGTGCCAAATTCAAAATAACTTAAGGAATTGTTGGCGCGCACCGACTCTATCCGGCTAAACGCTGCACAAATCAGCTCATCCGACACGGGCTGCCCATCAATTTTAATGCGCTCGTTATATTGTAAAATATGCGGCGACGTATAAGCGCCTACCCGATAGCCTTGCGCTTTATAAATCGCCTCAAGATAAGCGACACAGGATCCTTTACCGTTCGTACCGGCCACGGTGATCGTCAGCGGTTTAACGCGCCGGGGGTTCAGTGCGGCAAAAACTTGATCCGCCCGTTCCAACCCCAAATCTATTGTTAACGGATGCAAACCTTCTTGCCAACCCAACCACCCCTGTAAGGTATCAAAATGCATGATAGCAAGTCACGTCACACACAGATCAGACAGTAGGGGGCGCAAGATCTTCGACGACAACCGGAGGCAAATCAGCGGCTATCGCTGGCTGCGCCTTGCCTGCCATCAGCATCGCCAGGATACTGGCCATTTTGTCGCGCATCTGCCGCCGGTCAATAATCATGTCGATGGCGCCGTGCTCTTGCAAAAACTCGCTACGCTGGAAACCTTCGGGCAGTTTTTCGCGCACGGTTTGCTCGATAACCCTGGGGCCTGCAAAACCAATCAGTGCATTGGGCTCCGCGACATTAATATCGCCCAGCATCGCCAGACTTGCCGAAACACCGCCCATGGTCGGGTCGGTCATGAAAGAAATATAGGGAATGCCGGCATTGGACAAGCGGGTCAAGGCCGCGCTGGTCTTCGCCATCTGGAACAAGGAAAACAAGGACTCCTGCATTCTGGCCCCGCCGCTGGCAGTGAACACCAGAAACGGCACGCCTAATTCCAGGCTTTTATTGACACCCCTGACAAAGCGCTCGCCGACTACCGAACCCATAGAGCCGCCCATAAAGTTGAAATCAAACGCCGCAACGACAATATCCTGCCCCTTCAACCGGCCTTTTATGACCACCAGCGCATCGTTTTCTTTGGTTTGTTTTTGCGCTACGGCAAGTCGTTCCTTGTATTTTCTGATGTCTTTAAACTTTAACGGATCGACCGGTTTAATCGTTTTACCGATTTCTTCCCGCTCACCCTCATCGAGGAACATATCCAGCCTGACCCTTGCAGAAATACGCATGTGGTGTTCGCATTTCGGGCAGACGCTGTAATTTTTTTCCAGTTCCGAATTGTACAGAATCGCATTGCAACTGGGACATTTGCTCCACAGCCCTTCCGGGACGGTAGTCTTTTTTACTGAGGCTTCTGTCCTGATAATTGAAGGGCGTAATTTTTCAAACCAACTCATTGCTGTCCCCCCTCATCCATAGCCTGGCGCATGGATGCCAATAAATGACAAATTTCATGTTTGGCGCGAGCCAAATCATCCAGGTTCGCCTCGATTTTACTGATTAAAGCACTGCCGACGACCACGCCGTCACCTAGGTCGGCAACCGTTTTGGCGGTTTCGGCATCCTTGACGCCAAAGCCTATACCGACCGGCAATCGGCTGTGCGTTTTGATTTGCCTGAGCTTGTCTTCGACATCAGCGACATTCAAATGCCCTGCCCCGGTCACCCCTTTCAAAGAGACGTAATAAATATAGCCGCTGCCTATCGCGTCTATCTTTTTAATACGCTCTTCACTGCTATTCGGCGCCAGCAGAAAAATCGAGTCTATACCCCGTGCCTTAAGTAATTCACGGTATTCCTGGCCTTCTTCGGGCGGCAAATCAACGGTCAAAATGCCGTCAACTTCTGCGCGTTGCGCCGCATTGGCAAAATCCTCATAGCCCATCGCTTCAATGGGGTTAAGATAACCCATCAACACCAACGGCGTGTGCTGGTTGGTTTTTCTAAATTCCATCGCGGTTGCCAGCGTGCGTTTCAGGCTCATTTTATGCGCCAGCGCTCGCTCGCTGGCCCTTTGGATAACCGGGCCATCAGCCATAGGGTCAGAAAACGGCACACCCAGCTCGATCACATCCACACCAGCGTCCACCATCGCGTGCATCATTGGCACGGTAAAGTCGGGGTTAGGGTCGCCTGCGGTAATAAACGGGATTAATGCCTTGCGCCCTGTCTTGGCAAGCTCTTCAAATGTAGCGGCTAATCGACTCACAGCTCTATCCCCTCACGTTTCGCCATTGTTTGCATATCTTTATCGCCGCGACCGGACAAATTCACGATAATGGTCTCGTCCTTGCCCATAGTCGGTGCCAGTTTCATCGTATAAGCCATCGCATGGCTGGACTCCAGCGCCGGAATAATGCCTTCCATGCGCGTCAGCGCATAAAAACCATCCAACGCCTCATTGTCGGTGATATTGACATACTGGGCGCGCCCGGTGTCTTTCAGCCAGGCATGTTCAGGGCCTACGCCCGGATAGTCGAGACCTGCGGAAATTGAATGGGTTTCACTAATTTCACCGTCATCATCGAACATCAAATACGTGCGGTTGCCGTGCAACACCCCGGGGCGGCCTGCACACAACGGCGCAGAATGCCGGCCTGTAGCCACGCCGTCGCCTGCCGCTTCCACGCCGATCAACTTGACTTGGCTGTCTTCGATGAACGGATAAAACAAACCCATCGCATTCGAGCCGCCGCCTACACAGGCAACCAACGCATCCGGCAAACGCCCGGTCGCTTCCAGGCATTGTTGCTTGGCCTCGCGGCCGATGATGGATTGAAAGTCCCTGACCATTGCCGGATAAGGATGCGGCCCCGCCACGGTACCGATGATATAAAAAGTATTGTCGACATTAGTCACCCAGTCCCTTAGCGCCTCATTCAACGCGTCTTTCAAGGTTTTTGAACCCGATTCAACGGCGACGACAGTCGCACCCAGCAGCTTCATGCGGTAGACATTCAAGGATTGGCGGGCGACATCAACCGCGCCCATGTAAACGACGCACTCCAGTCCCAGCCTTGCCGCCACCGTCGCCGTGGCGACACCATGCTGGCCTGCGCCGGTTTCGGCGATAATGCGCGTCTTGCCCATGCGCTTGGCTAACAGCGCCTGGCCTACGGTATTATTGATTTTATGTGAGCCGGTATGATTGAGATCTTCGCGTTTTAAATAAATCTGCGCCCCACCCAGTTCGCGGCTCCAGCGTTCAGCGTGATATAAAGGCGACGGCCTGCCCACATAATGTTGCAGATCCGCATCCAATTCTGCGATAAATTCAGCGTCATTTAAATAACGTTGGTAGGCGGCATTCAGCTCCTGAATAGGTGGAATCAGGGTTTCAGCGACAAACATTCCGCCGTAGGGGCCAAAATGCCCCCGATCATCGGGCATATTATATTTTTCTGTCATGTTTATTCGATCCAGGCTTATTTAACTTCTCTATCATTAACTTCTCTTAAAAACGCAATCATTTTTGCGGTGTCTTTAATGCCTTTTGCCAGTTCTACACCGCTGCTGACATCCAGCGCATAAGGGCTGACCGCCTGTATCGCCTGTCTTGCGTTAGCGCTATCGAGACCACCGGCCAAGATAATAGGCAAAGCACACGCCGGAGGTATTAACGCCCAATCGAAGCCATGCCCGGTCCCCCCTTGGGCATCGGCACGATAAGCATCCAGCAACAAGCCAGCCGCATCGTGATAATCTCTGGCCATTGCGGCAATATCAATGCCTTCCCGCATCCGTACCGCTTTGATATAACGCTTATCATACAATCTGCAAGCGGCAGGCGGCTCATCGCCATGAAACTGGAGACAATCTATGGTCACCCGCGCCAACACCTCGTTTATCCGTGCTTCCTGCTCATCGACAAACAACGCGACCACTGTGGTAAAGGCAGGCAAGGCATTGACTATTTTAATCGCCTGCTCAATGCTGACATGCCTGGGACTAGGCGGATAAAACACCAAGCCTATAGCATCCGCGCCCAATCGGGCCGCTGCAACGGCGTCCTCAACACGAGTAAAACCGCAAATTTTAACGCGAGTTCGCATAAAGTGATATGAGAATATTAGGATGGTTTGAATAAAGCGCAACAGCATAGCACAACATAAAGCAACGTTGTGATTTGCCGCAACGCGTCAGCAATTCTCATTATGACCCAAGCTACCCTATTTCCGGCTTTGGGGTCGAACAATTGGGCTTTTCGGGTGATGTGGCTACACTAAACCGGACACACGAATTAAAATATCCTAAAAAGAGTGTGAGCCAAAATGAACCAAGAAAAACCTAAAACGTACACAGCAGAATTTAAAGCGTCATCGGTCAAGCTAGCCAATGAGTCCGATCAACCCATAGCGCAGACTGCCAAAGATCTAGGCATCAACGTCAATACGTTACATACCTGGATTGGCAAGTA